>NZ_CANLFB010000001.1 GCF_947489755.1 uncultured Psychromonas sp.
TCAAATAAAGTCAGGCTATTATCTGGTATCCCATCGATTAAGTGAGTGGCTAAATTCATTTCACTTTCAGCAATACTATCAAACGCACTGTTTAGAATAAGGTGGCTGCTTAATTCCATCATACAAACCATACGAACTTGTGGGTAAGAGGATTCATAAGATTTATTCGCAGAGCGTGAGAATGCAGCACTATTATCGATTGTGTCAGGTGTTCGCCAAACAACCCCATCAACGCCATATAAATTGAGTCCACACCATTGTGGATGCTCGGCACGTTTATGCCATGTGTGAGCGGTTTGATGAAAAACATCTTTGACGACATCGCTACCTAGTTTTTTTCGAGCCTGTGTTATAGCGCTTCTAGCGACGTAATCGACCTCTTGAGGCAGTACGATATCGAGTTTGTTAATAAGTTGGCGAACAGACTCTGTTCTAAAAAGTGACATGCCGACGACAGCCCATACCATGGCATCCATGGGAAGCTTTCGTTTTCTTAACGTCGCAACACCGTTAGATTGGAGGCAAGATTCAATAATATCTGGCTCTAAGATATCTGATAGAGAAGAGAATTCGGTAAGACGATTAATCGAAGTGCGAGCGAGTGCTTCTGAAAGTTCCATAAAAAAATCCCATGACCTTTTGAGTCATAGGATTTTGATCTTCTTCAGCTAAAAATCAACTAATTTTCTTAACTGATCGGCATTACGGCTTATGTCGGTTTTTTACTTTTCTAGATCGCACCATTATCTTTATCGCTTAGGTTAAGAGCAAGTCGTTTAATTTATAAGGCGTGAATATAAAAAGTACGCTTGAAAATAAAGTATATTTACAAATACATTTACTACTTTTATACAATGCTCAATTTTACCCGCTACTTTTTTTAAAATTACGAGGTAATAAAAAATTTAAAGGAGATCAAAATATTTTCTAGGTATGGATCTAAATGATAGTTCACTTATTGAAGTGTTTCACTCATTTTCTCTGACTTACCTTTGTGAGACATTGACCATAGCGAATAGAGGTCATTGTACTTTTTATCCAAGGTTATTTAATTAAAAAAAACAATGAAAACAAGTAAGTTATTGTTTTTAAATTGATTGTTGTTTTTAGTGCAGTAAGGGACTGTAATTAAAAATTCTCTTTACCCCTTTTATTTTAGAAAGACCGTAATATCTATCTCGCAAACGGGGATTGATTTACAGGATGTAAAATTTGAACCTTTGTATTGCTAGGATGGCAATTTGGACCTCTCAGGATGAGAGCTTATAAAACAGGATGTTTTATAATTAAGGATAAGCAGGACACTTCAGGATGAAGTTATTAGTAACTACTAGGATTGTAGCTATTAAGCCAGGATGGCAAAGAAGGACACCTCCTAAGGATAGGGAGATGACGGATAGACAAGATGTTTATCTAATATGGATGTAACAAGGATGAACCCAAAGGATTTGGGAAGTGGACGCCTAGTTTGGCTTAGTCAAAAGGATGTACTGCAGGGAGCATCAACTATCACGGATTCGATAGAAAGACTAAATTAAGGGCAGCTTCGGCTGCCCTTTCCTATTTCTGGAATACCATAATTTGCTTACCTAATTTTACCCTTTATCTATCTATAAAATTTATCTACGTATAAGTACTCAAACTGTCACTTCAATCTGTGTTTTAAAGTCCTTTCTAATAATCCCAATTTTTTAAGATAGTTTATCAATTTTCTCTGGCTTACCTTTGTGAGACATTGACCATAGCAAATAGAGGTCATTGTACTTTTTATTCAAGGTTATTTAATTAAAAAAAACAATGACAACAAGTAAGTTATTGTTTTTAAATTAGTTGTTGTTTTTAGTGCAATAAGGGGCTGTAATTAAAAATTATCTTTACCCCTTTTATTTTAGAAAGACCGTAATATCTATCTCGCAAACGGGGATTGATTTACAGGATGTAAAATATGAACCTTTGTATTGCTAGGATGGCAATTTGGACCTCTCAGGATGAGAGTTTATAAAACAGGATGTTTTATAATTAAGGATAAGCAGGACACTTCAGGATGAAGTTATTAGTAACTACTAGGATTGTAGCTATTAAGCCAGGATGGCAAAGAAGGACACCTCCTAAGGATAGGGAGATGACGGATAGACAAGATGTTTATCTAATATGGATGTAACAAGGATGAACCCAAAGGATTTGGGAAGTGGACGCCTAGTTTGGCTTAGTCAAAAGGATGTACTGCAGGGAGCATCAACTATCACGGATTCGATAGAAAGACTAAATTAAGGGCAGCTTCGGCTGCCCTTTCCTATTTCTGGAATACCATAAATTGCCTACCTAGTTTCACCTCTTACCTATCACCTTTATTTTCGTATAAGCATTTAAAATGTTATTTCAATTGATGTTTTAAACTATCTTCTAATAATTCGTACTCAAACTTAAAACCCGCTTTTAATAGCTTTGTAGGACGTACGTTAGTACTTGCAAGCAATAATTCTTTACCCATTTCCCCAAATAGTAACGTTATTAAAAATGCTGGCAATGACAAAATGCAAGGACGTTTTAGAATATTGGCTAATATAATGGAAAATGTTTTATTATTGACAGGATGCGGAGAAACTAGATTAATAGGACCAACCAAGGTTGAGTGCTTAATAATAAATAAAATAGCATTTAATTCATCTTTTAAATCTATCCAGCTCATGACTTGCTTACCAGAACCTATTTTTCCACCAAAGCCCATATTAAAGGCTGGCAACATTTTTGCTAAGGCACCTTCTTTCTTATTTAAAACAATACCTGTACGTAGATTAACAACACGTGTGTTTGGTGATTTTATCTGCTGGCAAGTCAGTTCCCATTTATCTGCTAACTCACTGACGAAATCTTTGCCCTTTGAGGTACCTTCATCAACGGGTTGTTGCCCTCTATCACCATAAAATCCAATAGCTGAAGCACAAATAAACAGACTCGGGGGCATTGAACTATTATTGATAAAGTCGACTAAAAGTTGTGTCGATTGTATACGACTATTAGTGATTTTTTCTTTTGCTTTTGTTGTCCAGCGAGAACTGGCAATATTTTCACCTGCCAGATGGATAACAATATTAGGAGTAGGACATCCATTGAGGTGTATTTGTTGTTTTTCTATGTCCCAATAAGGTCGGGTTGAGTCAGGAGTACGTTGTAAAGCATGAACAATATAGCCCTGTGCTTCTAATAATGGCACTAGTGCACTCCCAATTAAACCAGAAGCACCCGTTATTAAAACGTTGTTATTACTATCCGCTGTTTTACTCATGACCATCCCTTAATGTTATTAGGATTACATACGTTACTAATGTTAAAATGGATCTTTATGTTTGAGATGAAATTGAATTATGCTCCTAATGATCGATAATTATGACTCCTTTACCTATAACTTAGTTCAGTATTTTGGTGAACTAAAACAACAAGTAATCATAAAGCGTAATGACCAAATCGGCTTACAAGAAATTGCAGATTTAAATCCTGATCATATTGTTATCTCTCCTGGTCCTTGTACTCCTAATGAAGCGGGTGTGTCATTGGCAACTATTGAACGTTTTGCTGGAAAAATTCCTATTTTAGGTGTGTGTTTAGGTCATCAAAGTATTGCTCAAGTGTTTGGCGCAAATGTTATACGTGCTGATAAAGTAATGCATGGGAAAAACTCATTAATTGAGCATGATAACCAAGGTGTATTTAAAGGATTGAATAATCCATTAGATGTAACGCGTTATCATAGTTTAATTGTGCAAGAAGCTAGTTTGCCATCTTGCTTTGATATTTCTGCAAGAGTTATACAAAGTCAGGAAATTATGGCGATTCGTCATAAAGAAATGGCATTAGAGGGTGTACAATTTCATCCTGAAAGCATTCGATCAGAGCAAGGCTTGTTACTGCTTAATAATTTTATTGGACAAGCTATTGGATTGTCAAAATAAGTGCGTATATTAAGGCTTTTACAAACCATCTTTTATAAACGTTGTTAATTATCAGAGGATTTTTTTATGTCAGACACTCACATCACCCGTCCGTTATTTGATCAAGTTATGGTGCCAAACTATGCCCCGTTAGAAATGATCCCTGTACGCGGTGAAGGCTCTCGAGTGTGGGACCAAGAAGACAACGAGTATATTGATTTAACGGGTGGTATTGCTGTTAATGCTTTGGGTCATGCTCACCCTGAACTCATTACCGCACTAACAGAACAAGCACAAAAATTATGGCATGTTAGTAATATTTACACTAATGAACCAGCATTACGCTTGGCACAAAAACTAGTGGATAATACTTTTGCTGAAAAAGTGTTTTTTGCTAACTCTGGTGCAGAAGCGAATGAAGCAGCTTTAAAACTAGCGCGTCGTGTTGCATTCGATAAATTTGGTATTGAGAAAACTGAAATCATTGCTTTTTATCAAGGTTTCCACGGTCGTACTTTTTTCACTGTTACAGCTGGTGGACAATCTACTTATTCAGATGGTTTTGGCCCTAAACCGGCTGATATTACACATCTTGAATATAACGATTTGAATGAGCTTGAAAAGGTTATTTCAGATAAAACATGTGCTGTTATTTTAGAACCGTTACAAGGTGAAGGTGGTGTTTTACCGATCACGCCAGAATTTGCACAAGGCGTTAGAGCGTTATGTGATAAGCATAATGCTTTAATGATTTTTGATGAAGTACAAACAGGTATGGGCAGAACGGGTGAGTTATTTGCTTACATGGGGTTGAATGTCATTCCTGATGTTGTGACGTCAGCGAAAGCACTGGGTGCAGGTTTTCCTATTGCGGCGATGTTAACAAAAACATGTTTTGCTGAACATTTGAAAGTAGGCACACACGGTACAACTTTTGGTGGTAACCCATTAGCTTGTGCTGTTGCTGGGAAGGCTTTTGACCTGATTAACAATCAAGAGATGATGTCAGGCGTTAAACACAAAGAGCAATTAATACGTCGTCATCTAGAAGCCATTAACGATGAATTTTCAGTGTTTAAAGAAATTCGTGGGGCCGGTTTATTGTTGGGTGCGGTATTAAATGAACAATATCAAGATCAAGCTAAAACCTTCTTTTTAGCGTCAGCAGAAGAAGGTTTATTGATTTTAGTTGCTGGTGCAAATGTATTACGTTTCGCCCCTGCTTTGAATATTTCAGATGACTTGATTGAACAAGCAATGCAGAAACTGAAACAAGCAGTAAAAAATATCGTTAATAAAGATACTTAAAAACAAGGTTTGTTAATTGATGTGTTTTATCATTAACAACACTTGTTTCAATTAGATTTAAAATACTGGGAGCTCATAAAATGAGACGCGAACTAGCAATAGAATTTTCACGAGTAACAGAAGCAGCAGCTTTAGCGGGCTATAAATGGTTAGGTCGAGGCGATAAAAATACAGCCGATGGCGCAGCTGTAGAAGCAATGCGTCTTATCTTTAATCAAATAGACATCGATGGTGAGATTGTTATTGGTGAAGGTGAAATTGATGAAGCACCAATGTTATATATTGGTGAGCATGTTGGCACTGGGATAGGTGATGCGGTTGATATTGCTGTTGACCCAATTGAAGGCACACGCATGACGGCGATGGGACAATCTAATGCGCTAGCAGTACTTGCTGTCGGTGAGAAAGGTAGTTTCTTACGTGCACCTGATATGTACATGGAAAAGCTTATTGTAGGCCCTGGCGCAAAAGATGCTATCGACCTTGAGCTTTCTTTAGAGCAGAACTTAAAAGCAATTGCATTGGCGTTAGGTAAGTCTCTTTCTGAATTGACTGTGGCAACACTTGCAAAACCTCGTCATGATCGCATTATTAAAGATATGCAAGGTATGGGCGTTCGTGTATTTGCTATCCCTGATGGTGATGTTGCTATCTCTGTATTAGCTTGTATGCCAGAAAATCAAGTCGATGTACTGTATTGTATTGGTGGTGCTCCAGAAGGCGTCATATCAGCTGCTGTAGTGCGTGCTTTAGACGGTAACATGCAAGCGCGTCTAATTCCTCGTCCGATGGTAAAAGGTCCGACAGAAGAGAATATTCGCATTGGTGAAGAAGAAGTTGCACGTTGTGAAGCTGTTGGCATTCAAGTTAATAAAGTATTAAAACTTGAAGACCTAGTGAAAAACGATAACGTTATCTTCTCTGCAACGGGTATCACTAAAGGTGACTTAGTTGAAGGTGTATCGGTTAACGGGCGTTTAGCGACAACTGAAACATTATTGGTGCGTGGTAAGTCACGTACAGTACGTCGTATTAAATCGACTCATTATTTAGACCGTAAAGACCCAGATTTAAAGGATATTATCCTTTAAGCTGATTAAGCTAGAATGATAAAATTAAAAAAGGCGCTATTAGCGCCTTTTTTGTTTATTTTTTATAAGCTTAACTGCTTTTATTTGCGTAATTTTACTTGGCTGACTTGGTGATTAATCGATTTTTTTAAGATTAAATTAGCACGGTCACGCGTGGGTCTAATATTTTCTTCTAAATTAATCCCATTTATTTCATCCCAAATCTTTGATGCAATAGCGATCGCCTCACGTTTACTCATTTTCGAATAACTATGAAAATAAGCATTTGGATCGGTAAACGCTCCTTCTCTAAACTTTAAAAAACGTTGGATATACCAGGTTTTTAATAAGTCAGTATCGGCATCAACAAAAATAGAAAAGTCTACAAAGTCAGAAACAAAAACACGGTGAGATTGTTCAGGATCGTTTAGCCCTGCGGTTTGCAATACATTTAAGCCTTCTAAAATAACGATATCAGGCTTTTCAAATTGCAATGATTTGTCAGGGATAATGTCATAGGTTAAGTGAGAATAAATAGGTGCAGTGATCTCTTTTTGGCCTGATTTTATGGCTGAAACAAATTCAATTAATGCTTTGGTATCAAAGCTTTCTGGGAAGCCTTTTTTATGCATCAAGTTACGTGCTACTAAGTCTTTATTAGGGCGTAAAAAGCCATCAGTGGTAACTAAAGCCACTTTCGGATGCTCAGGCCAACGTGATAGCAATGCCTGTAAAATACGTGCCGAAGTACTTTTACCTACCGCTACGCTACCCGCAATACCGATGATATAAGGCACTTTATCATTATGAGAATTAAGAAAGGTATCACGTACGGTATGACGGTATTGTCGTGCTTCTACATAAAGGTTTAATAAGCGAGAAAGAGGTAAATAAATATCCACCACTTCCTCCATTGATAATGACTCATTAATGCCCTGTAATTGGCTTATATCTTCTTCAGATAACGTTAACTTAACATTGTCCCGTAAATCGGCCCATTGGTTACGCTCAAAGTGCATATAAGCGCTATGAATACTTTGCTGAGTAAACGCTTCATGATTACTCATTCGGTACGCTAGCTTGTTCAAGATAGATTGATCTGCTGTTACCGATTGGGTCATCAGCATAAAGATGATATTGCCCTGCTGGTTTAATGAGTAATTCGAATAAGTTGACTAAGGCTTCTTGCGACTCTTCAATATTAACTTGTTCATGTAAGCGTTTTAATGCGGTATCAAAATTACTTTTTACCCAACAGCTATAGTCATATAGATCTAAATACGCTTCTTGTAAAAGGTATACGCCTTCAATAAGAATAATATCTATATTTTCGAAGTTATAATTAACTTGTCGAGGACATTCTGCATCATCTAAATTAACAGATGTTTTAATATTGCCGAATAGCTTCAAAGGTAACACTAATTCTTCGAACATCTCATCAAAACGGTAAGCATTAAGGTAATATTCTTCAGGACTGTTCATGACATTGAAGCGTACGTTCTTACTCGCTTCCCAGTCATCGGTATGTATAACTGCAACATTTAAGCCATCTAAGGTTAATGCCGCGGCTATTTTCTCGGTTAGTTCGCGTTTACCACTACCTTCAATACCACTAATAGCAACAACTTGTGCTTTGGTAGATTCTTTGTGGTTATGCAGTTCTTTAATAGCACTTTTCATTTGTGCTGCATTATTAAACATCGTTTTCAACGGTCATCTCCCCTTCTTGACGGCGCTATTATGCCATAAAAATAAAAAAAGCCACTAAAGTGACTTTTTATTTTAGATTGGAGGTGTTTAAAAAACGTATTAGTCTGTTTTTTTAGTCAAGAAAGTCACTAATTCAGTGAACTCTTCAACACTTTTTACTGATCCAGTATTTACTTTGTACTTACCGTTAACAATCAATGTTGGCACGCCACGTACTTTAAAGTTTTCTGTGTTACGTTTCATTTGTGAAGCCATGCCATTTACAGGGAAGCTTGCTAATGCTGCTGTTGCTTCTTTTTCTGAAATACCTGCTTTAGCGAAGATATCGATAATATCTTTTTCACTGCTAATTGCTTTACGTTGCGTATGAATGCGGTCAAATATAATACTGGTTACTTCTTCTTTAACATCTAATAGATCTGCTGCTGCGTAAGCTTTTGTGACTTCATCAGCCATTGCACCACCTAAAAAGTTAACGTGACTCTTTTTAATGGTCACATCTGAAGGTAGATCTTGTGCTAGTTTTTCCATTAGTGGTTCAAACTTGAAGCAATGCGGGCAGTAAAACGAGAAAAACTCTAATACTTCTGGTTTTTCAGTTGCTGTTTGTTTAATAACTTCATAGTTAGTGCCTTCTTTAAAATCTGCAGCATTAACACTTAATGGCAGCAGTACTAGGCCAACTAATAGAGCAAAAACCTTTTTCATTATATGTTCCTTTATTGTCATTTTAGGGTGTTAATTAATATTGTGGTTGAAGTGTAAGGGGAACTTCATCTAATAATACTAACTGATGTTGTAGCGATTGTAACAACTCTTTCCAATATTGGTCAGTTATAAACCATGGAAAGTTTCGAGAAAATGCAGGATCGCTCCATCTTTTGTTGATCCAGCTCACATAATCAATGATGCGCATCGTTCTAAGACTTTCTATATGAGCGAGTTGATTAGTATTAAAGTCATTTTCTTCTTGGTAACCCTCTAAAATCATTGATAATTGTAATAGCTGTTCCTGTCTATCCCCATTCAATAACATCCAGATATCTTGTACTGCTGGCCCCATTTTACAATCATCAAAATCGACCCAGTAAGGTTGACCCTCTTTTAAAAGTATATTGCTGGCATGTGCATCCCCATGTATTGCAATCATAGGTAGTACACTTAAGTTAGCATTGCTAATTTTATGTTTAATCTTGTCAATGGTTTCAAATAAAGGAGCTTTGATCGCGTTAGGAATATGCTGACAATGGATTAGGTCGCTGGCAGCTAAATTAATCTTCTCGATGACATTTAAAGTGGGACGTTCAATAAACTGATGCTTTGCACCTATCTTATGAAGCTTTCCTAATGCAATACCAACATCATATAGGCTATCAATATCGTCCACTGCCAAAGATCGTGCAGATAGGTTATTAAAAACTGCAAAATAATAACCAGCAAAAGAATGCAGTGTTTTCTCTTCAAAAACTAAAGGTGGCGAAAGGGCTAAACCAGCATTTAATAAACGTTGACAAAAAGCATGATCTTCCAATAATTGTTGTTCGTTCCAACGTTCTGGTCGATAAAATTTAACTACATAACGATGTTGATTTTCATCAGTAAATGAATAAACGCGGTTTTCATAAGAATTTAAAGCTAATAAACCTGTTTCTGGATAAATACCAATGCTTGCTAAAGCATCTAATTGGCATTCTGGAGTGAGCTTTTGATAGGTTAAGTTTGCGCTAGACATTATATATTTCTCCAATAAAAAAGGCGCAACTAACGTGTTAGTGCGCCTTGATCAACTAAGATAGCAAATCTAGTCTTTATTGATACCGCTTAGCGAATAATTAAAGACCAAGAAAGAAAGAAGCATCTTGTTCAATGACTTCATCGCTCTCTATATTTGTTAGCTTAATTGTGACAGTTATTTTTTTAGCCTTAATATCATACGGGTCTACAGCAATTGAAATTGGTTGGGTAAATACCTCGCCAGATTGGATTGTTATTTGTTTTGGACCAATTAATGTTGCATCTTTTAATCCGATAAAAGTAATACTGTACACTTGAGCATCAGTACTTTTGTTGATTACTTTTAATGTGTAGGTATTTTCTATTAAGCCATCTACATTTTCACGATACAGTGAATTTCTATCGCGTAAAATTTCCATTTCAGCATTGGTTAGCGTACTTATGTTTACAATAAATAATCCCACCATGATCAATAGCATTAATCCATAGCCAATAATTTTTGGCCTTAATAATTTCGTTTCTTTACCTTCTAGTACTTGTTCTGATGTATAAGAAATTAATCCACGAGGATAGCCCATTTTATCCATGGTTTGATCGCACGCATCAATACAGGCACCACAGTTAATGCATTCGTATTGCAAGCCATCTCGAATATCGATACCCGTAGGGCAAACTTGAACACATAAGTCACAATCTACACAGTCACCCAACTCTGTTTCACTTCGATCAATCTTACGTGAGCGAGGGCCTCGTTTTTCGCCGCGTGTTGCATCGTAGCCAACACTGTATGTATTTTTATCGAACATCGCTGACTGGAAGCGTGAATAAGGGCACATGTGAACACAAAAAATAGAACGCATCCATCCTGCATTTGCATAAGTTGAAAATGTGAAGATAAAAATCATGATTAAAACAAGCATGCTACTTTGGCCAGTAAAAAAGTCTGTATAGAGTTTTTCAACAGGAACAAAGTAAGAACAAAATGCCAAACCGGTTAATAAAGATACGGCTAACCAACCTGTGTGTTTAGCGGTTTTACGCCATATTTTATTAAAGTTCCAAGGCATTTCATCAAGTCGTTTTCGTTTATTCGCTGTTCCTTCAAAGCGCTCTTCAAACCAAATAAAGATAAAAGTCCAAACCGTTTGTGGGCAGGTATAACCACACCAGACTCGCCCTAAATACGTGGTAAAAAAGAATAAGGCAAAGGCGGCGATAATAAAGACCCAGGCGACTAAGGTTAAATCTTGTGGAAAAAAGAGCATGTCAAATAGTTGGAATTGCTGCTTATCAACATCAAATAACACTGCTTGATGTCCATCCCAACGAATCATTGGCATGGCAATAAAGAATAAAATTAATCCCCACCCAGTAAATTTACGTAATTTTTGAAAAAAACCATAAACAGCACGTACATAAATTCGATTACTTGGGTTAAAACGATCGGCACTATTTTTATGAGTACTCTTAATTTCTTTTATTTTAATTCTCTGGGTCATTGTCTAACACCTGCTATTAATAATATCGCGATTATAAAGTAATTATGAGCTAATAAATGCTACAGAGAAAACAAAAAATGAGCTGAAATTAGTGCTTTATGATAAATATTTTACCTCTAATAGTAATGATTATTATTCCATGTGTTTTTAGCTTATAAATGAATCCAAATAGTTAATTTTGTTATCGATATGTAACGTTAAAAATAGGAATTTAATGAGTATAAGTAGATTTGAATTCAGAGATGGTGGCAGAGGTGCTTATTATATTTTTATTATGCCTGTCGCTATATTGGGTGCGATGATATGCGTAATGTTTGTATAGGCATCAGCTGTTATGTGGAGAGAGTTATTCTGTTAATTGATAACGACTGTTAATAAAAGCTTCGCTTTATAGCGAAGCTGAATTTGATGCTTGTAGCTTATAGTGTTTCGCTACAGCCTTTAGCACTCATAACAGGTGTTGCTGTTTCTTTTGCTGTGTCGTAAGCACTATCTAGTTTAGCTTTTGCACTTGCAGTACTTACACCAGCAGTTGCTAGTAAGCCTGAACCACTTTCAAGGCTTGCTACTTGCGCTTCATAATCAACAAATGTTTGTTTGATAGCTGAACAGCTTAAGCTTGGAAAGTTTGTGTCTAAAAGACCACTTGTTAAGCTTGTAACTGAGCTAGTTGCTGAAGTAGTTGCGCTAGTCGCACTTTCAGTTGCAGTCGCTGCTGCAGAATTAGCTGTTGAAGTAAGGTCAGAGCTAGTAGTTTGACAACCAGCTAATAATGCGCCGCCTAATATAATTAAAGCAATTTTTTTCATTTTTTAGTTCACTTATTGTTTAAAGAAATAGAAGTGTATTTTTTTAGGTTAAAACAATCAATCAGTAATAACAGAATATACAAAGTCGTTTAAACTTTTTATATTTAATAAAAGGCTTAAAGCACTATTTCTATCTTTAATTCACAACAATCTTTAACGATAATGAATATCATTTGCGATTGTGGGTAAGCACTGCTATTGTTATTTTCACCTTAGTTTCATGTGGAATCAGACCCGAATGCTTAGACCTTTACTATTTATTTTTATACTTACATTGCAATCGCAAAGTAGTTTTGCAGCCAATCAAGAAAAGTTTAAAGTCATTACTACTTTTACTGTCATTGCAGATATGGCTCAGAATGTCGCAGGTGATGCGGCCATTGTTGAGTCAATTACCAAAGCAAATGCTGAAATTCATAATTACCAAGCAACCCCTGGTGATTTGCGTCGCGCTCAAGGTGCAGATTTAATTATTTATAATGGCCTTAATTTAGAGCTTTGGTTTGATAAGTTTTTTAATAATTTAAAAGACGTGCCAAAAGTTGTTGTTACTGATGGTATTCAGCCAATGGGAATAACCCAAGGAACTTACGAAGGAAAGCCTAATCCCCACGCTTGGATGTCTGCACCAAATGCATTGGTCTACGTTGAAAATATTCGATCGGCCCTAGTTAAATACGATCCTCTGCATAGTGAAACGTATAATAGAAATGCGAAACAATACAGCCAAGAAATAATAGATGCCGTGGCTCCTTTTAAAGATGCTATTGCGGCAGTGCCTGAACATAAGCGCTGGTTAGTCACGAGTGAAGGGGCTTTTAGTTACCTAACACGAGATTATAATTTAAAAGAATTATACCTTTGGCCTATGAATTCTGATTCTCAGGGCACGCCTCAACAAGTTAAAAAAGTAATAGACCTCGTCCGATCGCATCATATAACGGCAGTCTTTAGTGAAAGCACTGTTTCAGCTAAACCAGCTTTACAAGTCGCTAGAGAGACCGGTGCTAATTATGCAGGCGTACTTTATGTTGATTCATTAAGCAAAGCGGATGGCCCAGTACCGACTTATATTGACCTACTTACAACAACCTTGAGACATATTGCAAAGGGGATTAGTCAGTAATGATAACAAGCAAACTTGACGGGAATAAGACGAAGACCAAACATGCCGAAATAGATCATATTAAAGTCGATAATATCAGCGTGACTTATCGCAATGGTTTCACTGCCATACATGATACGACCTTTAGTTTACCGGAAGGCTCAATTACGGCGTTAGTCGGTGTTAACGGCAGCGGTAAATCAACCGTCTTTAAATCAATCATGGGGTTAGTGAGCTTGAAAACAGGCTCGGTTAATATATTGGGGTTAACGGTTAAACAAGCGTTGAAAAAAAATGTGGTTGCTTACGTGCCGCAAACTGAAGAAATCGACTGGGATTTTCCTATTTTGGTTGAAGATGTTGTGATGATGGGCCGTTATGGGCACATGAATATGTTGCGTATGAGCACTAAAAAAGATCAGGAATTGGTTGAACAAGCTTTGTTACGTGTTGATATGCAAGGCTATCGTAAACGCCAAATTGGCGAATTATCAGGTGGTCAAAAGAAACGTATTTTTTTAGCCCGAGCATTAGCGCAACAAAGTAAGGTCATTTTGTTAGATGAGCCATTTACAGGGGTTGATGTAAAAACTGAAGAGCAAATAATGGTGCTATTAAAAGCACTTAGAGAAGAAGGGAAGATCATTTTAGTCTCTACACATAACTTAGGCAGCATTCCTGAGTTTTGTGATCGTACCGTTTTCATTAATCGAACTGTTTTAGATGAAGGCCAAACAGCGAAAGTGTTTACCCCACAGAATATAGAAAAAGCGTTTGGTGGCGCACTACGTCATTTCGTTCTCGCAGGTGATCTCTTACATAATGATGATGATAAACGCCAAGTGACAGTGATCAGTGATGATGAACGTCCCGTTGTTTTATATGGTGAGCAACATACGAATACCGTTATTAACCAATCAAAGTAGGGGGTGTTATGTTTGATTATTTATTAGAACCTTTTAGTTATCAATATATGGTGAATGCGATATTTGTAAGTGCTTTGGTGGGGGGCGTTTGTGCTTTTTTGTCTGTTTACTTAATGCTGAAAGGCTGGTCGTTAATTGGTGATGCACTCTCTCATTCGATAGTACCAGGGGTAGCAGGAGCGTATATGTTGGGATTGCCTTTTGCTGTCGGTGCTTTTTTTTCCGGAGGTTTAGCGGCAACGGTCATGCTATTTTTAAATCAGCGCTCAAAACTTAAAGAAGATGCGATTATTGGTATCATTTTCACTTCTTTTTTCGGGCTTGGTTTGTTCATGGTCTCGTTGAGTCCAACATCGGTCAATATTCAAACTATTGTACTAGGCAATATTCTCGCAATTTCACCTTACGATACGTTACAGCTCTTATTAATTAGTTTTATTACACTGATTGTATTAACCCTAAAATGGCGAGATTTTATGGTGTTATTTTTTGATGAGCAACATGCCAGAAGTATTGGCCTGAATGCGACGGGTCTAAAGGTTATTTTTTTTACTTTATTGAGTGCATCGACTGTTGCAGCATTGCAAACGGTGGGGGCTTTTTTAGTGATTGCTATGGTGGTTATCCCAGGGGCAACCGCTTATTTATTAAGTGATAAATTTAGTAATGTTATTTTTATTAGTATTACTATCGGTACGTTAACATCGTTAATTGGTGCTTATTTAAGTTACTTTATTGATGGTGCGACAGGCGGCATTATTGTTTTATTTCAAACCCTTGTTTTTGTTATCAGTTTCTTTTTTGCACCTAAATACGGCTTAATAAGTAACAGAAAGAAACTAAAGCCAGTGACTCAGACTGTCTCGCAATCAATCAATAAATCAACAGCTCAGCCAACCGTAAAATCAACGAACCATTCAAACCCAAAAAATAAAAGGGAGGTTGCTCATGCAAGCTCTATTTGAATCACTTGTTTCTCCTTTTACCTTTGAGTTCATGCAACAAGCATTCGTGATGGTATTGTTATTGGCTGTTCCAACGGCTTTACTCTCTTGTTTTTTAGTCTTAAAAGGGTGGTCATTAATGGGGGATGCTATTTCTCATTCTGTATTACCGGGTATCGTGATCGCTTATGTTTTAGCGATTCCTTTTGCTGTTGGTGCTTTTGTTGCGGGTATTAGTTGTGCTGTTTGTACTGGTTATATTAAAGAACACAGCCGCCTCAAAGAAGATACTGTGATGGGAATTGTATTTTCATCAATGTTTGCATTAGGTTTGTTATTAATGACGAAAATAGAAACAGATGTACATCTTGATCAAATTCTTTTTGGTGATTTATTAGGAAGCAGTTGGCAGGGAATAGGTGAAGTCGCTGTTGTTAGTTTACTTGTTTGTTCTTTCATGTTTATAAAGGGTAAAGACCTATTACTTTTTGTTTTTGATAAACAACATGCGCAAGTCATGGGGCTATCTATACGCTTTTTACATTATGCATTATTGTCTATTTTATCGATTACTATCGTGTTCGCGTTAAAAGCAGTGGGTATGATTTTAGTGATTACAATGTTGATTACACCAGGTGCGATTGCCTTTTTAGTGACCAGAAGTTTCTATAAAATGTTAGTTATTAGCGTGTTGGTTACTTGTACTTGTTCTTTTCTAGGTATTTATATTAGTTTCTTTATTGATAGCGCACCTGCACCGACGATTATCATGTTGTTCAGCATATTATTTATTGCGGTGTTTTGTTATAGCAGTTTAAAGATAAAACGTTTGAGTGAAGCTAAACATAAGCGACATAAAAAGCATTTAACAAAAGGGTCTTGGTTAGGTTATCCATGTCGTTATAGATAAGGTAAATCCGCAATATGATGTTATCGCTATAACATCATATTTTAACCATTGCTTACTCAGTGTTACAGATAATATTTATTGTGTAGAGCGTTGTTTAAACTGATGATGATCGCCATCATAAACAAAGTCATGCTTTTCAAGCTTTTCTAATAGTAATGGCTTTTCAATTTCATAGGTTGCACACAAATCTTCAAGTGTTTGACTTTCGTTTCTTAATTTCATATTAACAATGCTCAGTAGCATATTAACATCCATTTTTTTGTAATTTTCCAACATAGTGTCTCTCCTCTCGATTGATTAAGCGTGTTGTCTTTTTATAATAAACCACGTGCTTTTAATAACGCAGTTTGAAAATCATCTTCACAATCTTTGGCAATACCCGGAATCATTTCACCTTTTGCCGTTTGATCCATTTTTAACTGATAAATAATCACTTCGTCGGTCAACTCTGCAATCGGCTTATCAAATCCAGACTCTGTCGATATGAGTTTTAATATCTCTAATAAACTCAGTTCTTGGTTCTTTAACCAATAAGGTTTAATGAGTTCTAATATTTCATTAATACGATGGCTTTGCATGACGTTTACTCCTTACTATTATAGATATTAAGCCTTATGTAGATAGACTTTACCGTCTTCACTGAATGCTTGTTGATTAATCATTTCTTCTGCAAGATCTTCAATATCAAAACGCGCGTTATCAAATAAAGTCAGTGCAGTTGTTTCAATGTTAATGAGTTGTTCAGATGTTATTTCTGTTATCTCATTAAGTTCTTGTAAGTAACTGAATGAGATAACACAACTCACTAATTTTCCTTGGCTTTGTGCCTGAAACTCTACTTGTTGTGAGTTTATATTGTATTGTTCATTATCTGAAAAGATGATGGCTTGATTCATGTTAAGTTCTCTATAAAAACTAACCCGCTAAGTTATGGCGTAATTCAGTTAATACTTGTTTAGCGCCTGGTTTGACACCACGCCAAATCGCAAAGCTTTCAGCAGCTTGGCCGACTAACATGCCTAAACCATCGATAGTTAATCGTGCCCCATTTTCTTTTGCCCAAGCATTGAACGCAGTGACTTCTGCATTATAAGTCATGTCATATATGGCTGTTTCTGGTGTAATTAATGTTGTTGATATGTTGGGAAGGCTGCCATGTAAACCCGCAGAGGTTGAGTTAATAATAAGATCATAAGGACCCGTTAATTGATCATACTCAATAGCATTAATGTTACCTAATTCATTAAAAATAGACATGAGTGTCTGCGCTTTTTCATGTGTTCTGTTAGCGATCGTTAACTGTGCAGGGTTCTCTGCCAATAAAGAACTACATACCCCACGCGCCGCGCCACCAGCACCTAATAATAAAATACGTGCGCCAGTGAGATTTACATGATTATTCTTTAAGTCTAAAACTAATCCTGCACCATCAGTATTATCGCCAATAATTAATCCATCATCGGTTTTCTTTAACGTATTAACCGCACCCGCTAAACGCGCTCGTTCAGTTAATGATTGTGCAAACTGAAATGCTTCTTCTTTAAACGGTGCAGTAATATTACAACCTTTAGCATTGCTATTAAAAAAGGCTTGAATTGACTCTAAAAAACCTTCAATTGGTGCTTCTACAATACCGTAGGACATCTGCTGCTGTGTTTGATTGGCAAATAAGGTGTGAATAAAAGGCGATTTACTATGTTTAATAGGATTGCCAAAAACAGCGTACTGATCCATGTTAACTCCAATTTCATTAAGTTTAGTCTAAGTTTAATCTAACATGTCTGCTTTGTTCAGTGTATCGACTCGTGATATTTTTATGCGATGATAATTGCTTATAACGATAATTTAGGTTGTATATAGTCAATAAAAGCAGAAATACGACGCGCAATGGTCGATGATTTATAATATACCGCATTGATTTGCTCACAGTCGTGACTAACCTGTTTTTGATCTGCTAGCAAAGGAATTAACAGACCCGCTTCAATATCCTTTTTCACCATAAATGCTGATAAACAAGCGATACCATTACCAGCAATCGCGAGTTGTCGCACACTCTCACCGTTACTCGATACAATGTTTGGCTGAATGCAATTAAAGCCTTTCAGTGGCCATTGGTTAAGTGATTTTGCTCCAGACAACCCAAGTAATTGATGGTCCGCTAACTGTGCCGTAGTCTGTGGAACACCTTGAGTAGAAAGGTATTTGGGAGCGGCCACGATGTGTAATAGGCTTCTGCCTAATGGGCGAGCGTGTAAGGTTGAATCCACTAAACGACCAATACGGATCGCAACATCTGTTTTCTTTTCTAACAGATCCACTATGCCTTCGTTGCTGGTTAGTTCGAGTTGAATATCAGGGTATGCCTCTGAAAAGCCTTTTATCAATGGAATTAACTGATGAAAAATAAATGGGCTGGCAGCATCTACACGTAATCGACCTTTGGGTAAATCACCACGAGAAACTAAGTCTTCTTCAGCCTGCTGAAGCTGCAATAATCCTTGTCGTACAGAATGAATAAACTGCTGACCTTCATCGGTTAATTCTAAGCGTCGTGTCGTGCGGTTTAAAATAGAAACACCCAATTGCTTCTCAATTTTACTGACGGCACGTGACACTCGCGCTACTTGAATATCGAGCATATCTGCAGCCGCAGAAAAACCACCGTTATCTACAACGGCAAGTAAGATGGTTAAGTCATCGGATCGTGTTTGCATAGAGTGACTCTCATTAGATTTACTTTTGTAGTTATAACAAAAGTAATTTGTAATAGACACTGTTTATGTCAATAAAAGCCTTGTTCATAATGCGCCTCAATCATTAATAACTTGATCTTAATTTCCTTTCATTAGCAGCACATTTTTTAACTGTGAGCTGATTGATTGAAAAGAGGTCGCTAACAAGAGAGAAGACTAATGCCATTAGCTTTATTTGCATTAACCCTAAGCGCATTTGCGATTGGGACAACTGAATTTGTGATCGTTGGATTAATTCCAACGATGGCAGTGGATTTAAATGTATCGTTACCTTCTGCAGGGCTGCTGGTTAGCCTTTATGCTTTAGGTGTCGCGATTGGTGCGCCAGTATTAACGGCGTTAACAGGTAAGTGGAATAGAAAATATGTGCTGTTATCGGTAATGGCATTATTTGTAATGGGTAATTTACTCGCTTGGCAAGCGCCTGGGTATAACAGCCTAGTAATGGCGAGAATCATGACTGGATTAGCACATGGTGTGTTTTTCTCTATCGGTTCAACCATAGCAACAGGGCTTGTCTCAAAAGAAAAAGCCGCTAGTGCCATCGCTATTATGTTTACAGGGTTAACCGTTGCTTTAGTAACAGGTGTACCGTTAGGAACTTACATAGGACAAAACTTTGGCTGGCAGGCCACTTTTTTAACGGTCGCTTTATTAGGTTTACTCGCGTTAATTGGCAGTGCTTTGTTAGTGCCTAGTAACCTCAAACAAGCTACTGCAACTAAAATTTCGGTGCAATTAAAGGTGTTGACTGAGCCGCGTTTATTACTCGTCTATGCGATTACTGCGTTAGGTTATGGTGGTACATTCATCGCTTTTACTTTTTTAGCGCCTATCTTAGAGCAAGTCTCTGGTTTTGATGCCAGTGCCGTAAGTTTAATTATGTTGGTGTACGGGGTATCTGTTGCCTTTGGGAATATTATGGGTGGTAAAATGGCAGATAAAATGGGGCCGATTAAAGCGTTAACTATTATCTTCCTGGGGTTAGCAAGTGTATTGGTTCTCTTTAATTTCACAGCCTTTAACCCGATTACCGCGGTATTAACTATTTTAATCTGGGGTGCATTTGCTTTTGGTAATGTACCTGGGTTACAAGTTTATGTGGTTAAGTTGGCCGAGAAGTACGTGCCGGAGGCCGTTGATGTTGCTTCAGGGTTAAATATTGTAGCTTTTAATGTTGGGATTGCACTAGGCGCATGGGGTGGTGGTCTTATTGTTGATAATGCAGGATTGATGCACACACCTTGGGTTGGTGCTGTGGTTGTTATTCTTGCTTTATTGTTAACCCGCTTAAGTGGTGCGTTAGATAATAAAACGAAGTTATCAAAGGCCGCTCCAATACCGTCGAATATTGCCTAGTATCACCAAAATATTGTAAATAAACAAAAAACAGCTTATGAAGATAAGCTGGTTTTTTGTTTTGTTGCTGGGGGACGGTTTGCTAGAATAGACTTTCATTATCTGGCATACCTTTTTGCTAAATAGCTATCTTCCTTTACTGAGTTCTTTGATTATGCCAATAACTGCTTTATTAACCACTGCGTTAGCAAAACGTGCCGATCTTATTAATAACTTTAATGTTGTTTCATCTGATACTCCTCTGACTAATTGTTTTCGTGTGTTTCACGGCACTGTAGAAGGTGTTAATGGGTTAAATATCGATCGTTACGGTGATGCATGGTTAATTCAAACTTTTCATGAAACCTTAACTGAAGAACAGTTAGCAGAGATTAAAGCGGTATTGTTAAATGTTGCTGATTTACCTCTGGTTTATAACGACAGATCAAACAAAAATTCTCGCATTATTAATGAGCTAGATGAGAGCACAGAGGATTATGCACAAAGCGACCAAGTGATGTCTGAAAATGGTGTTTTATTTACGACTAAATTACGTCATGAAGGGCAAGATCCGCTGCTGTTTTTAGATATGCGTGTTGGTCGTGAATTTATGAAAAAACACAGTCATAAAAAGAGTGTATTAAATCTATTCTCTTACACTTGCGGGATCGGTATTGCTGCAGCAGTAGGCGGTGCAAAACGTGTAGTGAATGTCGATTTCTCATCTTTTGCATTAGCGGCAGGGCAAAAGAATGCAGCATTAAATGGTGTTGAATCAGTTTGTCAGTTTATTCAAAGTGATGCTTTTCCTGCTTTACGTCAGTTAGCTGGACTTAAAGTCGCGAGTCGTAATAATAAAAAGCTACCTAGTTATCCGAAAATGTCAGCGTCACAGTTTGATTTAGTGTTTCTAGATCCCCCACGCTTTGCTAAAAGTGCATTTGGTACTGTTGATTTGGTCAACGATTACCAAAGCTTATTCAAACCTGCTGTACTAACAACCAAAGCAGGCGGGACTATTGTTTGTTGTAACAATGTTGCGAAGGTTGATAAAGAAGCTTGGTTTAATAGCTTGGTGCGCTGTGTTGAAAAACAGGGACGTACAGTAGAAGATGTTGAATGGTTAGACTGCCATCAAGACTTTCCATCATTTGATGATAACCACCCATTAAAAATAGTGGCTTTGACGATTATTTAATACCTTATAGGGTTAATGTAAATTAAAGCATCAATAGCCAGATAAACAAAAGCCGAGCAATGTGAAGCTCGGCTTTTTTATTAGAGAGTAAAGCTACTTAGAACGTAAACTAATATTAACTTTCTAATAAACGCTGTGCAGTACTTTTTACACCTGGATAATCTTGTTCAGGTAAGATTTCAGCCAGTTGTAATAACTTGTTAGCTAACGCTGCATTGTTTTCTGCTGACACATTAATATGGCCCATCTTACGACCAGCGCGTTGCGCTTTACCATACCAATGACTTTTAACATCACTGATAGCAAGTACTTGCTCGCTAATTGATGCTTGACCTAATACATTGATCATTGCGCTCACTTTTTGCAATTGAGTATCGCCTAACGGTAAACCAGCAACAGCACGCATGTGGTTTTCAAACTGACTACAAGCAGTACCTTGTTGCGTCCAGTGGCCAGAATTATGCACTCGCGGCGCAATCTCATTGACCATCAGCTGACCGTCTACATCAAAGAACTCAATCGCTAATACACCAACATAATCCATCTCTGCAGATAGCTTGTTAAATGCATCGATAGCTTGTTGTTGAATATTAAGATCCATTTCAATGGCTAATGATAACGTTAAGACACCGTCGGTATGTTGATTCTCAGTAACAGGGTAGATCGCAATATTACCTGCTTTATCGCGCGCACCAATCACTGATACTTCACGATTAAATGGGATCATTTTCTCTGCAATAATACTGTGTGGAAAGCTTTCTGTCCCCGCAGTAATGAACTCAGCCATTTCAGACCAAATCGAGTCTAGTTGGTCGACTGATTTTAAACGCCATTGACCTTTCCCGTCATAACCCGCTTGGCAGGTTTTAATAACCAGCGGTAAACCGAGTAATGATACTGAATCAACTAAGTGCTGCTTTTCAGTGATCAGTTTATAAGGTGCAGAAGGGACGTTAGTTTTGTCCAGTAACGCTTTTTCAATACTACGGTCGCCACCTGCTTTAATAGCCGCTTTACCAGGGAAAAACTTACCACTCTCACTACACAGTGCTAGCACATCATCTGGAATATGCTCAAACTCACAGGTGATCACATCAACTAAGGCGATAGCATCTTCAAGTGTTTGTTCAAAGGATTGTAATGTTAATGGATGAATAACTTGTTTTGAACCCACATCATAAGCGCGTACATTTAAGTTCAATGGCGCCGCTTCTAAGCTCATCATACGTGCAAGTTGCCCTGCACCTAATACTAAAATATTCATATTAAACCGCTGGATCTGGGTTAGCTAAAACAGTATCTGTTTGCTTCTGACGGAATGCGTCAACTTTAGCCAATAGTTCAGGCTGTTGACATGCCAGAATTTGTGTTGCTAATAAACCTGCATTGGCTGCTCCCGCTTCGCCAATCGCCAGCGTACCCACGGCAACGCCTTTTGGCATTTGGCAAATTGATAATAAAGAATCAATTCCCTTAAGTGCCTTAGATTGAACTGGAACACCTAATACAGGTAAGCTGGTAAAAGCGGCTGCCATGCCTGGTAAGTGCGCCGCACCACCTGCACCAGCAATAATTACTTTAATGCCACGTTCAGCAGCACTAGACGCGTAATCAGCTAATAGTTGTGGAGTACGGTGAGCAGAAACAACACGTGTTTCATATTCAATACCAAAAGAATCTAACATGTTTGCCGCGTGTTCCATGGTCGGCCAGTCAGACTTTGAGCCCATAATAATACCAACTTTCATGCATACTCCTGTTATAAGGGGATTGTTTAAAACTCGTTCAAAAGATGCGCGCGATTATATACCCGTTACACTAGGAGATGCAAAGTTCAGTCGATAGGAGGTTAATAGATGTTGAGCTAATAATTGAGAGGAAATAGGTTAAATGGGTACTTAATCTCAATTCTAATTAATGAAAGCGATATTACAATGCTTTGCTTATCCATAACTGAGGTTACTTAATAACAGTAAGGTACTTATTGGCACCTTACTATTTGGAATCGTTATTATTTAAAATAGTTGCTGCAAATTAACGTAACCGTTTTCCTGTCAACGCATGGTGGATTTGTGAAGGATTTTCTAAGCCAGTGACGGGTTGATCAATCACATAATCAAGTAGCGGATGATTAACAAACATCTGTTCAACTTCTTGCGTGGTTGTACATGCTTGCTCACCAGATAGATTGGCGCTGGTGGATATGATTGGCTTACCAAATTCAGTGCATAATGCTTGAACTACAGGATGTTGAGTGACACGTACTGCAATGCTATCAAAGTCTCCACTGACCAGCTTTGACAACGAAGCCTGAACTGGAACAACCCATGTAAAAGGACCTGGCCAGGTTGCTTTTATCTTGTCTAGTTGTTCATTGCTTAAAGATGAAAAGTCAGCATAGTTTTCTAATTGCTCGATATTAGCGGCAATTAAAATCAATCCTTTATGTGCAGGGCGTTGTTTTAAATCGAGAATTTTTTGAATGGCAACTTCGCTGTCAGGGTCACAACCTAACCCAAAAACAGATTCAGTAGGGTAGGCAATAACACCTTGTGTTGTTAATGCTGAAAGTGCTTGAGAAAGCTCATGTTTATTGATGGTCATTAAGAGTTTTCCTAGTAATAAATGAGTTGATTGTAGGTTAGTTCAGCCGCCCAGTAAAAAGCGAATAATATAGGGTGTATGAATACAAAAGAGCCAATAATTATAGTGGCTTACTGCGATAACTACACCCTTTTTTAGGACAGATTATACGTTTAGCAGTCGCTGTTTTTCGTTCAACTAATATTGGCCATTTACATTCAGGGCAGAACTCATTGACGGGTTTGTCATTCACTGCATATTTGCAATCAGGATAATTGTCACAGGCATAAAAGGTTTTACCAAAACGAGATTGGCGGGCAATTAAATGACCACTTTTACAGCTTGGGCAAGGAACAGAGTCTTCTTTAGGGGCTTCTTCTACAGGTTTATTTTGTTCTGATAGTTGTGCGGTATGTTCACAGTTTGGATAGTCAGTACAGCCAATAAACAACCCAAAGCGACCTTGTTTTAATACCAACTCATTCTGGCACAAAGGGCAGCTGCTGCCAGTTAATACTTTTTTTACTTCACTTTTTTCATGTAATGGACGTAAATAATCACATTCAGGGTAAGCACTACATCCTAAAAAGGGACCTTGTTTGCCATTTCTTATATGCAATGGAGAAGCACACTTTGGGCAGGCTTCAGATGTTTTTTCATGGTGAGTGCTTAAAGTGCTCATACTAATGGATTAATCCATCTTCAAAGTCCATCAGCATAGATTCTAATTGTAAGAACGCGTCATCACTAACAGGGTCGTTAAATAAAACCATGAGTATCAGCCATTTCACATCTTCTAATATCAATTCACCACTGTCTAAAGACATAATGCAATCAATCACCATTTCACGTGTGTGTGTGGTTAATATTTTCGCTTCTTCTAGATAGTGAATATAATTACGGCACTCTAAAGAGATTTGGCGTTGCTCTTGTTTGTTATAAATACGGTGCGATGTCTTTTTTTCTGCTGTCGCTCTCGTTTGAGGCTCTTGGTTGTGCATGTTTGCAAGGTTGTCTAACCAAGCCAACGCTTTGGTTATTTCTGACTTTTGAAAACCTTCTTGCATTAATTCATCGGTCACCTCTTGCGTATCAAGCTCCATGGTTTGGTCAACTTGTATATAGCTTTCAAAGAGATACATGATAATTTCGAACATAACTAACCTTTTAACTTGGTGTAACCTTGCGGTTGGACGTTAATTATACCATTTATCTCTAATTCTATTAACTCATTTTGTAAGCTCACTACATCCATTCCACTACGTGCCAAAATTGTTTCAAAACTGGTTAGGTTATAATCAATTAGTGCCAGTAAAGGAGACTGATTTTTAGTTAAGGTGAGTTGTTCTATTGTGTTTGAGGTCAATAAATTTAAGGTGGGAAATTCATTAATAATATCATCACTATCGAGTATCAATTTTGCTCCTTGTTGAATTAATTTCAAACAACCACATGCTTGAGGATTATCGACCGACCCAGGTAGCGCAAACACTTCTCTATTTTGCTCGGTTGCATAACGTGCAGTAATTAATGATCCACTTTTTAAGGAGGCTTCAATCACTAACGTTCCTAGACTCAAACCCGAGATAATGCGATTACGCCTTGGGAAATTACTCGGATAGGCTGGCGTATTGGGCCAAAATTCAGAGATCAATAGTCCTTTTTCACGAATACCAGCTGCGAGTGAAGCATGACGTTTTGGGTAGATGTTATTTAAGCCTGTTCCTAGTACCGCAATCGTAGAGCCTATTTCTTTTAGTGCTCCTTGGTGTGCCATTCCATCAATACCTATAGCTAAGCCACTGGTAATGGTTAAACCTGCTTTAGAAAGGCTTTGTGCTAGGTCATGGGCTTTTTCTTTGCCATAGGGAGTACAGCTGCGACTGCCGATAATGGCTATTTGTGGAGCGTTTAAGAGGTTCAGATTACCTTGCGTAAATAAGAGCAACGGCGGGCTACTTATTTGTTTCAATAATAAAGGGTAACGTGGATCGCCATAGCTGATGATATTACGATCATCCGCATTTTGTTGCCAATCCAGACAAGATTGAATGTGTGCTTTATTAGGATGTAGAAAAGCATCTATTTGTTCAGATTTGAGGTTAAGCGCTGCTAATTGTTGTTGATTAAGTTTAAATAGTTGTTCAATGGAATAGTGAGATAAAAGCGTAAAAACTTTACGCTTTTGAAGTGCTGGAATAGCATCAAGTGCTATCCAGCAATAGAGGGAATCTACAATGGCATCCTGTTCAAATAGATTTTTTTGAATAACAACCTCTCTTAATTAAAGAGGTTATAGTTTAAAACGCTAACCCTTCAATTTTGTATGTAGAACCAATCACATCTCTACCACGCATAAGTATTGCAATACTTATGTTTTCATACACTTTAAAGACCATCAACTCACCAACACGCTCCGCGGGTAGCTGTAAATCAGCATCACCTATTTGGTCAAAAGCATTACTGTCTTCTTGATAAATGATTTCTTCGTTATTTACTAATAAAGCTTGCCCTGAACGTAAAATAGAAAACATAGAGCCGATTTGAATATCGTCCTGTTTACCTTTATCAATCACAACAATATCCCATTTACCAATAGCGGCTGTACCATTAATAGCCGCTAAGATATTACCCTTAATGGTTTTTGGAACAGGTTTAGGGATAAAGTAAGCAGGTATTGTTTCATACTCTGGAATCGCTAATATCAAATCGCCTTGACGCGCTTCGCGAGAACTTTTGATTAAATCATGTGGCGTTACTTTATCTGTCGTATCAACATTTGGACTTTGCGATACTTGTGATTGCCCGATAAAGATTAATTCAGTTCCTAAGTTTTTGCCAGCTGGTCCTTTATAATTTTTTCCTAAGCGATAAATACCATAAAGTTTATTTTTATCATATTGGCCTTGAGCGTAGAAAATGTCACCTTCAAAGAAACGAGGAGAACCTACTGAATCACCTAATAAACGTGGTGTTCCTTCTAATAAAGCGGGGTCAATAATGTGATCTTTTGATAAGAAGGCAGAAAGCATCTCTAATGGAATAATAGGAATCGCTTGGCTTTTCTCTTCTAAACGAGGAATTGGCGATAATTTTTTTAAGCGTTTGCGTGTAAGTCTCGGCTCACCATCTATCCATATAAGATTTAAAATATCACCTGGGTAAATTAAATGAGGGTTCGCAATTTGGCTATTGTTATCCCATAAGCGAGGCCATAACCATGGACTATTTAAAAATAATGCTGAGATGTCCCATAGCGTATCGCCTTTTTTCACTATGTAGGTATCAGGGTGATCTGCTCTTAACTTTAGCGTGTCTGCAAGCGCTGTCATCGACAAAACAATACCAATGATCAGCGATGCAATAAATTTTAATTTCATAACAATCCTTGTCCTGTGATTAATAAAACTGTTTTTTATAAAGGGAAATGACTAGAATTAACTTTTTAATATTAATTATGAGCAGAATAATACCATGCCTTTACTTGAAGTATTACATTTTCCAGATGATCGTTTAAGAACAGTTGCTAAACCTGTTGAAGAGATCACCCCTGAAATCAAGCAATTCGCTGCAGATATGATTGAAACCATGTATGACGAAGATGGTGTTGGACTAGCGGCAACGCAAGTTAACTTTCATCAGCGTCTTGTTGTGATCGATGTTTCTGCTGAGCGTGATCAACCGCTTGTATTAATTAACCCAACTATCTTAGAGAGAGATGGCGTAGAAATCTCTGAAGAAGGTTGTTTATCTGTTCCTGAAACGAATGCAGAAGTTGAGCGTGCAGAGTTTGTTACTTTACAATATCAAGATGTAGAGGGCGAAACACATGTGGTTAAAGCAGATGGTTTATTTGCTGTGTGTATTCAACATGAGTTGGATCATTTAAAAGGCAAGTTATTCATTGATTACTTATCGCCATTTAAGCAAAAACGCATTAAAGCGAAACTTGAAAAGCTTAAGCGTCAAAAAGAAAAATTCTCATAATTTATCATTACATTTGTTTAAGGTTGTTTCGTGGAAAAACTAAAAATAATTTTTGCAGGCACGCCTGATTTTGCTGCCAATCATTTACAAGCACTGATCGACGCTGAATTTGATGTCGTTGCTGTTTATAGTCAACCAGATCGTCCAGCTGGGCGCGGTAAAAAGTTGACAGCAAGCGCAGTAAAAGAAGTGGCACTCGCAAATGATATTGCTGTTTATCAACCAGAAAACTTTAAACAAAGCGATAGTGTTGAACAACTTGCTGCATTAAATGCAGACTTAATGATCGTGGTGGCTTATGGGTTAATTTTACCTACGAGTGTATTAACCACGCCTCGTCTAGGTTGTTTAAATGTTCATGGTTCATTATTGCCAAGATGGCGAGGTGCTGCACCTTTCCAACGTGCTATTTGGGCGGGTGATAAAGAAACCGGTGTGACGATTATGCAAATGGATGAAGGGCTTGATACTGGTGATATGCTTAAGAAAGTAAGTTGCCCTATTGATGCGCATGAAACCAGTGCATCTCTTTATGCGAAAGTTGCAAAGCAGGCGCCCGCTGTTTTAATTGAAACCATTAATCAATTACAAGCTGGTGAGTTAGTGGCAGAAAAGCAAGATGAAAATGCTGCTACTTATGCGAAAAAATTAAGTAAAGTCGAAGCGCAAATTAATTGGCAAGACGATGCGCAATTTATTGACCGCTGTATTCGTGCTTTTAATCCGTGGCCAATCAGTCATTTTGAATGGGCAGGGCAAGTCATTAAAGTACACCAAGCTAAAATCGTTGATACTGAAACCACTGCCATTGCAGGTGCTGTCTTAAAAGTCGACAAGCAAGGTATTCAAGTAGCGACGGGTAAAGGTGTTTTAAATCTAGAAATAATTCAATTAGCAGGTAAAAAAGCGATGCCTGTCGCAGATGTTTTAAACTCTCGTCATGATCTGTTTAGCACATCAAGCAACTTACTCGAACAAGGTTAATAATAAATGAATGTACGTGCGATTGCCGCTAAAGTATTAAATCAAGTGGTAGAAAAGGGGCAATCGTTATCACAAGCATTGCCTGCGATTCAACAAGACCTCACCCCTAAAGATAAAGCTTTAGTACAAATGCTGTGTTACGGAGTATTACGTACTCTGCCTCGCTTAGATTTTTTCTGTCGTTCATTAATGAAAAAGCCATTAACCGGTAAACAACGTGATTTACACTTTCTGATTTTAGTCGGTATTTATCAGTTGTTGTATACCCGTATTCCAAGCCATGCAGCTGTTGGTGAAACGGTTAACGGTGCTAAAGCCCTTAAAAAACCTGCATTAAAAGGCATGATCAATGGCGTGTTACGTAGTTTTTTACGCGAACAAGAAAGCTTAATTGAGCAAGCCGATCAACAACCTGCATTATTATATTGTCACCCAAGTTGGTTAGTTAAACGTCTTCAAGCAGCTTATGGCGAAGAAAAAGCAGCGCAAATCATGACGGACAATAATCAACAAGCGCCAATGTGGTTGCGTGTAAATTCACGCTTTCATGATCGTGAACAATATCTTGCTCTATTAACAGAGCAAGATAAAAAGGCAGACATTGCAGAGGGTAATGACAATGCATTATGTTTAGAAAATGCCTGTGATGTTTACCAGTTACCTGGGTTCTCTGAAGGTTGGGTGTCAGTGCAAGATGGCGCTGCGCAATTAGCTGCACATTATTTAGATGCACAGCCTAATGACTTGGTGTTAGATGCTTGTTCTGCGCCTGGTGGCAAAACCGTTCATACGTTAGAGCTACAACCAAAGCTTAAACAAATGGTGGCCGTTGATTTTGATGAAAAGCGTTTATTACGTGTTAAAGAAAATTTAGAAAGGTTGAATCTAGAAGCGACTGTTATTCACGGAGATGCATCTAAACCTGATGAATGGTGGTCTGGTGAACAGTTTGATCGCATTCTATGTGATGCACCTTGTAGTGCGACGGGCGTTATTCGCCGTCATCCTGATATTCGCTGGTTAAGACGTGATAGCGATATTAGTGAATTAGTGTCGTTGCAAAAGCATATTTTGAGCGCATTATGGAAAAAATTGAAACCGGGCGGTGTGTTGCTCTATGCAACGTGTTCTATTTTGCCCGATGAAAACGATCTACAAATCAAAGACTTTTTAGAAAATACAAATGATGCATCATTAATTCCATTATCTGCACAAAATAATGATGCAATAAAAAGTCGCCAAATTTTGCCTAATGAGCAAAAAATGGATGGATTTTATTACGCGAAACTACAAAAAGCGTTATAAAAACAGCAACATCAATCGATAAGCAGTGAGATAAAATGAAAATTATTATTTTAGGTGCAGGGCAAGTAGGTGCTTCTTTAGCTGAAAACCTGGTTGGCGAAAATAACGATATCACCGTAGTTGATGAAAACCACGAAGCCTTACAAGAACTACAAGATCGATTTGATTTGCGCGTAGTGCAAGGCAGTGCTTCTAGTCCACATACATTGGGCGATGCTGGTGCCATTGATGCTGACATGTTAATTGCGGTGACTAACAGTGACGAAATTAACATGGTTGCCTGCCAAATCGCTTTTACATTATTTAATGTACCTAAAAAAATAGCGCGTATTCGCTCTCAAAGTGTCGTGATGCACGAAAAAGAGCTCTTTAATAAAGATGCTTTCCCGATTGACCATATTATTGCACCAGAAAAGTTAGTAAGTGATTACATTGCACAACTAATAGAATATCCGGGTGCACTTCAAGTGGCTAACTTCGCAAATGGTAAAGTTGGGCTGGTGGCGATTCGTGCCTATTATGGTGGTTCGTTAGTAGGTAATGCTATTTCTGCTTTAAAAGAGCATATGCCTAATATCGAAGCGCGTGTAGCTGCAATATTTAGACGTGGTAAAGCGATTCGCCCACAAGGCACAACGATTATCGAAGCTGATGATGAGGTGTTCTTTATTACTGCGAGTCCAAATATTCGTGCAATTATGGGTGAGATGCAAAAGCTTGAACATCCTTATAAACGGATCATGATTGTCGGTGGTGGTTATATTGGCGAAAGCTTAGCGAAACGCTTAGAAAAAGAAAACTCAGTCAAATTGATCGAGAAAAACTACAGCCGTGCTGAATATTTGTCTGAAACATTATCGAACACGATTGTTTTTTGTGGTGACTCATCAGATCAAGATTTACTACTTGAAGAGCATATTGACCAAACAGACTTATTTATTACCGTCACCAATGATGATGAAGCGAATATCATGTCTGCGATGTTGGCAAAGCGTTTAGGTGCACGTAAAGCGATGGTATTGATTCAACGTACTGCTTACGTCGATTTGATCCAAGGGAATATCCTCGATATTGCCATCTCACCGCAACAAGCAACATTATCGGCCTTATTAACACATGTACGTAAAGCCGATTTAAAACATGTTTATTCACTGCGTGAAGGGCTAGCTGAAGCGATTGAGATTGTTGCGCGAGGCGACAGTATGACATCTAAAGTAGTGGGCAAAGAAATTTCCCAATTAAAACTCCCTAAAGGAACCAGTGTTGGCGCTATTGTGCGTGATGAACAGGTACTGATTGCACATGATGACACGGTAATAGAAACCGATGACCACGTTATCCTATTCTTAGTGAATAAAAAGTACATCAGTGATATTGAAAAACTATTCCAACCAAGTCCGTTCTTCTTGTAAGAGAGACTAGATGAACTATCGTCCACTGTTTTTTATCACGGGGTTAGTACTGTCAAAAATGGCAGTATTTATGTATTTCCCCATGATATTAGCTTTTTATTACCAATCTTTTGGTGGGATGGAGTTCTTAGCGTCAATCATCATTACACATCTAGCATCGTTCGCTTTCTTATACATTGGTGGTGAAACTAATCGCTCCCATTTGGGGGTGAAAGAAATGTTTATGCTGACCACTGGGGTGTGGATCTTAGCGAGTTTATTTGCCGCCTTGCCCTTTGTGTTTATTCAACATATTAGTTATAGCGACGCCTTCTTTGAAACCATGTCTGGCATTACAACCACGGGTAGTACGGTATTACATGGTTTAGATACCATGCACCCAAGCATTTTATTATGGCGATCTATTCTGCAATGGTTAGGCGGGGTAGGTTTCATTGTTATGGGGGTTGCGATATTACCGTTTTTAAATGTCGGTGGTATGCGCTTATTCCAAACGGAATCTTCCGATTGGTCTGATAAATCGTCCTCCAAAACACGCCGTGTTGCGTTAGATATTTTGCTTGTCTATGTTTCTTTAACCGTTTGTTGCTTTGTTGGTTATCGTTTTGCTGGAATGGAAAACTTCGATGCAGTAAATCACGCGATGACCACCATCTCTACGGGAGGTTACTCAACCTCTGATAGCTCAATGGGGCATTTCTCACATTTTGCCCATTGGAACGCTATTATCTTTATGTTTCTAGGTGGACTGCCTTTTCTGTTGATGATTAGAGGAATGAAACAAAAATCGCTACAGCCGTTATGGAAAGATGCTCAAATTCAAGGTTTTGCCTTGTTGGTGACTGTTTGTTCATTAAGTTTAAGTGCTTATTTAGTCATGAGTGACCAATTTTCATGGGCAGATGCGATTCGCTTAAGTGTTTTTAATGTGGTTTCAGTCGTTACAACCACAGGTTTTGGATTAGATGATTTCCTTACTTGGGGTGATTTTAGTTTAATTGTCTTTAGTGGATTATTGTTTACTGGCGCCTGTTCGGGATCAACCTCTGGTGGGATGAAAATATTCCGCTTTCAAATTGCTTTCAGTCTTTTAAAGCGTCACTTAATGTTATTAATGCATCCTCATGCTTTGTTTCCTCAAAAATACAATAATCGTAAAGTCAGTGATGAAATTCTACGTTCATTAGTTGCCTTTGTGATTGCTTATATGACGACGATTGGCGTTTCTACTCTGTTGTTGACCTTATTTGGCTCTCATTCCATGGTGGCATTAACCGCCTCAATTACTGCTGTTTCTAATGTTGGTCCTGGTTTAGTTGAATCAATTGGCCCATCGGGTAACTTTGCTGCGCTGCCAGACCCTTCTAAGTGGGTTTTATCTATTGGTATGTTAATGGGACGTTTAGAGATTTTAACGGTCGCAGTGATGCTTACTCGTCATTTTTGGCGTCGATAAGTCTAGCGGATCCCTTTAACTATTTACTAGCAATGACTCCACCAGCAATGAATGTTCACTCGCTTTCAAGGTAAATAATGATTAATCAAAAACACTTAAATACCTTTATGAAATTGGTTGAGACTAAGCACTTTACGCATACTGCCGAACAGCTGTTTATGACTCAACCTGGCGTGACACAACACATCAAAAAACTCGAAAAGCATTTTAATACTTTGCTATTAGCCCGTTATGGTAAACAGTTTGAATTAACCTTGGCAGGTGAAAAGCTTTATCAAATGGGATTAAGTGTGCGTGCGTTAGAAGAGCAGCTAAGTGAAAGCATTAATCATGATGATCCGACACAAGGTATTTGCTCAATAACTTGCTCTGGCGCACTCGCTAATTTTCTTTACCCTTATTTTGTGCAGCAACAAAGTGTGCATCCTAAACTAAGTGTTTTTGTTGAAGCGGCGCCTAATCAGAATATTATTAATGACTTACTCAGTAACAAAATAGATTTAGGGATCGTGACCCGACAAACAGAGCATGAACAACTAAAACAAACGCTGGTGGGTTATGAAGAGCTACAGCTGGTGTTACCTGCGAATGCAGATGTAGACTTAGCGCAAGGTTGGAATTTTTCTGCTCTTAACCAACTTGGATTTATTAATCATCCCGATGGTTTGCACTTCCTTGAAAAGGTTTTCTCAAGCAACTTTACGGCAGACTATAAAGGCCCTAGCAGCCTTAATATTAAAGGTTACGTGAATCAATTACAGCAAATACTACTGCCCGTTGCGCAAGGGGTTGGATACACTATTTTACAAAAGCGTGCAGTGCAGCAATTTAGTCAACCACAGCAATTAAAGGTACTGCCATTAACTTATGCAGTTCAAGAGTCTCTGTATTTAACTCAAAAACGTTATCGTCAATTGCCTTCACGCTACCAATGGTTTGAAAATAAAATAAAGCAGCTTTTAGGATGAAGGAATTGTTTAGCTAGCGCTATTCACTCAACTGCTCTGGATCTGGGTTCTGCTGGGTAAGCTGATCTGCGATAGGGCGCTTAATCGGGACACCTAAGCCTTTTAATTGCTCTGCCTGTTGTATCACGTTGCCACGTCCAGAACTAAGCTGCTTGAGTGCGCTATGGTAGGTTTTTTGTGCTTTATCTATCTGAGAGCCGACTTCTAAGAAGTTATCACTGAATAAACGCAATTTATCGTATAATTTACTCGCTTGCTGTGCGATTAACTGACCATTATTTTCCTGACGTTGAAAACGCCATAAGTTTTCAATCGTACGTAGTGCAATCATTAAGTTACTTGGGCTGGCTAATAAAATATTATTGTCTAACGCTAATTGTACTAAGCTAGGATCATGCTCTAAAGCAACAATAAAGGCAGGTTCAACAGCCACAAATAACAGTACATAATCCAAGGTGTTGGCACCAATTAAGTCCTGATAATCCTTTTTACCTAACCCTCTAATATGTTGTCTTATCGATAAACAATGCGCATCGATCGCTTGTTTCTGCTCACCTACATCTTGGCTATTGAAGTAGCGTTCATAAGCGACTAAAGAAACCTTAGAGTCGATAATAATATTGCGTTGTTGTGGTAAGTTAACAATTACGTCGGGTAAGAACCGTTGTCCTTTACTGTCTTTTAAATTGACTTGCGTTGCGTACTCATGACCTTCGCGTAACCCTGAGTTTTCTAAAATTCGCTGTAAAACGACCTCGCCCCAATTACCTTGCTGTTTATTATCGCCTTTTAAAGCGTTTGTTAGGTTTTGTGTTTCTTGATGCATTAAGTTATTCAGGTTAGCAAGCTGGTCAATTTCGCGCTTTAAATTAAAACGCTCTTTGCTTTCATTAACGTAACAATCAGTTACTTGTTTTTTAAAGCCTTCCAACTGCGTACTTAATGGATCTAACAACTGCTTAATAGACTGCTCATTCAATTGCTTAAATTGCGTGGATTTATCGTGAAAAATACGTTGTGATAATACTTCAAATTGTTGGTTTAACTTTTCTTCTGTTGCCCGCTGGTCGCGTAAACGCTGTTCGCCAGCTTGTAATCGAATATCTGATTCTCTAACGCGTGTAGTTAATTTGCTCACTTGTGCTTGTAAGCTTTCATTGTGCAGCGATAAATCATCTATTTTACTTTCTTGAGCTTCATTTTGTTGGGTTTGATGTTGTAGGTTTTGTTCTGTTAGCTTTAACGTGAGATGTTGTTCCGCTAAGGCTTTTTTAGTACGAGATAAGCTATTGAAGGTAAATAATAAAACGATCAACAGTAGGGTGCTTAATAGACCAATCAACAAGAGAGCATTGTTTGCTAATAAATCCGCAGACATTTTAATATTCCATTCTTTTTAATGCGCTTATCACATGCGGGTTAAGTCTGTTCCAGCAAAGCAGAAAAGCTAAATAAATAGCAAAAACAATCCACTTATGTAAATTTTTACCCAAGTCTAAATCTTCAAAAGCAAACGGGCCATAATAGCTATCCATGATTTTTACATAAATAGCCATAATCACAGGTAAGATCAAAACTGTTAATAATTTCCAAACTAAAGACAAAGCTTGAGTAAGCGGGGTATTTAACATGCACTTTCCAATCGATAATTGATGAACTGTAACTTTAAACAGTAATCCCATATAAGTGAATAGATAACTGTAAAAATAGAAGAGTAATGCAGGAATTGATCACCGTATTAATAATAAACAATCAATGCATTATTATGCCGTTTTCAATTAAATAATTGCCTATTTAGAGTTAAATATCGTACTTGTGCATGTTTATGCATATTTGTGCGTGATATTTACAAGGAAATGAATTAAAGTGCACAATTAATTAATTTAAAACTAATATCAGGGGAAGTTTATGTGCGGTATCGTTGGTGCAGTTGCGCAAAGAGAAGTATCTGAAATTTTAATCGAAGGTCTAAAAAAATTAGAATATCGTGGTTATGACTCAGCAGGTGTCGCCATTGTTGATAGCGAAGGTAAATTAACTCGTGTTCGTCGTTTAGGTAAAGTGAAAGAATTAGCCGATGCTGTTGAAGATATGCAAGCAATGGGCGGAACAGGTATTGCGCACACTCGTTGGGCAACACATGGTGAACCTTCTGAAGTTAATGCACATCCGCATGTTTCAGCAGACATTTCTATTGTACATAACGGCATTATCGAAAATCATGAGCCGCTACGTGAGTTATTGCAACAACGTGGTTATATTTTTAAATCTCAAACAGATACTGAAGTCATCGCACATTTAGTTGAATGGGAATTAAGAACATCAACTTCATTACGTGAAGCAGTCCAAAAAGCGGTACCTCAATTAGAAGGTGCTTACGGCATGGTGGCATTAGATAGCCGTGACCCATCTCGTTTAGTCGTAGCACGTTCAGGCAGCCCAATTGTTATCGGTCATGGTATCGGTGAAAACTTCCTCGCATCTGATCAATTAGCACTTTTAAACGTAACACGTCGTTTTACTTACCTTGAAGAAGGTGATGTTGCTGAAATTACGCGTCGTGAAGTCAGTGTTTTTGATGTAAACGGTCAGTCAATTGAACGTGAAGTGATTGAATCTACTGTTGAGCATGATGCAGGTAGTAAAGGTAAGTACCGTCACTTCATGCAAAAAGAAATTTTTGAACAACCTACTGCACTATTAAGTGCGTTAGAAGGTCGTATCAATGAAGATAGCATCGTTGTTGAAAGCATTGGTGCAGGCGCAAAAGAGATTTTATCTAAAGTACAACATGTTCAAATCATTGCTTGTGGTACATCATACAACTCAGGTATGGCTGCTCGTTACTGGTTTGAGTCACTTGCTGGTGTAAGTTGTGATGTTGAAATCGCTTCTGAATTCCGTTACCGCGACTTTGTTGTTCGTCCAAACAGCTTATTACTCACACTTTCTCAATCAGGCGAAACCGCTGATACATTAGCCGCATTACGCTTAGCGAAAGAGAAAGGCTACATGTCTGCCATGTCAATTTGTAACGTGTCTGGTTCTTCATTAGTACGTGAATCTGACTTAGCATTTATGACACGTGCAGGAACTGAAATCGGCGTAGCATCAACTAAAGCATTCACCACACAACTTGCTGCCATGTTGATTCTAGTCACAGCGATCGGTAAAGAGCAAGGCACGATTAATAAGCAGAAAGAAACTGAAATTGTGCACGCTTTACATACATTGCCTGCGCAAATTGAAAAAGCATTAGCGTTCGATAAAGAAATTGAAGCGTTAGCACCAGACTTTGCAGATAAACACCATACGCTATTTTTAGGCCGCGGTGAGTATTACCCAATCGCGATGGAAGCGGCACTGAAACTTAAAGAGATTTCTTACATTCACGCTGAAGCTTATGCAGCAGGTGAGCTAAAACATGGTCCATTAGCACTAGTTGATGCCGATATGCCTGTTGTTGTTGTCGCGCCTAACAATGACTTGTTAGAAAAGCTGAAATCAAACGTTGAAGAAGTACGTGCACGTGGCGGTTTATTGTATGTGTTTGCAGATGCGAACTCAGGGTTTGAAGCATGTGACGGTATGAAGATTATTTCACTACCTCACGTAGACCCAATCATTGCACCAATCTTCCATACAGTGCCGATGCAATTACTGTCTTACCATATCGCCTTAATCAAAGGCACGGATGTTGACCAACCACGTAACCTAGCAAAAGCGGTTACAGTAGAATAAGTTTTATTTATTCTAAATTAAAAAAGCCGACGTCAGTCGGCTTTTTGTTATCTAACGATCCAGCTTATTAATGGATCGATTATTTATTATTTATCTATTTTGCTTTTGGAAGCGGAGAGCTTGCTTCAATCGGTTCAAGAATAATACGAATACCTTCCCTATTTTTAAAAATATCTTCTAGAGATTGTGTCTTATTTTTCAATTTTTGTTCCGCTGTTTCTTGGTACTTATTACGACCCTTTAAATACTTACTCCATGATTTTGTAGCATCAGGGTGAACAAGTACTTCGTTATCCGCATCGACTAAGTAAACCAAAAAGTCAGTAGATTCCGTTAAATAACTGATAACACTGGTCATATCTAAATTGATGATCACCATGCCTGCAAATTTATCATTCAAGTATACGGGTGATGAAATCCTATAAGTTGGGTTAGGAACTTGCTCTATTTGCCCTAACTCTCTATTTAAATCAAAAGGTGAATGCCATACATCACCCGCGAGCGTGTTTGTCATTTCTATGAAATACTCTCGTTTACTTTTATTCTGAAGGGCTGATTCTTTTATGATGATCGGCGCTAAGCCTTTAGTTGATTGCTCAATACGGATTTTTTCTTGGCCATGATTATCTATAAAACGAACTTGCATATAATATTTATTGATAGTGGCCGTCGTGAGAAAAAGTTCATTTAAGCTTTCTCGATCAGATTCATTATAGCCTGCTACATATGAACTCATAAAAGGTGACTCAACGAGTGAAGTCACTAACCTTTCTTGTTGGCTAATGATGTGTTCTAAATACCCGCGTTTTATTTCAATCTCAGAGGCGGCTTTCACTTGTATAGTACTGTCGGTGTCTAAGGCGTTCGCTTTAGGTGCAATGAATCCGCTAAGTAAATTTGCAGTCAGTATCAGTAATAAGAACAGCCACGTTGAACTGCTCAATCGCCATAAAGTAAAAGCGTTGAATATATGATTATAATGTAAAGGTAACGCTTTTTTCAGTATTGTCGTGTGACTATGTTGATAATGCATTGTGTGGTCTTCCCAATTAATTCGTACCAGTCATTACTACTATTCTCATCTATCGGAGACATGCTGAAGAATGTTGATAGTTAACAACCGCTGTTTACGATAGTCATACTATTATCAAAAATAAGTAGAGCTACTTTATATCAATACATTGATGATTGCGAATAAAGTCAATATTGCTAAGTGTTATAACCCTTTTCACCATACTCCTTTCAGGCTATCCATCGTTTGATTCATCATAATGAATATGAATTTTAGACGCTATGGAAGGTAATAGAAACATTATTATTATGTGATATTAGAGTCGTGATTGATCATAATAAAAGCGGTTGCTGTGTGATTTTAAACAATTCCTTTTCCTGACTTTATTTATTTTAGAATGAGAATCATTAGATATATATCCTTCACCTCAGCTTAAAAACTTAAAGGAAATATCTTCCTGTATTTTCGAGGGCAATCCTTTACTCTTTTTACTAAACATCACATTGTTTATCATCTTAGGATTAATTCATATTTTTAGTGCTGTAGTGGTGTATTTTATGGTGAGTGATGGCGCACAAGCTATTTTAGTTCCGCTTATAAAAGCCGCGTTATAGATATGAACGCACATAAGCAGCTAGTTTAGGCAACTCTTCATCATCAGCACGTTCAAAATCATGTGAAGATAAGTAGCCTTCATAACTTTCAAAATATTTATTTACTTTAGATTCTACTCCCGTTCCATGCATTGGGAATAGTTTGCTATGCGAATGATCAACACCATAACCTTCGTTGAACATGCCTGTACGTGCAACGCCATCAAGGGCTTTATCAAGCAGCAATGCCACTTTTTTAGTGGCTAAAGTAAGCTCTGCAAGAACATCATCATCTTGTTCAAATGCATAACTAGCGTAATGCTTTTTGGGAATGACGACAGTAAAACCTTTGGTATTTAGAAATATTGATAGAAATGCTAAATGCTTATCATCTTCCCATATCTTATGACAAGGAGACTTACCTTTGACGATATCGCAAAAAATACAACTCATGTGATTTTCCATCTTTAGTGTACATAATGAGGCTAGAGAATTTATACAAATGAAGCGATGCAACAATCTCACCCACTGTTTTAGTTCCGTTTAAATGCCTTGTCAGCTTACAGTACCAATAATGTTGATTTAGATTCCCTCAGTGAACGTATTCCTTTACAAGCGGGAATTGAAAGAAAACCAAATTTATAATTTAGCGCACCTTCATATCTGTCACCTAAAGGAATAGAGCTAACAAGTTTCACAACGAAACGATCAACTTTACCAATTTTGTTTTTCTCGTATTCAATTGCTGAGTCTTGGCTTAATGTAACAAGAAGTACATTGCAAAACACACCAGAACCACCGCCATGATCCCAAGTTTGTATCAGATGAACTCCACTAAAAGAACAGCCTAAATACCTGTAACTAAAAGCACCTTCTTCATGTGCGGAAGTTATAATAGGGTAACCAGAGTCTATTTCTTCTGATGTGATACTGCCGTGATAGCGATTACTCATATTTGATTCTGTAATGTTGATAGAAACGATTTGATCACCGCCATCACTTAACCAACCAACTAAATCTTCTAAAATTCTTGGATTAATCAACTCTGAACTAATAAAGGAAAATTTTGAAGAACTAAAGTCCCGAATTAATTTATTTTTTGGTGTAAGAGTAAAAATATTTTTACCAATAACACCATGTATATCATCTCTAAAAAAACCAGCGGTGCTCAAAAGTAAAACCACAACAGGTTCTGGGCTAGGCTCTACATACAACCAAACAAGACAAGCGACAAAAGCACAAAAATTAATAATTCGATACAACAGATAGACTCCATTTGTAAGCTAACAGCTTCTTATACAGAATTATTCTGTATTTACGGTGGAAATACGGAATAGTTTAATTTGCTAAAATCTATTCAATAAGCCATCACTATAATCTAAAAACAATACTTTAACGTAAGTTATCAACTATTAATCATGTGGATAGGCAGGATCATTCCGTATTAACAACGGAAATACGGGATGGCACTTAGTGCTGATAGCAATATACAAAAATACACATTCAATATAGTCAGCTAAGTCGTTGTTGGTGGTTTGTCTTTTTTGGGCAAGATGAGTGAGAGCCTGTTTGAAATAAGTCTGCTTTTTTATTTTGTTCTTTAACGTTTAGGTCATTTTATTAATAAAGTTTGTTTATTCTTGCTTTAAATATGCTCATTAATACAAAATTAGCCTATTATTTTCTTTCTCTCTATTCATTTAGGGTAAAGTCTTATATGTGCTAATATTATTAATAAATGCATTGAGTCACTATGAAGGCATTTTCTAATAACCTAGGAATGTCTGCAATATTAGACATTATCAGAGTTAATTATGGGTTATTGGTGTGCGGACTATTTACTATGAAGGGAATAAAATGACTGTTTCTGTTTTAATTTGCGATGACTCCAATATTGCTAGAAAGCAATTGAGAAAATCGTTACCAGAGCAATTGAAAGAAAATGTGACATTTGTAACAAATGGTCAAGAGGCATTAGATGCCGTTAGGGCTAATCATTTTGATCTTTTATTCTTGGACTTAACGATGCCTGTTTTAGATGGCTTTGAGGTGTTAAGTATTATGAAAGGCGAGGGTTTGAACATAAAAACAATCGTTGTTTCTGCAGACCTTCAAAGTGAAGCGAGAAAAAAAGTGTTTGATGACGGTGCACTCGATTTTGTTAGAAAACCAGCCTCTGAAGACGCGTTACTTGAGGTATTAACTAAGCATGAATTATTATGATAGATAACGCTAATTTCAATGAAGACCAACGTGATTATTTACAAGAAATTTGTAATATAGGCATGGGACAGGCTGGCCAATCACTTTCTGTACTATTTGAACAATATGTAACGTTATCAGTACCTGCCATTGAAATTATTAGCTCTGAAGAATTAACCTCTGCACTGCATCGGCTGATTCCAGCAGAAAAAGTGTCAGCTGTTAGGCAAGGGTTTTATACTCATATTAATAACCCTAAATTTAGCGGTGAATCGTTAACCATATTCAGTAATACTAGTTTTGAAGGTTTAGCTAAACTGCTTGAGTTTGATGAAGAGATAACGCCTTCATTCGAACAAGAGATATTGTTAGAGATTTCAAATATCATCAACGGTGCTTGCTTGAGTGGCATTGCTGAACAGCTTTCAGAACGTTTTTTTAATACGCCTCCTTCTATTATCGGACAATCAATCTTAGTCGATAATTTACTTAAAAAACAAGATATTCAATGGAGCCATGCGTTATCAATAAAAATAGAATACAGTGTTAAAGAACATTCATTCCAATGTGATTTGTTACTGTTGTTACCTGATAAATCAATTAAATACCTTAAAACTATTTTAGATAAACTACTTGATGAATTTTAAAAAATTATGAGTAATGCTTTCCCATACACCAATAACATCGTTGATTCTGTAGATAATGGCATCTTTGTCGTGGATAGAAATTTCACGGTTCAGTTATGGAATAAATTTATGGATGTGCATAGTGATTTCACAGAAAATGAAATTGTTGGCTTGAATTTTTTTGAATGTTTTGATGATTTACCAAGGAAATGGTTTGAACGAAAAATTAGAAATGTTTTTTTATTAAATCAGCAATCTTACACTTCATGGGAGCAACGACCTTACCTAGTAAAACTTCCTAATGGCCGCTCGATAACGGGTGGTATTGAGTATATGTATCAAAATAGTTGTTTCACACCAATTTGTAATGATCAAAACGAAGTGGAATATGTTTGTATTACGATTAAAGATGTAACGGACAATGCGATATCTACAATACGACTTCAAGAAGCTTGTCTTGAGCTTGAGCGGGTTAGCAGTATCGATGGTCTTACACAGTTATACAATCGCTCGCATTGGGAAAAACGTTTTGTAGATGAGATTGAAAGAGTTGATAGATATGGCGGGCAAGTTTCACTTATCATGTTTGACATGGACCATTTCAAACACATCAATGATCAATATGGGCATTTATATGGTGATGAAGTGCTTAGACAAGTCTCTAAACGCTGTATAGAAACGCTACGTTCTGCTGATATTATAGGTCGATACGGCGGCGAGGAGTTTATTGTTTTTCTACCTGAAACCAACCTTGAAGAAACTGCATTAGTGGCCGAAAAGCTAAGAAAAAAAATCAGTGATTTCCCTATCTGTTATGATTCAATCGAATTACCTATCTCTATTAGTATTGGTTTTACGGCTTCTAATGGGGAAAAAAATAACACTCATAAAATGCTGACTGAAGCTGATATCGCGTTATATAAAGCCAAAGAAAATGGCAGAAATCAATGCGTTAATTATGTCGATTGCTCAAGTGATCGTTAATCACGTTATTAATTAATGCTGACCTTCCAATGTAGTTGAGCGCTATTACTGAATTCTATTACTAAACCCTATTATTGAACGCTGTTTCATTCCCTATGTGATAACACTATTAATCATCTTTATGATAAAGCTGATCATTAGTTGTGTTCGCTATTTGATTTTTGATGAAATAATTTTTAACGAGTATGGGTCTATTGTTACGATTGGTATTCATTAATAAGTTGTTTTACTAAGCGTGTTAATGTGCATGTTAGGTGGGTAAAGTTGAGTCGGCTCATATCAATTATCAATCATCGTGATTTATTCATTACATCAATAAGAGAGTTTTATGAAAAAAATATTAGGATTAGTTTTATCAGCATCGATGCTTTTTTATGTGTCATTGGCTAATGCAGACAAAGCGGTGTTAGCAGGTGGTTGTTTCTGGTGTATGGAATCTGATTTTGAAAAACTACCTGGTGTGACAGATGTTATTTCTGGTTTTACCGGTGGTGAAGTAGAGAATCCAACTTATCGTGGGAATCATGAAGGCCATTATGAGGCTGTAGAAGTCACTTATGATGCAGAGCAAGTGAGCTATCAAGAAATATTAGATCATTATTGGGTTAATATTGACCCGTTTGATGCAAGAGGCCAATTTTGCGATAAAGGAAGTAGTTATTTAAGTGCGGTCTTTGTTGTAAACGAAGAAGAGAGAACGCTTGCAGAGCAATCTAAGCAAGCGGTAGTAGACGAGTTTCCTAAGCAAACTGTTGTGACGCCTATCTTAACAGCGAGTACTTTTTATCCTATTAAAGGTAATGAAAGTTACCACCAAGATTATTACAAAAATAGTCCATTACGTTATAAAGCATACCGCTGGAATTGTGGTCGCGACCAACGTCTAAAAGAAATTTGGGGCGATAGAGCAACACATTAATAGAGGCTTTGTATGCTCAGTCAATGAACAAGCGACTTTGAAACAACGTTCATTGGTAGTGTGAAGCAGACAGTTAAGCACAGCCTAATAGTGGTTATTGACGCTATAACATTAAGACTTAAAGCAGTTAATTCAAAAGATTAACTGCTTTTTTATTGCCTATTTTTAAGAAAATGCAAAAACATCTGCTGCTTATTCTTGATCTTAATGTGGGTGACTAATAGGTTATTTGAAATAAATTAATCGTTAAAAAAGGATATGTATCTGTAATTGTTTATTGTACTATGCTGCTTTGGATGGTTTATTTAGCCGTCTATACGGCCATATATTTTAAAGGAATTGAAAATGTTGAATAAGAAAATTTCAAAATTATTTTATATTTTACCATTAGTGCTTGGATTAGCTGCTTGTGGGGAAAAAGATGATACTCAGGTTATCAAAGTCGGTGCAACAGTTGGTCCACATGCTGAAGTCGTTGAAGCTGTTGCTGCTGAAGCTGCAAAGCAAGGTTTGAATGTTGAAGTGGTTATATTTTCTGACTATATCACGCCTAATGCGGCGTTAGCAGATGGTAGCCTTGACCTTAATAGTTACCAACATCAACCATTTATGAGTAACTTTAATAGTAATAGCGAACAAAAAATTGTTTCTATTGGTCACTCTATCTTAATGCGTATGGGTATCTACTCAAGCAAGTACAAATCAATTAATGATTTACCGGATAATGCAAAAATTTCAATACCTAACGATCCAACCAATGGTGGCCGTGGTTTATTGTTATTAGCTGATGCTAAGTTAATTACGTTAAAACCTGATGCGGGTGCTAAAACAACGGTTTACGATATTGTTGAAAACCCTAAAAACTTTCAATTTGTAGAAGTGGAAGCGGCTCAATTACCACGTACATTAGATGATGTTGATGCTTCTGTTATTACCATGAATTACGTTATGTCTGCGGGTTTAAGCCCTGCTGAGCAAGGTATTTACCTTGAAGCGAAAGATGCTGAGTTTGCTGTGATGAATATTGCCGCACGTGAGCAAGATAAAGATAATGAGACTTATAAAAAGTTTGTTGAAATCTTTCAGACACAAGCGACGCGTGATTTTCTAGATAAAACTTATAAAGGCACGATAGAAGCTGCTTTTTAATTTTATATTTTAGTTTTTAATTATCACCTTATTAGCTTAGCTGATAAGGTGATGCGCTATAAGTACTTATTCTTCCTTACATTAAAACCCTTTAATTATACCGTTTGTTGTGTGGTTAACTGCTGACGATGAGCTGCCGTCTTAGTTGGGTGTTTCATTAATAACGTCAAGACTAATGATAGGGTGAGTAATGTCATTATCACGTAAAAAGTCGGTACAAAACCACCGAAGATAGACGCTACAATCGACCCTGTAATACTCCCGATACCAAACCCTAAGTAAATGACACCATAGTTTTTGGTTAAATTGTTTAAGCCAAAGAAGTCACTTATGAGTGAAGGGAATACTGTAATGGTGCCTCCGAAGCTAAAGGCAATACAAGCTACTGCAAAGTAAAATACGTTGCTGCTAGGTTCACTAAAGATTAAAGAAGCGACGCCTGCAAAGCTCACTAAGATGGCAAACGAAATCACTTTTATTCTTTCCACTTTGTCTGACAATACGCCTAATACGAGTCGACCTGCTAGATTTGCAATGGCAATAACGGCAACCGATGTTGCGGCAGCAGTAACAGACAAGTGAATGTAGTTTTCACCAATATCTTTAGCAACACCAATTACATACAAACCACTCATACAGATTGATAGGAAAATAGTCGCGAGCATCCAGAATTGAGATGTTCTGATGGTTTGCGATAAGGTAAATTCACCGGAGTCGGTTGGTTGTTTCTCTTGCTTGTTTGTTAGCTCGGTTGTTTCAGTTGTTTGTTTCGGCGCATCACTCATTAATAAACCACCGACAATCACCATGACCATGGCAATCATTCCCCAAGCAGAAAAGGCTTGAGCTAAGCTAAAGTGTGTTAATAAGTACATATTAATAAATTTAAAACCAAGGCTACCTAAGCCATAAGACCCAATCGCACAGGCTGATACCAATCCTTTATGTTTTGGAAAGTATTTAACGCAGTTAGATAACGTCATTAAATAACCCGTACCATCTGCAAAACCAACCAATAAACCGATGCAAATATACAGCGATATTAAGTTAGTTGCGTGAGAGGCGAGCAATAAACTCGCGCCAAGTAATACACCTGCACCAATGGTGACATTTTTAACGCCAAATCGATCTTGTAATTTACCCGAGATGGAAGAAGCAAATGCCAAAGCTAAACTAAGAATACCGAAGGAAAATGCAATTTGGCTAACCGGTTCGTTAATTTTTTCAGCGATAGGAGAGTTAAATAAACTCCACGTATAAACAGAACCTAAGGCAAACTGTGCAATGACGGTGCCTATTAAAGTGAGCCATTTTTTTTGATGTGATGCGATAGTAATCATAATGTGAACCCCAAAAATTTAAAATATTAAAAAATGGATGAAGACGATTTTCTCGCTTCTGATGGGTTCAAAATACAACGTCTGAAAAGCATTACAATATGTATGGGAAAGTAAAAAATGAAATGCAATTCAATCACCATGAATTGCATTATTTGGGCATGAATTACAAACTCATGATTTTTCGAAACTCTTTAATATTACCTCTACTGACTGATATTTTAGTCGGGTGATGATGAAACTTAAGTAAGTAGGTGCTGTTTACCCAAGGAATGATCTCTTCTATGCGCTTTAGGTTGACACAATAAGAGCGATGACAACGAAAGAACTGGCGTGGCGGTAGTTTGTTGACTAGCTCGCTAATGTTATAAGGCGCAACAAAAATACCTTCTTCTGTATGGACTTCGGTTAGTTTCTCTTTTGCTTCTGCGTAAATAATGTCATCAATTGGCATCACTCGTATGCGATTGTCTCGAGATAGGTTAATGGTATTGGTCGATGTTTGTATTGGGTCGTCAGCTATCAAAGCTGTTGCGTGAGCTTCAAGCTTTGTTAACAGGCGTTGTACGCGTTGTTCATCCAAGGGTTTGAGCAAGTAATCAAAGGCTTCTAACTCGAACGCTTCTAATGCATGTTCTTTATAAGCCGTGGTAAAGACTATTTGTGGTGGTTGCGCGAATTGATGGATATTGCGTGCTAATAACATCCCGTTAATAGAAGGAATATTAATATCGAGAAATACGATATCAACGGTATGACTTTGCAGGTAAGTAAAGGCCGCTAAACCATCGTCAAAGGATTCTATTACTTCAATACGACTATAGGTGTTAATTAAGTAGTTAAGCTCTTCACGGGCTAGGTATTCATCTTCAACGATGATTGCTTTTAACATGTTTTCTCCTGAGTATCGTTGGCATCGAAAGAAACACTCGTACCAATGTCTTGACGTTGAATCGTCAGGCCTGAACCATAAAGTAGACCAACACGTTGATGTACATTAACCATTCCGATGTGGTTGCTGCCCATTGAGCCTTTGAAAATACGTTCGATTATCTCTTTTTTGATACCTACGCCGGTATCTGCCACGGTTACTTTTATTTTGTTACCTTGCTGTTTGACGGAAATGGTCACCGTTCCTGGTGTACGAGCAGGGACAATGCCATGTTGAATGGCATTTTCAACTAACGGTTGAATAAGCAAAGAGGGGATTTTGATATGAACTGGGTCGATATCAAATACCACCGTTAGTTTATTACCAAAACGTGCTTGCTCAATGGCAACATAATCTTGAACTTGTTGAATTTCTTCTTGAATATCAATTAATTCATCGCCTTTTTCTAAATTGAATCGCAGAAAATTGGCAAGATTTGCAATCAATTGTCGGGCTTGATCTGGTTTTATCCTTACTAAGGTAGAGATTGCATTTAAGGCATTGAATAAGAAGTGTGGATTGATTTTATTTTGTAAGGATGAAAACTCAGCCTTACTGGCCATGGTTTTAAGTTGCTCCATGTTTGATACTTCGATTTGTGTTGAGATGAGGTGTGAAAGACCAATGGCCATTTCACGCAAAGCATGGCGAATTTGGTGTGGTTGGCTGTAGAAAATCTTGAGTGTACCGGTTACTTTACCATTTCCCCATAACGGGATAATAAGCAATGAATGAAACTCATGTACATTGAGATTGTTGTTAATGATTTGTTTGCCTAAATCGACCGCCTGTTGTGTCATGTAACTTATTTGATGATGGGCATCGAGAAATTTTTCCTCGCCGACACCCACATAGGCTTTTACATTACGAGTATCAGTGATCGCAACCGCATCTGCTCCTGTTTCTTGCTTAATAATTTCACAGACTTTGACTAAAGAATCTCGGTCATTTTTTCGAAAATGCGGGAGGGTTTTATTGGCGATATTGAGCGCTTGTTTAGCTTGTTGTGCTGCTATTTTATCTTTTTCGTCATCAATACTTTGTACTAAGGTCACTATTAAACCAATGCATAAGGTACCGACGATCATCGGCATTGCAATTTGCTCAACGATTGAAATAGCTAATGGTGAACTGTTGTTAAGCAATATAATCAATAGCATAGTGAGTGCTTCACATAACATACCTGCAGCGATGCCATATTTTGCATAGTCTTTTTTATCGCAACGCTGGTGGATCCAAGTTGCCAATAATCCAGCTAAAATACTGGTAATTAAACATGCGAGTGATGTTGGACCATCAATGTCTATCCAATATCGATGAATACCAGAGATAAGCCCGGCGGAAATACCAACCCAAGGCCCAAATAGAATACCACCACAGATAATGGCAATGATTCTCACATTAACGACAGAACCATAGACATTAATACCGGTGTAAGTACTGAACACGGCAAAGCAAACAAACAAGAATAAAATAATGCTGGTTTCTTTAGGATTACGTTGACGTTTACTGATGATTTTTTGAAAAATCGGACTTCTGGTGAGCAGAAAAAGAGCCATTAACATTAGTGCGGCACGTTCAAAAACGGCCAATAACATGGTGAGTTGGTCTAAATACAAATTAACCTCGAACAATAATAGAGTGTGCCTCCTAGTTTAGTGCTTGTATGTCTGGCACGTTATGAGGAGGATCAAGTGATAGTTTTGAAAAAAGAATCAGATAAAAATTTACAGTATTTTAAGCTGATTTAAGTACTTTAACTTTAAGGCGATGAATCATTAACGTTTTTTCTGATTCATTTCACCTATTGTATGCTTTTTATTTTATTCGTAACTAAATTACCTTGATTACATATTGATTAAAACCTTCAGGTTGTTATGGTCAGGCACATGGTAGTGACTTTATTTATTAAGTGACTCTATCTTATTTTTTCTTTATTCAGATTAGGTTGTTTTTATGATATTAGGTTGGATACAACTCATTGTCGGCGTTATGTTGTGGGTTCTTGCTATTGCTGCAGGGATTGCATGGATAGGCTTTTGTTTTGGTACGATCATCATTGGTATTCTGCTGTTATTTTTTGCTCCTCGCATTCTTATTTTCCCTACCGCCTTTATTTCCGTTTTTGCCAATGGTTTTTTACTGGTTGGGTTAGTCAATATTAAGAAAGGTGTGAGAGATAAAGATATTATTGATTCAGAAGCTGAATGGGTTAAAACCGATGACGATGATGATTACAACAATGGTCATAACAACAATGGTCATAACAATAATGCTCATAACAACAATGGCAATCGCAATAACAACAGTGACCATAACAATAAAGAGCCAATAGCAGGGCTTCTTGAAAATAAAAAAGACAAAGAATAAGGCTTGATAGTTTATTAAGCTAAAAATAAAAAGGGAAGCTCAATGGAAATAATCAGAGGCAGGGAGTTCAAAGCTGATAAAGCGTGGGGAGCAAAAGATATTGCCAATATGAATGGCATAACCACTCGCTTACATTGGACAGACAAACCCTATCAATGGCATGTAAACGATGGACAAGAAGTATTCGTGGTATTGGATGGTACTGTTGAGATGCTTTATAAAGAAAATGGGCTTGAATATGCCTGTGTTCTTAATTCAGGCGATATTTTTTATGCATCTATCGGCACAGAGCATGTTGCCCATCCTAAAGGGGAAGTGAGAATCTTGGTTGTTGAGTCAGAAGGCAGTGTTTAATTCATTGCTTCATTAATGGCAAATTTAAGCTATAACTCTTTAATGCATTCATTAACACTAAGCCCTTTTAAGAAGCTTTGTTTAATTCTTTGTTCTTGTGGTTCTGATAGTATGAATGGTGTTTGTTTACTGTTGGCCGCTAATTTTCGGATAATACGACGACGGTATATTGCTAAACGGTTGATGTGCATAAACAGGCCCGATCCTGCAAATATGAGTACACCGCAAATGATATAAAAAACTAGCATATTAATCTCCTTCGTTTATTTATACTGATTACAGTGTCTCATATCATTTTACTTAATTACAATTTTATTCAAGGAAGAAGTATGTCGTTAGCGAGCGTATTACGCTTAGTCTTGTTAGCTGCTATTTGGGGCGGATCATTCTTGTTCATGCGTCTAACTGCAAATAGCTTAGGCCCTGCAATGTTAATCGAGGGGAGAGTGTTCGCAGCGGCATTATTTTTGTTGTTAATAAGCCTTTATCTTGGCCGCACATTACTTTTTACTTCCCATCTTAAGCATTTCTTTATTATTGGTGCATTTAATACGGCTTTTCCTTTTTTAATGTTCGCTTATGCAGCGCAAACATTAAATGCATCTACCTTAGCGATTCTCAATTCAACCGCTCCACTTTTTGGTGCAGTTATTGCCAGTTTATGGCAAAAAGAGCCTTTGAAATTAAAAGCAGGTCTGGGTTTGTTGGTCGGGATATTGGGCGTGTCAGTATTAGTTGGCCAGCAATTAATGGCGTTGGGTGAGGAAGGTTTATTGGCTATTTTAGCCTGTTTATTCGCTGCTTTTATGTATGGCGTGTCTGCTAATTATACTAAGGTCGCTCCCGTTGTTGCTCCGTTTGAAAATGCACATGGCAGTCTGTGGGCTGCGGTGATCATAGTGTTACCTTTATTGCCGTTTATGCCGATACGAGACCCTATTACTTTGCCTATTAGTTTGTCAGTGTTGGCGCTGGGTATTGCCTGCACCGGTCTTGCTTATTTATTATATTTTAGATTGGTAAAAGACGATGGCCCAGCCTCCGCATTATCAGTTACTTTTTTAGTGCCATTATTTGGAATTTTATGGGGACGTTTATTTTTAGGAGAGGCTATTGGCCTGAATACATTATTAGGCGCTCTGTTAGTCATTACTGGCACTATTTTGGTCACGGGATTTTCCTTTAAAAAGGCGTTAAAGAAACATTGAATATTAAGCTCAGTAGTATAATCTGGAGGGGTCTTCTTCGGTTTATATGATTACCTTAAACCTGCTATGAATTTAATGTTTTTAATAATAAATTCATAGCTTTATTACAAATGGACTTTAATTTGCAAAATATATTACTTGTGCGTTTACGAACCTTGTTACTCATTTTATCTGGTGCTTCATTAACACCTTCAATAATGGCTAACCCTTTAGAATTGTTCTCTGTTAATACAGGTTCATTTTTATATCATGCCCTCCCTCCTGATAGCGACTCTACCCAATATTTTAAAAATCAGTACGTTTCTGTAGAGCGTAAATTAAGTGCTGATTCTGACTACAGTTTAATGGTGGGCACCTTTATAAACAGCCAAAGTGAGCGATGTGCATTATTAGGCGTACGTAAAGATTGGTACCACGTTAATGATAAGCTCGTGATAAAAGGCGTTTATGCTTATGCTGGTGAGTTCTTTTTCGATGCTTTCAAAGATTGTGGTAATGATGGCTTCTATCAAGACATGAAAGATTATACCGGTGTTGGATTTGCCCCTTATATTTACCATGCAGCACAATACAATTTTACTGATTACTTTGGTGTAGAAGGTGGGTTAATGTTGCCTGGTATTTTAATCATGAGCGTACAGTGGAGTTTCTAGTTTCTAGCTTATCGTTATATGATTTTATTATTCGCTTTAAATAACCTTTATTTAAAGCGAATTAGGTGTCTGTTAATTCATTACAGACACCGTGTAGACACTACTTTATAGTGCTTTAAACTCTACGTTATACTTGCCGAAACCTTCGTATGTGATTTCTGTTGATTTAACAGGTACTTCAATTGCACCAGCATAAGAACCTGTAATAATCGCTTGGCCTTTTTCTAGGTCTAAACCATTTTTACACATAAAATCAACGAACCAGTAAATGGGTGCTTGAGCTGATAGGTTAGGGTGTTTGCCATCATAGCTTGCATCATCGATAGATAATTTAATTTCAGCTGCATCGTATGCTTGTGCTTTAGTGATTTCTGGACCAACAAAAATACCTTGGTTTAATAGGCAATCTGCTTGTCTATCAGCGAAGATTAGATCGTCGTTAGGTGCATAACGGCGTTGTAATAGCTCTAATGCCATGTGTGTTGTTGCAATTGCCGCGTCAACTTCCGCATTTGTGTAACCTTCTGTGCGTGCAGGTAAATCAGTACCTAATACAAATGCGATTTCAGGTTCGATTAATGTTTTACCTGGTTCTGTTGTTTTAACAAAACACGTATCACCTTGCTGAACGGTACCTTCTAAAACAGGAGCTACAATAATTTGCTCAGGGTTAAGTGGTACTAAGCACTTCCAACCTGCAATTTTTTTACCGCTTGCTTTAACGGTTGCAGCTTGGATTGCAAGCGCATCTTCAAAGTTAGTTGGACGACATGCCGCCGGTAAAGTGCCGCCTTTTTCGTTGCTCTCGCGGCGAGCTAATAATTCTGATGCTGCTTGTAAACAAGCTTCTGCGCTTAATGTTTGAGTATTTTTATTAGTCATTTTAAGTCTCTTTTAAATACAGGCTATCGCCATGAACAGTGGATTAATTATCAGTATATTAACGTCAAAGCGAACGAAAAGTTAGTATTTGTATGACTTTTTAATTGATTTGTTATAAAAATTAGATTTGAAGCGTAGTGATGGCACTAATGCAGATAGTTTATTATTGAAATTAGGTACTCTTTGGCTGTTTATCTCTCATTCATCTTGTATTGAAGCTTATTGGTGTTTTAGCGATGGTTTTTTATATGATTTTGCATGGGAAAGGGGGAATTGATAAAAAAGGTATTTTGGTTGGTTTTGTCAGTGATGTTATATAGGAATCTCATTGATGGTTCGCTGTTTAGTTCGTTAGCATCAGTGTTCATAGTCATTGGCGACGATTTACTCACAAGTTAAATAATGGTCTATTTAACTTGTGAGTAAAGTTGTAGAGAGAACATTAAGATTTTTATCTAGGCATTTTTTACATTTTACACTGCCTAAACAATTCTTTTTTATTACTCTTCTTCTATTAATAATTGTGTTGCTTGAATATTATGTTGCTGTAAAAAACCTAGCAATTTCACCATGTGTTGTACTTCAGCCGTTTTATCGGCAGCAATAATCCATTGTGTTGTCGGTTTTTCTTCTACTATTTGTATTAGTTTTTCTTGAAATCCTGCCCAATCTTTTTGTGCTTCACCATCAATCGCCCAATGTGGTTGAGAATGCAGTATATTAATGGTCACTGCTTTATTATCGACGACTTGTACTGCGCTAGTATCTGTTGTTGGTAAATCAACTTGCAAAGACTGTAATTTAATATTTGCAGAGAGCATTAAAAACACCATGACAATAAAGATGATATCTAATAACGGTGTAAGATCAACCTGCGGTAATTCTGGTTGATTTGGGCGTTGACTACGTATCACGATGCAACTTCCTCAGCTTTTATTGCTGTTTTAGCAGCACGTTTTTGTTCTGGGAAGCTCACTCCTTGCAACCATAGGTTACAAAAATTAAGCGTAAACTCTAAACGGTAAGTTACTTTATTCGCCCATAAACCTAATAGCTGTGCGCCACAAATAGCAGGTAGAGCAATTAATAAGCCAGCAGCTGTTGTACGCATCGCAATACCTAAGCCATCAGCTAAGTCATTAGGTGTTACAGAGCCAGTCGTTAATGCAATGGCTTTAAACATATCAATTAACCCTAATACGGTCCCTAATAGACCAAGTAATGGGCTAATAACGCCAATTAAGGCTAATAACTTTAGGCCACTATGCAATTCTTGACGTTTATCTTGCACCCAAATGCTAGCAGTGTCTTCACGTAGTTGTTGGCTAAAGTGTTGGTGTGCAAATAGCATTGCAATGCCACGCTTAGCGAGGTTCTTTTCAGATTTTAGTTGTTGGCTAAGTAATTCTAGTTGTTCGCTTTGTTTTGGATCATGTCCTGCTAATAACTTTTTTATTTCTTTCTTACTGAGTGAGCCTGAACTTAATAGTTTTAATAAACGTTCACTAATGATCATCAGTGTTAATAGAGAGCAGATAATTAAAGGCCAAGTCATTAAGCCTAGTTGTTCTTGTACTATGTTGAATAAAGTCATTGTTAATCCAGTTTAAAGCTAATAGGTATGTAAATACGGTGTGCGATACTTTTGCCATTGATGGTATGAGGAGAAAACTTCCACTTTTTAATTGCTTTTAGAGCGGCAACATCAAGCACTTTTGCGCCTGATGAATCCTTTAGCAATAATTTTACTTGTTTACCTTTTTCATCTAACCAGACTTCATAGGTAACCGTTCCCTCTAATCCTTTGCGCTTAGCTAAACGCGGGTATTTAGGCGGTGTTGGTTTACTTAAAAAACGGCTTTTTTGTATCAATTGTGGTTTTTCTTGTAAGCCCTCATTCTTTTTCACAGTTTGTTGTTTATTGTCTGTGAGTTTTTCTTTAGGTGCTTTTTTTGTTTCAGTCGGTGCTGCTTTAGCAACCGGTTCTTTAGGCTCTACTACTTTTTCAATTGGTTTTTTGACGGGTTCCGGTTTCTTTTCAACTTTTGCGATGACTTTTTTGGGCGTCTCTTTTTTAACTTTTTTAGTGACTGTTTTTTGTTTGACGATGCGCTTTTTGACTGTTTTTTTAACCGGTTTTTTCGTTTCGACTTTTTTAGGTGTCGGCGTTTCTACAACTGGTTGAGGTTTCTCAGGAATAGGCGTTTCAATTTTCTTTGGTGTTGCAAAACTAATGCTAACACTTTGTGGTTGTTGGCTTAGAGGCAATGCCATTGCTGGTTGATCTAGTAATGGTGAAAAGATTAAAAAATGGATCGCAACAGATAATAAACCCGCACTGATATAACGAAACATAAGACCAGAACTCCATACAAAAAAATAAAAAACATGTAACGATACTTATTATCAACTAATTCAATTATGAGATCAATTATCATTTACATTATCTTTTTGTCTTTAATGAGATATTTTTACTTTTATGGTGATAATTCGTATTCTTTTTTTGTTTTTTAATGGAAGTGACTGACTAATGCTGCTAATTCATACTCTATTAAACTATATTAAAAATGTCTAAGTTAGCCTAAGCCAAGTGAGTTTACAGTTCGTTTGATTTGAAATTTAAAGAGTGAGTTTTTGTTTAAATAACCTAACCCAGAAATTCGCTTAAGCTTAAATAGCGGCGTTGTATTGCTTTGCTTATCTGAAACTGAGGTTAAATATATAATCACAATCCATAAATGTCAGAACTTAAATAATAGGAAAGTGTAATGGGGCAGCCTTCAATAAAACAACAACGTTTACGTGAACTATTAGCGCCTGAAATTCGTGCTTTTATGAGCAGTAAAAAAACATTACAGCTAGCCACGGTTGATGTTAATGGGCGACCTAATATAAGTTATGCGCCGTTTGTTCAAGATGCAGACGGTTATTATGTTTTAATTTCAGAAATGGCTCGGCATACGCAGAATATATTCGCTAATCCAGTTGTATCCTTAATGCTGATTGAAGATGAGTCGGATGCTAATAATTTATATGCAAGAACACGACTAACTTTTGATGCGCATGTTCAGATAGTTTCACGTGAAACTGAAAAATGGGCTGATATCATTCCTTTAATGATTGAACGGTTAGGTAATACAGCAGAACTATTAACTCAACTTGGTGATTTTCATTTGGTTCAGTTAATAACAGAACAAGGGTTATTTGTTAAAGGCTTTGGACAAGCCTATAAAGTGTCATCGGATGATTTGGTCGATTTTTTACATTTGAAGAAAGGTCATGTTCCGCTTGATGAAAACAATTAAGTATTTGCAAAAGAGTAAACCTTTCTATCTTACGGTTGTGTTTCTTTTACTATCATTAAATTACACGTTTATTCAGATAGCTTAACTGTTAGAATGCGTCTCGTTATTTTATTTTAGACTATCTCGGAAACTACTATGTCAGATGCTACGCTTAATACCATTGAAGATTTTTATGTATTGTTATCAAAAAGTATTGAAAATAATCAGGTGGTTAAACTGTTATTAAGCAAATACAGAGGCACAGATAAAAGTTTAAACCGTATTGCTATTCGTCCTATCACTTTACAAAATGAAGCGGTATTGAGTTTTGTATATGAACATCAAACTAATCATATTACTAAAAACTATGATTATAAATTGGCATTGTCTGAAATTAAATCGCTAGTAGGAGAGGATTTCAAAAGCGCTTATCTAACGTTACTAGATGCAGAAGTACAGGTTGAATTTAGTAAAAAAGGTAAATTGAAAATCTCACAACATCAAGCAAAAAAACAACACACTACCGTCGCGACTCATAACCGTGAAAAGAATCGTTTTGTTGATATACAACGTCCGTTTTTAACCGCATTAAAAGTAACTGATAAACAGCAAAAATTGATCCCTGCTATGTCGAATAAATGGAAGCAAATCAATAAGTTTATTGAGGTATTTAGCCAGGCATTGGATGTTTCTCCACATGATAAAACAACACCGCTTAATGTCGTTGATTTTGGCTCTGGTAAAGGTTATTTAACGTTTGCTATTCACGATTACCTACGTCATACCTTACAGAATGACGCGCAAGTGACTGGGGTAGAGTTACGCCAAGCGTTAGCTGATTTATGTAATGAAACAGCCTCTACTTTGGATCACCAAGGGTTAGACTTTGTTTGTGGTGATGTAAAAACCCATGCGCCAAAACAAACAGATGTAATGATTGCATTACATGCTTGTGATGTTGCTACAGACTATGCGATTCATTATGGTATTCGTGCGAGTGCGAGCATTATTATGTGTTCTCCTTGTTGCCATAAACAAATTCGTCCGCAAATGCAAAGTCCTGAATTATTCCAACCAATGTTGCAATACGGTGTTCATTTAGGCCAACAAGCGGAAATGGTGACGGATTCACTGCGTGCTTTATTGCTTGAAGCTAATGGTTATAGCACCAAAGTGTTTGAGTTTATTAGCCTAGAGCATACGAATAAGAATAAGATGATCTTGGCGGTGAAAAAAGCCAAAATAAACGCTAAAGAACAAGCTAAAACATTAACTCAAATTGCTAATATTAAAGCGTATTATGGTATTACAGATCATTGTTTAGAAAGCTTGTTAAAAGAAAGTGCAGTGCAAGACTAATTGCACTTTTTATTTTTTAAGTACTTGAGTACTCAGTACTTAAATTTTCTCTTTTCTGACTTAAACTTTTCAATATAGCGATGACATTATCTACTTTAGATTTTTTTGTCGCTTATTTTATCTACCACTTATGCGATGCTCATCGCGAATCCAATAGGGTTATTTTTATTTAACTTGCTCAAAAATGAAGCAACTCTATACTGATTAGAGTGTGTATTTTTAAGTGATATAGAAATAGAATCATAGAATACTCAGTTCTCACCACATTATGATGTTCATTTTCTTTCGCATTTTTAAACTCACTGTAAATAATTAATCTTTCCCCGTACGCTTAATTTAAGTATTAGTTTAATAAGCTTTTTTAGGGATGATTTTTATTTTTTTGCTCATTACTAATGGACATCGTTACGATGTTGGAGGTGGTTAATGAAAGAAAGACTAGCAATAATAGACGGTGGCCGTAGTCCATTCTGTAAAGCAGGTTCCGCGTTAAAAACGATGCAAGCAGATCAATTAGGCGCTGTTGTCGTTCGAGAACTAATGGCGCGTTCTGTGCTCGATTATCATGATATAGATGAAGTGATTATGGGCAATGTTGCACAGCCTGGTCATGCCGCTAATATCGCTCGAGTAATTGCATTACAAGGCGGTTTTCCTACTAGTACTTGTGCTTATACAGTAAACCGAAACTGTGCGTCGGGTATGGAAGCCATGACAACCGCTGCGAACAAAATATTGGCAGGAGAAATTGAGACTGCATTAGTGGGCGGTAGCGAGTCGATGTCCAGCATTCCTTTACTATACTCTTCGCAAATGACGCAGTTTTTTCTACGTATGATGCAAGCTAAAACACCTATCGCCAAACTCAAAGTACTTTCTCAATTCCGTTTACCTTTTCTAAAACCAATTATTGGTATTGAGCTGGGCTTAACTGATCCCGTTTGTGGTTTAAATATGGGGGAAACAGCTGAGGTGTTAACTCGCGAGTTTGGAATTACACGAGAGCAGCAAGATCAGTTTGCTTTAAACAGTCACCAACAAGCGATTAAAGCACAGCAAGCAGGGAAGTTTGAAGATGAAATAATGAGCATTGCTGTTGGTCCTCACTATCAACATATTCAACATGTAGATAATGGACCTCGAGAAGATCAAACGTTCGCTAGTTTGGCGAAGCTTCGCCCTTATTTTGACCGTTTAGCGGGTAGTGTGACCGTTGGAAATGCATGTCCAATTACTGACGGCGCCGTTGCCTTGACGGTTATGTCGGAATCTAAAGCAAAAGAAATGGGGTTAACACCATTAGGTTATTTAACTGATTACAGCTATGCAGGTTTGGAAGGCAGTCGAATGGGATTAGGTCCTGTTTATGCAACAACCAAGCTATTACAAAAGTCAGGTTTAGCAATAAGTGATTTTGACCTAATAGAATTGAATGAAGCGTTTGCAGCACAAGTGATTGCTAATCAACATGCCTTTGCGAGTAAATCATTTGCTCAACAGTATTTACAATCATCGCAAGCAATCGGTGAATTAGACCCGAGTAAGTTAAATGTTAATGGTGGTGCGATTGCCTTGGGTCACCCTGTTGGTGCAACAGGCGGTCGTTTAATATTAACCTTATTACATGAATTAAGACGGCAAGGTTTACAGCGTGGCTTAGCGACTCTATGTATCGGCGGTGGTCAAGGTGCTGCATTAGTATTGGAGGTCGAATAATGAAACACATTCAAATACAAAAGAATGATTGGTTAATTCGCGTTACGTTTGATTATCAAGATCAAGCTATCAATAAACTGTCAGCTGAACTAATGAAAGAGCTGTTTGAAGTAATTAAAGATATCGAAACTGTCCCACAAAAAGTGGTGAGTTTTGAGAGTGCTAAAAAAGATATCTTTATTGCGGGGGCGGCTATCGAAGAGCTACAACAAATAGATAGTGTTGAAATGGCAAAAGAGAAAGCACAACAAGGATTAAGCATCTTTAACGCTCTTGAGCAATTACCACAAACCACCGTCGCAGTGATTGATGGTGCTTGCGTTGGCGGTGGTTGTGAACTCGCATTAGCGTGTAATTTCCGCTTAGCCACCGATAATCCAAAAACTAAAATAGGTTTGCCTGAAGTTAAGTTAGGGATTATTCCTGGGTGGGGCGGTACACAGCGCTTGCCTCGTTTAGTTGGGTTGCCTGAAGCGTTAGCCATGATACTTCCTGGTAAATTATTACCTGCTGCAAAAGCTTATCGTATTAAGTTGGTCGATAAAGTTATTTCATCGATACAGCTTGAACAACAAATAGCGCAATTCTTAGAAGACTTAAAGGAGACTCGTTTTCAAGAAAGTCTGATTAGCAGGAGAGAACCTAAAAGTGTGACACACAAGACAATGGCTGCTGCAATGGACTCGCATTTAGCGCGTTTATATATTTTGAAAAAAGCCCATCAGAATGTCATGAAAACGACTAAAGGTTTATACCCTGCACCATTAGCTGTTCTGGAGGTTTATCGTAAAAAATGCAATTTTGAAGAGGGCATTCAACGAGAGCTTCATGCTTTTTCTAACTTAGCATCTACGGATGTTTGTAAAAATCTTATTTCGTTATTTTTCCTTAACGAGCAAATTAAAAAAGAGCAAAAAGAACGTTATCCACAGCCTAAAATGTTACCCACCTCTGGCGCTGTTTTAGGTGCTGGCGTAATGGGAGGAGGTATTGCTTGGTTAATGAGTTCTAAGGGATTATCGGTTCGTATAAAAGATATTAACTGGGAATCTATTCAACTAGGTTATCAACAAGCAGCTGATTATTTTAATCAACTTAAAAAACGCCGTCGTATTAAACAAGCAGGAATTGATACTGCTATTAATCGCATCGGGGCTTCTCTCGACTATACGGGATTTAACCATGCGCAAATTGCCATTGAAGCCGTTGTTGAAGTTATGCAGGTTAAAAAGCAAGTGTTAAAAGAAGCTGAAGCTGCTTTACCAGATGATAGTTTGCTGTGTACCAATACGTCCGCATTATCAGTTACCGAGATGGCCTCTGTGTTAGCGCGCCCTTCACAATTTTGTGGTATGCATTTTTTTAATCCTGTTAATCGTATGCCATTGGTAGAAATTGTTAGAGGTGAGCAAAGCAGTGAAGAAACCATCGCTAAAGCTGTTGCGATCAGTAAAGCCTGGGGAAAAGTGCCTATTGTGGTTAATGATTGCCCTGGTTTTTTAGTTAATCGTATTTTATTGCCTTATTTAAATGAAGCTGCTTATTTATTACAAGAAGGGGCTGACATTGAAAAAGTGGATTCTGCGATCACTACATTCGGAATGCCGATGGGACCTTTCCAGTTAGCAGACGAAGTGGGCATAGATGTTGGTTATAAAGTCGCTGTCATTTTAGAAGCTGGTTTTGGAGAGCGGATGGCGGTTGCACCTATATTAGAGCATATTCATGGTTCCTTAAAACTATCAGGTAAGAAAGGTGGACGCGGCTTTTATCATTATAAGAATAAAGAAGTCGAGGTGAACCAGTTGTTGTATCAAGCAGGTTGTGTTGCAAGTAGTAAGGACTTTAGTGAGCAAGATATTATTGATCGTTTAATGCTAGTGATGATCAATGAAGCGGCACATTGTATTGATGAAGGTATTGTCGAAAATGCTGGACAGCTTGATTTAGCGATGATCATGGGGACAGGATTCCCTGCTTGGCGAGGCGGATTGTGTCGCTGGGCCGATAGCATTGGTTGTCAGGAAATAGTGCAACGATTAGATAAGTTACAACAACAAGTTGGTATTCGTTATCAAGTTTCGCCTTATTTACAGAAGTGTGCAGACGAACAGCGTGGTTTTTATTAATAAGAATTGAAAGAGTGACTAATTTAACTATTTAGCTATTTAAATAAGGAGCTGTTATGAGTTTTCCTGAAGACAAAAAAGTAGTGATTGATACGTCTAAAATGAGTGATGAAAAAGCGTCATCGCTAAACCTTACCGAAGCTGCCCGTGATTCAGTGTGGGAGCACCCAAGTTTTGCAAAATCTCTCTTCATGGGGGAGTTTAAATCTGATGCTATTTTCCCTTTTCCTGAGCAAAGCAAAGAAGACAAGCTAGTAGGAGATCAATTAGTAAAAGAAGTGGGAGTTGTACTCGCTGAGACCTTAGATGCTGATTTAGTAGATGAAACTCGCACTATCCCCACTGAAGCAATGCAAGCTCTCGCTAAAGTCGGTGTTTTTTCGATGAAAATAGCTAAAGAATATGGTGGCTTAGGATTATCACAAGTTAACTATAATCGTGTCCTTATGGCGATCGCCAGTCATTGTGGCTCAACTGCGGTGCTTGTTTCTGCTCATCAAAGCATTGGTGTGCCGCAGCCTATTAAGTTATTTGGTACAGACGATCAAAAACAACGATTTTTACCATTATTTAAAGATGGTGCTATTTCTGCCTTTGCATTGACAGAACCAAGTGTTGGCTCCGATCCCGCTCAAATGGAAACCACTGCAACTTTAAATGCAGCTGGTACACATTACCTTATTAATGGCGAAAAGCTTTGGTGCACTAATGGCCTCATCGCAGATTATTTAGTGGTGATGGCTTGCACCGCCCCTAAAGTTATTGGTGATAAAGAAGTTAAGCAAATTTCAGCTTTTATAGTGAAAGGCCAAAGTCCCGGGATTAACATTAAGCATCGTTGTGATTTTATGGGGATACGTGGCATTCAAAATGGTTTGATTGAGTTCAAAGATGTAGAAGTGCCTATTGAAGATAGAATTTTAGAAGAAGGCCAAGGTTTAAAAATAGCATTAGCGACGCTAAACACAGGTCGTTTAACGATTCCCGCGGCTAGCACCGGTATGGCAAAGCAATGCCTTAATATGACTCGCCGTTGGGGTGGGAAACGTGTGCAATGGGGATTGCCGATTGCAAAACATGAAAAAGGCTCAAATCGTATTGCTTATATCGCATCAACAACCTTTGCCATGGAAGCCGTTACCTGGGTAACGAGTTTTATGGCGGACAAAGGCGATGTTGATATTCGTATGGAAGCCGCCATGGCCAAGTTATTTTGTAGTGAGATGGCATGGAATGTGATGGATGAAACCGTACAAATGTTTGGTGGTCGAGGTTATGAAAAAGCCAGTTCATTAAAAGCCCGTGGTGAATTACCTTTTCCGGTAGAGCGCATGTTACGTGACTGCCGTATTAATCGCATTATTGAAGGTACAACGGATGTAATGGAATTATTTTTAAGCAGGGAAGCGTTAGATACTCATTTATCTTTGGCTTCTGATTTAATTAAACCTAATGCTGATTTCACGACTAAACGAGATGCGGCTTTTAAGTTATTTAAAGAATATGCTGCTTGGTATCCTTCGCAAATTATCAATAAAGAGTTTATTGAGCAATTTACGCATAGTGGAAAACTAGTTGAACACATTAATTATTGTCAGCGTACTTCACATCGCTTAGCAAGGGTGTTGTTTGAGCAAATGTTAGTGCACCGAGAAAAGCTAGAGTTACGCCAAGAAACGTTGGGGCACCTTATGACCATCGGCTGTGAAATCTTTGCGATGGCCGTGACTTGCTCTTATGCGAAAAGCCAAGCAAAAGCCGGTAATACTAATGCCATTTCATTGGCAGATCATCATTGTGTATTAGCATCAGAAAGAATAGAAGAGCATTTTAAAGCGTTATCGACTCCTCAACGAGAGACTGCAAAAGCAATTGCCGACGATATTTTGAGTAATCAGTATCAATGGTTGGAAGAGGGGATTTATCCAGTTGCACCAGAACAGTAGTATTTACAGAATAAGGTATTATTGTTAGAAGACGTTTAAAGGAAGGCATGGCTATTAAACACAAGCTCTTCCTTTTAACGTTATTGCTGTGCTTTATCATTAATGCTGTTAAATATTACTAATATAGCTAAATTTACTAATATAGGTGAATGCCGAGACTTACTTAAATGTATGACGTTGTTTATTTAAGTTAACTACTTTCGGATTCTCTGTATCTGTATTAATAATAATGCCTTCTTGTTTTAGAAGCGCTATTTTCTTATCCGTGCCTAATGCAAACTTGCCGATGTTGCCGTTACTATTGACCACTCGGTGGCATGGAACGACGATTACATCTGGATTTTTTGCCATCGCATTGCCCACCGCTTGATAAGCTTTACCGCCAAGCTGATGAGCAATATCTGCATAGGTTACCACTTTACCTGCTGGTATTTGACGCAGTAAGTCGTAACATTGTTGATTAAAAGATTTATTTGAATCCATTGACCTCTTGCTCCGTTAAAAAGCGCGACTCTCCTAACGCTAAGTTATGATCTAATTCGACTTCACCTATTTGCTCTCTGTGTAGTTTAGTTACATAGTTACCTACTGCTGCAAACATACGTTTAACTTGGTGGTATTTACCTTCACTAATCGTTAACAGTACTTCTTTTTCACTGAGTACTTCTAATTTTGCTGGTAAACAAGCTTGGCTTTCACTTTTAAGTTGAATGCCTTCAGCAAAAAGTGAGATAGCATCGTCACTGATTGGATCTTGCAATGAGATACGGTAACGCTTTTCACATTTCTTACGAGGACTGGTTACCTGATGCGACCATTGACCATCATCAGTGATTAAAATTAACCCTGTTGTATCAGCATCTAAACGACCCGCAATGAATACGTTTTGTTTTTTCTCTATATCGATAAGGTTTAATAAACTAGGCATTTGCTCATCAACGTTTGAGCTAATAAAGCCAGCCGGTTTATTAAGCATAATGTAGCGAAACCCTCGCGTTGTAATTACCTGTCCTTTAAATTCAATAATATCGTCGGCAACGATTTTGTAAGAACCACTACGTAATGTGCCAGCCTGATTGCTGATTAAGCCTTTACGAATAGCACTTTTTGCTTCGCTACGTGTCAATTCTGTTGATTCACAGATAAATTTGTCGAGTCTCATTATGTTGTGTGTTCTCTTATTTGTTGCGTAAGTAAGTCATCAATGCATTTTTTTATAAATGCCTGTGCTTGTTTTTGTCCAGTAAAATGGTGTTCTTGTATTATTTCTTGCCAACTATGGTTTTGAATTACTTTTTCTATTAAACATCGTTGTTGTTGATTGTTTAAACTCGCTAATGATGAGCTATATAATAATTCAATTAATAAATACTCAACATTGTCGTAACTACGATTCGCATTTACGTAACCTGATAGTGCTTGTTGTGTTGACGCTTTCAATGGTTCGAATGCAATATTTGGCCATAATGTGATAATTAATGACGAGTCTAATTGTCTAAGTTGTCGGCTAACCTGTACTTTAACCTGTTTATGGAAGTCAGTCTGTATTTGATGGTGTAATTCTTTACCTTGTGGACTTAAAGGTAAGTTAACCATAAATGAATGTTGTCCGCTGCTTTTATCTTTACGGATTCCAATACGTACAACTTGTAATTGGTGGCGTAACCAAAATTGTAATAAATGTCCGCTTGCTGCAAAGCTAGCACTTAAATGATCAAATTGCTGTGTAGCCGCCCAATTAATGATCCATTGTAGTAATTTACTGCCTAATTGTTTTCTTTGTAGCATTGGTTGTACTGCAATACGTTGAATACGAGCAAATGAATGAGTTGCTGCATTCTTAAATCCACTATGGAAAGTCAGTGATTGAGCAATTAAGTGGCCGTTAGGTCTGCGTTTACCTTGATAGATTTGTTCACTTATTGTTTGATCAAATCTTCCTTCATGGTTTATTAATGAAACCGCTATTATTTCCTGATCTTGTTGCATAGCAATAATCGTTAAATTTTGATCGTTTAATAAAGAAGCTAAGTCTGAAGGTTTAGTTTGATAATGGGCATTAACTAAAAGTGAGAATAATTGGTTCAATAGCTCAGGATTTTCAAGTAACGCCGTTTGTTCAATGATCGAAATAGTTGGTTTAAGGTCATTATCATTGATTGCAGTTTGCGTCGATTGCTCAATTAAGCATAAACTTGAAAGAGTAAATGTTTCAACAGGATCATTTTGAGCCCAACGTATTGGGTGAGTAAGCTGAAAAGGCCGCCATTCTGGGGCTATATTATTTAGCTGCTGTTGAAAACGTAAAGCAAATCCTCGTCCTGAGCCTTCATAACCAAACTGTGTTGTTGCAAAGACAATTCGTGAATAACGCTTTGTAAACGAAATTAACAATTTAAGAGGGATCGCAGCGGCCTCATCAATTATTAGCAAGTCACACTCTGGTTGCTCATTGTTTAATGCATCGGGAGGTATGAAAATAAGCCGTTGCAAATTTTCCTCATCCATTAATATTAGTTTTGCATGTTTATATATAGTAATAGTGGCTTGCTTACTTGGCGCACAAATTATAATTTTAGTTAAACCTTGGTTAATCAAGGTTGCCGCAGCAATACCTAAACTTGCTGATTTTCCTCTTCCTCTATTAGCAGTAAGAACTAACGGTCGGCGTCGATGCCCTTTAACCGTGTTAATGATTTGTTTAATCGCCTGTTGTTGCTCTTCTATATATAAGTATTGATGAGAAGTAGGGGAGGCTAGCTGTTTATCTCTTAATGAAGGTTGTTGAGTGTCATTCAATATCGGGATTTGATGCGTAATAAGTTGTTTCTGCATATATAGTGAAAAATTATCATTTGCCGTGTTTTGTTCAGGTAGCAGTAAAACAATAACCGAACCACCACATACAGCACCTTCTGCTGCTGCAAACATATTGGCATCGAATTGTTGATGCATATTCATAAATAACAAATGAACATCTTGCCCTAGTAAAGATAGATAATGACAAGCTTCAACAGAAGTAGGGCTTTCACCGCACCATTTATAATCATTATTTTCAAATTCAATAATTGCTGAAGCTTGCTCAAAACACCATTGTAGCGTTCCTTGAATACAACACAGCTGTCGATGGTTAGATTGCTCGGCTAAATGTTTAAGTTGTTGGTAAAATTGAGTGACGACAGACACAAGAGATCCTAGTGGTGATAAAATGAATAATAAACATCGAATAAGTATAAAATGTAACATAAAAAAGGATCGCTAATATCAGTAACGAAGGGATCCTTGTGGTTATAGAACCAAGCAGATCCTTTTGAATGTTTTTTAAACAAACTTACAATAAATACTTGCCTTAGTTTATAGATAATGTATTATACGCCCACTTGCCAATATGGCGGGTGGGTTTTTTAACCCCATAGCCAGATTTTAATATTGGCTATCAAAAATGTCTCCCAATTGGGGAGCTACTAGTTTGAATATACACTTGAGATCTATTTATAATAGGTGGTCAGGTGTATATTTGTATGTTGTATTTTTAACTATTGGAGTTTTGGTCCATGCAGAACCAAAGAATCCGTATCCGCCTTAAAGCTTTTGATCATAAATTGATCGATCAATCAACGGCGGAGATCGTTGAAACTGCAAAGCGCACAGGTGCTCAGGTACGTGGTCCTATCCCACTACCTACTCGTAAAGAGCGTTTCACAGTACTAACTTCACCGCATGTTAATAAAGATGCGCGTGATCAGTATGAGATTCGTACTCACAAGCGCTTGATTGATATCGTAGAACCAACTGAAAAGACTGTTGACGCACTAATGAAGCTAGATTTAGCTGCTGGCGTTGATGTTCAAATCAGTTTGGGTTAGAGAGGAGTTATCGTAATGACAATCGGTCTAGTAGGTCGTAAAGTTGGTATGACTCGCATCTTCACTGAAGATGGTGTCTCTATTCCAGTTACAGTTCTAGAATGTTCACCAAACCGTGTTACTCAAGTTAAATCACTTGATACTGATGGCTACCAAGCTATTCAAGTAACAGCTGGCTCTAAAAAAGCAAGCCGTGTAAACAAACCTGAAGCTGGTCACTTTGCGAAAGCAGGTGTAGAAGCAGGTCGTGGTTTATGGGAATTCCGCCTTGGTCAAGACGAAGGTGCAGATATTCAAGTTGGTGCTGAGCTAAGCGTTGAGTTGTTCAACGAAATAAATAAAGTAGATGTTACTGGTCAATCTAAAGGTAAAGGTTTCCAAGGTGCTGTTAAGCGTTGGAATTTCTCTATGCAAGATGCGACTCACGGTAACTCTATTAGCCATCGTGCTCCAGGTTCAATTGGCCAATGTCAAACACCGGGACGCGTATTTAAAGGCAAGAAAATGGCTGGTCATATGGGTGCTGAGCGTGTTACGACTCAAAACCTTGAAGTTGTTCGCGTAGACATTGAACGCAATTTACTGCTCGTTAAAGGTGCAGTAGCTGGTGCGAAAAATGGCAACGTATTCATCAAACCTGCTGTTAAAGCATAGCCGAGGAGTTAGTAATGGAATTGGTATTGAAAGATGCACAAAGTGCTCTTGAAGTTTCTGACACTACCTTTGGACGTGAATACAACGAAGCCCTTGTACATCAGGTAGTCGTTGCATATGCAGCCGGTGCTCGTCAAGGTACTCGTGCTCAGAAAACCCGTAGTGATGTTCGCGGTGGTGGTAAGAAGCCATGGCGTCAAAAGGGTACTGGTCGCGCACGTGCAGGTACAATCCGAAGCCCAATCTGGGTAGGTGGTGGTGTAACTTTTGCAGCTCGTCCTCAGGACCATAGCCAAAAAGTTAACAAAAAAATGTATCGCGGTGCTGTAAGAAGTATTCTGTCTGAGTTAGTTCGCCAGGATCGTCTAATCGTTGTCGAAAAATTTACTGTAGAGGCTCCTAAAACTAAAGAGCTTGCAGCTAAATTAAAAGACATGGATCTTAAAGATGTTTTGATTATCACTGAAGAATTAGATGAAAATCTATTCTTAGCAGCGCGTAACTTGTATAAAGTTGACGTTCGTGATGTTCAAGGTATTGATCCAGTAAGCCTAATCGCGTTTGATAAAGTTTTAGTAACTGCTGATGCAGTGAAAAAGATTGAGGAGAGCCTAGCATGATCAGTGAAGCACGTTTACTGCAAGTTATTCTAGCCCCGCATATCTCTGAAAAGGGAACTTTATCTGCTGAAAACCATAACACTATGGTATTCAAAGTTGCAGGTACTGCGACTAAAGCAGAAGTCAAAGCGGCAGTTCAGAAGTTATTTGATGTTGAAGTAACTGGTGTTCGCACACTTAACGTGAAGGGTAAAACCAAGCGTTCAGGTCAACGTATGGGTCGCCGTAGCGACTGGAAAAAAGCATACGTTTCTCTGGCTGAAGGTGCAGACATTAGTTTCGATGGCGCTGAGTAGAGGAATTATAGATGGCTATTGTAAAATGTAAGCCTACGTCTCCAGGTCGTCGCCACTTAGTTAAAGTGGTAAACAACGATCTGCATAAAGGCAAGCCATACGCTCCACTTTTAGAGTCAAAATCTAAATCTGGTGGTCGTAATAATGGCGGTCGCATTACGGTTCGACATATCGGTGGTGGTCACAAACAACACTATCGTTTAGTTGATTTTAAACGTAATAAAGATGGTATCCCGGCAAAAGTTGAGCGTTTGGAATATGATCCAAACCGTAGTGCAAATATCGCACTAGTACTTTATGCTGATGGTGAACGTCGCTACATCCTTGCCCCTAAAGGCCTGGTTGCTGGTGATATGATCCAATCTGGTGAAGATGCATCAATCAAAGCAGGTAACTGTTTGCCGATGCGTAACATCCCAGTAGGTACAACAGTACACGCTGTAGAAATGAAACCTGCTAAAGGTGCACAAATTGCACGTTCAGCTGGCTCATACAGCCAAATTATAGCTCGTGATGGTGCTTACGTTACTCTACGTTTACGTAGTGGTGAAATGCGTAAAATCCCTGCTGAGTGTCGTGCAACAATCGGTGAAGTTGGTAATGCAGAACATATGCTACGTCAACTAGGTAAAGCTGGTGCTACGCGTTGGCGTGGTGTTCGTCCTACCGTTCGTGGTGTTGTAATGAACCCAGTAGATCACCCACATGGTGGTGGTGAAGGTAAGTCATCGGGTGGTCGTCATCCTGTGTCTCCTTGGGGTGTTCCAACTAAGGGTTACAAAACTCGTAAGAACAAGAAAACTGATCAGTATATTGTTCGTCGTCGCAATAAGAAATAAGTAGAGGTATCGCCATGCCACGTTCTCTCAAGAAGGGTCCTTTTATTGACCTACACTTGCTGAAGAAGGTAGAGAAAGCGGTTGACAGTAACGAGAAAAAGCCTATTAAGACTTGGTCTCGTCGCTCTATGATCATTCCTGATATGATTGGTCTAACTATCGCTGTCCATAACGGGCGTCAACACGTGCCAGTATTCGTAACTGATGAAATGATCGGTCACAAACTGGGTGAATTTGCACCAACTCGTACTTACCGTGGCCATGTCGCGGATAAGAAAGCGAAGAAATAGAGGTAATTATGGAAGCTTTAGCTAAACATTTATACGCTCGTTCTTCGGCTCAGAAAGCGCGCCTGGTAGCAGATCAAGTACGTGGTCTTCCAGTAGAAAAAGCACTAGAACTTTTATCATACAGCCCTAAGAAAGCCGCTGTTTTGATCAAGAAAGTTGTAGATTCTGCAATTGCAAACGCCGAGCATAATGAAGGCGCTGATGTTGATGAACTAGTTATCACAAAAATTTGTGTTGACGAAGGTCCAACAATGAAGCGTATCATGCCGCGTGCGAAAGGTCGTGCCGATCGCATAATGAAGCGTTCTTGCCATATCACAGTAGTGGTATCAGACAGGGGTTAAACAATGGGACAGAAAGTTCATCCTAACGGTATTCGCCTAGGTATCACTAAAGCATTTAGCTCTACTTGGTATGCAGGCAAAAAAGATTTTGCAGATAACTTATACAGTGATTTTCAAATCCGTAAATTCTTAACAGAGAAATTGAAAAACGCTTCTTTGTCTAAAATTACTATTGAACGTCCAGCGAAAAGCGTACGTGTGACTATTCACACAGCTCGTCCTGGTGTTGTAATTGGTAAGAAAGGTGAAGATGTTGAGTTACTACGTACAGCTATTGCTAAAATGGCCGGCGTTCCAGCTCAAATCAATATCTCAGAAGTTCGTAAACCTGAACTTGACGCAAAACTAGTAGCAGATTCAATCTCTTCTCAGTTAGAGCGTCGTGTTATGTTCCGTCGTGCTATGAAGCGTGCGGTACAAAATGCTATGCGTCTAGGCGCTAAAGGTATCAAAGTTCAAGTTAGTGGTCGTCTTGGTGGTGCAGAAATCGCTCGTGACGAATGGTATCGTGAAGGTCGTGTACCTCTGCATACTCTTCGTGCCGATATTGATTACTCAACATCAGAAGCATTGACTGTTTACGGTATCATTGGTGTTAAGGTTTGGATATTTAAAGGCGAGATTCTTGGTGGTTTACCACTTCAACAAGAAGAAGCGCCAGCTAAACCAAAACGCAAAGGTCGCGGTAAGTAGGAGTAAAATCTAATGATGCAACCAAAACGTATGAAGTTCCGCAAAATGATGAAAGGCCGCAACCGTGGTCTTTCTAAAGGCGCGGAAGTAAGCTTTGGCGAATTTGGCTTAAAAGCAACTGGTCGTGGTCGAATTACTGCTCGTCAAATCGAAGCAGCACGTCGTGCAATGACTCGTCATGTTAAACGTCAAGGTAAGATCTGGATCCGTGTGTTTCCTGATAAACCGATTACCAGCAAACCGTTAGAAGTGCGCCAAGGTAAAGGTAAAGGTAACGTGGAATATTGGGTTGCTCAAACTCAACCAGGTAAAGTTCTTTATGAAATGGAAGGTGTTCCAGAAGCATTGGCTCGTGAAGCATTTGCTCTTGCAGCAGCTAAATTGCCAGTGGCAACAACTTTCGTAACTCGTAAGGTGATGTAATGAAAGCTAACGAACTTAAAGAAAAAAGCGTTGAAGAGCTTAATGCTGAACTTCTAAACTTATTACGTGAGCAATTTAACTTACGTATGCAGTTAAACACAGGTCAGTTAGAAAAGCCGCACTCAGTTAAACAAGTGCGTCGTGACATCGCCCGTGTTAAGACAGTATTAAATCAGAAGGCAGGTGCGTAATGAGCGAAAAAAATACTCGTACTCTTCAAGGTAAAGTAATCAGTGCAAAGATGGAAAAATCTATCGTTGTAGCTATTGAACGTAAAGTGAAGCACCCGTTATACGGTAAATTCATGAAGCGTACTACTAAGCTACATGCACATGATGAAACAAACCAGTGTAATGAAGGCGACTACGTAGAAATTAGTGAGTGTCGTCCTTTATCTAAGAATAAATCTTGGACATTGGCAAAAATCGTAACCAAAGCATAGTTATCTGATTTTAGATAATTTAATTTGATTACATAAGCGAAGCGGTACTCATTTTTTGAGTGCCGTTTTTTTAGACTATCTTTCTAATAAAGTTGGTGGTATGATGCCGCTCCCTGAAAATATGGGGAACACGACTCGTTTAGAGAGTATTAATAGTAAATAGCGGAGCACTATAATGATCCAAATGCAAAGTGTGCTAGATGTCGCCGACAATAGTGGCGCTCGACGCGTAATGTGTATTAAGGTCCTTGGTGGCTCGCATCGCCGTTATGCAGCAATCGGTGACATCATCAAAGTTTCTGTGAAGGAAGCAATTCCTCGTGGAAAAATTAAAAAAGGTGATGTTCATTCAGCTGTGGTAGTGCGTACCAGAAAAGGTGTACGTCGTCCCGATGGTTCTGTAATTCGTTTTGATCGCAACGCTGCGGTTATCTTGAATGCAAACAACCAGCCTGTCGGTACACGTATCTTTGGCCCTGTAACCCGTGAGCTTCGAAATGAAAATTTCATGAAGATAGTCTCGCTGGCGCCAGAAGTACTGTAAGGAACCGAAAATGGCAGCAAAAATAAAACGTGACGATGAAGTAATTGTTATTGCCGGAAAAGATAAAGGTAAAACTGGGAAAATTTCTCAAGTTTTAGCTAACGGTAAAGTAATTATTGAAGGTGTAAACATTCAAAAGAAACACCAAAAGCCAAACCCACAAGCGGGCGTAGCTGGCGGAATCATTGAACAAAATGCACCGATCGAAGTATCAAATGTTGCGATCTACAACTCGGCAACGAGTAAAGCAGATCGTGTTGGATTTAGATTAGAAGACGGACAAAAAGTACGTTTCTTCAAATCTAATAACGAACTTGTGAAGTAACTGGAGTTTACGATGGCGAAACTGCATGATTTCTATAAAGACAACGTGGTGTCTGATTTGCAAAAGCAATTCGACTATACGTCTGTCATGCAAGTCCCTCGAATAGAGAAAATCACCCTTAACATGGGTGTTGGTGAAGCACTGGCTGATAAAAAAGTCCTAGAGCACGCTGCGTCAGATATGGCAGCAATCTCAGGTCAAAAGCCAATGATCACTAAAGCACGCCGCTCTGTGGCAGGCTTCAAAATTCGTGAAGGCTACCCGATTGGTTGTAAAGTAACACTACGTGGAGCACGTATGTGGGATTTCTTTGAGCGTTTGGTAACAATCGCTATCCCACGTGTACGAGATTTCCGTGGCCTGAATGCTAAGTCATTCGATGGTCGTGGTAACTACTCTATGGGTGTTCGTGAGCAAATCATTTTCCCTGAAATCGATTACGATAAAGTTGATAAAGTACGTGGTTTAGATATCACAATTACTACTTCAGCTAAGTCTGACGAAGAAGCACGTGCACTTTTGTCTGCGTTCAACTTCCCATTCCGTAAGTAAGGACTAAAAAATGGCTAAGCAATCAATGAAAGCGCGTGAAGTAAAACGTGAGAAGCTAGTTGCAAAGTTCGCTGAAAAGCGTACAGCATTAAAAGCAACTATTAATAATCTAAACACTGCTGACGAAGATCGTTGGAATGCAGTTTTAGAGCTTCAATCGCTACCTCGTGATTCAAGTCCAGTACGTCAACGTAACCGTTGTAATGTAACTGGCCGTCCACATGGTTATCTTCGTAAATTTGGCATGAGCCGTATTAAGGTTCGTGAGCATATGATGCGCGGAGAAATCCCTGGCCTGAAAAAAGCCAGCTGGTAATCAATTAATCACGGAGTAAATAGTTATGAGCATGCAAGATCCTATTTCGGATATGCTAACGCGTATTCGTAACGGTCAAGCAGCAAGCAAAGTATCTGTTAAGATGCCTTCTTCTAAGCAAAAAGTTGCAATTGCAGCTGTGCTTAAAGCAGAAGGTTATGTTTCAGATTTCGCTGTTGCTGGTGACACAAAGCCTGAATTAGAAGTTACTTTAAAGTACTTCGAAGGCAAAAAAGTAATCGATACTATCAAACGAGTAAGCCGCCCAGGTCTTCGTATCTATAAAGGTGCAAATGATCTTCCTAAGGTTATGGCTGGTTTAGGTATTGCGATTGTTTCAACTTCTCAAGGTGTTATGACTGACCGAGCTGCGCGTAATGCAAGCATCGGCGGTGAGATCATCTGTTACGTATCTTAAGGAGTAATCTATGTCTCGTATAGCTAAGGCACCGATTACTGTTTCTGCTGGCGTAGAAGTAAAAGTAAATGGTCAAGAGATCACTGTTAAAAGTGGTAAAAGCGAATTAGTTCGTACTCTTAATGATGCTGTTATTGTTAATTTAGAAGATGGCGTATTAACTTTCGCACCTGTTGAAGGTGTTAAAGACGCATGGGCACAAGCAGGTACTGCACGTGCTAACGTTAACAATATGGTTGTAGGTGTAACTGAAGGCTTTAAGAAGACTCTTCTTCTTCAAGGTGTCGGTTACCGTGCACAAGTTAAAGGTCAAGATGTAAACCTAACTTTAGGTTTCTCTCACCCTGTTGTATATACATTACCTCAAGGTATTTCTGCTACGGCTCCAAGCCAAACAGAAATCATCATTGAAGGTTCTGATAAACAACAAGTTGGCCAAGTAGCTGCAGAGATTCGTGCTTTCCGTCCGCCAGAGCCTTATAAAGGTAAAGGTGTTCGTTACGCTGATGAAAATGTGCGTCGTAAAGAAGCGAAGAAAAAGTAAGGTAAGACACTATGGATAAGAAAGCATCTCGTCTTCGTCGTGCTACCCGCACACGTAAGAAATTGCAAGATCTTGGTGCAACTCGTCTTGTGATCAACCGTACACCTCGCCATACTTACGCGCAGGTAATTACAGCAGACGCACAAGTCGTAGCAAGCGCTTCTACATTAGAAAAAGAAGTGATTGCACTAGTTAAGAACGGTGGTAATAAAGAAGCAGCTCAACTAATTGGTAAATTAGTTGCAGAACGCGCGGTAGAGAAAGGAATTTCTAAAATTTCTTTTGACCGTAGCGGTTTCCAATACCACGGTCGTGTTGCAGCACTAGCTGACGCAGCTCGTGAAGCTGGTCTACAGTTCTAAGGGTAAAGATTATGTCAAAAGTAGAATCTCAAACCGGTGATCTGAACGAAAAGCTAATCGCAGTAAACCGTGTTTCAAAAGTAGTTAAAGGTGGTCGCATCTTTAGCTTCACAGCACTAACAGTTGTTGGTGATGGTAATGGTCGTGTTGGTTTCGGCTATGGTAAGGCTCGTGAAGTTCCAGCAGCTATTCAAAAAGCTATGGAAAAAGCACGTCGCAATATCAGCGAAATTCAATTAAAAGGTAACACTCTGCAACACCCAGTTAAGGGCCGTCATTCTGGTTCTAAGGTGTACATGCAACCAGCATCGGAAGGTACTGGTATCATAGCAGGTGGTGCAATGCGTGCCGTGTTAGAAGTTGTTGGTGTACAGAACGTATTATCAAAAGCTTACGGCTCAACTAACCCAATTAACGTTGTCCGCGCTACGATGGATGCACTAGAGAGCATGAACTCTCCAGAGCAAATCGCAGCTAAGCGTGGCTTAAACGTTAGTGATATTCTGGGGTAATTCAGCATGGCTACTAAAACGATTAAAGTAACTCAAACCAAAAGTGCAATTGGCCGTTTACCAAAGCACCGTGCAACATTAACAGGTCTAGGCCTGCGTCGCATCGGTCACACAGTAGAGTTGCAAGATACTCCTGCTGTACGTGGTATGGTTAATAAAGTTTACTATATGGTTAAGGTTGAGGGGTAATTATGAAACTAAATACTCTATCTCCAGCTGCTGGTTCTAAACCAGTACGTAAACGTGTCGGTCGTGGTATCGGTTCTGGACTAGGTAAGACAGGTGGCCGCGGTCACAAAGGTCAAAAATCTCGTTCAGGCGGTACTGTACGTCCTGGTTTTGAAGGCGGTCAAATGCCATTAAAACAACGTTTACCAAAATTTGGTTTTACGTCTCGTAAATCTCTAGTTAGCGGTGAAGTTCGTTTGAACGAAATTGCTAAAGTAGAAGGCGACATCGTAACACTAGAAACGTTGAAGCAGGCAGGTCTACTAACAAACACAACTAAGTTTGCTAAAGTAGTTCTATCTGGTGAAATCTCTCGCTCAGTAACAGTACAAGGCCTTGGTGTAACCAAAGGTGCTCGTGCTGCGATTGAAGCGGCGGGCGGAAAAATCGAGGAATAATAGGCAATGGCTAAGAAACCAGGATTAGATCCAAAAGCGGCACAAGGAAGCAAATTGAGCGAACTTAAAACACGTTTGTTGTTTGTTTTAGGCGCTATATTAGTGTTCCGTGCAGGTTCTTTTGTTCCAATTCCTGGTATTGACGCCGCTGTCCTAGCTGATTTATTCCAACAGCAAAAGGGTACCATCATAGAAATGTTTAACATGTTCTCTGGTGGTGCGCTTGAGCGTGCTTCTATCTTTGCATTGGGTATAATGCCGTATATTTCTGCGTCTATTATTATTCAATTGTTAACGGTAGTTCATCCTCCTTTAGCTGAGCTAAAGAAAGAGGGTGAGTCTGGTCGTCGTAAGATAAACCAGTACACACGTTACGGTACTTTGGTATTAGGTACGTTCCAAGCAATTGGTATTGCAACCGGTTTGCCAACGATGATGCCTGGACTTGTTGAAAATGCAGGTCTAAGCTTCTACATCACGGCAGTTGTAAGTTTAGTGACAGGAACTATGTTCCTTATGTGGCTAGGTGAGCAAATAACTGAGCGCGGTATTGGTAATGGTATTTCTATCATTATCTTTGTAGGTATTATTGCTGGGTTGCCATCGGCAATCGGGCAAACTGCTGAGCAAGCACGACAAGGTGAAATTCATCTTCTAGTGTTATTAGCATTAATTGTTATCGTTTTTGCAACTACTGCTTTTGTAGTATTTGTTGAACGTGGTCAACGACGTATTGTTGTTAACTACGCTAAACGTCAACAAGGCCGTAAGGTTTTTGCTGCTCAAAGTACTCATTTGCCATTGAAATTAAATATGGCTGGTGTAATCCCTGCAATTTTTGCCTCAAGTGTTATCTTATTCCCTGGTACTATTGCCCAGTGGTTTGGTCAGACTGAAGGTTTAAGCTGGTTATCGGATGTTTCATTGGCTTTACAGCCGGGACAACCGTTGCATATGATGTTATATGCAGCTGCTATTATCTTCTTTTGCTTCTTTTATACTGCACTTACGTTTAATCCACGTGAAACTGCAGATAATCTGAAGAAAAGCGGTGCCTTTATCCCAGGAATTCGTCCAGGAGAACAAACATCACGTTACATTGATAAAGTAATGACGCGTCTAACATTAGCTGGTGCGTTGTATATTACCTTTATCTGTTTGATTCCCGAGTTTATGATGGTTGCAATGAATACACAGTTCTACTTCGGTGGTACGTCGTTATTAATTATTGTTGTTGTTATCATGGACTTTATGGCACAGGTGCAGACTCATTTGATGTCTAATCAATATGATTCTGTCTTGAAAAAAGCTAACTTGAAAGATTACGGAAAATAAACCGAGTCTAATAGTTATAATCACGGAGTGTTGCAATGAAAGTTCGTGCATCCGTTAAAAAAATCTGTCGTAACTGCAAAGTTATCAAACGCCACGGTGTGGTGCGAGTTATCTGCGTAGAGCCAAAGCATAAACAACGCCAAGGCTAATCCACAGAGATTTTGGATATATCAGCAGCTTAGGTGGTTAATTCCATCTAAGCTGTGTTTTGTTTGCTAATTTATCATTTGTCGAGTATCCTACCGGGCTTTTCGCAAATGAATCGTTAACTTTAAGGAGTGCATAGTGGCCCGTATCGCTGGCATTAACGTTCCTGATCACAAGCATGCAGTTATCGCATTAACTGCTATTTTTGGCATTGGCAAGACTCGTTCACAAATTATTTGTGCTGAGTCAGGTATTGCTGAAAATACTAAGCTTAAAGATCTGGATGAAACACAAATCGAAGCTCTTCGTACAGAAGTAGCTAAATTCGCCGTTGAAGGTGATTTACGTCGTGAAGTATCTATGAGCATCAAGCGTCTAATGGACCTTGGTTGTTACCGTGGACTTCGTCATCGTCGCAGCTTGCCTGTACGTGGGCAGCGTTCTAAAACGAATGCTCGTACCCGTAAAGGTCCGCGCAAAGCAATTAAGAAATAGGGTAAGAGATCATGGCTAAAACACCAACTCGTGCTCGCAAGCGCGTTAAAAAGCAAGTTGCCGATGGTATGGCTCATATCCATGCTTCTTTCAACAACACAATCGTCACTATTACAGACCGTCAAGGTAATGCTCTTTCTTGGGCTACTGCAGGTGGTTCTGGTTTCCGTGGTTCTCGTAAATCTACTCCGTTCGCTGCACAGGTTGCTGCTGAACGTGCTGCTGAAGCAGCAAAAGAGTATGGCCTTAAAAACGTAGAAGTTTTTGTAAATGGACCAGGACCTGGTCGTGAATCTTCGATTCGCGCACTAAACGCGGCGGGTTTCCGTGTAACTAATATTACTGACGTTACACCGATCCCACATAATGGTTGTCGTCCACCAAAGAAACGTCGCGTTTAATCGCAACTTTCTAAGGTAATTGGAGAAAGAACAATGGCAAGATATTTAGGTCCTAAGCTTAAGCTTAGCCGTCGTGAAGGTACTGATTTATTCTTAAAATCAGGCGTCCGTCCGATCGAATCTAAGTGTAAAATTGATAACGCACCAGGTGTACACGGTGCGCGTAAACCACGTCTATCAGACTACGGTTTACAATTACGTGAAAAGCAAAAAGTACGTCGTATGTACGGTGTATTAGAAAAGCAATTCCGTAACTACTATAAAGAAGCTGCTCGTTTACAGGGCAACACTGGCGAAAACTTACTTCTTCTTTTAGAAGGTCGTTTAGACAATGTTGTATACCGTATGGGCTTTGGCGCTACACGTGCTGAATCACGTCAACTAGTTAGCCATAAAGCTATCCTAGTGAACGGTAAAGTTGTAAATATCCCTTCATTCAACGTTAAACCTAGCGATGTTATCGCAATCCGTGAAAAAGCTAAAAAGCAAACACGTATTGGCGCTGCATTAGAAATCGCTGGTCAACGTGAAGCCCTTGCTTGGGTTGAAGTTGATACAACGAAGATGGAAGGCGAGTTTAAGCGTCAACCTGAACGTTCAGATTTATCTGCTGAGATTAACGAACAGTTAATCATCGAGCTTTACTCTAAGTAAAGTTAACTGCTAAGAGAGGACACAAATGCAGGGTTCTGTAATTGATTTTCTAAAACCAAGATTAGTTGATATCGAGCAAATTTCAACAACTAGAGCAAAAGTGGTTCTTGAGCCACTAGAACGTGGTTTTGGCCACACTTTAGGTAATGCTCTTCGTCGTATTCTGTTATCGTCTATGCCTGGCACAGCCGTAACTGAAGTCGAAATTGATGGTGTACAACATGAGTACAGCACGAAAGAAGGCGTTCAAGAAGATATCCTAGAGATTCTTCTTAACCTTAAAGGTCTAGCTGTAAAACTTGAAGGTAAAAACGAAGTTTTAGTTAGTTTAACTAAATCTGGCGCTGGTCCTGTTACTGCAGGCGACATCATTCATGATGGTGATGTAGAGATAGTCAACCCAGAACACGTGATCTGTAATTTAACGGGCAATGCTGAAATCAGCATGCGTATTAAAATTGAATCAGGTCGTGGTTATGTTCCAGCTTCATCTCGTATTCATAGCGAAGAAGATGAGCGTCCAATTGGTCGTCTATTAGTAGATGCGACTTTCAGCCCTGTTGAGCGTATAGCTTACAGTGTTGAATCAGCTCGTGTTGAACAACGTACCGATTTAGACAAGCTTGTTATCGATATGGAAACAGATGGTACTTTAGAGCCTGAAGAAGCAATTCGTCGTGCAGCTACAATTTTAGCTGAACAATTAGACGCATTTGTTGATTTACGCACTACTTATGAAGTACCTGTAGTTGATGCGAAACCTGAGTTTGATCCAATTCTTTTACGCCCAGTAGATGATTTAGAACTAACTGTTCGTTCTGCTAATTGTTTGAAAGCAGAGTCGATTCATTATATCGGTGATTTAGTACAACGTACTGAAGTTGAACTTCTAAAAACGCCTAATTTAGGTAAGAAGTCTCTAACTGAAATCAAAGATGTACTTGCATCACGTGGACTGTCTCTAGGCATGCGCTTAGAAAACTGGCCACCAGCAAGTTTAATCGAAGATTAGTCTAAAACCGACTTACGAATAATAAGGATTAGGTTATGCGCCATCGTCAAAGTGGACGTCAACTTAACCGAAACAGCAGCCACCGTCAGGCTATGTTTCGTAATATGGCAATCTCTATTGCTACGCACGAAGTGATTAAAACTACCGTGCCTAAAGCAAAAGAATTGCGTCGTGTAATTGAGCCATTAATTACACTAGCTAAAGTGGATAGCGTTGCTAACCGTCGTTTAGCGTTTGCTCGTCTTCGTGATGATGCAACAGTAGCAAAATTGTTTAATGAACTAGGTCCTCGCTACGCGACTCGTCCTGGTGGATACACTAGTATCATTAAATGTGGTTTCCGTACTGGCGATAAAGCTCCTATGGCTTACATCCAGTTCGTTGACCGTCCAGTTGTAGCGGACGAAGAAGCGTAAGTTTCTTTATAGTTGCAATAAAAAAAGCCGAACTTATGTTCGGCTTTTTTGTATCTATAAAACGTATAAACTATTCATAACCCTTAATTTCTTCACAATAAATATTCAACCTATCTTTGACTAGGATATTCACTTCTCTATTAATACCAATTACGTTTAAAAGTCAGTAATTTAAGGTTTAAATTAAGATCTTTCGAAGATTAACTTGATTAATTGTCAGTCGAGTAATTAACATAATAAATGTTAATTCATTAATAGTTATCTCCTTTACGAAATCGACAATGAACCAATAAGTTATTTTAACAAGTAAAATTGGACAGTTAATTTAGTGTGAAGGATACGATAAGTACCGTATCGAAGACTTTTAATTGATGCTTAAATTGAGCTTCATTAAACTGAGCCTTGTGAATATTTAGAGCACACACCAATATCATTGATATTATTTAATATTTATTAATAGGTTTATTTTAAAGGTAGGACAAACAGTCAATCACTAAGCATTACTATCAATACGTTAGTATTGTAACTACCGATTCAATAACCAAGTTAGTAACTGTTTTAATCTAAGCAAGTCATCAGTCGTTTTACTTTGTTAAACTACTTTATAAATACTCATCTAAGCGAGCTTGTACAGCGGCATGAATTAAGCTTGCTAATTGATCAAAACATACCTGACGTGCACTATTGTTTCGGCTTAATAAGGTTACTTTACGAGATGGTGCTGGCGCTTTAAATGGTATGTATTTTACACCAGATTGATAGCGACTTAATGGAATAGCTAATTGTGGTAGTAGCGTTAAGCCGTTTTCTGCACTAATCATATGTCGCAACGTTTCCAAGCTAGTTGCCTTGAAGCTATTATCTTCAATTGCACCAGCGGCAAAACAAAACCCCAATGCTTGATCCCTTAAACAATGCCCGTCAGCTAACATCAGTACATGTTCACCGCTGAGCTCTTGTAAATTGATTTTACGTTGCTCTGCCCATGCATGTTTATCTGACAATGCTAATTCTAAAGGTTCTTCATATAAGTCTAATTTTTTAAACTGCTCCATTCCTGGTAGCAAGGCTAATATTAAGCAATCCAATTCACCTTCTTCTAACTGTTTGATCAGTACTTGAGTTTGGTTTTCGTGTAAATAAAGTTGTAAATCTGGAAAGGCTTCTTTCATTGCTGGAATGATTAAAGGTAACAAATAAGGCGCAATCGTCGGGATTAGTCCAATATGCAAAGTTCCAGACATAGGCTCATTATGACTTTTGGCTATTTCTTTTAAAGATTTTGCTTCTAATAATATCGTCTTCGCTTTTGCAACAATATCAATGCCAGCGGGGGTGAAAATGACTTTTCGAGATGAACGTTCCATTAATTGAACATTTAGCTCTTCCTCTAACTTTTTTATTTGCCCACTTAATGTCGGTTGACTAACGAAACATTTATCAGCCGCTTTACGAAAATGTTTTAGTTCTTCAAGTGCAACTAAATATTCTAAATCTCTAAAATTCATTATGTAACCTTACATGAAATACATCGCATATATAGAATATACCATATTAATACAGGGTATTATTTGATACAAAGAATGGGGCCTGATAAACAGTATGGACTATCAGTTATAGTAAAAGAAAAATGATATTTCACTTTATAAGATTAATATTACAGAAAATCATTAAAACATCTTATTTTGGATTAAATAAGGTGTAAATCACAGTCAATTCTAGTTAGTATTAATTTATTTTGTGTTAATGTTTAATTCATACAAATCATTTAAGTTCATTTATTTTATTAGAAATGATTAAAATCTTTTAATTATTCAACTATTGATCGCTTATACCCTTTAACCATTGCTAAATTCAGATTGAATTTACGCTAAAATATTATTTTCGAAAAGGAATTCCCAATGAAATGGTATCAACTCTTATCTGTAGCACTCCTTTCATCAGTGCTTTTTGCATGTGGCGGAGGTAGTGATGGAGGGTTGAGTTTCAATGATAGTAGTTCAGACTCTACCGATTCAACTGACGATACGGATGATAGTACAGACTCAACAGACTCAACAGATGACAGTACTGACTCAGATGATGCAGAAGAGGTTACATTAAGTGTTTCATTATTTACATGCCCAACTGAATGGGATAGCGAATCTGACGATATCTCTTTATGTACGGAAACTACTGAAATATCTGAATCAGAGCCTGGCTATATTGCTGTATCACTTTCTCTAGATGGTGAAGTTGTTACTGGAGAGAGAGAGGCGCTCTATGCTTCAACAACAACAGGTAAATTCGAAATAGATAGTAATTTAACAGATGAAAGCACAGGTATTGCTTATTTCAAATTAAATGCTGATGATCAATTAGGCGTAGGTATCGTTACTTTTACTTCTGATGCGTACGATGGGACACTAAGTACTACATTAACTTTTTTATCTGTTTCTGAACCAGTCGACACAGACGAACTCCAATTAACTGCTTCTTTATTTATTTGCCCTAATGGATGGGATAATAATTCAAGTGATCTCTCTGTATGTGAAACAACGACTGAAATAGATGAGTCCGATACCGCTATTATCTCGGTTACTCTTTATTTGGAAGGAGAGGCTGTAGTAGGAAGTCGACAAGCTATCTATACGGAAACAACTAAGGGCAGTTTTAAAGTTGATAGCGCTTTAACGGATGAAGCGACAGGCACTGCTTATTTTGAACTTAATATTGATGATGACTTAGGTGTTGGTATTGCCACTATTACAACCGATGCCTTTGGTGGCGATGCGTCTACCGAAGTTACTTTTGAAGTGATAGAGTCAGATGAGGTTGTAGTCGAAGATGAAGAAGTTGAACTTAGTGCATTATTATACAGCTGCCCAAGCAACTGGTCTAAAAATGATGGAACAGATTCTTGTGCTACAGTCTCTAATTTCTCCGCAGTTGAAGAAGGAGTCGTATCAGTAACATTAACTCAGGGCGGAGAAGCTGTTACTGATAACCAACAAATAATTACCGCATCGACCACTCTAGGTGAATTCTCTACATCGACAGCATTAACCAACACTGATGGTATTGCATACTTTACTATTTCTGCAAGTGATGCTGTAGGTGCTGGTCGAATTACTGTAACCACAGATGCCTTTGATGAAGAGACTAGTACAACATTAAACTTTGAAATTGTAGAAGCTGATTTTGCAATGACAATAGAAAATATACTGAATGATGAGCTATTAGCACAAAGCTCAACAACATTGATTACGGTGAATTTAACACTCGATGGTGAAGCTTATAATACGCCGGTAAATGTTAGCTTTTCATCTATATGTGCAGTCGCAGGTACTTCTAGTTTAGATGATACCGTTACAACGACTAATGGTATTGCACAAGCAACGTATCAAGCTGAAGGATGTGTTGGTGAAGATACTATTACCGCTTCTATTGATATTAATGACTTATCAATGAGTACAACAATAAATATTGCAAGCTCTGATGCAGATAGTATTCGTTTTATTAGTGCAACGCCTACAGATATTGCTATAGCTGGTACGGGAGGCGCTGGCCGCCAAGAAACATCAACTGTACTATTTGAAGTTGTTGATGTAAATGGAGTAGCAAGTTCATTGCAAGATGTTACTTTTTCTCTTGAAATCGCTCCAGTAGGGACAACTCTCGACAGTGAAACAGGTACAACAGATGACGATGGTGAAGTATCCGTTGTTGTTAAATCTGGTAAAATAGCGGGTACTGTTAGAGTTAAAATAGAAATAGATAACGACGAATCTGTTATTTCAAGTATTTCAGATCAATTAAGTGTTTCTACAGGCCTACCAGACCAAGATAGCTTTTCATTTGCACTTGAAGATCATTCTCCTGAATCATTTAATATTAATGGTGTAACTATTAATGCAAGTGTTTTGCTTGCAGACCGATTTAATAATGCGGTACCTGATGGCACGACTATCTTTTTTAATACAGAGGGTGGGGCAATTCGCGATACAGAAACAGGCACAACAGGGGCTTGTACTACTTCTGGTAGTGGTTGTTCGGTTGAATGGGTTTCTCAGAACCCTCGACCTGAAGGTAATAAATTAACTGATTTTAATATTGATGGGCAATGTGGTTATTTTGAATTTGCACCAAGTGATAAAAATAATACAGGGCCTTGTATTAATACTGACGATGTTCCAGTGAAAAGCGGTATGGGTCAACCTCATGGAGGTCGAGTAACTATTACAGCTTATACTGAAGGAGAAGAAAACTTTATTGATAATGACGGTGATGGTTGGTTTAATCTAACTAAAGGAGATGCTTTTGTCTTATCAACAGATGTTGGGGAAGTGTTTTTTGATTATAATGAAGATGGTCTTTATACAAAAGATGAAGAAGAGTATAGAGATATCGATGGAAGCAGAGACTATACTAGTACTATTGAAAATCCTATCTATAATGGACTGTTATGTTCTGACGAAAGTGAAGCGCTTGCTGATTGTTCAAAAGGTCTAGTACACGTCCGAGATCAGCAAATTTTAATTATGGCGTCTACTGATCAATATATTCGAGTTCAACATGATAGTACTGATATTGGGGAAGTTGATTTAGCCCCTAATGATGAAGATACTGACGAAGATATTATTATCGAATCTTACAATGTAACGGCTTATTTTGCAGATATTTACAACAACAGACCACCAACGGGTACAACTATTAATGTATCAACCGAAAATGGCCAACTATCAGGGCAAACTTCTTGGGTCGTTGGTAGTAGTGTTGACTTTGGAGCCTATGAGATTGAATTTACACTTATTCAAGAAGATAGCCCAAATGACAAAACTTTTGGAACTTTGTCTATTGAACTCGTAACACCAGAAGGCGGCTCTTTAACTTTCCAAATGAACGTTCGTGACGCGGGTTAATATCTACTAGATTTAGCACACTACATATTAAGGAGCTTCGGCTCCTTTTTTATGTTCTATTAATACTCCTCTTATGTTTTTTTTGGCACATTTCCTGCTTTATTGTCTTTGTATAACAAATTATTGGCAGGAGCTAACAATGAAAACATTCTTATACCGATTTATCGACCAACAAAGCATTACTATCACTATTATGTGGATGTGTTTTAGTTGCGCAGTCTTATTAGTTATTCCTAGTTCATTATTCTCATTGAGTAACTCTGATGTGCTTCCTGATACTTACGCGCCATACCTTTGGGTGCTGACGTTATTAACAGGTTCTTATCTATTAACTCGATTACTTTCTTATTCATTTGCAAGGTTGAGTGAATACTATGCGAGCCAACGTTTATTAATTCGTCGTAATAAAATGATTCGTCAATTAGACTTTGAAGAAAAGGCTTTATTACGAGAGTTTATTATTCAACGTAAAACAGTACTTTCTTTACCGTTAAACGAGCCTGCTGTGAGTAACTTATTAGCGTCGGGTGTACTGGCACCTGCATTTGAAACTCAGGAAATAAAAGGTAGTAGTCGTATTATTAAGTTATCTATCGCTATTGATGCACGTGAACAGCTCACGCATAGAGTGATTGGTTTGCCTGTTGGAAAATTAACGGAAGCTGAGGCTGAAGTATTAAAGGCTGCTAGACCAAAATACGCACGTAATAACTATATTGCTTTATAAGCTTTACTTGTTAATAACTTCTCAGCATTAGCTTATGATCTTAATTATTTAAATGAATACTTAAGATCATGTGTTTTAACCCTTTTTTAGCAGATAATAAATTATTCCATTTTTTTGACACTGCTTTAGCCTCCGCCAATAATTATATATAATAACCTCTTTTATAACTTCCCTGAGTGAGAGAGTATGACTCCTGAACGTTTTGCCCGAATTACTTCTATGTTGAATCGTCGCCAACCCGATCTCACTATTTTTATGGAACATGTGCACTTACAACATAATTTAGCGGCAATTGTTCGCACAGCAGATGCTATGGGCATTAATAACGTACATGCAACTTGGGATGAGGATACAACACGAATTTCTCGTAACGTTGCTTCAGGGAGCCAGAAGTGGGTTAATCTGCATTCTCATGAGACAACTCAAGAAGCGATAGCTGTGTTACGAGATCAAGGGATGCAAATTATTGCCACGAATCTTTCTGCTACCGCAATTGATTTTCGAGAAGTTGACTATACAAAGCCGACTGCGATTATCATGGGACAAGAGAAATTTGGTATTAGTGATGAAGCATTGGCATTAGCAGATCAAGATGTCATCATTCCTATGGTTGGTATGTGTCAGTCTTTAAATGTTTCTGTCGCTTCTGCATTGATTATGTATGAAGCACAACGTCAACGTGAACTTGCGGGGATGTATGATCAAGTTTGTCGTTTACCTGAAGAAGAGCAACATCGTATTTTATTCGAAGGCGGTCATCCTATTTATCGTCAATTATGTCGTGAAAAAAGCTTACCTTATCCACCATTGGACGACGAAGGGCAAATCGCTGCTTCCGATGATTGGTGGAATGCTATTCGTGGTCGTAAATAATTAAAGGAGAGCGTTTAATGAGCCTATACCAAGACCGTTTATTGACGGAAGGCATACGTATCATTGAAAAAAATGCTCCATCGAATAGCTTTAATGCGAATTATAGTGCGTTAACTTTTCAGGATGCATTATTCAAACGTACTCAATTAGCTGAATTACGCTATCAAGCAACACCTGTTTTTAATCATTTTCAAAAATTAGTGAAACTATTTTGTAGTGTCATGTGTTTGCTATTCCTTATGATCGGCGCAACGAGTGTTTCAACCTTTTTAGTTAGTGAAACGGGGGCTCAAATTAACTTCTTTTGGGCTATCGTATTATTCATTGCACCTAATATATTATCTTTGATTATTTGGCTTTTTTTATATTTTAAGAAAAATGCGATTAATAATACTTGGGTAACTAATTTAAGTTTATTGTTAATTACACTGCTTGATAAATTACATCATAAAATAAGTAACAAACATCCTCATTATATTGCGTTATTTGAGTATTATTTTGAACATCGATTCGGCAGTTATTTAGGGCGCGCACAATTATCTTTAATTAGTCATTTATGGTGGAGTAGTTATTTATTAGGGGCTACATTGTCTTTGTTAGTGGTTTTGGCAACACATCAAGTTGATTTTATATGGCAAACAACCATTTTAAGTGAAGACGTTTTTGTACAGCTGACGCAAATATTAACTACCATTCCACACCTTTTAGGGATTAATGTACCTAGTGCAAGTGATGTCAGTAATGCCACTATTGGTTTAACGAACCCGTTACAGTTAGCACAAGATAGCCGAGTTAGTTGGTCTAATTTACTTATCTTTAGTTTAACGGTTTATGCTTTATTACCGCGTTTCATTTTAATGCTGTTTTTTCAGCGAGCGGTTAAAAGCCAACAAAAACAATTTACCCTTAATTTATCATTACCTTATTACGTGCAGTTAAAAAGCCTTTTACACCCGATCGTTAATACCAGCTTTATCAGTGATCCTGACAGTCTTCATGATAATAAACAAAGTACACAAACGATCGATCAAATGATAAACCGTAAAGGTTATGAATCAACCTTACTGATACCTGAAAATGCTTATCCATTAGCCATCGAATTAAATCATTCACGTTTTCAACAAGCCAATAAACATGCAGCAGACTATGCCGTAGCTAGTTTAATTAATGTAGTTGATAGTGACAGTCAGCAAACGGCTTTATTACAAATACAATCAGGTAACGTATCGAATATTGTATTGTATGTCGATTTAAAGCGTTTACCTGATCGTGGTTGGCTAACGTTAGTTAAAAAGTGCTATTACCAGTCCAATGTGCAAATTTATTTAGTCTTATTAAGCGATAAATTAATAGAAAAAAATGAGCCATTGTTATCTCGTTTACAAGACTGGCTTGAAATAGCAGCGCAAGCGAATATTACAGAACAGCATATTACTTATATCTCCGATGATCTTGCCACTATAAAAAATAATGAGGTGGAAAATGGATAAACAATTATTATCTGTCGCGGTTGTTGGCCATGCGAATACCGGTAAGACATCTTTAATTCGTACTTTATTGCGTGATGCTAGCTTCGGTCAAATTGCAGACAAAGCCGGCACTACGCGCCATGTAGAAGGGGCTGAAATTCGCGTCGATAATAACCAAAGCATGGTTATTTATGATACGCCGGGTTTAGAAGATTCGATTAACTTATTAAGTGTACTCGACGGTGGCCCTACTATTGAATCTCAAGACGGTATCGATCGATTATTAGCGTTTATTAAACGCGAGAGTGAATTTCCGGAGTTAAACCAAGAATTAAAGGTACTAAAAGCATTATTAAGTAATGATATTCTTTTTTACGTTATTGATGTAAGAGAACCTATTTTAGGCAAATACCGCGATGAATTGAAAATACTCAGTTATGCGGCTAAGCCGATTATTCCAGTGCTTAATTTTATTGAAGCAGGGCAGGACAATATCAGCGCTTGGCAAACCCAGTTAGCACGTTTAAACCTCCATGCTTTTGTTAGTTTTGATAGTGTTGTATTTCGGTTTTCAGACGAGCTAAAAATCTATCAAAAAATGCAAACTTTGTTAGCACATAGAGAACAGCAACTTGACGCTTTAATGACACAGCGTAAACAACAGTGGCAAGAACGAGAAAGTGCAGCACAACAATTAATCGCGACTTTGTTAGTTGAGGCTGCAGCATGTCGTTTTAAAGCCGATAATGATGAAAAGAGCATTAGCCTTGCTAGTGATCAATTACAATCAGCCATTAGAGAGCTTGAAAAGCAAACGCTACATCAATTATTAGCTTTATATCAATTTAAACAACATGATATCGACCAATATGATTTACCTATTCAACAAGGCCAATGGGAATTAGATCTTTTTTCATCGGATAATTTGCAAGAATTTGGTGTTAAAGCGACCAGTAATTTTGTGAAAGGGGCTGGTATAGGGGTCGCCGTAGATTTAGTAGCGGCAGGCATGACACTGGGAGCGGCAGCCGTCGCAGGTGGTGTGATGGGGGTTTTATGGGGCGTTAAACAACGTTATTACGATGAAATTCACGCTAAGGTAAAAGGGCATCGTTATTTATGTGCTGATGATTTAACGTTACAGGTCTTGTGGATGCGCCAACTTAGCTTATTAATTGCATTGCAACAGCGTGGCCATGCAAGTGTCGCTAAAATGTCATTAACGGAGATAAAGTTAGATAAAGTTGATTTACCTAAACAATGGAGTAAGTGGCTTAAAAATGCACGCCAACATCCCCAATGGTTAATTTCAAACAAGAGTGAACAACCCCTTTTACGAGAAAAAAAGCAGCTATTAATTGATCAAATAGTTAATGGTTTAACTATTATTAGTCATCAAAAAAGTGAAAAAGAATAGATGCTGGCTTTATAAAAAGTCAGCAATTGATATCCCCAAACCTACAGTATTAGTATATTCATCATATTCGACTAGGCTGTTGCCATAACCTGAAAAAGCCTGCACGTAACCTTTTACTTGTCCGTACAGTGGAAAACTCCACGACGCTTTTATCGATCCTTTACTAAAGTTACTTTCAATATTGTTACGACTAGTGATAGAAAACACATGTTTATTATATTTATAAGCGGCAATAATTTGTCCGTGCCCGTAATAGTCTAATAGATCAGGGTTATCATCATCCGAATCTTCAAATCGGTACCAAGGATTCACTGCGATAACTAAGTTATTATTATCAAATATCAAGCTGCCATTAAGGCGGTTCCAACTACGGGATGTTGGTTCAGTTTTCCCATTGGATTGATGGGTAAATCCAAAGCTCGCAGCTTTAAATCGCCAACCTAACCCTAACTCTTGATCAGACTCCCATATTAAAAAAGCTTCAGGTTCATAATTTGTTTCACGAAAAGGCGATGAATATTCAGTGTTATAAGCTTGCCAATAAGAGAGTTGGGTATAAGCAACATAACCGGAGATAGGTAAACTTCCAATCTGGTGGAATAGCGGTACTTTAAAGCTAATTTGAAACTTCACTTCTAGGCGTTGTGAGGTGCTGTCATTTTCTTGCAGTTTTTCATTAAAATAAAACGGCAATAAATAGTTTGGTTTATGCGGTATAATTGAGAAGTTATATCGTTCACTTTTAACTTCATCCTCTATACGTTCATCAATTGCGCTGGGCTCTTCAGATGTATCTATTATAGGTTCATCGTTTATCGTTTCAGAAAATGCTGTAGAGTTACAAAAAATTAACATAAAAAAAATAAAACGCATGTCCTTCGCCTTAAAAAAATTATTAGTGGATAGTAGTTTACGCATAAACTATGGTTGATAAAGGTTAAGTCTAAATTATTGTCAGTATACGCACAGAAGATTAAATAGATCAGTTATTAAGGTAGAAAATGAAGCTAAATAAAATACCTTTATCAGCACTTAAAGGTGTTGGTGCTAAAGTTGCCGAAAGACTCAGCAAAATAGGCTTAAACTCAGTCGAAGACATGCTGTTTCATTTACCGTTGCATTATCAAGATCGTACTCGATTATATCCAATCAAGGATATTAAAGATGGAATGCAAGTAAGCGTGCAAGGCGAAGTGGTTAGCTGCCAAGTGCAATTTGGAAAACGCCGTATTTTAAAGTGTAAGATCAGCGATGGGGAAGGTATTGCCACATTAAACTTCTTTCATTTTAATGCCGGGCAAAAAAATGCCTTTAAAGAAGGACAGTGGATACAATGCTTTGGTGAATTTAAACGAGGTTATCAAGGTTTAGAGGTGACTCATCCTGAATATTCTTTAGTGGGTGAAAACGCGGCGACATCCGTTGAAGAAGCACTGACTCCTATCTATCCAAGTACAGAAGGGCTGAAACAAAATAGTTTACGACAGTTAACCGATCAAGCGTTGCAACATTTGCAACAAAATCAAGTTGAAGAACTTATACCCACTGCTTTATTAACACATCCTATTAGTTTGTATGATGCATTAATGACGATTCATCGTCCGCCTCCTTCTGCGAGTATTGAACAATTAGAAGATCGCTCTCATCCAGCACAACAGCGTTTAATTATTGAAGAGTTACTCGCACAACAAATTAGTATGTTGGCATTACGTCAGCAAGCACAGCAACATCATTCGCCTGTGCTTAAACAAACTGACCAGTTATCCAAACAGTTATTAAAAAACTTACCTTTTTCACCAACGGGCGCTCAACAACGTGTAAATCTTGAGATCCAACAAGATTTAATGACTGATGTGCCAATGATGCGTCTAGTACAGGGTGATGTAGGATCAGGTAAAACATTAGTGGCTGCTTTGGCGGCATTAACTGCGATTGAAGCAGGGTATCAAGTCGCGTTAATGGCACCAACAGAATTGCTAGCTGAACAGCATCTATTGAATTTTCAAAATTGGTTTGAGCCTTTAGGGGTTCGTGTTGGAATGCTATCAGGAAAAATGAAAGTAAAAGAGAAACGCGATCAAGCTGAAAACATTACATTAGGCTTATCAAAAATGGTGGTGGGAACACACGCGTTATTTTCAGACAATGTTAAGTTTCATAACTTAGCGTTAATTATTGTCGATGAACAACATCGTTTTGGGGTTCATCAACGTTTATCTCTACGTGAAAAAGGCATTAACAACGGCTTCGTACCTCATCAATTAACCATGACGGCCACACCGATTCCTCGTACCTTAGCAATGACAGCTTACGCTGACTTAAGTGTCTCTGTGATCGATGAACTACCACCGGGCAGAACACCGATTAAAACCGTTGCTCTTGCTGATACAAGACGTGATGAAATTATTCAACGCGTCTATAAAGCCTGCAAAGAAGAAGGTCGTCAAGCTTATTGGGTTTGTACGTTGATCGAAGAATCTGAAGCCTTAGAATGCCAAGCCGCTGAAGATACGGCTAATGATTTACAACTCGCATTAACGGATTTAAGAATTGGTTTAGTGCATGGACGAATGAAAGCCGCTGAAAAACAATATGTGATGGATGCGTTTAAAGCGGGAGAATTAGATTTATTAGTCGCGACAACGGTGATTGAAGTGGGTGTAGATGTACCTAATTCAAGCTTGATGATCATCGAAAACCCTGAACGTTTAGGTTTGGCACAATTACATCAACTACGTGGGCGAGTAGGGCGTGGAAAAGTGGCAAGTCATTGTGTTTTATTATACAAGTATCCCTTGTCAAAAACCGCGTTAAAACGTTTAAATGTATTACGTGAAAGTAATGATGGTTTTTATATCGCAGAACAAGATTTGGCTATTCGAGGGCCGGGTGAAGTGTTAGGGACTAAACAAACGGGCATTGCCGATATGAAAATTGCTGATTTGTTAAGAGATCAAGCGTTATTGCCACAAGTACAGCAACTTGCACACACATTGATACAACATCATCCCGAATACATAAGCCCACTTGTTGAGCGTTGGTTAGGCGATAAACCAGTGTATGCGCAGGTTTAAATAATAAAAATACTCGTAGATATTGAGTACGAGTATTTTTATTGCGGTCGTTGCTTTCAGCAAATAAAGCTAATCAGATAAATTAAGCTCTTTTAGCTTACGAGTCAGGGTGTTTCTTCCCCAGCCTAGTAGCTTAGCGGCTTCATGCTTTTTGCCTTGGGTATGCTTTAAGGCGCTTTGTAGCATTATTTTTTCAAACTCAGGTAATAGTTGACCTAAAATATTACTTTCACCATTTTTAAGTTGTGCATCAGCCCATTTTTTTAAACTTTCTTGCCATATTACTGGCTCACCTTCTTGATGCGGTGTTTCTTGTTCACTTAATTCAGGCGGTAAGTCGCTAATATGAACTTCTTGACCACTAGACATAACAGTTAACCAACGACAAATATTCTCTAATTGTCTAACGTTACCAGGCCACGGTAAATCACTAAGGTAATTGATCGTTACTTTAGTCAGTATCTTACTTTCAACGGTTAACTCATTAGCAATGCTGTGTAAAAAGTGATTTGCTAGTAATGGTATATCTTCACGGCGCTCTTTTAATGCTGGCAATTGTAAGCGAATAACATTTAAACGGTGAAATAAATCTTCGCGGAAGTCACCGCTGAGTACTTTCTTCTCTAAGTTTTGGTGGGTCGCTGCAATAATACGGACATCGACTTTAATGGCTTGGTGACCACCAACACGATAGAACTGACCATCTGCTAATACGCGCAATAAACGCGTTTGTACGTCTAATGGCATATCACCTATTTCATCTAAAAAAAGTGTTCCGCCATCAGCTTGTTCAAATCGACCTTGTCGATTGGCTGCAGCACCTGTAAAGGCACCTTTTTCATGACCAAATAATTCAGCTTCTATCAATTCTTTAGGAATAGCGGCCATATTTAAAGCAATAAATGTTTCATTTTTACGTGGGCTATGTTTATGCAATGCTTGAGCAACGAGTTCTTTACCTGTACCTGATTGGCCATTAATCAAGACACTCATGCTAGAGCGAGATAAGCGACCAATAACTCTGAATACTTCTTGCATTGCAGGTGCTTCACCAATAATTTCTGGCGTTGCAATAGGTTGTTGAACTGGCTTTTTTTGTTGCTTTAATTCTTTACTATGACTAATTGCACGTTTAATTAAGTCAGTTGCTTCATGAATATCAAAAGGTTTTGGTAAATATTCAAATGCACCACTTTGATAAGCATTAACGGCACTGTCTAAGTCGGAATGTGCGGTCATGATAATAATTGGAATCAAAGGATAACGCTGGTGGATTTTTTGCATTAACTCTAAGCCATCAATACCTGGCATGCGCACATCTGAAATAATAATTTCAGGCTGCTCAATTAATAATTGTTGCCATAAGCATTCTGCATCAGGGAAACTAGCATATTCGATATTCTCTGCTTTTAACGTGCGTTCTAATACCCAGCGAATGGCGTGGTCATCATCTACAATCCAAGCTGCCATCATAGTTCCTTATTTATTATTATGTGTACACTAAAAGTTAAATGGGTAAGTAAACCGAAAACTCGGTATGACCTTTACAACTATTAAACTCAATACGTCCATGATGCTGTTTAATCAATTCTTGTGCGATCGATAGCCCTAAACCAGTGCCATCTTTACGTCCTGTTACCATCGGATAAAATAATGTGTTTCTAATATGCATCGGTATACCTGGTCCGGTATCGATTATTTTAATTTCGGTTGCCAAGCGCTGTGGTAGCCCATTAATTGTTATTTGATTTGCAGTGCGAGTACGCAGTGTAATTGAGTGCTGCTCTGGCTGGCTTTGTAATGCTTGTACTGCATTCTGAACAATATTTAAAAATGCTTGCTGTAATTGATCTGATTCCATTTCAAAATCTGGAATACTTGGATCATAATCAATATGGATTTTCACATTATCAGGTAAATCTAAGTTCACTAATTTGCGCACGCTTTCTAAGACTGAATGAATATTATGAATGCGCTTTTCACCTAGTTTTTGAGGCCCTAACAAACGATTGACTAAGGCGCTTAATCTGTCGGCTTGCTCAATAATAATTTGTGTAAATTCTTTTAATTCTGGATCAGGTAATTCTGCTTCTAATAGCTGAGCGGCACCACGTAATCCACCTAATGGGTTTTTAATTTCATGGGCTAAGCCTCGCACTAGCTCTTGTGCTGCTTTTTGTTGGTGCTCTTGATAATGAACCTGACTAATACGTTTTTGTTGCTCGATACAACGCATTTCAATGATGATATATTTTGTTAATTTTGTATCTATATAACTGGCACTTAAATCAATTAATAGTGGGTGACCATCAATAAATAAAGTGACCTCATTTTCTGTAAAAGATGACTCTTCTAGTAGTAGGTTTTTAATCGATTCAGGTGAGAAGTGAAACTGCTCTGCAAGCACTTGCAGGTTCTGACCATATAAGCGTTGTTTGCTTTGTGACAACAACTGTTCACTTGCAGGGTTCGCGTAGATTAGATTTAATGATGCATCTAACGCTACAAATGCAGTTTTTGCTTCTTCAATAAAAGTAAAAATAAGATCGAGACTAGGTTCTTTTGACATATTTTCTATAATCTACTTAATAACGGATATACGTTGTAAATGTATCGTAACAACTTGTGTTGTTGCTAATATGTTGCTTCCTTCATCTAATAACTTGGCTTGTATTTGGTGCGTTCCTCGATCAATATTTAATGCTCGAATTGTCGGTGATATTTGCGGCAAACCTAATGCCTGACCATCTAAAAAGAGTTGTAAGCGTTGAGTGCTTTTCTTTTCAGGTGTTGTTTTAACGTGAACTTCTAACGTGCCATTATTACTTCTTATTGCAACATCATCTTTAGGTGTTGTTATTTCTGCTTGGTATTTAATAATCTCTTCTTTATTGGAGCTTGTATTGTTTATTTTTTTAGGCTGTTGCTCAGGTGTCGATACTAAATTTTTATTTTTAACGACTATTTCAGCTGTGCCAGGTGGTGCGGTATCTGCAAAATGAGTCTTACCGTCTGCATCAACCCAATGATAAATTTTCGTTTCTGCAGATGTTAAAGTCGCATAAAAACAAAGTAATATAACTAAAAAAAGAGAACACTTCATAATCAAAAACCTTAATAGTAAAAAACTCATTGTCGAACATATAAAAGGTTTAGACAATTAAAAAACATACAGTAAACGTAGTCGGTATATAAATATTAAGCTTTTATCACTATATCAGGTGAGCAAAGGTTAATATTTTCTATTCAAAATAATAGGTATATTAGAAGGTGATTTGTCATTCAGTAAACAATAAGGAGTGAGCTATTACTCACTCCTTTTATATTGTTTATTTATTTTTATTAATATTTATTTAATAAATAACATTTCTGAGTATTTCGGTAGTGGCCATAGTTCATCAGCGACTAATAACTCAAGTGCATCAGCATGTTCACGAGCTTCACCCATTAATGGACAAATAATATCGGCACTATGACGCATGTGAGCTTCAGTATCTGCGAAGTCATGTTTAGCGATTTCAGTTTCAAGTTTTGCAACTGCCGCTAATAGACCATTAATATGTTCTGCAATCTGTTTTGCGATTGTTGAATCTAATTCAATGCCTAGATCTAACGTTGAAGCAGAAGCAAGTGTTAACTCAGATACATAAGTGATAGCAGCTGGGTAGATTTTAGTTTTAGCAATATCAATAACTAATTTAGCTTCAACTTCAATCGCTAAGTTGTATTGTTCTGCGTAAACTTCGTAACGACTTTCTAGTTCAACTGGTGATAAAACACCTGTGCTTTCGAATAGTTCAATGACTTCAGCTGATTTAAATGCAGGTAGCGCATCTGCAGTTGTTGGAATGTTTTTCAGGCCACGTTCTTCAACAGCCGCTTTATGCCATTCTTCAGAATATCCGTCACCACCAAACACAGCATTACCGTGTAATTCCATCAACTCTTTTAATACTGTAATAACAGCCGCAGTTTGATCTTCAGTTTTTAAAGCAACTTCTAATTTTTCTGCAATCCAGTTTAATGAATCTGCAAGCATTGTATTCATCGCAACTAATGGACCAGATACTGATTGCTCAGAACCTACTGCGCGGAATTCAAAACGGTTACCAGTGAAGGCAAATGGTGAAGTACGGTTACGGTCACCTGGATCACGGTCAAAGTTAAGTATTTGGTCAAGACCTAAGTCCATTTCGCCGCCGTCAGTACACGTTGTTAATTTACCTGTTTTGATTTCGTCATATACTTTTTCTAACTGGTCACCTAGGTAAACAGAAAGGATAGCAGGTGGCGCTTCATTTGCACCCAAACGATGATCATTACCAGCAGAAGCGATAACTGCACGTAGTAATGGACCGAATTTATGTACACCACGAATTACCGCACCACAGAATAATAAGAACTGTAGGTTTTTATGTGGTGTTTTACCTGGGTCAAGTAAGTTACCTTGTGTGCTGTTACCAACAGACCAGTTAACGTGTTTACCTGAGCCATTAACACCAGCAAATGGTTTTTCATGTAATAGACATAGGAAGCCGTGCTCTTTAGCCGTTTGCTTCATCATTGTCATTAGCAATTGTTGTTGATCAGCACCCACGTTTGCTGCGCCGTAGTAAGGTGCAATTTCAAATTGACCTGGTGCTACTTCGTTATGATGAGTTTTAGCTGGGATACCTAGTTTGTATAGTTTGTCTTCAAAATCTTGCATGAACACTTGAACACGTGCTGGGATGGCACCGAAGTAGTGATCATCAAATTGTTGACCTTTCGCTGGTGCAGCACCAAATAGTGTACGACCTGTTAATAGTAGGTCTGGACGTGCATTTGCGAAGTTTTCATCAATTAAGAAGTATTCTTGCTCAGGACCACAGCTTGAATCTAATGCTGCTACGTCTGTTTCACCCATTAATTTAAGTACTTTCTGCGCCGCTTCATTCATTGCTGAATTCGAACGTAAAAGTGGGATTTTTTTATCTAGCGCTTCACCCGTCCATGACATGAATACACTTGGAATCATTAATGTTGCACCATTCGCAGTATGCTGAATGTATGCAGGGCTCGTTGGATCCCATGCTGTATAACCACGCGCTGCGTTAGTCATACGTAGGCTACCATTAGGGAAAGATGAACCATCTGGTTCGCCTTTAATTAGTAAGCTACCAGTGAATTCATTGATAGCGTTACCGTCTGAATTGGTCAGGATGAATGCATCATGCTTTTCAGCTGTGATGTTAGTCATTGGGTAGAATACATGAGAGAAGAACTTAGCGCCTTTTGATAAAGCCCAATCTTTCATTGCTGCAGCAATAATATCAGCAGTTGCATTATCTAATGCTACGCCTGTTTTAACTGTTTTCTTAATTGCTTTAAATGCATTTTTTGATACAGCTTCTTCCATTTTTGCCAAATTAAAAACATCAGTTGCCCAGATTTGATTTAGTGGCTCAGTTTGAGCGACCTCTTTTGGTGCACGATTAGTAATTTGTTCAATTGCTTGAAGACGGACTTGATTTCCACTCATGTATTGCTCCTTGCAGCAGTATTAGTACTGCTTGTTAATAATTTAGTTATTTCATACGACAAATATGAAAAGATAGTCTATAGCTAGCAAAAAACAGACCAATTTGGTTTTTTAGAAAAAAGTAGTATAAATGAAGGGAGTAGAACGAAAAAAGGACCGCAATGCGGTCCTTTTGGATTATTAGTCGTATTAAGTTTTTACATTATACGCTGTAGTATAAATCAAACTCTTTTGGATGCGTTGCTTGTGATACCGCTTGGCATTCAGCCATTTTAAGCTCAATGAAGGCATCAATAGCTTCATTTGAGAACACGCCACCTTCGATAAGGAAGTCACGGTCAGCGTCTAGTGCCGCAAGTGCTTCTTCAAAAGAAACAGCAACTTGTGGAATCGCATCAGCTTCTTCTTTAGGTAGATCGTATAAATCTTTATCTAAAGAGTCACCAGGGTGGATCTTGTTTTTGATACCGTCAAGACCGGCCATCAACATTGCAGAGAAACCTAGGTAAGGGTTCATTGTTGGGTCTGGGAAACGTACTTCGATACGTGCTGCACGTGCAGTTGGTACGATTGGAATACGAATAGAGGCAGAACGGTTACCAGCAGAGTATGCCAGCATTACTGGCGCTTCAAAACCAGGGATAAGACGTTTGTATGAGTTAGTTGACGCATTAGTGAAGGCATTAAGCGCTTTAGCATGCTTGATGATACCACCGATGTAATAAAGTGCCATTTCAGATAGACCGCCGTACTGGTCACCTGAGAACAAGTTAACGCCATCTTTACCTAGAGACTGGTGACAATGGTTACCAGAACCGTTATCGCCAACAAGAGGCTTAGGCATAAATGTTGCTGTTTGGCCGTATGCGTGAGCAACGTTATGTACAACATATTTGTAAATTTGGATTTCGTCTGCTTTTTCAACCATTGTGTTGAAACGACATGCGATTTCATTCTGGCCTGCAGTAGCAACTTCATGGTGATGCGCTTCAACAACTAAGCCCATTTCTTCCATGATTAAACACATAGCTGAACGGATGTTTTGAGCTGAATCAACAGGTGCTACTGGGAAGTAACCGCCTTTGATGCCAGGACGGTGACCGGTGTTACCTTCTTCATAAGAAGTACCTGAGTTCCACGCTGCTTCTTTTGCATCTACTGAGTAGAATGCACCTGCAATGCTGTTACCGTATTTAACGTCGTCAAATAGGAAAAATTCTGGTTCTGGGCCAAATAAAACAGTATCAGCGATACCTGTAGAACGCATGTATGCTTCAGCGCGTTTAGCAACTGAACGAGGGTCACGGTCGTAACCTAACATTGTTTTTGGCTCTAATACGTCACAACGTAAGTTTAACGTCGCATCGTCTGTAAATGGGTCCAATACTGCTGTTGAAGGAACTGGCATAAGTACCATGTCAGAATCTTGAATGCCTTTCCAGCCTGCAATTGAAGAGCCATCGAACATCTTACCTTCTTCAAAAAAGTCTTCAGTTACTTGGTGGTGTGGAACCGATACGTGTTGCTCTTTACCATGTGTATCAGTAAAGCGTAAATCAACGAATTTTACGTCTTGCTCTTGAATAAGCGTTAGAACGTCTTGGATTGTTTGTACAGACATGTTGTAGAACCTCATTTGACATCGAAATTTGTAGGGATGATAAAATAGAACTCATCAATGAAACTTACCATCAATCTAGATTTATTACACATTAAATTAGCGAATAGTATGCCAAGTTAACGAAGTCTATTATACCTAGGTTTATCTTTTTCGATATGGTGCTACCTTGTCTTTTTTTGCACCAATTTGGTGCTTAAGCGGATCTTTTTGGTGCCTTCTGTGGTGAGCCTCTTACTTCGCTCTACTTTTTCTTACTTTTAGGCATTTAAGGTAACTGTGACCGACTTAAAACTTTCTATTTTTGAAATTATGTTTACAATGTGCGCACATTTGGCTATATCACTTTAAGTGCTTTCATAGCCTAAATTCTTTTTGTACCAATTAAATAAAAATAGGACTCTTCTGTTTTTATTTAATTGGTATTTTTATAGTAGTTATTTTTGAGGCGCATCATGTCGTTAGATAAATTAAGAAATATAGCCATCATTGCTCACGTTGACCATGGTAAAACAACATTGGTTGATAAACTGTTAGAGCAGTCTGGTACTTTGGATTCACGTGGTGATAATGAAGAACGTGTAATGGATTCTAACGATCTTGAAAAAGAACGTGGTATTACTATCCTTGCAAAAAATACAGCAATCGTATGGAACGATTACCATATCAATATCGTAGACACGCCTGGACATGCCGATTTCGGTGGTGAAGTAGAGCGTATTCTATCTATGGTAGACAGTGTATGTCTTATCGTTGATGCGGTTGATGGTCCAATGCCACAAACTCGCTTTGTAACGCAAAAAGCATTTGCACACGGTCTTAAGCCAATTGTTGTTATCAACAAAATTGATAAGCCTGGTGCTCGTCCTGAATGGGTAATGGATCAAGTATTTGATTTATTTGACAACCTAGGCGCGACTGATGAGCAATTAGACTTCCAAGTGGTTTATGCTTCTGCATTAAACGGTTGGGCAAGTACTGATATGGACACTCAAAAAGATAACATGGAAGATTTATTCCAAACTATCGTTGATACTGTTGCTCCACCAGAAGCGGATCGCGATGGCGACTTCCAAATGCAAATCTCTCAGCTTGATTACAACTCTTACGTAGGTGTTATCGGTGTTGGTCGTATTACACGTGGTCACGTTAAAGTAAACCAAGCGGTTACTATTATTGGTGCTGACGGTAAAGAACGTAAAGGCAAAGTAGGTCAAGTATTAGGTTACTTAGGTCTAGAACGTCATGATATTGAATATGGTGAAGCTGGCGACATTATTGCAATTAGTGGTTTAGGCGAGCTTAAAATCTCTGACACTATCTGTGCACAAAACAATGTTGAAGCAATGACGCCATTAACTGTTGATGAACCAACGGTAACAATGACTTTCCAAGTAAACAACTCTCCATTCTGTGGTAAAGAAGGTAAGTTCGTTACATCACGTAACATTCTTGACCGTTTGAATAAAGAGCTTGTACATAACGTTGCACTTAAAGTAGAAGAAACTGCCGATCCTGATAAATTCAAAGTATCTGGTCGTGGTGAGCTACATTTAGGTATCTTAATTGAAAACATGCGTCGTGAAGGTTTTGAGCTAGCAGTATCTCGTCCTGAAGTTATCGAACGTATGATTGATGGTCAGTTACATGAGCCAATGGAAACATTGACAGTTGACTGTGAAGAAGCACATCAAGGTTCAATCATGGAACAATTAGGTATCCGTAAAGCGGAACTAACTAACATGATTCCTGATGGTAAAGGTCGTGTACGTTTAGACTTTATGATTCCAAGTCGTGGTTTAATCGGTTTCCAAACTGAGTTCATGACAATCACATCTGGTTCTGGTCTTTTATACCATAGCTTTGATCACTACGGTCTACATAAAGGCGGTACAATTGGTCAACGTCAAAATGGTGTAATGGTTTGTAATCAAACTGGTAAAGCGGTTACATACTCACTATTCTTCTTACAAGATCGTGGTCGTTTATTCCTAGGTCATGCTACAGAAGTTTACGAAGGTCAAATCATCGGTATTCATAACCGTTCAAACGATTTAACAGTTAACTGTATTCGTGGTAAACAGCTTACTAACGTTCGTTCTTCTGGTACAGATGAAGCGCAAACACTTTCACCAGCAATCATTCTAACGCTTGAACAAGCGCTTGAATTTATTGATGTTGATGAATTAGTAGAAGTAACGCCGTTAAGCATTCGTATCCGTAAGAAATTACTGGGTGAGAATGAACGTAAGCGTGCAGCTCGTCCTACTAAAGGTTAATTCGTTTCTTTAAACGATAAATAACCTATTATTAAGGTCTTACTTCGGTAAGGCCTTTTTTTTGTTTACGATTTACAGGTATAGTAATACTTACCTGACTAATTAAGGGCTCTATTTTGCTTGTTAAAATAACTTATTTCTTCTTTGTAAGTTTCGTACAAGCAGGGTTCAATCATTAATGAATTAACATTGTTTAGTTAACTCTCGACAGACGATTAACGAAGTTAATCTTTGAAAGGCCTTAACTTACACCTTAAACTAAGCCATTATTTCTGCGTAAAACGTAGAGCTCTTATTTATCTAATCGGTATAAACATTCGATAACAAACTTATTTAGGGATGCTATTTTGCAATTACAACAGCAAGTATTAGTACAGAAAATAAAACTATTTTATAACTATTGTATATTTTTATGGAAACGTAGCCAGGAAGATAATATTAAGGTTCCTGCGGGCCACTTGGCTTATGTCACCTTACTTTCAATCGTACCTTGTCTTGCCGTCGTTTTTTATATGTTGTCTGCTTTTCCCATGTTTTCTGAATTAAATAAAATTATAGAAGATCTTATTTACAATAACTTTGTACCCACTGCCGGCAGTGCGGTTAAAGAGCATATGACAGGGTTTATAGAAAATACTAAACAAATGAGTATGGTAGGTATCGCCTCGCTCGTGGTGATTGCTTTACTATTGATCTCTACTATTGATCAAACTCTTAATCGTATTTGGCGTTGTGATAGAAAACGTTCTACAGTACATGCCTTTACTATCTATTGGACTATTTTAAGCTTAGGTCCCATCATCATTGGTGGCAGTATTGCACTAAGCTCATATCTTGTTTCTATTGTAAAAACGGATGGTTTTTTATCCGTAGGGCAACAATTACTGAGCTTTATGCCTTTTATCTTCGCTTGGTTAGCATTTGCGGGTGTTTATACTTTAGTTCCTCACCAGCGTGTTACTTTTCGTTATGCGTTAATTGGCGGATTTGTTGCCGCGCTTTTATTTAATCTAGCGACAGATCTTTTTAGCCTTTATATTACTAACTTTCCTTCTCAACAAATCATTTATGGTGCGCTTGCCGTTATCCCTATCATGTTTGTTTGGATCTATTTCAGCTGGATAATTGTCTTAATCGGGGCTGAAGTGACAGCGACCTTAGAAGAATTTTTAGATGCCTCTGAAAAAGAAATAGATGAAGAAGAAAATGCATTAGAAGCACTTGAGAAAAACACATGATTGCAATGATTCAACGAGTAACAAATGCGTCAGTAACGGTAGAAAATGAAGTAGTCGGTGCAATAACACAGGGCTTATTAGTGTTATTGTGTGTTGAACAAGGGGATACAGACAAGCAATGCCAACGCTTGGCTGAAAAAGTCTTAGCATATCGTATTTTTGCAGATGACAATGGCAAAATGAATTTGAATGTGAAACAAGCGGAAGGGGATTTACTCGTTATTTCACAGTTTACGCTCGCGGCGGATACTAAAAAAGGTAATCGTCCAGGCTTTAGTAATGGTGCAGATCCAACGGAAGCAAAACGCTTGTATCAGCTCTTCAATGATCAATGCATTAAGCTAGGTTGCCATGTTGAAAATGGAATTTTTGCAGCAGATATGCAAGTGACTTCTACGAATGATGGACCGACTACTTTTTGGTTACAGGTTTAGTTTTTAGTTGAAGAAAGTAAGAAGATATATAGCTAGACAAGGTATTTCAATCATACCTTGTCTAATTTATTGAGGTTTAGAACCTGCGGGTGATTTCCACTGTGCTATCACCTGTGTTATCACCTATATTTGCAATAGCTATTTGTTCGTCGTAGTGTAAACCTATACTAGTATTTGTCACATCTACATAGTTACGGTATAGAGCCATATTGATCACCAGAGGCTTCTTTTTAACTGATGCTTCCGTTGCATAAGTAGCCATATATGAATCTGTATTACCTAACAAGGTTACACCGTAATCAGAGTTACTAGCCGATTGGTAATCTGAATATAAAGTAGTTCCAATGTTTCCATTACTATTGACTACTGATGAAGATGTAGTGCCATCATCATTTAGGTTGGTGATATTTCCATTAATTCGTACTTTAAAAGAACTCTCTGTAAGAATAGTTAATGTTGCACCTTCTTCTACTTTAATACTGCCACCTATAAAAGTATCTGTGCTTAAATAAATCGTCACATTACTATCGCTTTCTACAGTGACTTCATATTCATCATCTTCTAATGTGCTGAAACTTAGTGTGTAATGGGTATTGCTATAATCTCCAGCCGTTGCGCCTGCTCCTGAATAGATGCCATTGCGAGAGTAATAACGCTCTAATTTTTGACTTAACTTAACTATCGATTGTTGTGTTTCATAACGATAGTTTTGTTGTATTGATTTTACATACGATGCATAGGCAACTTGCGCTATTATTGGCTTGTAGAATGTTAGACAGGGAAAATTTAATCATATTTATATACCGATTCACTTTATCGTACTTTAGCTTATTATTAATTAAATATTACAAGATATACCTTGTAGGTATATTAGCTTAGTATGATAAATATACACAGCCCTCATTGATTTTATTAAGAGATGAGTAGTATTATTTTTGGGGAACTTGTAGCATAGTGCTCAGTCTTAATTATTGACTTCCACCTACAATTTAAAGAGCTCATCTAATGCTGTCTATTAAGCCTATCTATCTATTATTTAACTGTTTCTTTTTATGTTTTTCTACCTTTTTGCATGCCGCGACTAATACACAACCTGAGTCTTCTATGAAAAAATTCGAAATAATTAATAGTGCTATGAAACAGAGTCCAAATGATAAACGTGAGTATCAAGTAATTCGTCTTAAAAATGAGTTGGAAGTCTTATTAATCTCTGATCCAGATTTACAAAATAGTGCCGCTTCTTTATCTGTTCCTGTTGGTAGCATGCATAATCCTGATTCTCAATTGGGGTTAGCACACTATTTAGAGCATATGTTATTTCTTGGTTCAAAAAAGTATCCTGTCATCAATGAATACAGTCAATTTATGAGTCAAAATGGTGGGTATACCAATGCTTACACTGCACAAGATGCAACTGTATATGGCTTTGAAGTGAATGATAATGTATTTGGTGAAGCATTAGACAGATTAGGCGATGTAATGCATGCGCCTTTATTAGATGAAAAATATGCTGATAAAGAGCGTCATACCGTTAATGCTGAAAATGAAACGTATGTGGATAACGACATGCGTAAATTATATGCATTACAACGCTACTCATTAAACCCTGAACACCCAATGGCCCGTTTTAGTACGGGTGATTTAACAACTCTTGTTGATAAGCCTGGGAGTGTTTTACAGGAAGAGCTGGAGTTGTTCTTTAAACAAAACTATTCCGCTAACACAATGAAAGTGGCCTTAACAAGCCCTCGTTCAATTGAGAATATGCAAAAAATCGCGGTGAAATACTTAACGCAAATTCCAAATAATAATGTCACTAAACCGATCATAATGACGCCGCTTTTAACAGATGAGCAGTTAGCATTAGAAGTACAAATGAAGCCCACTGCAGAGCTCAAGTTATTACAAGTTAACTTTTTAGTGCCGAGTGTCAAAGATGAATATATGTATCAACCTGGTGGTTATATTAGTCGCTTATTAGGATCTGATCATAAAGGTGGTTTATCTGATTACTTACAAAAGCTTGGATTAGCAGAATCAGTTTCTGCTGGATTTTATGGTGCACACAGTGAACAGTATTCACAGTTTAGTATGACGTTTAAACTAACGAATAAAGGGTTAAGCAAACAAGATACGGTTATTGGGAGCTTATTTGCTTATATCCATTTAATTAAAGAGCAAGGTATCAACCAATTACAATATTCTGAACAAAAGAAAAGTTTGGATAACTATTTTCAATTTCTACCTAAGCAAGCCAGTTTTAACAATGTGATGTCTTTGGCTGCTAATATGCAACATTACCCTTTACAAGATCTCTTAGTTTATCCATATCGTTTAGATGAATTTAACCCTACGTTTATCACACAGTTAATCGGTTATTTAACACCAGAAAATAGTCGATTATTTGTTGTATCGCCAAACGCAGTGGTTAATAAAGATATCCCCTATTATAAAGGGAAGTATTCACAAGCAAAAATTAAAAAGTCACGTTTACAGCTGTGGCTTAACAAGGCAGCAACAATACAACCTGAATTGATCCTACCTGTTCGTAATGAGTGGTTACCTGAGAATTTAGTATTGGTTGAACAAGAGAAAAATAAAAAAGCGATACAACTTGTGAAGGAATCAGGTCTCTCTGTTTGGTTTAAACAAAGCCAACTAAAAGAACCTAAAGGCATTTATAAGTTACAGCTTAATAATGATCTTAATGATCAAACTCCTGCCGCTAGAGTTAAAATGAATTTGTTATTAAATATTTTACAAAAGCAATTAGCAGAACTAAGTTTTGTCACTCAAGAAGCAGGGTTAGGTTTCTCCATTAGTAGTAGTGATGGGTTACTGATTAGCACGAGTGGCTATAGTGATAAGCAGAGTAAGTTATTGTTGATGTTATTGACACACATTGAGAATATGAAGTTTGATGAGCAATCGTTGAGACTAGCGAAACAAGAATTAACACGCCGTTTAAATAATCAATCTAAAAGTAAAGCGATGGATTTAGGTTTAGATGGTTTTAGAAAAATCATTCGCCAGCCATCTTGGTCTGATCAAGCGTTATTAGCGCAGATTGATGGTGTAACAAGTGATGATTTAAGTGAGTTAATCAAACAGATATTGTCAACATCGAGTTTACGCTTATTAGCTTTAGGTAATTTTTCCACGTTAGATGTTTTGCAATTAACAGCAAAACTTAAACTTAAAGTGAAAATTCAACCTAATGCCTTTTATACGACGAAACGTTTGAAAGCAGACCCTCAGCAGGGGGCTTTAAATTACGTTCGTGAATCTGAGTTAGAAGATGATGCGTTGGTGAGTCTTTATTTAGCCAAAAACCAAGACATTATTTCATTAGCTAAAGCGGAGTTACTTAATAAACTCCTTAAGCCTGCTTTCTATGACCAAATTCGTACACAAGAGCAATTAACATATTCTCCCTTTACAGCAACAGTACAAGTAGATGAAAGTGTTGGGTTTGGTCTCTTTACGCAAAGTCCTGCGGTTGGCAGTGCAACATTATATGAACGCTTTCAAGTGTTCTTAGAAAATTTTAAAACGACTTTAATGGAAACAAAAGAAAGTGATTTTGAAGAAATAAAAAAAGCACATATTGCGAATTATTTAGCTAAACCAAGTAACTTGGGTACTGAGTTTTCTTACTTAACAGACGAATGGATGAGTAATAAAGAAAACATTGATACTAAATTACAACATGTTGCTAGATTAAAATCTGTTTCATTAAAACAAGTACAGCAGTATTACACTGATTTATTTTTTGATGCACAGGAAACACAGCAAATAATAGTGCAAGTGAAGGGTAAAAAGTTCAGCGAAGAGAAGCCTTTAGAATTAACCCCTCAGGTATCCATTTCAAATGTAGATGAACTTCCTAAACAATAAAAAAGTAATTAATTGTTAAGCATTGATATTGAAGAAAATATCAATGCTTTTTTATTTTAATTTTTCTGATCCTATTCCTTCTCTTCAACGTAGTACCTATCAGCTTATTCCATTCTCTTTATTTTTCTTAAGTTAAAAGTTAGGATATTAATGTTACTTAGTTCTCATTTCTTTAAAATTATTAACGAAATGGTATTTTAAGTGAAGCTAAGAAAGCATATCACCACATTAGACTTTCATAAATTGCAAAAAAAGGAAAAATATTATGAATAAATTGCTACTCACTGCTGCTATAGCACTGACTGTGCCAATGGCTGCGCATGCGAAAAGCGAATTCGTAAAAGGAGATGCAACACTTGCTGGTGAAGCTGAATTAGGTGCCTCTCTCACTACCGGTAATACAGATACATCATCATTGAGAGGAAGTCTTGCATTCCAACAAGAATTAGGTGATTGGGAAAATGAATACACATTTTCAGGTGTTTATACAAAAGACGAGGATGAAGTTACTGCGAAACGTTTTTATACGGAATTACAAGGTAACTATCAACTTAATGATATAAGTTATTTGTTTGTAAATACGAGTTACGAAATAGACCCGTTTACTGGTTATGATTACACTTCAATAACTGCTGCTGGTTATGGTCATCACTTTATTGACAATGAAACGATGACTTTAAATGCAGAGTTAGGTCCTGGTTATATTTATCAAAAGCTTGATGATGAGTCTGCTGAAACAGAAGGTGAAGATTATGACTCAAGTGTCGTCGCTCACTTTGTTATTAATTTTGAAACTAAGATCAGTGACTCAGCTAAATTTCAGCAAAAGTTTGTTGGTGATTGGGGGAGTAAATTCGATGGTCGTTCTGAAACGTCATTATCAACCAATATTATTGGCGCGTTATCGATGAAATTTGCTGTTGTTGTGAGTTATGACAACAAACCGCTTGATGATAAGAAAAGTACCGATACGGCAACAAATGTGACATTACTTTACGCTTTCTAAAGTCTGTTAAATCATAGTTGTTAGCACGATATTCTATTTTAGCATGGTATGAAAAAGCTGGAGTCTCCAGCTTTTTATTATTCTAACTTAAATAAACTAAGTTCAGTTACTAATACATTACTCGCTACGTATTTCATGATTATCTAAAATCGTAATGTTAGTTATTTTAACGTTTCGATGCCTATCTTAAAGAGTTTAAATAACATACAGTTTAATGTTGGTTTCTTATTGATATCAAGTTCACTCTTTCTCTCTTTTTTCTTTAACGAAGGCGATTTTATTGGCCTATATTGATGTGTCTAGTGATAAGTTGATCACAGTAAGTTGGTTATGATTTATCTTTTTTTTTTAATCATTACTTTAACCAAGTTCGTTTGATAAAGTCTCTCATTCTTAAATAAAGGGTTAGAATTTATGTGGCTATTTACGCCCTTCTCATTGGTTATTGTCTTTCGCATGTTTTATGTGGCGGTGATACTTTTTGCCAGTAACACTTTCGTTTTTGCTACAACTGCGGCTGAAGTTGATCTTACCGTACAAGAAAAAGAATACATCCAACAACATCCTCTTATAAAAGTACACGCTGAACAGAATTGGCCACCTTTTAACTTTGTCCAAAATGGTGAGGCGTCGGGTTATAGTAATGATTTAATGCGATTAGTGGCAGAGAAAGTCGGACTCAATATTGAATTTGTTATTGGTTATCAATGGTACGAGTATTTAGAAAAGTTAAAAAATAATGAAATAGATATTATTTCAAATATGAAGATCACGCCTGAACGACAGAAATTTACCGCTTTTACTCACTATCAGTCTTTAACCTCAATGGACGGGTTACTTACTCGAGAAGGAGAGGTTTTTGCTGATGATTTTAGTGATATTAAATCCATTGCTGTTATTAAAGGTTTTTTCTATCAAGAATTGCTTGAGAAGAGCTTTCCTAATATAGAATTAACGTTAACTACTGATACTGAAGCATCAATTAAGCAATTACGTTTAGGTAATGTAGACGCCGTTTTAGATGCTTATGACGCTATTAACTATCATTTACAACGCTCATTAGAGCAAGGCTTTATTAATACGCCATTAATCCACAATAAGGTTTTTCATTATTTACCGAGATTCATGGGAGTTAATAAAGACAATATTATTTTACGTAATATTTTAGATAAAGGGCTATTAGCCTTAAATAAAAAAGAGACGGATAACTTACATAAAAAATGGATCACTCAGATAGGCGCTGCAAAGGCCAATGAAGACCTAGCTTATCAAGATAGAATGCCTATTTTATCTGATATACAACAACAGTATTTACAAATTCATGGTCCACTTTACATGTGTGTTGATCCAGACTGGTTACCTATAGAGGCCATTCAAAATGGTAAATATGTGGGTATTGCCTCTGAGTTCGTTAATTTATTTTCTCAACGCATTCGCAATCCTATTATTTTAATTGAAACAACAACGTGGTCTGAAACAATTGCTTCAATAAAAGAAGGACGTTGTGATTTTATTCCTGTGATTCACAAAACAGCTCGACGCAATCAATATCTTTCGTTTACCTCTGCTTATTTAGATTTTCCATTAGCATTGGTTATTTCAGAAAATAATCAAGCCTATAAATTAGACCAAGTGTTACATAAACCATTGGGGATGCTGAAATCAGGTTCGTATATGACGTTTTTGAGCGCCTTGTATCCCGACGCTGATTTATACGAATATGACGCGTTAAAATCCGGACTGGATGCGGTAACCAGTGGCGAGATTTATGGCTTTATCGATGTGTTACCTGTGATGGTTAATCAAATTCAAACACTTTACCCTGAATTAAAAATTGTTGATAAATTTGAACATGAATATCCATTTTCTCTTGCTGTATCAAAAGAGAATGTGATGTTATTGGAGATTTTCGATAAAGTCGTTACATCAATCGATTTACAACAAAAGCAAAAAATACTTAATCGTTGGTTACCTGTTGTTTATGAAAGACATGAAACGGCCACTGGTTATTGGATCATCATCTCATTGATATCTGTTGCATTAACATTAGCGTGCTTATTGTTATATTTTTCAAAAAAACACAATCGACAATTACGTTTAAAAAATAACAATCTTGAAAAATTAGCAATGCGCGATTATTTAACGGGGTTACCTAACAAGCATTATTTTAATGAGCAATTTAAAAAAGAATGGGTGCGCGGTAGACGCTCTGGGGAAAGCTTATCTTTATTAATTATCGATGTTGATAATGCTAAATTATTTAATGAGCAATATGGAAGAAATGCTGGCGATGATTGTTTTATGGAACTAGCGCGTCGTTTACAACATATTGTTCAACGTCCTGCGGATTTATTAGCCCGTCTCGATGCAGATGACTTTATTATACTTTTACCGAATACCTCCGAGGAAGGGCTTAAAACCTTAGCCGCTGAAATATTTTATATGGTCAATGGATGGGGGCTGAAGTTCGAAAATGCACCAGCAGGAGATACAGTCTCGGTAAGTATTGGTGCTGCTTGTATGGTCCCTAATCACTCACATATGGAAGAAGAGCTTAATAGACGTGCAGAGCAAGCGTTGTATCAAGCACAAGATAAAGGCTTTAGTCAGCTCGTTATTTATAAAAATAGTCATGATCAGCATTCTGAACATTAATGCTAATACTTCAATTTTTTATTATGATTACCGTTAACCTGTGATTTTTTAGTACATAGCCTCAATTTTGATTAATGAAAGCGTCATTTAAATCAAAATTGATTAGTTATATTTTTAATCGTCAAGTCAGTATCGCTTTGCTTATTCGGTACTGAGGTACAATAAACCTATTGATTTTCTGCCACGTTTTGCGCCTTGTGGGTTAATGGGTATAATTGCCGCTCATTTATTGACAAGGTTTTTTAACTTATGCGCCCAAGTAATCGAACACCCGAACAACTCCGTGAGATCAAAATTACTCGGCATTATACTGACTATGCAGAAGGCTCTGTGCTGATTGAAGTCGGCAATACTAAAGTCCTTTGCAATGCGACTGTATCAGAGTCTGTACCACGTTTTTTAAAGGGTAAAGGTAAAGGCTGGGTAACGGCAGAATATTCGATGTTACCGCGTGCGACACATAAACGTAACCAGCGTGAAGCTGCAAAAGGTCAACAGGGTGGTCGTACGTTAGAAATTCAACGTTTAATTGCACGCTCTTTACGGGCAGCAGTTAATTTAAAGGCCTTTGGAGAGAATACCATTACTATTGACTGCGATGTGATACAAGCCGATGGAGGTACTCGTACCGCATCTATTACAGGTGCTTGTATTGCTTTAGCTGATGCATTGAACTGGATGGTGGCTAAAGGTAAATTGAAAAAAAGCCCATTAAAGCAAATGATAGCGGCTGTTTCTGTTGGTATTTATAAAGGAATACCAGTTTGTGATTTGGATTACGCAGAAGATTCAAATGCAGAAACCGACATGAATGTTGTTATGACAGAAAGTGGCGGTTTAATTGAAATTCAAGGTACAGCTGAAGAAGGTGCTTTTAGTCATCAAGAATTATTAGCGATGTTAGTCTTAGCCAATACCGGTATTAATAACTTAGTAGCAGAACAAAAAAAAGCATTAAATGTGGAGTAAGAAATGAAAGCGTATCAAAAAGAGTTTATTGAATTTGCGATTGAAAAACAGGTTTTAAAATTTGGCGAGTTTACTTTGAAATCAGGGCGTATTAGCCCTTACTTTTTCAATGCAGGTTTATTTAATACAGGTCGAGATCTTGCGCGCTTAGGGCGTTTTTATGCTGCTGCATTACAAGATTCGGGTATTGCTTATGACCTTTTATTTGGTCCAGCGTATAAAGGTATTCCAATTGCAACCACCACGGCTGTTGCCTTATCTAATGACTATGATTTAGATGTACCGTATTGCTTTAATCGTAAAGAAGCAAAAACACACGGAGAAGGTGGTAGCTTAGTGGGTTCAGAGCTAACGGGTAAAATTATGTTAGTTGATGATGTTATCACGGCAGGAACGGCTATTCGTGAATCGATGGATATCATTAATGTACATAAAGCTGAGCTTGCAGGCGTGTTAATCGCATTAGATCGTCAAGAAAAAGGTAAAGCAGAATTGTCAGCGATTCAAGAAGTTGAACGTGACTATGATGCAAAAGTAATTTCAATTGTAGAACTTGCTGATGTTGTTAGTTATCTTGAAACGTTACCAGAAATGCAACAACATCTTGAGTCTGTACAAGCGTATCGTCAGCAATACGGCGTTTAAGCTTTCATTCATTTGTTGAAATAAAAGACCGTAAAATAAAAAAGCCAAAGACGAATTAACGTCTTTGGCTTTTTTGTATGCATTAATAATACTGTGTATTGCTATAAGCATTTAATTAATCAATCAATGTTGAGAATCATAAAGTAGCGCTTATTAAGTTAGCTTTAATGCTACGCTACTTTTATTTATCTTCTGTATTTTATTGTTTATTACTATTTACCTTCAATGCCTGCTCTTCATCAAATTCAGGCAGTTTTTTATGCTCACTGGCGATGAATGAATAGATAACCGGTAAAATGAACAACGTAAATAACGTACCAATTGATAAGCCAGCTACAATAACAATACCAATACCAAAACGACTTACTGCGCCGGCACCGGTTGCAAATAATAGCGGAATAAGACCAGCTACCATTGCTGCTGTTGTCATCAATATTGGACGTAAACGGACGGTTGCTGCTTTTTTAACGGCTGCAATTTTATCTAGACCATGCTGTAACTGCTCTTCTTTTGCTACTTCTGCAATCAAAATACCATGTTTAGTGATCAATCCAACCAAGGTAATCAAACCGACTTGCGTGTAGATATTCATGGTGGCAAAACCCCAAGCGAGTGCGAGTAATGCGCCACTAATCGCTAAGGGTACGGTCATGATAATCACTAATGGGTCTCGAATACTTTCAAATTGACTTGCGAGTACTAAAAATATAATAAATAACGCAAGAATAAAGGTCACATATAACGCGCCGCCTTCCGTTACAAATTGACGCGCTTCGCCTAAGTAGTCATGGCTATAACCTTGTGGCAATTTAGTCGTTGATAACCCTTCAAAGAAGGTAATTGCGGTACCCATCGTGACACCAGGCGAAAGTACTGCGCCTATCGTTGCACTATTAAGCTGATTAAAGTGTGGTAATGCACGAGGTTCAGCGACCACATTGACTGTAATGAGTTCGCTTAATGGCACCATGTCATTGTTTTTAGCGCGTACATAAAAATCCCCTAATTGCTCTGGCGACAAACGATATTTACGCTCTACTTGTGCAATGACTTCATAACTACGACCATTTAAATTAATACGATTTAAATAACCATCACTTAACAATGTACCTAGCGTAATACCAATATCCTGCATGGTCACACCATAAGCACCTGCTTTATCACGATCAATGCTGATATTCATGGTGGCAGAATCAAAGGCTAAGTCTAGTTCTGAATAAACAAAGCTTGGATTAGCCTGTGTTTCTGTTAATACATCGGCAGCGATACTCACTAAACTCTGAAATGGATTAGAAGTAGTAATAACAAATTGTACTGGTAAACCACCCGATGAACCTGGTAACTCAGGTCTTTGGAAGGTCACTGTCGCCACAGAAGGGATCATGCTAAAAGCTGGTGTTAATGTTTTAGATAATTCATCTGGACTTTTTTCACGTTGGCTCCATGGTTTCATGATCGCGATACCGAAGGCTTGATTCGCATTCGGAATACCAGACATCGCCAAGCTACTTTCTACTTCTGGTTGCTTCGCTATTTCGTTAGTGACTAAGCGCATGCTATTTTCAACAAAATCTAAGTTGGCATTAGCAGGGGCTTTTGACAACATCATTAGTACACCTTTATCTTCTTTAGGCGCTAGTTCTGTTGGTATAAATTTAAATAAGAATGGTAATGAAATAAATACCAATAGAGCGAAGATAATAACCGCAGGGCGCCTCAACATTATAATATCAAGCGCATTGTGATATTTATTCGTTAAGCCAGTGAGTGTGTTATCAACAGTACGTTCAAATCTATTAGGTTGATGGTTATTCACTAACATTTTACTACACATCATCGGGGACAATGTTAATGCAACAATGCCCGATACAAATACTGCGCCAGCGAGTGTGAGAGCAAATTCGGTAAACAGTGAGCCTGTAATACCCCCCATCAATGCAATAGGTGCATAAACAGCGGCTAACGTGATGGTCATTGAAATAACCGGTACTGCAATTTCACGTGTACCAATAATCGCAGCACGAAAAGGCTCTTCACCAGCTTTAATATGTCGGTCGATATTCTCTACTACCACAATCGCATCATCTACCACTAAACCAATGGCTAATACCATGGCTAATAGCGTCATTAGGTTGATAGTAAATCCAAACATTTGCATCACAACGGCTACACCGATCAGTGATAGTGGAATAGTAATGATTGGAATAAGAACAGCACGCCATGATCCTAAAAATAGAATCATTACAATGAGTACAATTAAACCTGCCTCAGCAATGGTTTTAACTACTTCATAAATAGACTCTTCAATCGCAATAGTAGAGTCATAAAGCACTTTCATTTTAATTGAGCTAGGGTTGTTTTTTTCTAAGTCAGGTAGCATTTTTCTTACATCTGACGTTATATCTAGTGGATTAGCGCTGGCTGTTGCATCAATGGCTACAACAACTGCATCATCACCATTTGCCATTGCTCGGTAGATGTCGTGGCTTTTTTCAAGCGAGACACGTGCAATATCTTGTAAGTGGATTGTTCTACCGTCATCACGTGTTGCAATGATTAGATTTTCTAACTCACTTGCATTTTTAACTTGAGTTTGTGCGCTGCCATTAAACAGAGTGTAATAACCCATCGCTTGACCAGAAGCAGATTGAATATTGTTGGCTTGTAAAATAGTAATAACATCAGCGGTATTAAGGCCAAAAGCAGCCATTCTTTCTGGATCTAACCAAATACGCATCGCAAATTTAGTACCACCGTACAGGTTTACTTTTGCAACACCATTAATGCTAAACAGCTGTGGTTTAATAACGCGCTCTAAATAGTCGGTAATTTGACTAGAGTTTAGCTGGTCACTTGAAAAGGCAATGTAGATAACAGACGTCGTTGAGCCTGTACTCACATCAATGGTAGGATCCTCTGCATCACTTGGCAGCTGAGAGCTTACGCTGTTTACTTTTGCAAGAATATCGGCGACAGCACCACTTGGGTCTGTGTTTAGCTTCATATTCACCGTAATGGTTGAGCTACCCATAAAGCTTTGTGAACTGATAAAGTCGATATTATCGGCTTGTGCAATCGCTTGCTCAATCGGTTGAGTAATAAAACCTTGAATTAAATCTGCACTTGCTCCGTAGTAGCTGGTGGTGACCGTGACCACAGTATTGGTCATCGTTGGGTACTCACGTACCTGCATTTTTGTAAGCGCTTGTATCCCTAATAATACAATCAGCAAACTCAATGAGATTGCTAAAATGGGGCGCTTTATAAAGATATCTGTAAATTTCATAACGTCGCCTACAGTGCTGGAAGAACAGAAGGAGTATCAAGCGCATTTGATTCAACGATTTTAACGTGAGAACCATTACTTAATCGAACTTGTCCGCTGGTGGCAATGACATCATTTTCATCTAAACCCGATAACACATGAACACGATCGTCTTTTGTTTTACCTAACGTAACGATTCTTTGTTTCGCTTCTAAAAACGTTTTATCATCATCGTTTTTTTGTTCATTTAAAACATAAACTGTTTCACCGTAAAGTGTGTAGTTAACTGCCGTGACAGGAATAGTGATTTGTTTTTCAATCGTCGGCAAAATGATATTTGCTTTAGCAAACATACCTGAACGCAACAGCTGAGATTCATTGGGAATAGACGCTTGAATGAGGATAAGTCCACTTTCTGAATTTACAGCAGGTTCAATTGCAGTAATCTCTCCTGTAAAAATAGTATCAGGCTGCGCGTCAATAAATACATCCATCGCTTGATTTACGTGTACTTTATTAAGATCGTTTTGTGCAATAGTAAAACGCATTTGCATACGACTAATATCTTCTAAACGAACAATGTCAGTACCATTTGCTAAATATTGACCTAAAAATACATTTCGTAAACCCGTTACACCAGAAAATGGCGCACGAATAGTACGTAAGCTAATCGTTGCTTGGTAGCCTTCGATTTCGCCTTTAAGTGCTAAATACTCAGCTTGCGCATCATCAACATCACCCTGAGAAACAGAGCCTTTTTTAAGCAATGAATTTAAACGTTTATAGTTACGTTCAATAGACGGTAAACGTGCTTTAGCTGCTTTTAAGTTTGCTTGTTCAACTGCGCTATCTTGATAAACAATAGCATCACCTTTCTGTAACTTTTGACCAGATACAAAGTTTATTTTAGATACTTTACCGGCAACTTCATTGGTAATAGTAACGCCTTGCATTGGTTCAATAAAACCAATTGCACGTAGGTGAGGAGTCCAATCTTCGAGTTTGACCGTCATTGCTGTCACTGGGAATTCAGGAATAGGACGCGATGAAAGATATTCGTTTATTTTTTTAGCTTTAAACATGTTAAAGCCAATCACAGTACCAAATACAAGTATTGCTAAGATGATTGCCGACGCTATCCATTTTTTCATTGAATTATTCCTGTTGATTTAAAATGTGGGTTTTGAATGATGTTCCATGATGCATCTCGTACCTGTTGTAACTGTTTTTGATCAGGTGTTACACGTTCTCGTATTACTTGTTTCGCTAATGAAATAGCGGTATCTATACTGACGGCTATTAATGCGAATAATTGCCAGTTTAAAAATTGTTTTGTATCGATGCCTTGTTGATAAAAGGAAATAAGCGGTTTAAAGGCCTCATTTTCAAACAAGGTGATATTTTCTCTGCCTACATTAGGGATGCAATGAAGTATTTCGATTAAGGTTAAGCGTCTAGGGTTTGCTATTACACAATCAAATATATTCTGCCAAACTAAATTGTATTTTTCTTTTATCGTGGGGCATTCGCTAAAACCAGCTAAGATAATATTGGCTGATTGCTCTCTGATGAATTTTTGCAATTCATTCATCAATGCTTCTTTACTATCAAAGTAACGGTAAAGAGTGCCTGCTGCTACACCGGCGGTATTGGCTAAATTTTGCATAGAGAAGGCGTAAAAACCTCGTTCTGCTAAGACAGATTCTGCCGCAATTAAAATTTGTGTTCGCTTATCCATAAGGCCACTTTAAAATGAATGAACATTCATTATCGTTTAATGTGAGGTGATTGCAATCTTAAAACGACAATTTTTATAAATATTATTGTGATCTACAATATATGCTTTTTTGATATTAACGGATAAAAATATCTTCAAGTGAATAAGTTAATTCTTTAATCAACTCTATCTCTCTTTCTACGCTAGCTTTCAATTAAAAGATCAGTAAAATCGAATGGCTTTTTCTTTTTAAATTTAGGAAACAATATGAAACTAAATCCTGGACAAGACGCCGCGGTTAAAACGATTTCTGGCCCTTGTTTAGTGCTGGCTGGTGCTGGTAGTGGTAAAACACGCGTAATCACTAATAAAATCGCTTATTTAATACAGCATTGTGATTATTTGGCGAAAAATATTGTCGCAGTAACATTTACTAATAAAGCAGCACGTGAAATGAAAGAGCGCGTGAGTGAAACCTTGGGTAGAAAAGAATCTCGCGGTTTAATGGTTTCTACCTTTCATTCATTAGGCTTAGAAATTATTAAACGAGAAATAAAAACGTTAGGCATGAAAGCTGGATTTACGCTCTTTGATGATCAAGATACTTTAGCATTATTAAAAGAGTTAACTGAGAAACAATTAAAAGAAGATACTGATTTATTAAAAGCCCTAGTGACACAAATTTCTAATTGGAAAAATGCACTTATTCTTCCACCTCAAGCAATTAAGCAAGCCAAAGACGAACGAGACGTTATCTTTGCGCATTGTTATGATTTATACCAACGCCAACTAAAAGCTTATAACGCCTTAGATTTCGACGATTTAATTGTTTTACCTACCTTATTATTGAAGTTTAAAGAAGAAGTACGTTTACGCTGGCAGAAGAAAATTCGTTACTTATTAGTGGATGAATATCAAGATACTAATACTAGTCAGTACGAATTGATTAAATCCTTAGTAGGGGAAAGAGCGCGTTTCACAGTGGTAGGTGATGATGACCAATCCATTTATTCTTGGCGTGGTGCTCGACCTGAAAATTTAGTGTTATTACAGCGAGATTTTCCACAGCTTAAAGTGATTAAGTTAGAGCAAAATTACCGTTCTAGTCAACGAGTCTTAAAAGCAGCCAATGTATTGATTGCGAACAACCCTCATGAATTCGATAAACGTTTGTTTAGTGAGCTCGCTTACGGTGATTCTCTTAAAGTATTGTTTGCTAAAAATGAGCAAAATGAAGCGGAAAGAGTAGTCATGGAGATTTCTGGACATAAGTTTATGAATGGTACTAATTTTAAAGATTATGCTGTTCTCTACCGCGGTAACCATCAAAGTCGCTTGCTAGAAAAAGTGATGATGGAAAATAGAATCCCCTACAAAATAAGTGGGGGAACATCATTTTTTGCACGTAGTGAAGTTAAAGACATCATGGCTTACTTGAAATTATTAGTGAATCACGATGATGAGAATGCTTTTATTCGTGTCGTTAATAAGCCCCCTAGGGGAATTGGTGCAGTAAGCCGTGAGAAGTTAGGGAATTACGCAAATTTACGCCATATCAGTATGTTTGCCGCTAGTTTTGAACTTGGCCTAGAACAAACATTAAATGGTAAGTCTTTGCATACACTGCAAGCCTTCACTCGTTGGTTAGTTGAGCTAAATGACCGTTTAAAGACAGAAGACGATATCGATGTAGTAAGAGACTTAATTCGTGATATTGGTTATGAAGATTGGTTATACGAAAATAGTCCAAGCCCTAAAGCAGCAGAGATGCAAATGAAGAACGTTTCGACACTTTTTAAGTGGGTGACTGAAATGCTTAAAGGTGACGACTTAGATGAGGAAATGACATTAGAGCAGGTAGTTGCACGATTAACATTACGTGATATGTTATCTCGTAATGAAAGTGAAGAAGAGTTAGATCAAGTGCAACTAATGACATTGCATGCATCGAAAGGGCTAGAGTTCCCTTACGTTTATATGATTGGTATGGAAGAAGGTTTATTGCCGCATCAAGTCAGTATTGACGAAGATAATGTCGAAGAAGAACGACGTTTAGCCTATGTTGGTATTACACGTGCACAAAAAGAATTAACGTTTACTTTAGCTAAAGAGCGTAGCCAATATGGAGAGACAATTAAGCCAACTCCAAGTCGCTTTTTAAATGAATTACCACAGGAAGATGTGGAATGGGAAAGTGGTCCTAAAAAGCGCACTGAAGATCAAAAGAAACAATTAGCAGATAAAGGCATTGCAAACTTGAAAGCACTATTTGATTAATAATAAAAATAATGTGAATCAATCGCTAAGGTCTATTTCTAGAAGTGATAGACAATGTTAATTCCAATTCATTATCGTTCGTGATTTTGTATAATAACGCCACCGCAACAAACGCGTGTTTGTTAGCAAACTTAACATAAATAATTGAAAATTTTTAGGAGCAATACATGTTAGATAATATCGAAGGTCAAAGCGTACCATCAGCAGTGTTCCCAACTCGCCAAGGCGATGAATGGGTTAATGTAACAACCGACGAGTTATTCAAAGGTAAAACAGTGGTTGTATTCGCGCTACCAGGCGCATTTACACCAACTTGTTCTTCTACACATTTACCTCGTTATAACCAATTAGCGGGTGTATTAAAAGAAAATGGCGTTGATGAAATCATTTGTTTAAGTGTCAATGATACGTTTGTTATGAATGCATGGCTTGCCGATCAAGAAGCTGAAAATATCACTGTGGTACCTGATGGTAGTGGTGAATTTACTGAAGGTATGGGCATGTTAGTTAATAAAAATGACATCGGCTTTGGTAAGCGCAGCTGGCGTTACAGTATGTTGGTTAAAGACGGTGTGATTGAAAAAATGTTCATCGAGCCAAACCAACCAGGTGACCCGTTTGAAGTGTCTGATGCAGATACAATGCTAAATTATGTCAACCCAAATGCTAAAGCGCCTGCTGCAGTTGCGTTGTTAACTAAGCCTGGTTGTCCTTTTTGTGATAAAGCGAAAGCGGCATTAAAAGATAACAATATTAGTTTTGAAGAGATTGTGCTGGGTAAAGATGCAACAAGTGTTAGTTTGAAAGCAATGACAGGTCAAACAACTGTGCCGCAACTTTTTGTAGATGGTAAACATATTGGTGATAGCGATGCTGCTGTTGCTTATGCAAATAGTTAGTAATAACTAACTAAATCCTACTTGAAGCGTATGTTTTTATAATGAAACATACGCTTTTTTTGTTTAAAAACTCTAAAAACAGATAAAGAATGAATATAAAGTAAGTTGATATGTACATTATTCTTGGACGTAGGGAAGGGGCTATCACTAAAGAAAAGTAATAGGTTCAGCGATTTTTATGCAGGTAGGTCGTTTTAGTTAGTAAGTAAGTGCTTACTTTTATTTTAAAGCTATTTTAATGTTAGAGGAATGATAAGTAATAGGGTACATATCATTTTTATTAAGCCTCTTAACAGCGCCATTGTATCGTTCTTTTATGTCATCAATTAAAGTTAGCTTACTTACAGGTAAGTTAATAACAAACCGACAAAAACGATTAACCCGACATAATTATTATCTAAAAAAGCTTTAAAACAAGCAGCTTTCTCACGACTTTTAATACGATGTTGCTGTTGTAAAAATAATAACCCTGCAATGGCTAACCCTACATAATACACCCATGTTAAATGCTCTAATATCCCTACAATACTTAATAAAAGTAATGTGGCTAGCTGCAATAGTCCGATAATTAATTTATCGTTTTTTCCAAATAGAATAGCCGTCGATTTAATGCCTATTTTAAGGTCGTCCTCTTTATCAACCATGCCGTACATAGTGTCGTAGGCTACAGTCCATGTGATATTCGCAATAAATAACAACCATATAGAATTAGAAAGCATGTTCGCTTCTGCTGCGTATGCCATCGGAATAGACCAAGAAAAAGCTAGACCTAATACAAATTGAGGCAAGTGAGTAAAGCGCTTCATAAACGGATAAGCAAAGGCGAGTAGTAAACCGATAACTGAAAGCTGAATGGTAAGAATATTCTGCGTCAAGACTAATAAAAACGATGACAGTGCTAAGACTAAAAATAGATAAACCGCTTCTTTGCTGGTGGCTCGACCTGATGGCAAAGGTCTATTTTTAGTGCGAGTAACAAAGCCGTCTACTTTTCTATCTGCAAAGTCATTGATTACACAACCTGCGCTACGCATTAAAAATACCCCTAAGCAAAAAACGATTAACACGCTTATATCTGGTAAGCCTCTGGCAGCTATCCATAATGCCCACAAGGTCGGCCACAATAATAAAAGCGTACCAATGGGCTTGTCGACGCGCATTAATTCCATCAATGCTTGGCGTTTAGGGGCATTTAAATAAACCATTATTTATAAATTCCAGAGGCAGGTAAAAAAACTTCACTGACCAGTAAAGGTTTGTTTTTAATGTGAAATAATGAGCGTCTTGCCCAAAGGGAATGGTCACAAGATTGCTGTAATGAATCACACAGTTGATGTAATTCAGAGCCAACAACAAACTCTGCGACTTCAATTTTTCCGCGTTGTAATGTTTTATCTTGAAATAAAAACTTACCTAATGATTCAGAACCGATATTGGCGAGTTTTTGTTGTTTGTCAGAAAGAGTTTGAAATGGGATTTCTGTTTGTGCGAATATGTTAGCAATGCCATCACAATGCAAAAGAACTTCTCGTACTAATACTTGTTCTGGTGATGGAAATAACTGAGAGAGCGTCGATTCACTCGTATTTGTATTTAGCTGTTGTTTAACTTCTACAGTAAATTTTTCACATTGTTGTTCAAGTTTCTTAGTTAAGGAGGCTTCATCTAATAACCAAGAGAGTACTTGCTTAGTGCAATTTTTCGGATGACTATTTTCTTGCCAATGCGTAGATGAAACAATGTTCAGTAACTGATTAAACATACAAACCTTTTCTTTTAAATCGTTTTATTTATGGTTATCAAGTGATTGATGCTTGTGAATTTACCTTGCCAATACCACTCAATTTATTATTTTATGTTCATTAGCAAACCTTGGAACAGCCTAAAAACATCGCTGGCATTGATGCTTTTATAAAGTTTTTTATTAAGTTTTTTATTAAGAAATACTTTTTTATCCACAATCTTGGGCAGAGATTGATATTATACCATCCAAAAATATTAACGTCTTAGTTGAAGGAATAATAAACGATGCTCAAAAAAATACTCTTTTGTATGTTTTATCTTACGCTGCTTTCGCCCCTTAATTTCGTTTCTGCTGAAGAAGAAAGTACCGAGTTAGCGGCTGATTATCAATATTATGCATTAGAACCGGATATTATTACTAACTATATTAAACCAGGTAAACATCTTGGATATATTCGATTAGGCATTGATTTAATGGTTAAATCAGCAGCAGCTTATCAAGCGGTAGAAATTCATGAGCCAATTATTCGCGATCGTATTATTACCATTCTTGGTGAGCAAAATGAGTTACAAATAAAGTCTATTACTGAACGTAAAGTGATTAAAGCACGTTGTTTAGAAGCAGCGAATGATGCCATTTTTGATATTACTGGCACCAGACCTATTGAAGATTTGCTCTTTACTAAATATTTAGATCAATAACTTATTTAGTGGCTTTATAACTTCAACTTACTGCAAGCGGCCGCTAATACAAGTCCTGCTAATAAACCAACTAAGTGTGCATAGTTGGCCACATTGACGGGCAATATATCTATAAAACCTAATACTAGCCAACCTAATAGAAAAGCAAACATGCTATTAGGTAAGTGTACTTGGCTGCCTTTATTCATTAATCCATATAACCAACAGTACCCTACTAATCCATAAACGACGCCACTCAAACCGCCAAAATAAGGCCCCACTAAAAAATACTGTGCTAAATTGGATGCAATAGCAGAAAATAAGAACAGTATTAATAATCGTTGCTTACCTTGTTTCTTTTCAACTATTCCTCCTAATTGCCACCACCATAATGAATTGAATACGATATGTAATAGACTAAAATGCAAAAAAGCAGGGGTAATAAAGCGCCAGCTTTGAAGGTAATCAAAAGGCTGCGTTCTAAAAAATGAAAATATAGAGTTGATTGGATTGAAAAATCCTAGTTCTGACCCACCGTAAATCAATAAACAAATAATAAACACGCTATGCGTTATTAATCCGCCATGTTGTTTGAAGTTACTTAATAAATTTGAATCTGCATAGGCGAAGCTTGTTGAGTTTTTTTCAATGCTTCCTGACTCCCAACTGGCAGAGAGATATTCACTTTTAGTGGGATTTGCTAAAAATTGAACGAGTTCTGATTCTGCTTGTATTAACTGTGCTTGGTCTTTAATAATTATTTGATGGTGAAATTCACTTTGCTGAATAATATTATTAATCTTTTTACTGTTTAAATAATCTGAGAATGCTTGTGCTAAACGTAAATGCTCAAAGCTGTGTAATACTGTCATAATATACCTCTGAAACCTTATGCCATTGTATTAAAAGTCATCTTATCGATGAGTTAGTGTTTTGTTGTTTTTTCTATATAACGTTATTCAACTTTGAAGTCACCTTGTTGTTTTATGTTATGTAGCACGGTATGAAAATGCGATAGATAACAATCTTGTAGTGTAATGAATAACTAAAGGTGAATCGAATTAAATAAGTTAACTAATCTCAGTTCTCGATATGCGAAGCGATACAACACCGCTATTTTTACGGATTTCTGCGTTAAATTATCTTCCAATATCTTGTTCTTGCTTTAATCATTCGCCTTGAATTACGCAAAAATAATGGCGCTGTATAATCAAAAAAATAGTCAAAAAATTTAATCTTATAATTTTAAATATAATTCCGCTTTCATTAACCAACATTGAGGTTAACTATTTATTCCATAAATTTTATTTATGATATTTTATTGACATAGTAGCGGAGTAAACTAAATTTAATATTCCGAATAATCAAAGAAAGGAATGTTATATGATTAATAAATTTATACGAGGATTAACCCTGGCTGCATCTTTAGTGTTACTACCGACTAGTTTATTTGCTGCAGATCTTAACAGTCTCACTTCCTCTAGTGTTGAAAAAGTTAGCTCAGCAACTACTAGCGTTAAAAAAGCCAGTACGACAGCCGCTGCTGCTACAAAAATGTCGAGTATTGATGTTAATAGTGCGAGTCTAGACCAACTGACTTCTATTTCAGGCGTTGGCCCTAAAACCGCACAATCTATTATTGACTATCGAGACCAATATGGTGATTTCACAGATTTAAAAGATCTCGTGAATGTTAAAGGTATTGGAGCGAGTACGTTAGAGAAAATAATGCCTTACTTGAGTTTGTGATTTTTGCTAAGTCCCCACGATAATGTTGGGACTTATTTGGCTATTTCTTACACATTAATTTTTCTAATCTGTTTAATCCTTTAAAATCCGCTGTTCTGCACTTACTTCGATACTTGTTATTACCTCTCTTTAAACGTTAAAATGTTTATCACGAATTTAATTTCTTTATTTTTCCTTTATATTTTTAAAATAGACAACGTAGTGGGTAATTTATGACAATTTTGGTAACAGGTGGTGCGGGTTATATCGGCTCTCATACGGTAGTAGAGCTTTTAGATATAGATCAGCAAGTTATTGTTATTGATAATTTATGTAATGCTTCATTAGAGTCGCTTTCTCGAGTTGAAAAAATAACAGGTAAAATGCCTATTTTTTATCAGGGTGATATTTTAGAAAAAAGCTTTTTAGACTCGGTATTTAAACAACATAAAATTGATTCTGTTATTCATTTTGCAGGTTTAAAAGCAGTAGGCGAGTCGGTCGCTAAACCTATTTCTTACTATCAAAATAATGTTCAAGGAACATTAACATTACTCGAGGCAATGAAAGACGCAGGTGTTTTTAAGCTTGTTTTTAGTTCTTCTGCAACGGTTTATGGTGATCCTGCTGCGTTACCTATTCGTGAAGACTTCCCTGTCGGCGGTACAACAAACCCTTATGGTACGTCGAAACTAATGGTGGAAATGGTCTTAGAAGATGTTGCTAAGTCAGATCCTCGTTGGGCGTTTGTTATTTTACGTTATTTCAACCCGGTTGGCGCGCACCTGTCTGGCTTAATCGGTGAAGATCCTAATGGTATTCCGAATAATTTATTACCGTATATTGCTCAAGTCAGTGTTGGTAAGCTAAAAGCATTGGCTGTTTTTGGTGATGATTATGATACGCCTGATGGAACTGGCGTACGTGATTATATACACGTAGTGGATTTAGCGCTTGGTCATTTAAAAGCCTTAAAAAGGATTGAGGATGATAAGGGAGTGTTTATTTATAATTTAGGCACAGGTAATGGTTATTCCGTGTTAGACATGATCAAGGCATTTGAGGTCGCTAGCAAACAAGCCATCCCTTACAATGTTTCTCCGCGTCGTGAGGGAGACATTGCCGCTTGTTACGCTGCGCCAGAAAAAGCGTTAACTGAATTAGATTGGAAAGCGGAACGTGGATTAGAAGATATGATGCAGGATACTTGGCGTTGGCAGTCAAATAACCCTAATGGTTATAAAAGTTAGAAGCACATCGATTTTATTTTAAAATGCTAATACGTAAATCTATAAGGCTCATAGAGGGTTTTATAGATTTATCGCGATAACGAATAGATTTATTGAGATAACTAAAAATGAGGCGGTAATAAAATTTTTTAATGTCTTCTCTACATATCAAAAGTCTAAATATAAAAAAGATATCCTATACAAATGTTAATTGGTATACATCAATAAATTATACTATTTCAGCCTCTACTCGCACGTATACTTGATTTTTACCTTGTTGTTTTGCTGTAGATAAGCATTGTTCTGCGCTGTTAATCAGCTCACTACTTTTTAATTCATCTTTGTAAGTAACTGCGCCAATGCTGACCGTTACATTAATAATATCTTGATCGAACTCTACACATAATAATTCTGCATTTGTTCTTATTGTCTCTGCAACTTGTTTGGCAATATCATCATTACTATTGTTAAGTAATATAATAAACTCTTCACCGCCCCAGCGAGCAACCGTATCGGTTTTACGTACACAATCAATGAGTTTATTAGCAAGTCGTTTTAAAACAATGTCACCGGCTGCTTGGCTGTAACGTTCATTGGTGAGTTTAAAGTTATCAATGTTAATTAATAAAATAGAAAATGTTTCAATGTGTGGCGAGACGAGTAAGTTAGTGAGTTGATAGTTAAAGTGGGTACGTGTGGATAATTGCGTTAATTCATCAGTTTCAGAGATTTTTTTTAATTTAGTCGTGTTTGCATTATTCTGTGCTATCCATTTACTGATTCCATAAATGACTAAAATAAAACCAATTAATTGCCCAATATCTTCAAATAGTACGCCTAACAGCCAAGGTTGGATAAACACTTCATCTAATGTGTCAGTGAGCATGGCTAAAAATAGAAAGAAAAACCCATTCATTAAATATTTATATACATGAGGGTTATATTTCACCTTTTGCATGTTAATAAGCGAAAATAACAAAGTTGCAGTAATTAATACGCCAAAAAACAGACTATAAAGGTCTATTTGATAAGTAATTGGAAATAACCACATCTGTAGTGCTGTGTATGCAATGACAAAAAAGTAAAGTGAGCTAGTTGCTGTGCTTCTAATCAAGTGGTTTTATCTCTATTAACTGAATTTTCGTCAATTTTATGTGAACATGATGACAAATAAATATTTAACTACAACTTACTACAATTATATTTCTGAGTAAATAAATGAACAGCTAAATAGATCATTTTTGAATTATGTGATTAATGCTTTATTTATGCTTACTATCTCTTTATCATTAACGATCCGTTTTTTAGATGGTTTTTTCCGATGCCTAAAGTAACTCAGCAAGATATTTCTACAAGTTTTGGTCGTAACATTATTGATCGAGGCACCCTTTATTTTAAAGAAAGTCGTGTATTAGCGTGCGATTACGATGAATCGAGTAACGCTCTTGTTGGGCTAGTGAAAGGGAGTCATGAAACTCCTTATAAAACTAAAGCGTCAATAAAGCCCTCTAATAAAGGTGGTTTTATAATTCATAGTACTTGTTCTTGCCCTGTGGGATGGAACTGTAAGCATGCTGTGGCTTTATTATTAGCTTATCAAGCAGATACTCCCAATTATAACGTCGAAAATAGTTATCAAACTTGGTATGAGATGTTAAATGGAAAAGCTGCCGCCCCTACCAAAATAAGAGCATCTGCTTACCAAGGTCATTTCCGCTTTTCTTTTGACAAGAAAGTATTGAATCATGAGCATCGTTATATAAAAGTTGAATATGGCACCGTGCGTTTTTTGAAAAGTGAAAATACACATGTGTTTAGTGAAAAAGATTTAGTCTCCGTCGCAGACAATGAAAGCTGGATGGAGAGCTTCAAGTGGGTTGAAGATGTAGATGTAGAAATACTACGTCTTTTATTAACTAAAGAAGGGCGAGCGGCTAAGTTAGGTAAGACTTATATAAAAACTGAGCTTGATTTACTCGCGTTACAAAAAATACTGGAGACGGGACGTTGTTTTTGGGAGCATTTAGAACAGAAAATAACAGTTTCTGAGTCTCGCCCAGTGAAGCTTGAATGGCAGTCAATTGAAGATGACCTAAAACAATTAACAGTCAATTTAGAAGATTGTGAGGAATGGTTATTAATTCCTACGCCTAAACCTTATTTTTATGATTTATCACGTCATCAGGTCGGTGAAATTGAAACACACTTTAATCGTGATTGGTTACTTTCTCTATTACAAACGCCACCATTAGGTGAAGAGCAATGTGCACATTTCACTCAAGAAGTGTCATTAGGCTTTTCACAAGATGTTTTACCTAATCCACAACATTACGATATTCAACCTATAGACGAAAAACTACAGGTGATTTTTAAGTTAGATATACAGACAATAAAATCTCAGCCGTTATTTTTAGGTCGTTTATATTTTAAATATGGTGATCTGCTATTAACACCAAATATTCTTGAAGATAAACAACGTAATCAATACATGCATAAAAGCCAAATCGTGAGTATTACTCGTGATATTGAGGCTGAAGTGTTAGCGCTTAACGAGTTTAACGACTTATGCTTACTTGATGTCTATATGTATGATCCAAAATACACGGTCAGTAAAGATGTACAAGGTATTTTACCGCCTGAGTTAGGTGGCTCTCAAGAGTTTCAATGGTTGTCTTTATTAACCGCACATAAAGCGCGTTTAGAAGTATTAGGTTGGCAGTTTGATATTGCTAAAGACTTAGCCTTACAGAGTCAGCAGGTTGACAGTATCGATATTGCTATCGATGAAAAAGGCAACTGGTTTGATTTAGGTGTGTCGATTGAAGTTGAAGGTAAACGTATTGAACTGTTACCGCTGTTATTAGAGTGGTTACGTAGTAATGAAGACTGGCAACAGAATAATTACGATATCTTGTTAGCACAGGGTAATGGGCGTCCATTACGTGTTAAACGTGAATCTATTCAACCAATCTTATCTATTTTGCAGGAACTTGGAGAGGTTAATGAAAGTAAGATTAATTTACCACAAAACCAAGCTGCATTATTAGCTCAGCTACCTGATATTAATCGTTGGGTTGGTGGTGAACACGTACAAAACTTAGCTAAAAAGCTAGCTAGTTTTAGTGGTATCCAAGAAATACCCGCACCTGAAGGGCTTGCAGCCGAGTTACGAGACTATCAAAAAGAAGGCCTTAATTGGTTAATGTTCTTAAATGAATATGGTTTCTCAGGTGTACTTGCGGATGATATGGGACTAGGTAAAACAGTACAAACCTTAGCTTATTTACTATATAAAAAGCAGCAGCAATTATTAACGTTACCTGCAATGGTTATTTGTCCTACCTCGTTGGTGGGGAACTGGTTAAACGAAGCAATTAAGTTTACGCCTGACTTAAAAGTATTAGTGTTGCATGGTGTTAGTCGCCATCAATTCTTTAAAGATATTAATGACTACGATCTTGTTATAACGACTTATCCTCTGATTGCTCGTGATTTTAAGGAGTTTGCTGATTTTTCTTTCTCTGATCTTATATTGGATGAAGCACAAACGATCAAAAATCCACTGGCAAAAATGACTAAAAGTATCAAGTTGATCGATGCTAAACAGCGTTTGTGTTTAACAGGTACACCGATGGAAAACCATCTAGGTGAACTATGGTCTTTGTTTGATTTCTTAATGCCTGGATTCTTAGGTTCATATAGCACCTTCAACCGCGTTTACCGTAAGGGGATTGAAGGTGAGGGTAACCAACAAATTCAACAATGGTTAATTCAAAAAACCAAACCTTTCTTATTACGTCGTACAAAAGATGATGTGGCAAAAGAGTTACCGGCTAAAACTGAAATTATCCATAAAATTGCACTGCAAAATGATCAACGTACATTATATGAAAGCATCCGTATTACGATGGAAGCAAAAGTGCGTGATTTATTACGTGAAAAAGGCATGGCAAGAAGTCGTATTGAGTTTTTAGATGCACTATTAAAATTACGTCAAGCTTGTTGTGATCCACGTTTAGTGAAGCTAGAACATGCACAGCAAATTAAGAGTTCTGCTAAATTAGACTTTTTAATGGACATTGTGCCAGAGATGGTCGAAGAAGGACGACGTATTCTTATCTTCTCTCAATTTGCCCAAATGCTAGGGTTAATTGAAGAAGCGTTACTGGAAAAAGGAATCGATTTTGTTAAATTAACAGGGCAAACTCGTAATCGAAGCGAAGTGATTGAGAAGTTCCAAGGAGGCAATGTGCCTGTCTTCTTAATCTCATTAAAAGCGGGTGGTGTAGGGCTTAACTTAACCGCTGCGGACACCGTTATTCATTACGACCCATGGTGGAATCCTGCGGTTGAAAATCAAGCGACTGACCGTGCGTATCGAATTGGACAAGATAAACCTGTGTTTGTTTATAAATTGATTTGTGAAGAAACGGTTGAAGAACGTGTTTTAGCATTACAATCTCGTAAGCAAAAATTAGCTGACAGCGTGTATGGTAAAGAACAAGAAGAAAACTTTGCTCCTGATAACAGTGATGCACTCTTAAAATTATTTGAGCGTTATTAAATGCACGCAGATGATCAATTATTAGTACCGATTAAACAGTTTCTTCATGTAGAAACACCACAAGCTTGGGTAGACAAAGCCAAGCTTGTTGAGAATCAATCTGCGTTATTAATTGATCATATGATCTGTGAGTTAAAAGCAGCACAAACGGCGATGCTATTAGTTCGTCGTTATGCTGTAGATAAAGAAAGTGGTGAAGCGCTGATGGCTTGGTTAACGCCTTATAATGACTTTGTTTATCGTAAGCAAGGTGACTGGAAAGCGTTAGCGAGTAATAGTTTATCTAAAAAAATAGTCGCAAAAGCAAACACTGATTACGGCCAAGATTTGATTGATAAAATGGTTCTATTAATCAAGGAAGAATTACATCATTTTTATCAAGTCGTAGAAATTATGCAAGCTCGTGATATTACTTTTCATTTTGTTGGCTCAAGCCGTTATGCGCGAGAGCTCTTGAAGCATGTCACCACTCATGAGCCAAATACATTAATCGATAAGCTTATTTGTAGTGCCTATATTGAAGCGAGATCTTGTGAACGATTTGCTAAAATAGCACCACATTTAGATCCCATTTTAAATAAATTTTACCTCTCGTTATTGCGTTCTGAAGCTCGTCATTATCAAGATTATTTATCATTAGCAGAGCAAATAGCGGGTAAGGATATCTCTGAGCGAATTCAATTTTTTGGGGAATTGGAAGGGGAGTTAATCAGTAGTTATGATGATGATTTTAAGTTTCATAGTGGATGCCCAGAATAAGGGGATAAAGTTTAATCACTCTCTCATTAATATAAGCATTAAAGAGTGATTAAAGCCTTTTTTAAATATTAATGTTCGATGCTAATATCTGACGTTGGAATACAACTGCAAGCTAATACATAACCCGCTGCAATATCTTCTGCAAACAAACCTTGGTTATTTAACACATCAACTTCACCGGACAATAGTTTCGTTTTACAACGACCACATTTACCACCTCTGCATGAAAATGGAATGTTAACACCTGCAAGCTCAGCTTGGTCTAATAAAGGTTGTTGATTGTTTCCAGTCACTTCAATATCAGTCACTGAAAAGTGTATTTTCACTTCTTTTTTATTGCTTTCTAGATCGTTGATCATTGAGTTATATACAGGCGCTTCTTTAGTCTCAAGTACTTGTATCGGATCGCCGCTACGTATAATACCTTCATTGAGCGGTATTAAATTTTGTCCAAAATCGATTTCACCTTCATGGAATCTAAATTTTGCTAACGTTTTAAGCGGCTGCTCGAGATCTGCAATGCCTGTCTTAGGGTCAACATTAGTAAAAGTACAACGAGAACAAGGTTTACTAACGTCAAACTCTACTTCTCCTATCTTAATACGAGCCCAATTATCTTCAATAAAAGGAGCATCTCCTTTGACGATTAAATTAGGTCGGAAATGTAAGGCACTAACAGGCGTTTCTAAGTGAGTGTTCAGTTGATCAACTGATGCTTGGTTAATGATTAATAGTGGGTAACCATCAGCAAAACTAACTTGAGTTTGTTTGTTTTTAACGCAACGCATACTGCTATCAGAAAAATAAACAAGTTTACAATCTTGCTTTAGAAACGTTGAAAACCAACGATCATAATCTGAATGACAATGTTGCGCTTGTAATGTGTCAGACCAAATATCAACGGTTAATATTTGGTCTGTAAAGTCTTCTTGTTGGATGTAAAAACTTGTTTGATTAGGCGCACTAACAAATAAGCCTTTTCTGGAAAACTCTATACTCACCTGAGTTAATTGAGGGTGAGTACGTCCAGTGATAAATTGGCCATCAAGATCGACTAACATATAACGTCTATCATCTTTCAAACCTTTCTCTTCAACAAAAGTTTGAGGTAATTGAACACCTTTGGTGGACTTTATTGGGTAAATATAAATATCTGTTAAGCTTTGCACGTTAATCTCCAAGGCCTATTGTGTACGTTCGAGCAAGTAACCTTGGTAATCAGGAATACGTGTAGCGTAGTCTTTATCAATATGAACTGAGTCCATGATAAAGTCGGCTGTTGCTATATTAGTCGCAATAGGAATATTCCATACAGCCGCTAAGCGCAAAAGCGCTTTCACATCAGTGTCATGCGGCACTGCATTCATTGGGTCCCAGAAAAAAATCAATGCATCGAGTTTCCCCTCTGCTATTTTGGAGCCAAGTTGTTGATCTCCGCCCATTGGACCTGATAAAAGGCATTCTATAGGTAAGCCTGTTTGCTTTGTTAATAAAACACCTGTTGTGCCTGTTGCAAATAGTTCATGTTGTTTTAATTGTGCTGTTCTTTTTGAAGCCCAGTCAATTAATAACTCTTTCATATGATCATGTGCAACTAAAGCGATCTTTTTAGATTTTGGTATATTGCGAGTAATATAATCCATTTTTTTACCTTTTATAGAACAATTACGCAGAGTAATGTTTGTCGCCAAACATCAACTTATACATTAACCAAATAGCTAAAATAAGTGCGATAGTGATAGATATAAAATTTGAGCCTAGCTCTGGGTATAAAGCACTAGTGAAGGCTGAATAAGAAAATAATCCAATGAAAAATGCAGCCCATGCAGGTCTGATACTTCCTTCATTATTCGCTTCGTGAATGTATAAACGGTAAAAGTGACTGATTGCAAAAAATAACGTGAAAAAGGGGAAAAGAGAAAAGGTCACTTGAGAAATGGTTAAAATAGAAAAACATGCATTTGTCGATAATCCTATTAAGAAAGCGTAAATTAACCATTTTACTGATATGTTGCTATCTTGCTGTACAGATGTGTTGCTGTCTTGCATTGTCATTACTCCTGTAGTTTGACTGTTTTAAAACTTAAAAATAACATGAACTAATACCTATTTCTTACATTTATAGTGTATGTGAGAAGTTAAAGATACTTAAACAATAACAATAGACTATTTATAAAAGGTTTACCGCTAACTTTGTTGTAAGAATGTGTGACAAATGCTATCAAATTGTTAATATAAGTTACTTTCCAACTTGAGGTCGTCTAATGTCAACTCCAAAGAATCAAAAAACTGTTCCTGTAAATTACGATTATGATGTCATTGTTATTGGTACTGGCCCAGGCGGAGAAGGTTCGGCGATGAAGCTTGCAAAAGCAGGCAAACGTGTTGCAGTAGTTGAAAAGTATCGTGATATAGGCGGCGGTTGTACTCACTGGGGAACCATTCCTTCAAAAGCACTTCGCCATAGTGTTACACAGTTGATTGAACTGAAAAATAATGCATTATTTACAAATAATTACCCTCAAAAACAAGAGTTCACTTTTGCAGACGTACTTCGTCACACAGCACAAGTAATCGGTAAACAAGTTAAAATGCGCAGTAGTTTTTATAACCGTAATAACTGCACTTTACATTTTGGTGAAGCATCTTTTGTTGATAATCACTCAGTAAAAATAAAAAATGCAGATGGTTCTGTAGAAGTTATCACGGCAAAAGATATTGTTATTGCAACGGGATCTCGCCCTTATCATCCTGATGATATCGATTTTAATTCAGCTAATGTTTACGACAGTGATACGATTTTATCGTTAGATTACCAACCACAGCATATTGTTATTTATGGTGCCGGTGTTATTGGTTGTGAATATGCTTCAATTTTTAGAGGGTTAGGTGTTAAGACTGACTTAGTAAATACACGAGATCGATTATTATCATTTTTAGATGCAGAAATGTCAGATGCTTTATCTTACCATTTTAGAAATTCAGGCATGATTTTACGTCATGATGAAGAATATGAAAAAGTAGAGTCGTCGTCTGATGGTGTTGTGATCCATTTTAAGTCAGGCAAAAAAATGAAAGCGGATTGTTTGCTTTATGCCAACGGTCGAACAGGTAATACTGATTTATTGAATTTACAAACAGTAGGCTTGAAACCAGATAGCCGTGGTCAATTAGCGATTAATGAACATTACCAAACATCTGTTGATAATATTTATGCAGTAGGCGATGTTATTGGTTATCCGAGCCTTGCAAGTGCCGCGTATGATCAAGGTCGAATTGCGGCAAACTTGATTATTACGGGTGAAGGTAAAAGAAAACTTATTAAAGATATTCCTACTGGTATTTATACTATTCCTGAGATTAGTTCGGTAGGTAAAACAGAACAAATGTTAACCCAACAACAAGTGCCTTATGAAGTAGGGCGTGCACAATTTAAAGATTTAGCCCGTTCACAAATTTTAGGATCAGATGTGGGTAGTTTGAAAATATTATTCCATCGTGAGACGAAAGAAATATTAGGCATTCATTGTTTTGGAGAGCGTGCCGCGGAGATTATTCATATCGGACAAGCGATCATGGAGCAAGAAGGCCCAGGTAATACGATTGAATATTTTGCCAACACGACCTTTAACTATCCAACCATGGCCGAAGCATATCGAGTTGCTGCACTTAATGGTTTAAATCGTTTATTTTAATAATACCGATGACGTTAAATAATAGATCTAAATTTTGCGTAGGAAAAAGGGGTTAGTTTAAGGCGTAAATTAAGGTCTTTCGACGATTAACTTCGTTAATCGTCTGTCGGGGAATTAACTAGAAAATGTTAATTCATGAGACGTTGTTCGTTTTATGAAATTTACAACGAAGAAATAAGTTATTTTAACAAATAAAATAGATCAGTTAATTAGTGTGATTGGTATAAGCTAACTTGCAAAACAGTAGGCAACATACCAATACTGCCTACTGATAATATGAAGCATATTTTATTGGTAGTTTTTCATTACCCATAATAAAGCGCTAATGCTACGCGCTTCTTGGAAGTCATCTCGATTTAGTAATTCATCTGCTTTGCTTAATGGCCATTTAATGACTTCTAATGGTTCTGGTTCGTCACCTATTAAGCTTTCAGGATATAAATCATGGGCCATAAAAAGCGTCATTTCACTGCTAAAGTAACTTGGTGCCATTACCACTTTTTTTAGTTCAGTAAGCTCTTTTGCACCAAAGCCAACCTCTTCTTTTAATTCACGATTAGCCGCTTCTACAGGCGTTTCACCAGGATCAATTAACCCTTTTGGAAAGCCTAATTCGTAACTGTGTGTCCCTGCTGCGTATTCTCGTATCAATAAAATCGTTTCTTTGTCATAAAAAGGAACGATAAGTACAGCTCCTTGATTGCCACCTTGCATACGTTCAAATTCACGTTGTTCACCATTACTAAACTTCAGTTGTAATGTTTCAATTTTGAAAAATCGACTACAAGCCGCCACACTTTTATTTAAAATTTCGGGTAAGGTTTGTGAAGAACTACTCATAGGTGCCTCATGACTTTATTAGTATATATAAAGGTTATCTTACAATGCTTATTGTCTCTACGATACTGTATTATATTAATCCAAATGGATATCTGAGTCATCGTGAGTATTAAGAACACTTATTTTTAAGGAGTAGTGCTGTCAAGTGAGCCGGCTTTACACCGATTTAATGGGCGTAGTTAGGTGAGTTTTGAATACTTTAAAGCTGTTTGAAATGATTTATTTACTGCCCATTATTCAATTTTAACTCTTTTTAGGTGAATTATGTTAATAGAAAAAGATATCGATTTAGTACTGTTAGATATGGATGGAACCTTATTAGATCTACATTATGACTCTCATTTTTGGATAGAATTGGTTCCAGAACACTATGCAATTATTCATGGAGTTTCTCTTGAGCGAGCCATTGAAGTTGTATTTGAAGAATGTAAAAAAGTATCTGGAACGTTATCTTGGTATTGTTATGATTATTGGACAAAAACCTTAGGTTTAGATATCCATCAATTACAACATCAATGTAAAGATAAAATTCAGTGGCGAGAAGATACGGTATGGTTTTTAAAGACATTAAAAGAGCTTAATAAGAAAATTGTTATTTTAACAAACGCCCATCCTAGTGGTATTAAACTAAAAGATCAGCAAACCCAATTGTTATCACATGTAGACTTAGTTATTTCTAGTCATGATATTGGTCATGCTAAAGAGAGTAGCGACTTTTGGTCTGCAGTAAAAAAACAGTTAAATACTGATTTTTCAAGATCAATTTTTATTGATGATAGTGAAAAAATATTACTATCCGCTCAATCTGCTGGTGTTGAATATGTCGTTGGTATCAATAAGCCTGATAGTAAAAAGCCTGCACAATTAATGCAGGACTTTTCATCTATTTGTCAATTTAATGAGTTTTTTAGTGTGGATATTGTTAGTTAAAACAATTCGTCACCAAAAATAGAGCCGCCTTCTTGCGAATCCGACCCACTGAACATTGGCTCTGGCACATAGTTAGTCGGTATCGTACCGGCTCTGAAGAACTCAAATCGTGTTGTTTCATCTCGTGCTGTGGTTAATAAGCCGGTTGCAGCATCAATACGCACACTAGAAATTGAGCGTGGACGAGCAGGCTTATAAACGGGTTGGTCAGCCATGGTTTTATTCATGAAGTAATTCCAAGCTGGTAATGCTGTTCGGGCACCAAATTCACCGCCAGCTACTTGGTTTTTACCTAAATTATTATTGTAAGTTGCACGACCGAGTTCTCGACTAAAATCATCAAAGCCAACCCATGAAGTCGCGACCATATTACCTACAAAACCTGAGAACCAAGCATCTTTAGAATCATTCGTCGTACCTGTTTTTCCGCCCATATCTTGTCGACCGATAGCGCGAGCTGCTCTCCAACCTGTTCCGTTCCAATTGGTTTTGTTTTTTCGATTTCCGCCACCCCAAACCGCTGTTCGCAGAAGCTCTCGCGTTAAAAACGCTGTTTCTGGAGATATTGCTGACGGTGCGATTTGCGCTTTATCAATAGGTGAAATAGCACAAACTTCAGCTTTACCGTCAATGATGGTGGTGGTTGCTAATGGGTCAGTTTCTGCTTCTTGTTGTTTATAAGTACTAACACATTCAGGACACGCAATTTTAGGTTCTGCTTGATACAGTACCGTGCCATAAGCATCCTCAATGCGTTCAATAATGTAAGGTTCTACTTTATATCCGCCATTTGCAAGAATGGCATAGCCTGTTGCTAATTCAATAGGCGTCATTGATGCAGAACCCAATGCAAGAGAGTTACTTCTTGGCATATCATCTTCATTAAAACCAAATTTAACGAGCTGGTCTATGACTTTAGTAAGCCCTATGTCTTCTACTAAACGCACAGAAACGACATTTTTAGACTGACCTAATGCCTGACGTAAACGAATTGGGCCAGCGTATACTGCTGGCGAGTTTTTAGGTCGCCAAGCTTCATCGCCACTCCATTGACTAATCGGTGTATCACTGACTAAAGTTGCCAGTGTATAGCCGTTATCAAGTGCGGCAGAATAAATAAAAGGTTTTATATTAGAGCCAACTTGACGCTTTGCTTGAGTGGCTCGATTAAATTTACTTTGTGCAAAATTAAAACCACCAACCATTGATGTAATCGCACCATCCTGTGGATTTAAAGATATAAACGCGGCACTTACTGCTGGGTATTGAGATAATTGCAATTGTTTGTTGGTAGTCGATTTTTCTTTATCTTCTACTTCTATTTCTCGAATCCAAATTTGCTCTCCTACTTTCACAATATTTTTTGCTTCTTTAGGTGGGTATCCCTGCCTTGAATCTGTTTTAAAAGGACGAGCCCAGCTCAAACCATCCCAGTCGATAGTTGATTTTTTCTGTTGCTGACCTTTAATGATGACATCAATGCTTTTTTTATTAACGGCAACCACTACAGCAGCATGTAAATCTGCAATATCTTTTTCTTTTGATAACGTTTTAGCTATTTTCTCTGTTGTCCATGGTGTTTCACTTTCTTCCCACAGTACTTTGCTAGCACCACGGTAGCCATGTCGCATATCGTAATTATAAAGATTTTCAATAACCGCTTGATTTGCCGCTTCTTGGGTTTTTTTTGTAATGGTGGTGTAAACGTTGAAGCCTTCGTTATAACTTCTATCTTCACCGTATAGTTCGATTAATTTATTACGTGCTATCTCTGCTACGTAATGTGCGGACAGCGTTATTTCAGCACCGTGGTAATTACTTATGACGACTTCATCGCGCGCATCTTGATACTCTTTATCAGTAATATAACCTTCGTCTAACATTCGTACTAATACAATATTACGACGTTCTGTTGCATTTTCTACAGAGTAAATAGGGTTTAGGCGTGATGGGGCTTTTGGAAGCCCGGCTAACACCGCCATTTCTGATAATGTGAGGTCTGAAACTGCTTTACCAAAATAAACTTGTGCTGCTGCACCAACACCATAAGAACGATGCCCCAGTGAAATTTTATTAAGATAAAGCATTAATATTTCATCTTTCGTTAAAATTTGCTCAATCTGAATTGCAATGAAAATTTCTCGTACTTTACGAAGCATTGTTTTTTCATTGGTTAAAAAGAAATTTCTAGCGACCTGCTGTGTGATTGTACTTGCGCCTTGTTTAGCACTACCAGACATTATGTAAACACTGGCTGCACGAAGTATACCAATAGGGTCCATGCCAACATGCTGATAAAATCGGCTATCTTCTGTTGCAATAAATGCATTAGCTAATTGGTCTGGTATATCTTCGCGTACCAATGGAATACGTCTTTTTTCACCAAATTGTGAAATTAGCTCACCATCTTTGCTTAATACTTTCATTGGAACTTGTAACGGTATATCTTGAATACTAGTTACATCAGGCAAGTCAGATTTTAGCTGATAATAAATTACTGCTACTGTTGCTACACCTAATAATAAAAAAATAATAGCTACTATAAAAAGTCGCTTGATCCATTTCATCATATTTAAATAATTCCATTGATAGAGTGACTAAGTCACTTTTATGTTCGATATATTGAGTCTGTAGTATATAGTTATAAATCATGAGTTAAAGAGTGAACTGTGACTTATCAGCTTGGAAATTGTCGAATTTAAACTTATTATTGTATATTAATTTAAAAAAAACTTATTAACGCTTAATGCAGCAAGGAAATTATGTTTTTTGGATTTAAAAAATTAGGTTCGAGTGGTGTTATTGGTATTGATTTTGGTTCGAATTCAATCAAAGCAATTGCAATCTCAAAAGGACAAGGAGCATACCACGTTGATGGTATTGCAGAAGCCCCTTTAGCAAAAGGGCTTATTGTCGACAATCGATTTGAAGATATTGATAAAATCACTGCGATTATAAAACAAATACGTAAAAGTTTCCCTTCAAATTATAAAAATGTCGCTATCGCTGTCACCGGTTCTGATGTCATTACAAAAGTAATGACAATGAACGCTTCTCTTGGTGAGTTAGATTTAGAATCGCGCGTCGAAATTGAAGCTGAAAATAGTATTCCTTTTCCATTAGATGAAATTTTTATTGATTTCGAAATAATGGGGCCCAATAGTAATGACCCGTCATTAAATGACATTCTTGTGAGCGCAGCGCGGAAAGAACGTGTCTTATCTCAAGCTCAGTGTGTCGATGAAAGTGGCTTAAAGACAACTATCGTGGATATTGCTAGTCATGCATTGGCTCGTTCTGCAGAGCTTGTTATTAGCTCTGATGATTACGATAAAGGCATTGCTATTGTCGATATTGGCGCTTCTCAAATGATGCTCAATATTCTGCATCAAGGTAACGTTATTTTTACTCGAAGCAAGAGTCATGGTGGTGCTGTATGCAGCCAAATGATTGCTGAGCGTTACGGTTTACCAGCACCGGAAGCAGAAAGAGTAAAAGTTGAGAATGATTTACCTATTGATTGCGATGTCGATGTTATTACGCCATTTGTTAATATGACTATTAATCATTTACGTTTTGACTTACGCATGTTTACTAATGCCCCTAACAAAGTTGATATCAGTAAGCTGATATTAACGGGTGGAGGAGTCTTAATGGATGAGTTAGCGAAGCAATTACAAGAAGAGTTAGATGTACAAGTTGAGGTTGCCAATCCTTCTCTAAGTCTGGAATGTAAAAATGAAGTAGACAAAAAATTATTAAAACAATCTGGGCCTAAATATATGATGGCATTAGGTTTGGCATTGAGGAGTTTTTCGTAATGTCGAATATTAACTTATTACCTTGGCGTGAAAATCATAAAAAGAAGAAAAAAATTGCTTTCTTTATTTTGTTAGGCTGTAGTTGCTTAGTTGCATTAGGTTTTTCTTTTGCAGGAAAAATGTATGTGGATTCTTTGATTAGCGCACAAAATGAACGAAATGAGTTTTTACAGACTAGAACTATCATTTTAGACCGACGCATTGCAGAAATAAAAAATATTAAAAAAGAAAAAGCTGAACTAGTACGCCGAATAAACCTTATTCAGGAATTGGAATTACAGCGTAATATTATCACTCGTTTTTTCAATACATTACCAGTTGTAACACCTCCAGGTGTTTATGTTAATTCAATTAACTTTAATAATGACAAAGTGAGTGTTAAAGGTTTATCCGATTCGACAGGACAAGTTAGTAACATGGTCAGAAATGTTGATGGCTCTGGTTGGTTAGGCGATGCTTCATTACCTTCTATCGTTAGCGGTCCAACAAAACCAATCAAGTTATATAATTTCTCTATGAACTTTATTGTTCTTCCTGAAGATAGGAAATAGTCATGCATATTAATGATATGGATCTAGAAAATATAGGTAGCTGGCCGAAACTTCATAAGTCTATTGTGGTGATAATCACGTGCTGTCTTTTGATTGGTGGTTTCTACTATTACATTATTGAAGATCAACTTAAGCAATTAGATAAAGTAGAAGCACAAGAATTAACCCTCAAAAATGAATTTAAAGTAAAAGCTGCATTGTCTTCAAATCTTGAAGCTTATCGCGAACAAATGACTGAAATTGCAGTAATATTAGATGGTTTAGTGAATAAATTACCAAGTAAAAAAGAACTCGCTAGCTTGTTAGATGATGTTGGTTTTATTGGTGCTAATAATGGTTTGCAGTTTAAAAGTCTTAATTGGGGTGTAAAAAAACAATTAGAACTTGCTGAAGAAGTCCCTATTAGTATTAAAGTCATTGGTACCTATGAGCAACTAGGCAAGTTCTCTGCTGATATTGCCGCTTTACCTCGTATTGTTATATTAGATAATTTGCGTTTAAAGCATAACGATGAAAATACGTTAATGTTAGACATTGTTGCTAAAACATATCGTTATAAAGGGAAAAAATAATGAAGCAATTATTGCCTTTATCATTGGTGTTTTTATTATTTTCTTGTGCGGAAGCAAACCTTGATGATTTACATGTATTTGTTGATGATACTGAATCTAAAGTTTATCCTGTAAAAAATGAAGTACCTACACTGAAAAAAATTGATACCCTTAACTTTACTCAAGAAGGTGAAAGAAATCCTTTTTCACAACCACAACTTGAAGTTATTACTCAAGTAAAGGATATTCCTAAAAGTTGTCCACAGCCTAATTTTGAGCGAAAAAAGCAAGCGCTGGAATTGTACTCGCTCGGGTTAATGCAAATGAAAGGAACGCTATTGATTGACGGTGAACTATGGGCGCTTGTCCAAGTTTCTGGTAGTGAAGTCCATAAAGTGAGACCAGGTAATTACCTTGGTTTAAATTATGGGAAAGTACTAAAAATAAATAAAGATAAAATAGATTTATTAGAGTTAGCACCAGATAGAAATGGTTGTTGGGTAGAGCGTGTTACTCAAATGACATTAGTATCGGAATAAAGTTAATCAGGGATGAAATGGAAAACATGAAATTTAGAAATCTTAAACAAATAATATTGCTGAGTGTGGGTGTCGCTTTGTTATTTGTATCTTCTTTCTCAGTTGCTGAATCGCAATTAATAAAGCTTAATGTAAACCCTCTTTCGGAAGGGAAGTTTGAATTGAATTTTGAATTCAATGATGACATTGATACTTACACTGAGAAATTACATTATCGTCCTAATAAACTGGTCATTGATGTTAAAGATGCAAGTTCATTACTTGAATTAAACCCTATCGGAATCAATAAAAATGGTGTCGAGAGTGTTGAAGCAATACGCATGAACGGCGGCTTACGTTTAGTTATTATGATTGATGAATTGATGCCTTATTATGTTTCTGATCAAGGTGAAAATTTAATCGTTCGTTTCGGAGACACTGAAAAAAGATCTGTTGCAACTGAAGCTGAATCTGCAGTAGCGGCTGCAATTATTCAAAATACAGGTGATCAAACTGCACAGAAAACATTAAATGAAGCGGCTGAAAAAGCACGTAAAGCGGCTTTGATTGATAGACCTAAAGGTTATGTTAATACTATTTCTGATATCGATTTTAAACGAGGAACGGAAGGTCAAGGTAAACTGTTTGTTTACTTAGATAACTCAAGCGTTGCTGTTGATATACAGCGTCGTGACCAACAACTCATCGTTGAATTTCAAAGTACTTATATTCCAGATGATTTCTTATACATCATGGATGTTGTCGATTTTGCTACTACGGTAGAAAAGATAGAAACATTTCGAGAAAATGGAAAAACACGTTTCGTATTTAATATAAAAGATGAATATAACTATCGTTATGATCAATTAGATACTTTATTTATGGTTGAAGTATCTAAAAAACCAAAAGATGAAGCTGACACTCCTTATGAAGGGAAAGCTATTTCACTTAATTTTCAAGATATTCCTGTCCGTACAGTATTACAGTTAATCGCTGATTTTAATGGCTTTAACTTGGTTATTACTGACTCAGTAAGCGGTAATATTACATTACGTCTTGATGATGTTCCTTGGGAACAAGCGTTAGATATTATTCTTAAGGTAAGAGGTTTAGGTAAGCGCATGGATGGAAATGTGCTTATGATTGCTCCTGCTACTGAACTTGCTGCAAAAGAACGTGAGCAATTAGAATCTAATAATGAAGTTGCTGCTTTAGCCCCATTATATTCTGAGTTTATTCAAATTAATTATGCAAAAGCAGCGACGATTGCAACTATGCTATCAAGCCAAAGCGCAAGTTTATTGTCGGAACGTGGTAATGTAACGGTTGATACACGTACGAATACCTTGTTAATTAAAGATACGGCGGCTGTTATTGATTCAGTTAAAGAAATTATTGATGTTTTAGATGTTGCGGTTCGACAGGTGGTTATTGAAGCGAGAATGGTAACTGTTAGTGACTCTGTTGGTGAAGATTTGGGTATTACATGGGGACTTGATACGTCTTCAGCCTCTTCTGACTCTACATTAAACACGTTAGATGTTAACTTACCTATCTCTACCTCTGCTGGTACACTTGGATTTCAAGTTGCTAAGTTAGCTAATGGTAATATCCTAGACTTAGAGTTATCTGCTTTAGAACAAGAAAGCAAAGCAGAAATTATTGCAAGTCCTCGTATTACAACATTGAATCAACAAACGGCTTATATTGAGCAGGGTACTGAAATACCTTATGTAGAATCATCATCGTCTGGCGCTACATCAGTTAGCTTTAAAAAAGCAGTATTAAGCTTACAAGTAACACCACAAATTACACCTGATAATAAACTGATTTTAGATTTAGTGATTACTCAAGACTCTGTTGGTGAAACTGTTACAACAAGTGATGGAGAGTCAGTTTCTATTGATACACAAGAGATTCAAACTCAGGTATTGGTCGATAACGGTGAGACATTAGTTTTAGGTGGTATTTACCAACAGCAAATTACAGATACGGTTAGTAAGGTACCATTCTTAGGTGATATTCCTTATCTTGGTTTCTTTTTTAGAAACTCAGTTACCGACAATACTAAATCAGAATTATTAATTTTTGTTACACCGCGTATTGTTATGCAAACAAAATATTAAGTCTTAAATTCATTTAGTATTGAATAAGCCTGAAGTTTACCTTCAGGCTTATTTTTTTATGGCTTGCAATATATTGTTAACAATTGCGATAATAAGGCACTTCTCTTTAATTTTTAAGGGGTTTCCCAGTAATCAACCACTTGAGTAAAAATTCAACATGGCAGAACAGCGTAATATATTTTTAATTGGCCCAATGGGGGCTGGTAAAAGCACAATTGGTCGTCAACTTGCACAAATGCTGCATTTAGATTTCCTTGATTCAGATAGTGAAATTGAACGCAAAACTGGCGCAGACATCGCTTGGGTTTTCGACGTCGAAGGCGAAGAGGGCTTTAGAAATCGCGAACAAGAGATGGTAGATGAGCTAACCAAGAAACATGGTATCGTTTTAGCGACAGGCGGCGGAGCCGTTATTCGACAAGAAAATAGAACTCATTTGTCAGCTCGAGGTATTGTTGTTTATTTAAAAACAAGTGTTCAAAAGCAACTTGCAAGAACATTAAAAGATAAACGCAGACCACTTCTACAGACTGATGATCCTCAATCAGTACTAGAAACGCTAGCAGAAAAACGCAACGCACTTTATGAAGAAGCTGCGGATTATACTATTGAAACTGACGAGCAAAGTGCAAAAGTTGTTGCGAGTCAAATTATTGCTCTACTGGATTTCTAATGGAAAAATTACTCGTTGATCTAGGTGATCGTAGTTACCCAATCTCTATTGGTTCAAACTTATTGTCTGATACCTCTCTTTTTAGTAGTGCGATCAAAGGCAAAAAAGTCATGGTTGTGACTAATGATGTTGTTGCACCTCTATATTTAGAGGCTTGTAAAAAGACATTAAAAGACTATCAAATCGATGAGGTTATTTTACCTGATGGCGAGCAACATAAAACATTAAGCACATTCGAAATAATTTTAAGTGAATTACTAGCCAAAAAACATGGTCGAGATACAACTATTATTGCTCTCGGTGGTGGTGTTATTGGTGATATGGCAGGCTTTGCTGCTGCTTGTTATCAACGTGGTATTGCTTTTGTACAAATACCAACAACCTTATTATCACAAGTCGATTCCTCGGTTGGTGGTAAAACGGCCGTAAATCATCCTCTTGGCAAAAATATGATTGGTGCGTTTTATCAACCACAGGCAGTTATCATTGATATTGAGTGTTTAAAAACACTTCCTGATCGTGAGTTTGCTGCTGGTATGGCTGAAGTGATTAAGTACGGTATCATTTATGATAAAGACTTTTTTAGCTGGTTAGAGTCAAATATAGAAGCGATTAAATCACTTGATCCAACGGCAATTGTTTATATGCTTAAACGTTGCTGTGCTATTAAAGCTGAAGTGGTCGCGTTAGATGAAAAAGAACATGGCATTCGTGCTCTATTAAATTTAGGTCATACTTTTGGTCACGCTATTGAAGCTGAGCAAGGTTATGGTAACTGGTTACATGGCGAAGCAGTTGCTGTAGGAATGGTCTTAGCTGCTGAAACGTCTTATATCCTAGGGTTAGTAGATCATAGTGACGTAGAACAAATAATTGATTTAATTGAAGCATTTGATCTACCGTTGACTGCCCCTGCTGATATGCAGTACAAGCATTTTGCTGAGCATATGCAATTAGATAAAAAAGTACTTAATGGTCAATTACGCTTGGTGCTACCGACTTCAGTAGGTACAAGTGCATTATTCGATAATGTTAGCGAGAAAGTACTTCGTGACGTCATAGAATCGTAATCGATTATGGTCGAAAGAACATTAATTACTCTCCCTTCTCAGTTGCAGTTAATAGAACGACTACAACATCTTATCTATTTATCTTCTTCACTTACTTTCGTTTCAGGAGAAGCTGGATCAGGTAAAACTACACTGATTGAAAACCTTTCTAATGCTTTACCGGGTGATTTACAGCAAGTTTATATCTCATTAGTTAATGAGCAGACAGAAAACGCATTACGCCAAAAAATTGTGGCGCAGTTTTATAATAAGGCATTATTTAATGCTGAAGATAAGCTATTAGATACGATTTTTCGATTACAACAGTCAGAGCAGCAAACCAAAAAAAAATTAATCATTATTGATAACGCCCAATATTTACCGGCTGGTTTTATCATTGAATTGTGTGAGTTATTTTCTGAACCTAATTTTACGCAAGATAATAACTTTAATATTTTGTTGCTGACTGATGAAAAAACGACAAAAGATTATATACATTATATTGATACTCACTTAGTGAGTCGCCTCCAATCTACTTTGAATCATCTTGAGTTAACATTACCTGCATTAGATGGACAAGAAGCGAACGAACTCCTATTGCATAATTTTCAACAAATAGGCTATCAGGCAAAATTACAACACCAAGACGCATTAAACCGTCAGTTAGCTTTATGCAATGGTAACCCACAAAAAATAATTGCACTCGCAGAAGGCTTAAACCAAGGTCTACTTGAAACTGTGCCACCTTCTTGGGTTAAAACAAAGCTTCCTGCTGTCTTATTAATGCTTATATTGGTCATTATTGTTAGTTTATTAGCCGCTTATCTTTATCCTAAGTTTGTACCAAATTCGACAAAAATAGATGAGTCAGATAACGATTTACTGACAGAACGTACAATTACAGGAGTCGCTCCTACTGAATCGATAAAACAAGAGTCTCTTGCTAGTTCATGGGCTACTTTGGACCTTGAAGTTGAAAATAATCAGTCAATGGTTGGTTTATCTGATAAAACGGAACAACGTACTGTCATTTCAGACAATCAGTTACTTGAGTTGACAGTATTAAGTGATACATCAAGTAACGATATTCCCAATCCATTAGCGAATAAAAATACTGAACAATATCAAGTCCCTTTATTATTACAACTCCCTGTTGTTATTAATGATAACGTCATTAGCGAAGATGATTCATTTTCTGAAAGTGAGTTAATAAATACAAAACAAAAAGTGACGACAATCGCTGATAGCGATAACGGGGCAACAAGTGACAGTAATGATGAAGAAGTATTGAGTGTTGCAGACGAATTACTGACGAATGTTTCATCTTCTGTTGTGAAAAAAGATAAACCTTTAATCTCTACGGAAAAAGAAGATAGTTTACTGACGGCTTCTTACATTTTACTGTCTAAAAACCCTAATAATTTCACAGTACAAATTTCTGGAATGGCATCTCGTCGTTATTTAGCTATTTTTCAACAAAAATATGAATCAAATACAGAAAATGTGTTTTCCTATAAAACAATTCGAAATAATAAGCCTTGGTTTGTCGTCATTTATGGTGAGTATTCTTCGGTAGAATCTGCAAATTTGGCAATTAAAAGTTTACCTGAAGCATTTAAAGGTAGACCGACTTGGATAAAAACATGGCAAGCGGTACATAATGATTTGCGGTTGAATAATGAATAAAAAAAATAGAGCCTTTTTAAAGTGGGCTGGTGGTAAATACACACTAACAGAGCAAATTAATGCGCGTTTACCTGAAGCAAAGCGTTTAATAGAACCTTTTGTAGGCGCTGGATCAGTGTTTTTAAATAGTGACTTTGACGAGTACATACTCAATGATATCAATCCTGATCTAATTGAGATGTATAAAATTATTAAGCGTAAGCCTAAGCAATTTATTCGTGACGCGAAGGTTTATTTTCAACCTGAATATAATCAAGAAGATGTTTATTATCAGCTGCGTGAAAAGTTTAATAAAAGTGAAGATGTTTATTTACGTTCATTATTGTTTTTATATATGAACCGTCATGGTTATAACGGTTTGTGTCGTTATAATAAAAGTGGTGGTTTTAATGTGCCTTTTGGTCGTTATAAACAACCTTATTTTCCAGAAAATGAATTATTATATTTTTCTGAAAAAGCCAAAAAAGCAACATTTACCTGTAAACCTTATCAAAAGCTGTTTTTATACTTGCGTGATAATGATGTGCTTTACTGCGATCCTCCTTATGTACCATTAAGTAAGAGTGCTTCTTTTACGAGTTATGCCACGCAAGGATTTAGTTTGGATGATCAAGCACAATTAGCAAAATTGGCGCGTGAGAGTAAAGCGGCTGTTCTGTTAAGCAATCATGATACAACGTTAACCCAAGAGTTATATCGTGATGCGGATTGCGATAAAATTTTTGTATCACGTACCATTAGTAGTAAATCAACTGATCGTAAACCTGTTGCCGAATTATTTGCATTTTTCCCTGCGAAAAAATCAATCTAGAGCAAACATCGGAAATAAAAATTAGTGTGTTAGGCATGGCTTAGGTAGAATAATACATTCATTATTTAGCTTATTTCTATCCAGGGACAAACTACCATGACTGATTATTTAATTGCACCTTCGATCCTCTCTGCAGACTTTGCTCGTTTAGGCGAAGATGTTCAAAAAGTATTAGACGATGGTGCCGATGTAGTGCATTTTGATGTAATGGACAATCATTACGTACCTAACCTAACGATCGGTCCAATGGTTTGTAAAGCATTACGTGACTTCGGTATTACAGCACCAATCGACGTACATCTAATGGTAGAGCCTGTCGATACTATGATTGTTGAGTTTGCTAATGCTGGTGCATCAATTATTACTTTCCACCCAGATGCTTCAAAACATGTCGATCGTTCATTACAGTTAATTAAAGACCATGGTTGTAAAGCTGGATTGGTATTAAATCCTGCCTCTTCATTAGAAGAATTAACACATGTTATGGATAGACTTGATGTGGTGTTATTAATGTCGGTAAACCCTGGTTTTGGTGGTCAATCATTCATTCCTCATACACTTGAAAAACTACGCCAAGTACGTAAATTAATCGATGATAGTGGCCGAGATATTCGCCTACAAGTAGATGGCGGCGTTAAAACTGACAATATTAAAGAGATTGCAGAAGCAGGTGCAGATATGTTTGTTGCAGGTTCAGCTATCTTTAATCAGCCAGACTATAAAGCGGTTATTGACGATATGCGCGAACAGCTAGCTCAAGTAAAATAGAGATGAGTTGATATGTCCCCAATTACTGATATTAAACTAATTTGTTTTGACCTTGATGGTACGTTAGTTAATAGCGTACCAGACTTACGTCTGGCATTAAATTCAATGCTAGACGATTTATCATTACCCAATGTGAATGGTCTAATTGTTAAAACATGGGTAGGTGATGGTATCCCAAAAATGGTTGAACGTTGTTTATTGCACGTTCAAGATAAGACGATATCTGATGCCGAATTAACGCAAGCCGTGACGATATTTGAAGGTTATTACCAACAATTTCTAAATACTGAGTCTGGTTTATACCCCGCAGTAAAAAGTACTTTATTTTCATTACAAGATAAAGGCTATAAAATTGCTTTGATCACTAATAAATCAGAAAAATTCCTCCCTAAATTACTAAAGTATTTTGGAATAAATCGTTGTTTTGATTTATTAATTGGCGGTGATACGTTAGTTAAAAATAAACCTGATGCAATGCAAGTTAATCACGCCTGTGAGCATTTCAATATCAGTCAATCTCAAACCGTGATGGTAGGGGATTCTCGTAACGATATTTTAGCGGGTAAAAATGCACAGGTAAAAACTATCGCGTTAACTTATGGGTATAACTTCGGTGATCCGATTGCGGATATGAACCCAGATTATCTTATTAATCATTTCGACGAATTATTAACATTGCTTTAAAAGCAGTGAAGGAAAGAAACAATGACTAAACCAGTTGTATTAAGTGGCTGCCAACCATCAGGTGGCTTAACTATCGGTAACTATATGGGCGCATTGCGTCAATGGGTTGTAATGCAAGAAACACACGACTGTTTATTCTGTCTTGTTGATTTACATGCGATCACAGTGCGTCAAGATCCAAAAGCCTTACGCAGTGCTATTTATGATGGTTTAGCGATGTATCAAGCTGTGGGTATTGACCCACAAAAAAGTACTATGTTTATTCAATCTCAAGTGCCTGAGCATGCTGAATTATCTTGGATTTTAAATTGTCATACACAAATGGGTGAATTAAACCGTATGACGCAGTTTAAAGATAAATCACAAAAGAACGTGACGAATATTAATGCAGGGTTATATAGCTACCCAGTATTAATGGCGGCAGATATTTTATTATACGGTCCACAAAGTGTACCTGTTGGTAGCGATCAGAAGCAGCATCTTGAATTAGCACGAGATATTGCAACGCGTTTCAATAATGCTTACGGTGATACTTTTGTTGTGCCAGAACCTGCTATCCCAGAGCATGGTGCACGTATTATGAGCTTGCAAGAGCCAACCAAGAAAATGTCTAAATCTGATGATAACGAAAAGAACTTCATTGCGTTATTGGAAGACCCTAAGAAGATAGCGAAGAAAATTAAAAGTGCAGCAACAGACTCTGATGAACAAGCGCGCATCTATTTTGATACGGCGGAAAAACCAGGTGTTTCTAATCTGCTAACATTGCTTTCATGCTCTACTGGTAAATCAATCGAAAGCTTGATTCCTGAATATGAAGATAAAATGTATGGGCACTTAAAATCAGATACAGCAGATGCTGTTGTTACACTTTTAGAGCCAATTCAAGCTCGTTTTAAAGCGTTACGTGCTGATGAAGCTGCATTGCAGGCGATGGCAAGAGTAGGGGCATATAAAGCACGTGAACGAGCAGCGGAGACACTTGCTAAAGTGTATGATCGTGTGGGTTTCCTACCTAAATAAAACCATTTATTACACCAATAATAAGACGTAATAAATAGATAAAAAAAGGCTGATATTGAATCAGCCTTTTTTATTTGAACATTTATATGTCGTTTTCCATTCAATACTGACTCATCAAGCTAAATAATGAGTCTATTAATTAACTTTCGCCTAATCCTTTGCCAGCATCTTTCTTGTTAATTAATTCAATCATATAACCATCAGGGTCTTTTACAAACGCAATCACGGTAGTACCGCCTTTTACTGGTCCTGCTTCACGCGTGATAATGCCACCTAAGCTTTTTATTTTTTCACAAGTTTGGTAAATATCATCTGTTTCAATCGCGATATGGCCATAAGCATTACCTAGGTCATAAGCGTCTGTACCCCAGTTATAAGTTAATTCAATAACTGTTGTGTCAAGTTCATCGCCGTAACCTAAAAATGCAAGTGTATACTTATATTCAGCATTTTCTGACTGGCGTAACAATTTCATATCCAGTACATTTTGGTAAAAATCTAATGATTTTTGTAAATCAGTAACACGTAACATAGTGTGTAATAAACGCATAATACTTGTCCTTTGTCGAAAATAGCTATAAAAAAAGACGAATATCAATTCGTCTTTTTATCATTTTTTATAATGCACAAGTTCAATAATAAAGGCTTTAGCGTTTATTATAAACCCTCAGTTAAGAACTTAACTGTGGCAATAATTTCATCGTCGCTACAATTACTACAAGTTCCTTTAGCTGGCATTGCATTAAAGCCTGAAAGAGCATGTTTAATTAACGTTTCTTCACCTTGTGCTATACGAGGTCCCCATGCTGCAGCATCTCCTTTGATTGGCGCTCCAGCAGCACCAGTGCCATGGCAGGCTATACAAAATGTACCGTAAACTTGCTCACCAGTGCGTGGTTCTGCAGGCTCATCTGATGCACTAGCGGTATTAGCAGTGACAATTTCACCATCTATATATACATCACTAATAGGAGCGATACGACTGGCAATCGCTTCATCAGAGAAATCTTGTGCAAAGCTTGATACGCTGAACAAGCTCATTGAAAGAGTGATAAATAGGCTGAGACGTTTAATAAGGGTCACATGAACTCCTGTAAGTGTTAATAAAATGCCAATATTTTTACCAATCCTGGTAATTATTGTGTATTTGCTGTGATTTTTTCAATTATAACGAGATTGCCTTTAACTACCAATCTCTTTATGGATATTATTGTTTCCAGTTCACTATTTTCTTTTCTTTACCTGTTAATAAACGTCGAATATTACTGATATGTCTCAGAATGATTAAACATGAAAGCATTAATACAGGCAAAGTGAACTCTGGTTTGATGTAGTTTACAAAAACGGGAGCTGCAATGGCAGTGACAATGGCAGCCAAAGAAGCATATCCACTGATCGCTACAGTTAATAACCATGTAATAACAACTAGCCCTGTCATATCCATTCCCAAAGGCAGTAATGTACCTAATCCAGTAGCGACAGCTTTTCCGCCTTTGAAGTCAAAGTAAGGCGGGAATATATGCCCTAAGCAAGTTGCGATGCCGATTAGCCCAATGCCAATAGGTGGAATACCAATAAAGTAAGCTAAATAAACGGGCAAAGTGCCTTTTAATAGGTCAAATAACAGCACTAAACTGGCTGCTTGGGCATGATGTATTCGTAATATATTAGTTGCACCAGGGTTTTTTGAACCATGCAATCTTGGATCTGGCCATCCTTTGAACTTACACAATAAAATAGCGCCATTTAAAGCGCCTAAGAAGTAAGACAATATACTAAAAATAAGTGTTGCCAGTATTATCATGGTACTTATTTCGTCCTATTAAGGTAAAATACGGCGCGATTATAATAGATACTTAGGTAAATTTTTTATCAACCCATTATAATATTCAGTTTAGCGGTCGAGTTTACTCGCTAACAAGTACAAAAAAAAGCACCGTTGTATAAAAATAACAATAGTTAAGGGATTTAAAAAATGGATATTGTTTTTATCAAACAGTTACAAGTAATTAGCAAAATTGGTGTTTATGGTTGGGAAAAAGGAGTGCAACAAAAGTTGTATTTTGACCTAGAAATGGCTTTTGATAATAAACCGGCAGCTGATAGCGATGAGATTAATCTTGCATTGAATTATTTTAGTGTTTCTGAGCGCGTCAATCAGTTTGCACAACAGAACCAATTTGAATTAATTGAAACCATGGCAGAACGTGTTGCCGCATTGATTATGGAAGAGTTTTCAGTGACATGGATAAAATTAACATTACATAAACCTGGTGCATTAGCTAATGCGCAGAGTTTAGGTGTACAAATTGAGCGTGGAAGAAAGTAGTGGCTCATATTTTTGTTGGTGTCGGCTCTAGTATCAATCGACAAGACAATATTCGAGAAGGGATACTGTTATTAACAGATAACTTTGGTGAGCTCAAGTTATCCAGTATTTTTGAAAGTGAGTCAGTGGGTTTTAAAGGGGGGCTTTTTTATAATTTAGTCGTGGAACTAAATAGCGAGTTATCAATCTCACTGGTTATACAAAAACTCAAGCAAATAGAAGTGCAATTAGGTCGCCCTGAAAAAGCCATTAAATATGCGCCAAGAACGCTGGATTTAGATTTATTGTTATATGATCAAGAAATAGATCATGCATTGGATCTTCCTCGTGCAGAGATCACCAAAAATGCTTTTGTGCTTCAACCTTTAGCTGAGTTAGCGCCAACATTAATCCATCCTATTTTAGGGGTTAGTTACCAGTCTTTATGGTCGCAGTATCCGACGGGTAAACAAAAGTTATGGAAAGTAGCATCGCCAATATTAAGTTAATACAGTGATTTTACATAAGCAGATGAGATAAAAATGAGTATTTTAGAGATTGTTGTATTAGCTTTGATTCAAGGATTAACTGAGTTTTTACCTATTTCCAGTTCAGCACATTTAATTTTACCGTCAGTATTATTAGGTTGGCAAGATCAAGGTTTAGCTTTTGATTTAATGTTGAATATTGGCACCTTAGCGGCAGTATTAATCTATTTCTATCGTGAAGTGACTAATATGTCGGTTGCCTGGGTGGGGTCAGTAAAAAATAAAAAACAGACTCAAGACAGCAAGTTAGCATGGTGGATCATATGGTCAACTATTCCTGCAGCTGCAGTTGGTTTTTTAGGCAAAGATTATATTGAAGCGTATTTACGTAGTGGCTACGTCATTGCTGTTACGACTGTTTTATTTGGTTTATTACTTTGGTGGGCAGATGCAAAAGCAACACAAGTAAAAACTGAATATCAAACAGGATTAAAAGGGGCTATTATTTTAGGTTTTGCGCAAGCATTGGCTTTAATACCTGGCACATCTCGTTCTGGTATTACTATTACTGCCGGACTAATGCTTGGTTTAACACGTAATGCTGCTGCTCGCTTTTCTTTTTTAATGTCAATTCCAATTATTGCCATGGCATCGGGGTATGATTTATTAAAGTTTGTTTTATCCGATGAATATGTTGATTGGCCATCTTTGTTCTTAGGCGCTGGCGTTTCATTTATTAGCGCGATTTTATGTATTCATGTATTTTTAATCTTATTAAATAAAGTCGGTATGCTACCGTTTGTTATTTATCGATTAATATTAGGAGCGTCTCTGTTTTATATTTTAGCAGGCTAAAGCAAGGTATTTTACGATAAACTCAACGAAAAAACGGTTTTAGTGCCGTTTTTTATCGATCAAGATATTGAGTGTGATGATAGCTTATTGTTCATCCCGCTTCTGAGAATCTTTGAATTTTTGTACCAATGAAATTCGTTGCTCATTCAGTTTTTTTCTAATATCTGCTCCTTGAAAGCCTTGCGCTATAATTTCTTGAATATCTACTTTCAACGCGTTTTGAAATGCCTCCCACATATAATCTGCGGTAGGGTAGGGTAATAATTCAAAACCTGTTCTACCTTTAGAATCAGCTACGCAACATTGCAACATTTGTTGAAAGCGATGTGGTTTTCGCCATGCATCACATTTATCCATAATACCGACTGCCGTACTGGCTCTAAGCTCAAAAGCACTGTGAATATTGGTGTGATGTTCACTGACTAATAATGCTAAGTCTCGACATTCATTTGGTACTTTAAGGCGTTTACAGAATTTCTTAATCACTGATAAACCTTTAAAACCATGCCCTTTATGACTTGGCCATTCGCTTTCTGGTGTTAATGCTTTCCCTAAGTCATGTACTAAACAAGCAAAACGAAAGGCAACGGAGTCTGACAATAAACAAGCTTGTTCCACCACCATTAAAGTATGAATACCAGTATCAATTTCTGGATGCCAACGTTTAGGGGCTGGTACACCATATAAATTATCAATTTCAGGAAATAAAGCGGCTAATGCACCACAGTCTCGTAATACTTGAAAATAAACCTGTGGGCTATCTGTTTGTAAGGCTTTTTCTGTTTCCACCCAGACTCGCTCAGGCGTTAAACTTTGTAACTCTCCACTTAGCGAAATCTCTTTCATTAGAGTGAGAGTCTCTGGGGCAATATAAAAACCAAGTTTGGCGAAGCGAGCGGCAAAACGAGCAACCCTTAACACTCTTAAGGGATCTTCGCTGAATGCTGGGCTAATGTGACGTAATATTTTGTTTTTTAAGTCTTGTTGTCCGAAATAAGGATCGACCAGTTGCTTGTCTTCAGATTGGGCAATGGCATTGATAGTGAGATCGCGTCTGGCTAAATCATCTTCTAAACTGACATCTTGCCCTGCATAACAACTAAACCCAGTATATCCGATACCTTGTTTACGTTCAGTTCTAGCTAATGCATACTCTTCACCAGTATTAGGGTGAAGAAAGACGGGAAAGTCTTTACCAACTTGAGTAAAACCATTGTTTAACATTTCTTCTGGGGTGCTATTAATGACAACAAAATCATGGTCTTTGACTTCGAGGCCTAATAATTTATCTCTAACTGCGCCGCCGACTAAAAATACACGCATTGTTTCCCCCCTTAATGAATAATTTAGTTATTATACCGAAACTAGTTAAATATGCAGAAGCTTGTCTGTTTCATTAATAACAATTGTCATCAATATGTGATCTAATATGATGGTTAATAATCTTTATCGGTTATTTATGTCCATTGTTACTAATATGGCTCAACATTTTGTCTAAGGTTTATAATGTACCAAGAATTTTTTTCTTTGAAAGAACAACCATTCTCGATTTCACCTGATCCTGATTTCTTATTTTTAAGTGATCGCCATAAAGAAGCGTTAGCTCACCTAATGTATGGATTGTTAGGTAATGGTGGTTTTGTGTTACTAACGGGCGAAGTTGGAACAGGTAAAACCACCGTATGCCGTGCTCTCTTACAAGATATCTCTGAAGATACAGATATTGCTTATATACTTAACCCTGCTCAAACAGAGATTGAGTTATTAGCGACCATTTGTGATCAGCTAAAAATTGCTTATGATGTTGATAGAGCGAGCTTAAAAACGTTATTTGATGCTATTAGTGGTTGGATGCTTGATAACCTAGAAAAAGGGCGCAGTGCGATCGTATTGATCGATGAAGCTCAGCATCTTAGTTTTTCTGTTCTCGAACAATTAAGATTATTAACTAATATAGAATCAAACAACAAAAAGCCATTACAAGTTATTTTAATTGGGCAAACTGAATTACAACAAAAGCTCAAAGAAAATGAATTACGCCAATTAGCGCAACGCATTACTGCTCGTTACCACCTATTACCGCTAACCTTACAAGAAAGTGAATTTTATATTCAGCATCGGTTAAATGTGGCGGGAGCAAGTACACCTATCTTTGAAACCAAGTTACTTAAGCGAATTTTTAAATATAGTCGCGGTGTACCGAGGTTAATCAACTTGATATGTGACCGTAGTATGCTTTGTGCTTATAGTCAAAACTCACCTAAAGTAACGGCTAAAATGATTGATTTAGCGGTAAAAGAGATTGATTTAAGCCTTAATGATAAAAATGAAGGTAAATCATTTAAATCAGGTTGGCGCATTCTACTACTATTAGTGTTAACTGCGTTTACTGCTATTCAAGCCCCTAAAATATTCCATAATTTTAATCAGCCAAGAGAATCAATTGAAACAATAAGTGAATTTAATTTATCTAATACTGTTCCTGTACAGTCTAGAGCGGTTAGCACTTCTTCTTTCAATAACTTATCTTGGTTTGATAATTACCCTGAATTAGATTTAAGTAATGGTGAGTTTTCACATGCGTTAAAAACGCTTTATGCCGTATGGGGTTACGAGGTTAGCTTGGATAAAGCAAGTTGTACCGAGGGCGAGACGGCTGCATTACAGTGCTTTTCAGAGAATACTTCACTGCAAAAATTAGAACAATTAAATTATCCCGCTGTTATTGAGTTAGTCAGTGATGAGGATTCTATTTATGCGGTACTTTATAAAATAAATGAAAAATATGAGTTATTGATTGGAACCCAAAAAATAAAAGTAAATCGAGCATGGTTAACAGAGTATTGGACCGGTGAACTAACACTATTATGGCAAGTTCCTTTTGATATTACTAAACCATTAAGGTTTGGTGAAAAAGGCGATAGAGTTTTATGGTTAACCACACAATTAAAGCGTTTGTATGGCACGTCTGAAAGTCCTAAAAGTCGCTTTGATTGGAAAGTAAAAGACAAAGTCACTGAGTTCCAGATGAATAATAATTTAGTCGCTGATGGTATTGTTGGCCGACAAACATTGATGCCGTTAGTACAACAATTAGATACAAAAATACCATCATTATTATAGAGGCAGTATGTCCACCATATTAAAAGCATTAGAGAAAAATAAAGAAAAAAATAAAGCTATTATTATTGATAAATCAGTGGATTCGACTTGGAAATTAATGATGGCTGCTGCGTTGCTAGTGATTGTTATATTATTAGCGATAGTGGTGTTTTTGTTATTTAAACCAACCGTTGAAACAGTTAAGCCAATACCTTATGTACCTTCAGTCGCTGAGTTAATACATGCTGCGCCTGAAAAACAAAATCCATACTATGATAGTTTAGTAAGTGACGTTGATTTTAATACTAAGCCTTTGCCTACCGTATTGAAAAAGGTTGAAATGGAATGGACACCTGCGGTAAAAGCGACGGTAAAGAATTCAGTTGCAAAAAGTGCAGAATCAGATCAATTAATTATCGACGGTTCTGTTCCAAAAAGATCCATTTCTAGTCAAAAAGATACTAATCATATCTCTCTTGATGATGTGCCTGATGATTTGCAACAGCGTTTTGCGTTAGCGGTAGAAGAAGAAAAAAATACTACTTTTACTGAATATGTCGATAAAGATGAAGAGCTAGTCACTTCTGATATTGCATCAATGCCTGCTCGATTTCAATATAGAGTACCTGTGATGCGCTATGATTCACATGTTTATTCGACCGAAGCGAAAGATCGTTGGATACGCATTAATGGCGTTGATTTACGTGTTGGAGAATCTCTTGGCGAAATAGAATTAGTCGATATATTACCTCAGCAAAGTATATTCCGTCTTGGTAATCAAAGCTTTACATTAGAATCCTTGCAGGATTGGAAAGGGTAGTTTCTAATCTAGGTAATTACTTTAAAGTGTTTTTTAAGCTAGAAAGTTAAAGTCTAAAATAAAGTTATAAAAAACGCACTAATGTGCGTTTTTCATCTTTAAGCAATGACCTGTTAATACAGGTAGATATTACTTAATTTTTGCTCTTTACCAGTTGTCAGTACGCTTTTTACGACGAGGTAAGAATGGAAGAATTAAACCCACTAACATACCAAAGAATAAAACACTGCCGCCATACATTAACCATTCCATTTTAATACGCTCATCTTTAGTTGATTGTAATAAATCTAATTCCATATTACGTTCTTTTAAATCTTCGATGGTATCGCGTAGCGCTCTTTTTTCACTATCAAGTTGCGCAATGAGGCTGTCTTTATCAATAATAGCTTGCTCTTTATCTGAGTTAGCTTTTGCATTATCACTATTGATGGTGTTTAACTTATCTTGACTTGCTTGAAATTTCTTTTGTATTTCAGGTAGTAATGATTTTGCTGGTGGTTGTTTTTGAATTTCAGATGTTTTAACCCAACCCACTCTACCCGTTGGTGTTTTTACTTGCGTAAAGTTTGTTTTCTCATTGTATTTTAAAGTATTAACGGATGTACCTACTTCGATAGTACCAATAATACGATATTGTAAACTTGGACCAGAGTGCATGTAGATAGATAGCTCATCACTGACGTATTGTGTCGCAGCAAAACTACTGAATGGGAATAAAAAACACAGTAAAAGTAATTTGATTGATTTCAAAAGAAAGACCTTTTAGCAAATAAATTGAGCAATCATTCTAAAAGTTATTGAAGCTCAGTAAAAGCAAAAAGAGAGCCTAAGCTCTCTTTTTTCGATTTGAAGTATTAATTTTAAGAAAAAATACTCTTTAATATATAGAAGAATATAATCGATAAACCGGCACCGATAGGTAATGTCACTACCCATGAAATAACGATATTACGTACGACACCTAAATTCAAGGCTGCAATACCTCTCGCCATGCCAACACCTAATACCGCACCCACTAATGTTTGTGTTGTTGAAATAGGTAAACCAGTACCAGATGCAATAACAACGGTAGAAGCGGCAGCTAATTCCGCTGCAAAACCACGACTAGGTGTTAAATGCGTAATACCATGGCCAATTGTTGCCATTACACGCTTACCGAATATCGCTAAGCCTAATACAATACCAACACCGCCTAATGGTAAAATCCACCAAGCTAATTCAGCTTTAGCTGTAATTTGACCGCCATGCTCAACAATGCTGACCACTGCTGCTAGTGGACCAATTGCATTGGCAACATCGTTTGAACCATGTGCAAATGCCATCGCACATGCAGTGACAATCATTAAAACAGAGAATATTTTTTCTACATTAGCAAAATGCATTTGCTTGTCTGCTTTAGGGTCAATTTTAACTCGATTAACAAATATTTTACCGACAATAGAGACTAGCGCACCCACTATAACAGCTAATATAATCGCTTCCATCGTACTAAAGTGTAAACCAACGTGTTTAAGACCCTTAGTGATCGTCACTAAAGATAATATGAAGCCCGCTAAAAACATGTAAAAAGGAACATAGCGTTTTGCATTCGTTATTGGATCTTTAGTATTAAATATCAGCTTTTGTGAGCTCATAAAAATAAAGTAAGCAATAATGCCGGAAATAAGCGGTGTCACTATCCAACTACCAATAATGCCTCCTACTTTACTCCATGTCACACTATCTACACCCACACCTACCGCAGAGAAGCCTACAATAGCACCTACAATCGAGTGTGTTGTAGAAACTGGCCAACCGAAGTAAGACGCAATAATTAACCATAAACCAGCCGCTAACAAAGCTGCTGTCATACCGTAAACAAGTAATTCAGGTTGCTCTATAAAATATGAAGCATCAATAATACCTTTGCGTATTGTTGAGGTTACTTCGCCACCCGCTAAATAAGCGCCTGCAAATTCAAAAATCATTGCAATAATAATAGCTTGTTTGATCGTTAGTGCTTTTGAACCAACAGAGGTTCCCATTGCATTAGCAACGTCATTTGCACCAATACCCCAAGCCATTAAAAAGCCTACTGCGCCAGCAAACATAACTAACATGCTGCCGTATGTATTTATAATATCCATCTTTAAGTCCTTAGAGCTACGATCTAGCTAGAATAAGTTCTAACTGGGTGCCGATTAATTCTGAGTGATCTGCAAGACTGCCAACCCATTCTAGAATTTTATACAAAAACATTACATCTACAGGTTTGTAATTATCTTCAATGGCTAATAAATTGCGACGAAGTTTGATTTGTAATGAATCTGTATCATCTTCAATCGTTTCAAGTACTTCAATCATTTTAGTGACGATGTCTACTTCACGGCCTTTAAAGCCTGCTTCTAGTAATTCATCTAACCCATTAATTGCGTGTTTTGCTTGTTGGATAGCATCTAAACTACGTTGTACGTATGCCATAAAATCAACAAAAATTTCGCTTGGTATTTGTAGCTGACGGCCAAAAATACGTCCTGCTATATCTTTTGCTGTATTAGCAATTTTATCTTGACGATTAACAAGCTCTAATAAATCAGCTCGGTCAATCGGCATAAACAAACCTTTTGGAAGCGTTAAACGTAATTCACGTTTAAGTTCATCAGCTTGTTTTTCATATTGAGATATTTGCTTACGTATTTTCTCTGCTTCAACCCAGTCATTTTTTGAACTGGCTTCAAAGAAAGGTAATAACAACTCACTACATACTGCTACTTTGTCCATGTGTAATTGGATCGGTTTGATTGGAGATTTTGCAAACACTCCAAATATCGAATTAACTGGCATGATTCACCTTAGGTTTTGATGGTTGGGTAACCACATTCTAGTTCAGTTGAACATCTAATATGCGGCGCATGTTAACTTTCTTTTGCACACAATAGAACATCAATTTAGTATAATTGAGAAAATTTTACGATTAAAAATGATCCAGGCTATTAAATTAAGGGTAATTTTCGGTATATATTATGGAAACAGAGATAGAAATTAAGTTTTTTTTTAATGCACACTTCGCCGACGAACTGCTGAATAAAATAAGCCAACACACGGTTATTTCTCATAAAGATCAAATGATGTACAACGTCTATTTTGAGACTGCTTCACGTGCACTGAGAATGATGGACATGGGCTTAAGAGTGCGTCGTATTGATGACCAATACACTCAAACCATTAAAACATCTGGTCGCGTTATCGGAGGCTTACATCAACGCCCTGAATATAATGAACCTATTGAAGGCTTAGAGCCTGAGTTAACTCGATTCAATAATAAAATTTGGCCCAAAGGTTGTAATTTAAATGAGTTACAAGAACAAATTTCACCATTATTTAGTACAGATTTCAGACGCTTACACTGGTTGTTAGAAATGCAAGAAGGCACATTAATCGAAGTCGCTTATGATTGCGGAAAAATTATAGCCAATCAAGGTGAGACAGATATTTGTGAAATTGAATTAGAGTTGGTGAAGGGAGATGAAGCTCAATTATTTATTTTAGCGCAAGATATTGCCTCTTTACCGCAAGTTCGTTTAGGTAATGTCAGTAAAGCACAACGTGGTTATATGCTCACAGAAGGGGCTCATTTCTCAGTTAAACCGATTGACTTTTCTACCTTAAATCCAGAGATGGTTTTACGTGAAGCATTGTCTGTTAATTTTCAACATGGTTTAAAGCACCTTCAATATCATGAGCATTGTTACCTTGAAGGAGGGGATTTTGACGCTTTAGTTGAAGTGCAGAAAAGCATTATGTTTTTGCATCAAAATATTCATCTTTTTAAGGAGGCAGGCACTTCATTTGTCGGTTATGCGTGGGTTGAAGACCTACAATGGCTAGCAAGAAGCTTTTCATGGGTTGACGAACGCTTGGTTTTTAGAAAATTATTAGAAAATAAAGCCTATTACATTCGTAAACTACCTCGATTAAAACAATTACAAAAAGATTTACGTTTAGCTGATCAGGCGCTGCCAAGTGAAGAGGATATTTTTAATATTTTACACAGCTCTCGCTATTGTCACTTTGTTTTAGGGTTAACCCAATGGCTAATTTCGTTAGAAAAAATGGCCGATACTGAAAGTGATTCATCGTCTCTGCTGACATTTTCCGATATGGTTTTAACAGAAGGGTGGTCGAAATTAAAAATGGCTTTATCTTCTGAGCCGCTGTTAACAACGGATAATTTATTACAGAATCAAGGCTTATTAACGGCAAACTTAATGACTGGTTTTAGTCTTGGTAACTTATTTGATGCAGAAAAAAGTGCAGAGTACTGTTACCCGTGGCTAGATATTTATCAAGGTATTCAAGAGCTTTCGATGCTTGGTGCTATTTCTGAGCTCGCTGTTGATGAAGAAGACATTGTCGTACAGGCTGAATACTTTAAATGGGTGAAACGTAAACAATTCTCTTTACTAAGTGCGATTGAACAATCCAAACAACGTGCTATTGCTAATGAAATGTATTGGCTTGATTCAGAGAGTTAACGGATATTTTTTCTAAAGCACACAAAAAAGAAGAAGCAAGCGATCAAAAGAAAATAATGTAGAGAGTAATAGATCACAAATTCTCTACATTTAACCTTAAATAGGTATATTTATCGTTGTTATTACTAATGTTTTCTTTCACCTTGTCGATAAGTTAAGTAACGTCTATTTATCTTTTCTTATTTTCTTCTTTTGAGTGAATTTATGGTGCAAATACAACTGAACGGTTTAGAACAAAAATTAGTCAACACTTCTGCTTTAGGGAAAGGTTTTATTTTATTCATTATTGGAGCGATATTTACATTATTACTTAATCAATTTTTTCCTTTTAATTTAGCCCCGGCATTCATTCTTATTACTTTGTTAAGCTTAACCGTTGTTTGGCAAAATTATTGCCATCAAAAACAAGTACTAGTCTTAAAGCAATATATTGAAGAGCCTCAATCATCTAAACCAGATCAATTGAAAGGTGCATTTTCTGAATTGTATTTATGTGCGATTCAAGAAGCGGCTAACGCAAAAAATAAAACTGAGCAAAATGCGAATGCAATGGCCAAGCTCCATGAAGTCATAGAGCAATTCAGTAGTTGTATGGAAATCGTTAATGAATCAATTGCTGAGGAGTTCGACCAAATAGGATCGTTAGCAACGGCCATGAATGAAATGACAGCGGCTGTAAAAGAAGTAGAAGGGAATGCGGAAAGTGCATCCGTTTCTACTTTAGAAGCGACAAATGTTGCTGAAGAGGGACGTAATGCCGTTGATGCAACTATCTCTTCTATTAATACACTATCAAGAAATATTGATGACTCTGCAACTGCTGTTAATAACGTAGAAATGAAAGTTGAAAGTATTGGCAGTGTCGTTGATACCATTCGCAGTATTTCCGACCAAACTAACTTATTAGCATTAAATGCCGCGATTGAAGCCGCTCGTGCAGGGGAAGCTGGACGTGGTTTTGCAGTGGTCGCTGATGAAGTTCGAAATCTGGCTAAACGCACCCAGGATGCTACCGTTGAGATTCAAGGAATGATTGAGTTGCTACAACAAAGTGCACAACAAGCGGTTGGTTTAATGGATAGTAGCGTTAAAGAAGCTGAAATAGGCGTAACTGAAGTGACTAAAGCGGGTATTAAATTGTCCGATATTGTGGGCAAAGTAAATCATATCTCAGATCTTAATTACCAAATAGCTTCAGCTTCAAAAGAACAAGCGACAGTGGCTGATGATATTAATAGTAACCTGGTACAAGTGAAAGAAACCGTTGAAGGTTCGGTGGTTGTATTGAAAGAAGTGACAGAAATGACAGAAGAAATTCTAGGTTATTCTATGCAACTCACTAAAGCATCGTAGCCATCAAGTTATTAAAGTGATTATGATTAAAACGTCATGTATGAAACTTAATACGATATATTAATAAAAAGCACTGATAATCAGTGCTTTTTATTATGAGAATGAAAAGCTAATCATCTCTATCATGTAATTAATCATTACTCTTCTTCAAAGTATTCACTGTAAGTTGCAAACTTAGTGAGCTCTTCGATCACACACTTTTTAATATCAAGCTGGTTTTCTGCCGCAATATTATAACGAAGGCCCAATTGAATATAGTCATCGGTACTTAAACTAACGGTTAAACGAGGGCGTTTGGGTTTTTTATGTGTTGGTAACTCTAATAAGTCACGAATTTTCTCTGAAGGGCTAATACCTTCATCTAATGCACTACGGCGAATGCTATATTGCAGCTTACTATCCATATCAAAAGCAATTTGTACCGCTTTGACTACTTTTGCTGATTGCTGCCATTTTTTAGGTAATTCACCATTGGGCATGATTACTCTCCTTTTATCCATAATTCCGCAATGTCACTAGCTGGGCGTAAGCTAGATAAATAAACATCGGTATCACCATTTTCAAAAATAAATATTTCTATTAAACGTAAACCTTTATTGCCTTCTAATGAGAAGTATTGAAACTCACGACCATGCTCTTGGTCGGTAAACTCTGGCGGTTTGCTATCTCGGTAATCTGCTTGGTGGATGTAGCCTGATGTTTCAAAATCTTGTTGGATATACTCGGTCGCTAACATATCCCCATAACTGTGTTGTTCAGTTAATGGTGTTAACCGTGCTTTTCCAGGCGCTTCAAAAATTTCTGAAAAATCGTCTAAATTAAATAAGGTTTCAACTTCAGCGCGACTTAATAACAAACTACATTTAATCAGATTTTTAGGGTTTTTAGGGAAGCTGACATAAACTAGCTTCTCACTTGTGCCTTGGCTAATAAGTTGTATGTAATGTTCATGGCTAAATTCAATCGTGACGATGTCATTAACTTGTAATTGTTGCTTACGCATCGCTTCTGGTAATGCAAAACTATCACCGAAACAGAATATATCACCGTTTAACAATTGATTAGGTTCACTTAAAACACGAGTAGGTACGGCAGGTTTTTTATTAAATAACGATTTTAAAAAGCGCATAGGGATCCTTAAACTAACCGTATTAACTACTTGAGTTAATACTACATAGAAATATTAGGTAGAAAAATAACATATTTTAATGGATATGACCGTATCGTAATGATGGCAGACGATTATTTATAGTCATTAACGTAAAAAACACGACGAGCATCCGCTGGTCGTGTTTGTATTTTAATTACGTGAAGATAGATTATTTATTTTTTAAACGATCTAATACTGATTGCGCACTATTTTTTTGTTCGCCAATGCCAGCTTCTTGTAATTTATTTTTTAATGTTTGCTCTGGTGTTTCAGATTCTAATTGCTCAGCCGCTTTTAATTTATCGTCAAACATCGCTTGTTTTTTCTTAATACGCTCAAGAGAATCTTTTGCATTTAACAACTTAGAGTTACTTGCCGTAAAGTTATCTGTAATCGCAGATGTTGCTTTCTGTACGCTTTCAGTTGTTTTTACCATGGTTAACTGACGTTTATATTCAGTTAATTGACGCTCGCTCTTTTTGATCAGTTCTTTTAAGCGATCGGCACTTTTTAAGAAGCTTTCATTTGCTTGTTGTTGCTCAGCCGCTGTCGTTTCTAATTCAGAAATTTTCTCAGCAACTTCAATCGCTAATGCTTCATTACCCTGGTTTAGGGCTTGCATTGCGTAACCTTCGTGCTCTTTAATACTTGCTTGTAACTGTGCTAACTCACGTGCTGCTTGCATTTGCTTCGCCATCACTTCTGTTAGGTCGCGTTTTGCAATCGTAACGTGCTTTTCTGAATCACGGATTTCTTGTTCAAAAATTCTTGTTGAATTGGCATCTACAATTGCTTCACCAGCTTCAGTTGCACCACCACGTACTGCAGTAATAATTTTTTTAAATATGCTCATTGTAAACTCCGAATTAATTTAAGTAACTATCCATTTCACTGATCACTTCAAGGCTGTTATCGCTTAGAGTAACTAGTTCAAGCTCAATATCTTCGAGGCTTGAGTTGATTGATAGCGCGCCAAAAACAACGTATTTGTCTTCAACTTTAGCAAAAGCAGATAGTGGCATTGGGATGTTCATTTCTAACATCGCTTCCATCATATTTGCTTTTAGTTCTGATTTGATTTCATCTTCGCCCCATAAGTAGGCAATGCATAAAATTTGGTTATCACTAATAGAAACAAAAATTGGTATCTCTTCACGACCAATAATTTCTACTTGTAGTACATCTATCTCACCATCAATAGGTGTGCAGTCAAAATTAAAGCCCGTTTCGGTATCGTCTGCTAACTTGTTTAGATGTGTAGCAATAGTATGAATATTCATCTTGTCCCTTAACCGTTTGACATTAAATGTCTTGTGAGTGTTAATTTAGCCCCCATGGCATTATATGTCAATGGGTTTGTGTTTTTTATTTGTATGAACTTAATTTAACAATGGAGCAATAGTTTAATCAAAATTTACTGAGTACGCATATTTAAGGTTACGAGTTATCGGTGTTTATTTCATTACTCGTATTACAATAATGCGGTCTTTAAATCACTTTTCAATGATTAAGTGTTAAAAATTACTGATCGGATTTAAAACTCCTGTTAAGTTAATGAATAGTCTAATTTTTAACATGGATAATTTATGTCTTTATTAAAAGCTGCTGCGCAAAAACACATTCAACAATTGAGCGAACGTTTTGATTTATCAACGCTGAGCGAGCAACAACAGGAAACGTTATTTCAAGTTTTTTCTCTCAGTGATTTTGTGGCTAATTCATTAATAAAACAGCCAGATATTATCCCTCTTTTATTTGAGAGCGACTTATTAATTAGCGCTGATCGTAAAAGTAATTTAATCGATGAATTAAAAGCAGTATTAGCAGGTACCGAAACCGAGACTCAATTACACCATTCTTTACGCCTTTTTAGACGTAAACATATGGTCGTGATTGCATGGCGTGAGCTATTAAATCTAAGCTCTTTAAAAGAAAGTTTTGAGCATATTTCACTATTAGCTGATCAATTAATTCTACAAGGCCTAGATTGGTTATATCAACTGCAATGTAAAGAACAGGGCACACCCTTTGGAGAGTCAGGTAAACAGCAAACGATGTTTATTTTTGCGATGGGTAAATTAGGCGGTAAAGAGCTTAACTTTTCTTCTGATATCGATCTTATTTTTTCCTATCCTGAGCGTGGCGTAACCCAAGGTGGACGTCGTGTTATTGAAAACTCAGCTTTTTTCACTAAATTAGGTCAGCGCCTAATTGCCGCTTTGCACCAGATTACCGTTGATGGTTTTGTTTATCGAGTGGATATGCGTTTACGACCTTTTGGCGAATCTGGCCCCTTAGTGACAACGTTTAATTCCATAGAAGATTATTACCAAACCCAAGGGCGAGAGTGGGAACGATATGCAATGGTTAAAGCGCGGGTGTTAGGGCAAGAGGGGAATGATAAAGAAGAGCTAAAAAACATGCTAAAACCCTTTGTTTTTAGACGCTATATTGACTTCAGCGCGATTGATTCATTACGAAAAATGAAAGCGATGATCAGCGCCGAAGTTCGCCGTAAAGGACTTAAAGATAATATTAAATTAGGGATGGGGGGGATTCGTGAAATTGAGTTTGTTGCTCAAGCATTTCAACTCATTCATGGCGGTCGTCATGTAGAACTTCAATGTAAAGGGTTGCAAGAGACATTGCAGGTTATTGCTGATATTAATGTCTTACCCCAAGAGCGTGTTGATTGTTTATTAAATTCTTATCACTTCCTTCGTACTGTTGAAAATGTATTACAGCAAATTGGAGATCAACAAACTCAAACATTACCAGACAATGAACTCGATAAATTGCGTTTAACTAAAGTCATGAAGTTTGATGATTGGGAACATTTTTATACACGTTTGAGCCAAGTCATGGTTAATGTGCATGATGAATTTAATTGGGTTATTGGTGAGTCTGAAGAACAACAAAATGAAGCTGAAGAAACATTTATAGAAATGTGGGAATTACAATTAAGTGGCGATGAAATCGAACCACTTTTAACTGAAAATATTGATAATAATGAAGTCAATCCAGAGCAAGTCAGTGCGTTTGCAAAAATGATTGTGTCATTAAAATCGGATCTAACTCGACGCCCTATAGGGCCTCGAGGACAAGAAACGATTGATAAGTTACTACCACGATTAATTTCATTGATTTGTGGTTATCCACAGCCTGACAAATTATTTGAGCGTATTCATCATTTATTACTTAATATCGTTAGTCGTACTGCGTACTTAGAGTTACTAAATGAAAATGAAGGTGCGTTGAAGCAACTATTAAAATTATGTGCTGAAAGTCCTCGAGTCTCTGCTCAGTTAGCACGTCACCCTATTTTACTTGATGAACTACTAGACCCTCAAAAGCTTTATCACCCGACAGCGTTAGGTAGTTATAGAAGTGAGTTACAACTGTTTATGTTACGTATCCCTGAAGACGATATGGAACAACAAATGGAAGCGTTACGTCAGTTTAAACAAATGCAGTTTTTACATATTGCGACTGCCGATATCGCGAAAGGTATCAAATTACCACAAGTGAGCGACCATTTAACTTGTCTCAGTGAAGCTATCCTAGATTATGTGGTGCAGATAGCGTGGGCACAAATAACCTATAAATTTGGTTTGCCTAGCAACGTGATAGGAACAGACAAAAAAGGCTTCGCGGTCATTGGTTACGGAAAAATGGGCGGATTAGAGCTAGGTTATGACTCAGATTTAGATGTGGTTTTTTTACATGAAAATAATATATTAGGTGTTACGAATGGTGAGCGATCTATTGACAACCAGCTATTTTACTTTCGTTTAGCGCAGCGCATTATTCATTTATTTAGTACTCGCACGAATTCTGGGATTTTGTATGAAATCGATATGCGTTTGCGTCCCTCAGGAGATTCCGGCCCTTTAGTGGCTAGTTTAGCGGGATTTAATCGTTATTTAAAAGAGAATGCGTGGACATGGGAGCATCAGGCATTAGTTAGAACGCGTCCGGTATTTATAGATTCAATAATGGCTGAAGAATTTGCCCAAATACGTTCACAAGTGTTAAGCCAACAACGTGACCTTGATAAGTTACGTACTGATGTATCAGAAATGCGGTTGAAAATGCGACAGCATTTAAATCGAGCTGCTAGTGGAGAATTTGATCTTAAGCAATCACCCGGTGGAATGGTTGATATTGAGTTTATAGCACAATATTTAGTACTCGCTAATGCTAATAAATTTCCAGAGTTATTAACAAAATGGTCAGATAACTTACGTATTTTTGCTGCATGTCAGGAAGCTGGGTTATTAACATCGCAACAAGCCACTGAATTAATTAATGCTTATTGCCATATTCGAGATGCGGGACATCGTTTATCTTTAGGTAAAGAAACACGAATTGCTGCGATAGAGCAGTTTACTGAAGAACGTAAAGTTGTTATTAACGTTTGGGAACAGTTGTTTAGTGAATAAATATGCCGGATGAAGCAATAAAGCATGACCGATGAAATAATAAAGGATGAGTAAATTACAGGTACTCATCCTTTATTATTAGAAATATTGATTCAATAAGCTGTTCTTGCGCTATTCTTGAAATGCATAAAGTGAGGGTTCACCTGCTGGGCGAGTTTTAAAACGGCGATGCAACCACATGTATTGGTCATCACATTCTTTTACCATTCGCTCTACTTGTTGATTTGTACGCGTTGTATCGGCTATTAAATCATTGCTTGGAAAGTCGTTGAGTGGTTCATAAAAAACCAATTCATAGCCTTCATTACCTGGTAAACGCTTCAAAAAAACGGGTATAACAGCACTATTCTTAACACGAGCCAATGTACTGGTGCCTGATACTGTATTTGCTTGTTCAACATTAAAGAACGGGGCAAAAACACTACTTTTATGTCTTCCGTAATCATGATCTGGTGCATACCATAATGCTTGGCCTGTTTTTAATACGCGTAACATTGCTTTGAAGTCTTTACGGTCTAACATTGATTTATGCTCTCGCATTCTTCCTCGATAAAACCAATAATCTAATACTTCGTTACTATTTTTACGATAGACGGCATGGCTAGGATGCGTTAATCCTAAGGTTCGAGCGCCCATTTCTAGTGTTAGAAAGTGTGCTCCTAAAAAAATAATGCCTTTATCTTGTCGTGTTGCTTGTTGTAAATGCTCAAGTCCACGCACTTTTAATAATCCACGTACACGCCACGTTGGCCAAAACCATGCCATGCCCATTTCTAGTAATGCAATACCAGTATTTTCAAAGTTAGTTTTTACTTTTTGATCTATCTGCTCAGATGTCAGTTCTGGAAAACAAAGCTCAAGGTTACGACGAGCGGTCTCAAAACGATTTTTAGCAAAAGGGGTCGATAAGCGCCCAAGTAACTTACCTAATTTAAGTAAGGTTGAATAAGGTAATAATGACGTTAAAAAAAGTGTTAAAATACCTAGCCAAGCAAGCCAATACTTCGGGTGGATAAAACTAGATTTTAATTTGTATGCATCCATAAATTGCTCTCTATATTTTGGAAGCATTATTCTACCGACTATTCCTGAAAATGACTATTTTGTAGTTAAATCTTTTCTAGTACCTGTTATATTCTCTATATTATTTGGTTTATTTAGGTTTTAAATGTTAAGAGCAAAGCGTTTTTATTCAGTTGATCTTGTGTTTTTTATTGCTATTACCGCGTTAATTTTATCAACCTTTTTTTTGATATCTGATGATGACAATCAACAGCAGCAGCGTAATGTAGCTGAGCGAACGGTATATAACAGTTTTGTGTCTACATTAGCCCAAGTGAAATCAAATGCTATTTTATTATTCGAGCTTCAATATACTAATGAATCAATTTTATCTTTGTTAGATGAAGCGAATAAAGTAAAAAAATCTCCTGAAAGTTTACAACTAATTCAACAACAACTTCACGACCAATTACAATCCCAATTTAGGATAAGTAGCAAAGACTTTCCCTCGCAGAAAATATATTTAATCAATGGTGACGTTTTATTAAATAATGGTCAATATGCCTATGATGGCAAACAAGTTGATCAGACTCGAAAGACTGAGCTTACTGCTGGGTTGGATAAAGTACTTAAAGGTCAGTCTGCTTCATTTGGCTTATCATTAAAAAATGGCCGTTATTTATATCGTTATTTCTTTCCTGTTTTTAATGCTTCCAATGAATTTATTGCCATTGTAGAAATCGCAATACCATTAGCGAATGTGCAATATGCATTAAGTAATATTAGCAATGTAAAGTCTCAATATTTGTTAGCGAAACGACCTTTATTGGCATCAGCACACAAGAATAAGTTTTATCAAGAAACAGAGTTTTCAAGCAGTTTCTTTGTTAATAAAAATATTAATTTAATTGAAGCGAATTTAAGCGATACCGATTTAGGAGAGTTGAAAAAAAACTTTAGTCCAACAGAAGAATCTAGATTAATGCAACTTAAACGATTCTCAATTAATGCTCAAGTCGAAGGGCAAGACGGTATTGCTGTTTTCATGCCTATCCATGATGTTGAAGGATATAATGTTGGTGGGATATTAACTTTTATTCCTGCGATCAAATGGTATGTTTCAAGTGCTGAATTTAAGACGATTACCATCATGCTATTACTGATGTTAGGTTTAGTTCTGTTATATGCCATTATGAAATCTACTGCTATATATAAAATGAAATTATCCTATCAGCAGTGTTTAGATGTTTTACCTTTCCCTATTTTCTTAAAAGATAATCACGACCAATATTTTGGCGCTAATAAAGCCTTTTATGATTTTTTAAATATTAGTAAAAAGCAATTACTCGACCGAGACCAATATCATGAATACGAGCCTGATGATCTTAAAACCTCTATTGCAGAGATAAATGACGCGGGTGGATGTATTGAAATAGAATCTGATAACTTGAAAAAAGGTGATGATTCAATTTATAAGGTTTCCTATTATGAAGTCGCACAACCAGGTGCCTTAAAACATGGTGTCGTTGGTTATATTGAAGATGTCAGTAATTACAAATTATTAAATGATTCATTAAAATCATCATTATTTGATCAGTCTGAGTTTATGGATATGTTGCCTTTAGGCGTGCGAATTTTTAACTTAGAAGGGCGTACAACCTATATTAATAAAAAGTATAAAAGTCTTAACGGGTTTAATGTTAACGATTTATTAAGTGCTGACTGTGAAGCAATATTTAATTGTTTAGAATGCCATAATAATGTTTGTTCGTTACATAAAAATAGAATTTTAAAGCTAAATCAACGAATTGAGACAATAAAGTATAATTCATCTGGCGAAGCGCTTACCTATGAAGTGACCTATCAACCTTATTATTCCATTGATAAAAAGGTACAAGGCATTGTCGAATTAATATGTGATATCACTGTTAATAAATCGTTGTTAGATAAAAACCATACCTTAATGCTAACGGATGAGTTAACGGGGGTATCGAATTACCGTGGGCTTATTAGCGCAGGAGATAATTACTTCCGTTTAGCACAGCGAGCTAAAAAAGCTTATTTTGCTCTTTATGTGAATGTAGTGGGTATGGAGAAAATCAATGAGACACAAGGTAAAAAAGAAGGAGAACAGTTATTAATTTTATTTGCTAATATTTTAAAAAACACATTCAGAGAAACGGATATTATTGCACGTACCGGTGACGATGAATTTATTGTGTTAATGAATGACAGCGAATATGAAGTTATTGATAATACTAAGTTTATTCGTCTAGATACCAATGTTAAAAAGTTTAATTCAACCATGAATAAAGCATATCGTTTAGTGATTGATACCGGTATTGTGGAATATAATGCAGGTAGCCATAGTAGTTTATCTGCGTTGATTAAAAATGCAGAGCAGCTTGTTTATGAGCACCGTTTAAAGCGTTCATTAAATTAATTTCTGTTGCTTTAATTGTGCCATGAAAGCTGCTTTTGGCACTTTTAAGTTTTGTTGGTTAGTTATTTCAGGCCAAGCTAAATAAACATCTGGTTGCTTAAAGCGTGTTAACTGCGTTGTTAAATATTCCTTAAGCATTTGGACTTGTTGCTCAAAATGAGTTCTTTTATTTTCAACAAACTCAATAAAAATGGCAATACGTTGCCCATATTGCTGATCTTTTATCGGGTAAACATATACTTTTTCAACGCTTCTATATTGCAGACAAATGCGTTCAATCTCTTCTGGCTGAATATTCTCACCGCCACTGATGAACTGTCGATCTTTTCGTCCTAAAACGTGTAAATAATTATTGTCGAGTTTCCCTGTGTCACCAATTCTGATCCATTCTTTGGGATCTATAACGATTATATGATTATTTTGGAAATACCCATATAAACGTGTTTTTCCTCTAAGATATATTTCATTATTTCGTATTTTAACTTCTCGGTAAGGCAATATTTGCAAGTTACTACTATTGTTTGAAGTCGCTACTTGAGAGGCCATTTCAGTACATCCATAGCTTAAATGATAATAAAAACCTCGATTTGCTAATGATGTCAAAAGTGAATCAGAGAAAGTGCTACCACCTAATAGAATATGTTTTATCGCGCACTCTTTGGCCTTAAACAAAGGATCGTTTAACAAACGAATAAGCTGCGTTGATACCAATGATAAGTGCGTTATTTTTCGTTTTTGTAACATCAACACATTCAAGTTTGATGATGTTAGATGAATGCATGCACCTGCAATCATAGTGCGAATTACTGTTGCGTAGCCCCCTATGTGAAAGAGAGGCAGCGACAATAAATTGTGATCATATTGGTTTAAAGGGATCAGTGTTTGGGAGCCTAAAGCACTAAAAAAATGATTCTCATAATGATGAATAATGGCTTTAGGGAAACCGCTACTACCTGAAGTGAAAATAATATTACAAGGTTGTTCTGAGTTAATCGTTATATCGGTTAGCTCATTGTCTTCAATTGTTTCTTTCTCTAATAAAGAAAAATCTATATTTACTGTTTTAAAATGTAAATGTATTGAATCATCAGCCACCCAACAATAATCACTGTTTAATATCGCGAGTCGTTGTGCTATTTCAGCATCAGTAAACCGAGGGTTTAAAGGGCAAAATAACCAACCAAGACGAATACATAATAATTGTAATAACAACAATTCAAGACTATTACTGGCGATACAAACTAATCTTATCGAAGCGGAGTTTATCGCTAATTTCTCTTCTTTTTTATTAATGTGGACGATTAGCCGTGCTTGTAAATTAACTAATAGATTATCTAACTGATGGTAGGTTATTTGTCTTTGTTCAATATCGATGGCAATGGCTTGGCTATTGTGAATGGCTTGCCAACGGACAGGGCAATGGTTTATTAAGATTTCCATAAGCAGGTCACTTGCATTGATGGATTAAGGTGAGGAAGCATGAGCAAGTTTTCGAGTTTAGTGATTATGTCACTCGGTTTATCTGCAAAAACATGTAATGTATCTAACCCTAAACTCACTTTTACATTATATTGCTGTTGCCATTTTATTGCTAAATGTTGAAGCTGATTTATCGCCACTGGAGATTCAAAACTAGCACTAACACTGATGTTTAATTGTTGTTGCTGAGCATGTTTTAATAGTTGGTCAACGCGCTTTGGGCAACCAATTAATGTCGGCTTAATAATCAATGCTTTAATACAATGATGTATGGGGACTGAGTCAATACCTAATAAACTTTCATCTAGTGCTAGCGAGACCTTAAATTGTTCTGAAATATTGATATTGCTAATCAGTGAAACGGTAGGCTCTTCGATATAATCTATATGTTGAGTGTCTATTAACGATAAAAACAGGGAGTATTGTTGTTCAGTCCATTGCTGATTGGCATCTAACCTAAAACGTATTTTAGGGTTACGTTGAATCAGATTTTTTAATAGTGTCACTTCTTCTTTAACTGTAAATCGGGCGACTTTAAGTTTTATTATTGCTGGATATGTTAATTGTTGATAACGAAGCAGTATGTCTGAATGATCACCTTGTAATAAGGGGACACTGGTTAAACTAACTAAATCTCTGTTGTCCGCTCTATGCCATGAAATTTGTTGTTGTAAGCAAGATAAAGCAAAGTCGATGCTGGGTATTTGTGGAGAATGATCGATACTCCTTTTTTGTAAATTTGAGGACGTTTGAAGTTCAGTTAATAGGTGTTGTTGGCATTGCTCTAGTGTTTCATTACTAAAACCAGGAAGAGGACAAATTTCACCAATAAGGTGTTTTTCATTAGCTTGACCAGCGACTAACCATAGACCTTCACGAGAAGTTAATTGGTGACCTTTAAAGTGTAAGGGGTATTTAAAAGGTAATGAAAAACGATACAAGCTTAATTGTATATTTGCAGTGTGAAATATTTTATTAAGCTTGTTCATTATAGGCTACGTGCCCCTATTCTTTGATGTTAACTCTAACCATAGTACCTTGTTTATAAAGGTTACTCATCACCATGATAGGCTGTACCCGTGTAATCATCAAAACGAGAATAACGTCCTTGGAAGGTTAAACGCACTTTACCAATTGGGCCGTTACGTTGCTTACCAATGATTATTTCTGCAATCCCTTTATGTTCACTGTCTTCATGATAAACCTCATCTCGGTAAATAAACATAATCAAATCGGCATCTTGCTCAATCGCGCCTGATTCACGTAAGTCAGAGTTAATTGGGCGTTTATCTGCACGTTGCTCAAGACCACGGTTCAACTGTGATAGAGCAATAACAGGGCAACGTAATTCTTTTGCTAATGCTTTTAAAGAACGAGAAATCTCAGAAATCTCTAGCGTACGGTTTTCACTTAACGAAGGAACACGCATTAACTGTAAGTAATCGACCATGATCATACTGATACCACCATGATCACGAGCAATACGACGAGCACGTGAACGTAATTCTGTCGGGGTTAAACCTGAACTATCATCGATAAACATTTTTCCGCGATCTAATAGAATCGACATGGTTGACGATAATGAAGCCCAATCATTTTCATCTAATTGGCCCGTACGAATTTTACCTTGGTCAATACGTCCTAAAGAAGCCAGCATACGATTCATGATCTGGTCTGAAGGCATCTCTAATGAGAAAATAATAGTTGGTTTATCAGCGTTCAAAGCCGCATGCTCTGCTAAGTTCATCGCAAAGGTTGTTTTACCCATCGACGGACGTGCCGCGACAATAATTAAATCGCCTGGTTGGAAACCTGTAGTCATTTGGTCTAAATCATTATAACCCGATGATAGACCTGTAATACCATCGCGTGGGTTTTTACATAAGTCATCAATCTTAGCGACAGTCTCTTTAAGAATGTCTTTAATAGGTTGAGGACCTTCATTTTGATTGTTTCTAGCTTCAGCAATTTGGAATACTTTAGTTTCTGCAAAGTCTAATAGCTCGGCACTGTCACGTCCTTCAGTATCATATCCGGCTTCTGCTATATCATTGGCGACACCAATTAGCTCTCTAACAATGGCACGTTCGCGTACGATATCAGCATAGTTATTGATATTTGCTGCACTCGGAGTGTTTTGCAATAGCTCCGCTAAATAAGCGATACCACCGACACCTTCTAATTCTTGAGTATCTTCTAGTTTTTCAGATAAAGTTACGATATCGACAGGGATATCATTACTGCTGAGTTTTTCAATGGTAGAAAAAATAAGACGATGTGCTCGAGTGTAAAAGTCACGGTCAACAACACGTTCAGATACATCAGACCAAGTATCGTTATCTAATAATAATCCACCAATCACCGCTTGCTCTGCTTCAAAAGAGTGAGGCACAGTTTTAATGGGAGAATTCATGTTATTTTTTTGTTTGGTAAAAGCAGGTTTATCCGCCATATTAAAATCCTAACGAGTCAAATGGGTTAAAAGAACAGGATTTCTATCCAAATATATGCAGTTAATGCTAAAGCAATTAATACTGCGGCTGATCCCATGTCTTTGGCACGGCCAGCTAATTCATGGAATTCAGTTCCAACTCTATCAACTACGGCTTCAATGGCTGAGTTAATTATTTCAAATATGATTACAAGTACCACAGGTGAAATTAATAGAATACGTTCTATTTGAGAGACTTCTAAAATAAATGCGGTAGGAATTAAAATAACAGCTAACAAAATTTCTTGGCGAAAAGCGGCTTCATGTTTAAAGGCGCTTTTAATGCCATTTATTGAATAACCGAAGGCTAAAAATATTCGTTTTAATCCGGTGTTTTTTTGCATTTACCGATAATCTCATGTGCGTAGGTTGAAGCCTGATACTTTAACAAATAGACATCGTTTGGTCATCATTTAGCTGTCTATTGGTGGTAATGATTTGTTAGTTATCGCAGAACTACTTGCAACGCCTATACGCGCTAGTGTGGTATGTTAAACTCGTATCATAAAGTAACAATATAATAATAGAAAAAGGAAAGTATGTGTTAGCTAAAGGTTCTTTTTGGTCGCGGCTGATCAGCCGATTTTGGGTAAAAAGTGCAGTTGTGCCACAAAACCCATTAGTAGAATTAAAGTTAGACCTGTCACGTCCTATTGTTTACGTGTTAGATCAAAATAGCGTCTATGATTTACTCTCATTACAAAAAGTATGCCGAGAACTCGCTTTGCCTGATCCTTACCTTCCTTTACAAATCCATGGTACAACACTGTCTGCGGTTATTTATTTGCATGATCGATACCTTTTTAGCAAAAAGCCATTACAGCAAGAAAAATCTACTTATTTACAACAATATCAACAGCTATCCGATCTACATCTAAAGTATGCGGATCTTGATGTGCAGTTGGTTCCCGTTACTTTTTTTTGGGGGCGTAACCCTGGCGTAGAAAACCCACGACAAGCATTTTCTGGCAATAGTAATGTTAGCTTTTTGCAAAAAACTTGGTCGATACTCACTGCTGGCAATGATCACCTAATCCGTTTCAACACAGCTATTTCGGTCAAAATGTTGTTAGGCAAAAATAACGATTCAACACAACAAGCTTATAAATTAGCACGTGTCGCACTCCATTATTTTTCGACTCAACATCGTTCTAGTCGTGGCCCTCAAATTCCTAATCGTAAAAAAATGATTAAACAAGTTGTTGCTAGTGAGAAAATGCAACAAATCATTAAACAACAAAGTCTTGAAAGTGGTGAGTCTGAAGCGGTTATTGGTAAAAAGAGCCATGCTTATTTAGAAGAAATTAGCAGTAACTTTTCATATCGATTTTTACGTGTCTTCCGGTTTATTTTAAGTAAAGTCTGGAATGGTATTTACCAAGGCGTAGAAGTTAACCATGCTCAAGCTGTACGAGAAGCGACACAAAGCGGGGCTGAAATTATTTATATGCCTTGTCATCGTAGTCATATGGATTATTTATTACTTTCTTACTTATTATATGGTGAAGGTTTAGTCCCTCCGCATGTTGCAGCCGGAGTAAACCTTAACTTTTTCCCCGCTGGTGGCATTTTCAGACGTTCCGGAGCGTTCTTTCTACGTCGTAGTTTTAAAGATAACCCACTTTATGGAAAGGTGTTCAAAGCGTATTTTGCCATGTTGTTTAAACAAGGTTATCCCATTGAGTTTTTTACGGAGGGAGGGCGTAGCCGAACAGGGCGTTTATTGCCTGCTAAAACTGGCTTGCTTGCAATGAGCGTACAAACCTTTTTAGATCAACCTGAAAGAAATGTAATGATAGTGCCAGTGTATATAGGTTATGACCATATCATGGAAGTAAGCACTTACATGAAAGAGCTGTCTGGACAGAAAAAAGAAAAAGAAAGCGCTTGGCAAGTGCTAGGTATTTTCAAAAAACTACAAAATTTTGGACGGGCTTTTGTTAACTTTGGTGAGCCTATTAATCTTAAGCAATACTTTGATCAGCAACAGCCTAATTGGCGTGAATACGCTTTATCTGAACAAGCGTTTCAGCTGCAAGTTAATCACCTTGCTAATAATGTGATGCAAGGAATTAACCAAGTAACGGCGGTTAATGCACTGCCTTTGTGTGCAGCTATTTTGTTAGCAAGTGCTAATTATCAACTAGGCAAACAACGAATGCTGACGTTGTTACAGTTACACTTGCAGTTATTAGGTAAGATATCTGACAATACGGGAATGACTTACCCTAAACAGTCGCCTGAATTAATTTATCAGCAAGCATTAGAGATGAATAAATTTTCTGAATCTAATCATGTCGTGAGTTGTGACCACCAACAAAGTACGCATTTAACTTATTACCGTAATACAGTAGTGCATGTATTTGCGTTACCGTCATTACTCAGTTATGCCTTAATAAAGTTAGATAGCGAAACTAACGAAGATACTGAAATAAATATTGTTCAAGTGATTGATTTAATATCTAAGTTATTAGGGTTTGTTGAAGCTGAATATTTTTTAAAAGAGTCATCAGAAATACTTGAAAAGAGAGTGCTGGATTTATTAGTTGAATTTAAAGCTGCGAATTTAATTACTTTTGACGGTAATATACTGGCTTTGAGTAATACTTCATTCTTACAAGTCCTAAGCTCTCATTTAAGCGAGACGCGCTTGCGTTATCATTGTGTATTAAGTTCATTGTCTGAAGACTTGGCACATACTGATGAAACGTTAATTCTCGCAACAAAAAATAAGTTAGCAGGAAAAAGCATTGAGCCTTTTGATGAAAAAGTCATTAAGGTGTTTATTAAACAACTCAATAGACATAATCTAACGCTTCTACAAGTTGAAGAATTGCTGACTTGTTTATCTGTTAAAGAGTAGGAATAAATATGTTACTAGATGGAAAAGGGCTGGTTGAATCATTTCGTTCTCAAGTTAATGAAGTCGAATGTGCAACCGTTAACCAGCATTTACAAAACAATCAGTCTTTATTGTTCATTGATATCAGAGAACCAGAAGAAACTGCACTTGGTTACGCAAAGGGGAGTTATTTAGTCCCACGTGGTGTATTAGAAATGCAGTTGAGTAACTTACCTATTTATAAAGCATTAGTGAATGAGGTTCCTTCTACGGAACAACTGCCTATTTATTTACTGTGTCGTTCAGGGGCTCGCAGTATTTTAGCAGCAGCTTCTTTAAAACAAATGGGATACCAAAACGTTCATTCAGTTGCTGGTGGTTTTCTGGCTTGGCAATCACAAGGTTTTTTAATTGAAAGTGAATAAACCCTATTTTATCTTAAGCAAACCTGTTTTTTTTGAAGAAGAGATTAAAAAAAGTCGATTTTTAACTTTTATCAGTCCGGCTAAAGAAAAAATAGCTGCAATGACGTTCCTTGCAGAAATAAAAATGTTACATAAAGATGCAGGTCACCATTGTTGGGCCTATATCGGAGGTAGCCCCGATGATAGTGTTAATATGGGGTGTAGTGATGATGGAGAACCGAAAGGTACTGCTGGAAAACCAATGTTGGCCGTATTACAAGGGACTCATGTTGGGGAGTTGGTCGCGGTAGTCGTTAGATACTCAGGTGGCATTAAATTAGGCACTGGGGGGTTAGTGCGTGCGTATAGCAATGGTTTACAACAATTGTGTCCTACCATGCCTACATCTGAAAAACGTTTTTTTGAACGATTTGAGTTACAATGTTCATATTCTCAAATGGCAACCTTAGAACATCTACTTGAATCAAATTCAGGACGAATTATTAACGCTAATTATGAGCAATCAGTTGTCGTGTTAATAGAAGTAGATAGTGAGCAGGTCGATATTTTTAAGCAAAAATTACAATCATTGATGCAGGGACAAGTCATTGCAAAGAAAATTAATACGTCAGTCGTTGAGCTGGACTAACTAGTGGCTATTCGCTCTATTATCAGGATCGTAGCGATGCTGATTGGGTTATTTAGTTTAACTATGTTGCCTCCTGTATTTATCGCGTACATCTATCAAGATGGTGGTGGTAATGACTTTTTGGCCGCTTTTTTTGTAACTTTAATCATTGGTTTTTTCTTTTGGATTCCAAATCGACGCCATAAAAGTGAATTAAAAGCCCGAGAAGGTTTTTTAATTGTCGTGCTCTTTTGGGCTACCCTCGGCAGTGTCGGTGCCATCCCTTTTTTAATGAGCTCTAGTGTTGATATGAATTTGGCAACGGCTTTTTTTGAGTCCTTTTCAGGTTTAACCACTACTGGTGCAACGACCATTGCTGAACTCAATGACTTGCCTAAATCTATTCTTTTTTATCGACAAATGCTGCAATGGTTTGGTGGCATGGGGATCATTGTATTAGCCGTTGCAGTCTTACCGATGTTAGGGATTGGTGGAATGCAGCTATATCGAGCAGAAACGCCTGGTCCTGTTAAAGATTCTAAAATGACGCCCCGAATAGCAGAAACAGCAAAAGCGTTATGGTATGTTTATTTATGCTTAACCGTCGCTTGTATGTTAGCTTTTTGGCTTGCTGGGATGAGCTTATTCGATGCGCTTGGGCATAGTTTTTCAACCGTATCAATTGGTGGTTTCTCAACTTACGATGCGAGTATGGGGCACTTTGATAGTGAAGTCATTAATATCATCACTGTGGTCTTTTTAATCATTTCTGGTATTAATTATGCGTTACATTTTACTGCCTTCTCAGCTAAGAAATTCAGTTTGGAAGTGTATCGAAAAGATCCAGAAGTACGTGCCTTTATTTTTATTCAAGTCTTATTAACGAGTATCTGTTTTCTGGTTTTGATAGACCATGATGTTTATAACTCCATCGAAACTACTTTTTCACATGCGCTATTTCAAGCCGTTTCTATTGCGACAACAGCTGGTTTTACCACGACTTCATTTTCAGATTGGCCTTTGTTTTTACCTGTTTTACTTATCTTTGCTAGTTTTATTGGAGGATGTGCTGGTTCAACCGGTGGTGGTTTAAAAGTGATTCGAGTCTTATTGCTTAACTTACAAGGGCAACGCGAGTTAAAACGTTTGGTTCACCCTAAAGCGGTTTATAAAATAAAATTAGGCAATAAAGCCTTACCTGACCGAGTAGTTGAAGCGGTGTGGGGATTCTTTTCTACCTACGCTTTAGTGTTTATTGTGTGTATGTTAGCTTTATTGATGACAGGAATGGATGAGCTGAGTGCTTTCTCCTCGGTCGTTGCAATGTTAAATAACCTGGGACCTGGGCTCGGTGCAGTTGCATTACACTTTAACGATGTCAGTGACGCCTCCAAATGGGTGATGATCATTGCCATGTTATTTGGACGATTAGAAGTCTTTACCTTATTGGTGTTATTTACACCTGTATTTTGGAAAAATTAAATTATGTCTATTGAAACTACATCTAACGACGCTATGACTGGTGAAGCAGCGCCTAGCGAAACCATTTCTATCAACACTTTAGTTTTGTATTCTTCTGTTGATGGACAAACTTTAAAAATTATCAATCATATTAAACAGTCTATTCTGGGTGATGTGACGGTATTAAATATTGATGATAATCCACACATTGATTTCTCTTTGTATCAAAAAGTATTAATGGGCGCTTCTATTCGTTACGGTAATTTTCGACCGAATATCATCAAATTTGTCAATAAACATAAGCAACAGTTAGACGCTGTATCGAATGCTTTTTTTGTGGTTTGTTTGACGGCTCGTAAGCCTGAAAAAGCAATTCCTGAAAATAATGCTTATATGAAAAAGTTTGATCAATTATCAGAATGGCAACCACAGTTGAAAGGCGTATTCGCAGGTGCTTTATTGTATTCTCGCTATAATTGGTGGCAAACACTGTTAATTCAATTGATTATGAAGATGACTGGCGGTAGTACTGATAAAACACAAGATTTAGAATTAACCGATTGGCAGAAAGTGGATATATTTAGCAAGGAATTTAGTGCATTATAGTCCTTTGTAAATCAGAAAATTTAGGCTGAAATATTTATGCCGCTGATTTACAATGCATACCCTTTTATCCGCTTAGACTATCAATAGGTTGCTATATTTTGAACCAGAGTATGACGAGTACTGCGCATAACGTTTTATTTGATGTGTTTGGTTACAAGCAATTTCGTGATGGTCAAGAAACGGTCATTAACGACCTTATTGCAGGACGTGATGCATTAGTTGTGATGCCAACGGGTGGTGGTAAAAGCCTGTGTTTTCAAATTCCAGCTTTAGTAAGAGAAGGGATTTGTATTGTTGTTTCCCCTTTAATTTCTTTAATGAAAGATCAGGTCGACACGCTAAGAGCCTGTGGAGTAGCAGCTGCTTACCTTAACTCTAGTTTGTCTTATCAAGAACAAAATGACATCATTAATTCCCTACATCGCGGACAATTAAAATTATTATATGTAGCGCCTGAGCGTTTATTACGCCCTGATTTTATCGGTCGTTTACAGCACCTCCCAATCAATTTATTTGCCATAGATGAAGCTCATTGTATTTCATCATGGGGGCATGATTTTAGGCCTGAATATGCGCTGCTAGGTAATCTAAAAGAATACTTTCCAAATATTCCGTTAGTCGCATTGACTGCAACGGCAGATCACGCAACACAACAAGATATTTTGCAGCGTTTAAAGCTTCAGGAGCCGTTAATAGAAATTCGTAGCTTTGACCGTCCTAATATCGAATATTTATTGATTGAAAAATATCGTCCATTAACACAGCTCTTTAATTATCTAGATCAACATAAAGACGAAAGTGGCATCATCTATTGTACCAGCCGTAAACGCACAGAAGAGATAGCTGGAAAGCTTGCTGCTAAAGGCCTTAATTCACGCTGTTATCATGCTGGTTTGCCCTTAGAGGAGCGTCAAAACGTACAAGACTTATTTATTAAAGATGAAGTCGAAATTGTAGTCGCGACCGTTGCCTTTGGAATGGGGATTGATAAACCTAATGTACGTTTTGTTGTGCATTATGAAATACCTAAAAACATAGAATCTTATTATCAAGAGACAGGCCGAGCAGGACGCGATGGCTTACCTGCACAGGCAATGTTATTTTATGATCCAGCAGATCCTGCACGTATTAGAAGCTTATTAGAGAAGAACCCAAATCAAGAACAACTTCGTATTGAGTTACATAAACTGAATACCATGGTTGCCTTTGCAGAAGCACAAACTTGCCGTCGTCGCGTAGTACTGAATTACTTCGGTGAATACAGTCCTAAAGCCTGTGGTAACTGTGATATCTGCTTAGATCCACCACAAAGTTATGATGCGACAATAGACGCACAAAAAATTCTTTCTTGTGTTTATCGTACAGGACAATACTTTGGGATCACGCATGTCGTTGAAGTCTTACGTGGTGCACAAACGGCTCGAGTGAAAAGCCTTGGTCATGACCAATTATCGACTTTTGGGATCGGTAACGATAAATCAACAGAACATTGGTTCAGTATCGCTAGACAATTAATTCACTGTGGATTGTTAATGCAAAACTTAACGCGTGGTTCTGCATTGCAGTTAACAGAAGCCGCACGTACCGTCTTAAAATCTGAAAATAGCTTAATGTTAGCGGTGCCAAGACTACAACTAGTGAAAACGACTGCGAAACAAAAACGTCGTAGTGTGTCTGCCAATGCGGATAGTAAGTTATTTGCAAAGTTACGCCATTTGCGCAAACAAATAGCAGACCAAGAAAACTTACCGCCTTATGTTATTTTTAGTGACGTTTCATTATCGGAGATGAGTGAGTTAATGCCTACCAATGACTCTCAATTTCTTTCTATCACCGGTGTCGGCCATATTAAGTTAGATAAGTATGGTGAAGAATTCCTTTCTGAAATAAAACAATACGTAGATACCTTATAGTTGATACCTTATAAAAGGTATCTTCATTTAGCGTTAATTTAATATCATTTTAAAACTAATACTCCTCATAAGCTTATTTCTATGCTTTATTTAAAAATGCATTAATTCTGTTAACTTATGTAGGTTAATAACAGGCTCAGGCAGTTTTATTGATTTAGTTTCTTGCCAATTATTTTTCCCTTCGGCTAAGCTGAATGAGAAAGGGTAATAATCTGTCACCCCAATACGTAGGTCAGTAACAATCAACTGGTCATCTAACTCTGTAAATTGTAATAAGCCTCCACTAAACCATTCTAAACGTTGTAACTCTGCAGAATCAAAATTATGGATCAGTGATCTTCCTGTATCGTATGTTTGCCATGATAAAGGTTGATCGTTTAATGCTGTTGTAAAGCTTACGTAATAATGATCATTATGGTAGCTGAGTACTTGCCAAATTAAAGTATTAAAGGGGGTTGGTGCAATAAATAGCTGACCATTCTTTGCAATAGGATCTTGCTTTAATGTTTGTTGAATACTCCAAAATTGCACCTGTCCAATCGCTAAATATACGCAGCTAAAGGCTAACATTACTCGGTTTATTTTTTGCCACTTTACCGCTCTCTCTCGACACCATAGGCCTATTACTGCAAACAATAATGGCAATGTATAAAGAGGATCGATAATGAATATACTGGACCAAGAAGTGGGTTGAATCTCTAATGGCCAAAATAATTGTGTGCCGTAGGTGGTGAAAGCATCTAAAAGAGGGTGAGTGATCAACGGTAAAAAAATAACTAAAAATAGTGATTTTTTGTGTGCAGATAACGAAGGTTTCAAATATAAAACTAGCCAATATAAAAAGGAACTAAAGAGGCTTAACACAAATAATGAATGGCTAAAACCGCGGTGTAAAGTAAAGTCTTCAACCGCGGTTTCATAAGAAAGTAATACATCTAAGTCTGGTAGAGTGCCTAGTAATGCACCTGTAATTAATACTTTACGTCCAAAAGGTTTGATACCAACAGCACCCGAAACACTTGCACCTAAAACTATTTGAGTTAAGGAGTCCATACTTGCTCTTGTTTATTTATTGTAAAACCTAGTGTAATGCAATGAGTATTAATCACCAATCACATTGAAGTAAAATGACTGGTATTACTTTGTATTTATTATTTAGCTCTTTTAATAGATGTTTATTTAAACTCGTCTAAACGTTTGAGTATTGCTTCAAATACACTTGGGGATATTTTTTTTTCAATTTGGCTTAGTTTATTACGTTTAAATACTTCACTCAAAAACGCACATAAATAAGTCAACGGGGCATTAGCAAATAGTTTAGGGTTTGCTAAATAATCATTGCCGCTATGATTCATCCATGCTGCATTATCTTCTTGGTCCATGACGTGATGACAAATAATAGTGTTTTGTAGTTTTTCTAATAATTGATGATAGCTGAAATTGTCGTGCTCAAAGTCGCCTTGATAAGATGCGATTAAGTTGATAGTTGTTTGTTTAGGTAAGTTATTCAGTTGATGTATATTACTCATTTTCGAATCCTCTATAGGTTTGAATTTAAATAATGTCCAGTGTTCATTCACTCTAACTAAGTAAATGACTAAATGATCACTCATAGCATTTTGATTATTTTATGAGCAATATTTAGTCTCTTAAATTAACACATAATAATGACGTTATTGTTACCCAACTCTATAGTTTTGATTATTTTTTAATTAATACTATCTAGTTAGTTATTAGGAAGGCAGATTTAACACAGAAATGTGCAAATATAATAGTTTTCTTATCTGGCGTTTATTTGACATGAGGTTAATGGTTACTTTAAAGAAAGAGAGTGGGAATTACTGTCAGAGAAATAGAATTATGTTTGAAGTAAGAACTTCAGTGGTTAATCGTTGAGACTAGCCTCAAGTTTCTAGATTTAAATGTCTAAAGAACCTCAGTTCTGGATAAGCAAAGCGATACAACACCACTTCATTAATCACAATTGAGGTTAAATAGAAGTATGTTAATACATATATAAAAAACAACTCAACCGAGTACTGTATGAGATAAACGACTCGGTTGATATTAGGTTTTTATCAAATTAATTTAATGAGTCGGCAAGTTGATAAGTTAATGAATGTTTTTTATTACTCACAATTAATGTTTCATTATCAATCATTACATTAGCCCAATTGCTTAACACTTCGCTTACATCCATCTCAACACTGTTTTTTAGCTCGTCACACATTTTACGTGTATTGGCCATTTTTTCTATACGTAATTGATTATCTACAAACTTCGCTTCACCAAAAAAGTTATTACAACTTAAATTACCTGAGGTTTTATTATCCGTATCAATTTTTAATGTGCTTTTAATAACCGTTGCTAATTGGATATTATCAACGTGAGTTAGCTTCCAATTATGTTGCAGCTGAGACAGGTTTACTTTTTGAGGGATAATTTGAGTTTCAGCGGTGCAAGCACCTAGTATTATGGTGCTTAACAGTAACATCATAATTTTAACGGTTTTCATAGTAATCTAATCCATTGTGTATATATTTAATATATTAACAATACCTAATAAACTTGTTTTTTAACAATACTTTAGAGTATATGGTACAAGTTTAATTAGAATATATTATTTTTTAGTGCTTCGTTTTACGCTTTTAACACCCGTTAGTTTCTTAATTTGACGCATAATACGAGACAAGTGTATTCGATTTATCACTGTTAATGTCACATTAATCGAGTAAATCTGGTTTGTCACCGCAGTGGTTTGTAAATCAAGTACATTGGCGTTGCTTTTTGCAATTACATTAAACATTTTTGCTAGTCCGGCTTTATGATTAACCATTTGAACAACCAAGTCACTTGAGTATTCATATTGGTTCATAAAGTTCATATCCCATTCGACAGCAATATATTTATCAAGTTCATTCTCAAAACCAATTACATTGTGACAACTTTTAATATGCACCACTAACCCTTTACCTGTACTGGTATGCGCAACAATTTGATCGCCAGGTAGTGGTTTACAACAGTTTGCATAAGAAAGCATAATATCTTCAGCTCCCTTGATAGCACTCTGTCTTATTTGTTGTTTTTGATGCGATTCAGTTAACTCACCAGCGTTACCACGCAAACGCCTTGCAATGATAATGCTGAGTAACTTACCGCTACCAATTTCATGTAATAGGCCATTGAAGCCATCTAAATGATGATCGGCTATTACCTTATCAATATTTTCTTGTGGGATATCGGTTAGGTTAGTCGCGTTTAAAGCTTGTTTTAGTAAACGTCTGCCCATCGGTATGGTTGCAGTTTGTGGTAATTGTTTAAGATAATTACGTATACTATTTCTTGCTCTATGTGTTGCTGCAAAATTTAACCATTCAGGACTTGGGTTGGGTTCTTTTGCAGTAATAATTTCAATGGTTTGACCGCTTTCTAATTTTTGGCTTAATAATGAATATTCTTTATCTACTTTCGCGCCAATACAACGATGGCCTATGTTGGTGTGCAATGCATAAGCAAAATCGACTGGTGTCGCAAAGGCTGGTAATACAATAATCTTACCCTGCGGTGTTAATACATGAATGTCATTTTTACCTAACTCTTGTTTAATATTTTCTAATAAAACAATTGAGTTAGTATTATTGTCTTCTTGTTCAGTTAATCCTTGGAACCAATTACGAGTTTGTAGCTGGGCAGAAATATTAGAGCTTTGTTTGTTCTCTTTATAGCTCCAGTGAGCAGCAATACCATGTTTAGCGACCGCATCCATATCTTCAGTACGGATCTGAATTTCAATATTAACACCTTGATGCGTGATTAATGTGGTATGTAATGATTGGTAACTATTTGTTTTTGGTAATGCAATATAGTCTTCGAAATACTCAAGTTTAGGTTGATATAAGTGATGTACTTGGCCTAATACGCGATAACAAGTATCTAAATCTTTTACAATAATACGGAACGCATAAACATCCATTACATCATGAAATTGGCAGCCTTTTTTACGCATTTTTTTGTATAAACTGTACAGGTGTTTTTCGCGACCAATGACTTTCGCATCAATCGACATAGAGGTTAATTGCTCTGATATTTCATCACAAATACTTTCTATAAAGTCTTTTCTGTTACCGCGTGCTTTGGTGATAGCTTCTTTAAGTACATGATAACGAGCTGAGTTTTGTGCTTTAAAAGCGAGTTCTTCAAGTTCGTTTTTTAGGTAATGTAAGCCAAGACGATTAGCAATTGGGGTAAATATTTCAAACGTTTCTTGTGCAATGCGTTGGCGTTTGTCTAAACGTAATGAATCAAGCGTGCGCATATTGTGCATACGGTCGGCAAGTTTGATCAGCATAACGCGGAAGTCTTTAGACATCGCGATAAGCATTTTTCGAATATTCTCAGCTTGTGCTTGCTCGCGATTTTCAAAATTGAATTTATCGAGTTTGGTGACACCTTCAACGAGCTGTGCAACATTATCATTAAATGCGTCAGCTAGTTCTTGATGGGTGGTATCGGTATCTTCTAAAACATCATGCATTAACGCCGCTGAGATAGCTTCATAATCTAATTTCATGCCGGCAAGAATTTCAGCAACGGCTACTGGGTGAGTAATATAAGGTTCACCACTTGCTCTTTTCACACCATCATGTGCCGCATATGCATAATGATATGCGCGTTCAACAAAAGCACATTGCTCTTCTGTCATATAGGTTTGAATAGATGCTTTTAGTGTTTGAAACATGAATATTACTTTCCTTATTTTATCGGTACTTTTATAGCATAATCGCTGTGTAGCGAGTTTCAAAGTATTTACTACTATAAAAGCAATAAATTGCTTTTAATCGGCATTTGCCCACTGTTTTAGCTGTTTTATTTCTGTTGGCCATAACGTTTCATCAGTTGTTTCTAATATTAATGGGATACTATCAAAACGTGGATCTTTCATTATAAATTCAAAGCAATCCCAACCAATTTCACCAGCGCCCAAAGGTGCATGTCGATCAACCCGGCTAGCAAAAGGCACTTTGCTGTCATTAATATGCATAGCACGTAAATATTCAAACCCAACAATATCTGCGTAGGCTTTAAAGGTCGTTTCTGTTGCTTCTGCACCACGTAAATCGTAACCTGAAACAAAGGTGTGACAGGTATCGATGCATACACCAACACGTTGCTTATCATCCACTTGCTCTATAATTGTAGCAAGGTGCTCAAAACGATAGCCTAAGTTTGTACCTTGCCCGGCTGTATTTTCAATAATTGCTGAGACCGATGTTGTTTGTTGTAGTGCTAAATTAATAGATTCAGCAATACGCTTTAAACAATCTTGCTCTGTTATCTTTTTTAAGTGGCTACCTGGGTGAAAATTTAATAGAGATAACCCTAATTGTTCACAACGTTGCATTTCATCTAAAAAAGCAATGCGTGATTTGTCTAATGCTTCAGCTTCTGGATGACCTAAGTTAATAAGGTAAGAGTCATGCGGCAAAATATTTTTCGGGTCAATTTTGTAACGAATACATCCCGCTTTGAATTTACGAATCGCATTGTCATCGAGCGCTTTGGCTTCCCATCGGCGTTGATTTTTAGTAAATAATGCAAAGGCATTTGCCCCAATGTCACAGGCATTTTTCGGTGCATTAAAAACACCACCTGCTGCACTTACATGGGCACCAATATACTTCATTATTCATCATCTCAAATTCAAGGGGATAATCAGTATATCTAAAGCTCACCTTAGGTCAAACCGTTTAGTGAGGATAATTAAGTATTTAATCAATGGGGGGCTGGTTAGTTATTTTAACGAGATAAAATAGAGATATTATTTATATTTTAGATGTTCTTGTGCAGGAAGATGATGGAAATGAAAGAAAGTTGATAGCTTACTGTTTTTCTGTTGGTATGCTTTCTTTCAACTGTTCTTTGGTTTTAATCTCAATCTTTTGTTCGCTTCGAGTGGGTAACGCTGCAGAGTTAGAGATTGCTTGTTGTTCTTCTTTGGTAACTATTTTTGACGTAGGTGCTTTTGGTGCAGCTACTTTAGGTGTTATTGTTTTTTTCGAAATACTATTAAAGTTTTCAATAGGCTCTATTATTGTATTTTTTAATAGGCCATCAGTTCCATTATTATGTGGAACCTGAGTGGTTGGTTTTTCTACTGTTAGCTTTGATTCTATTACTTTGTTACCTTCAGTTTGGTTTGAATCGGCATTGCTTGAAAGCGTTATCAGAAGTAATAACATACTTATAAAATACGTCATATTGTTAGCTCTCTAAGGGGTAATAAAGAAACCATAATCAAAAATGAGTATGAATACAAGAAAATTGCCTTTTAGGCTATTTGTTAATGTGAGTAGGGAGGGGAAGATGTCTTGTGAGTTTTGCATGGGGACTTTTATTAAGCAGAAATTAGGACGTTGTAAACAATGTATGGGCATTAATTTATGTTTATTACTCGTTGGATTAGCCATTTATTTAGGTTTTAATATAAGTACTTGGCTAGCAGTGCAGCAAGTGACGTTAATACTATTTATTTGGGTTACTGGTATTTTGATGGTGATGCATTTAATGGCCTGGTGTTTCTATTATGTTAAAAAGGCTTAAAGTCTTTTAGCTTAATGCCTCAAGCCTTTTTAAAATTTATCAATTTAAAATGCTGTTTCAATCACTTTGGCGTGCATTACAGTACTCAATCTAAGATCTAAAATAAGACAATGTATTAAAATAAGATAATGTATTAAGGTAAGTAAACACAGCCTAAAATCGCATCTTTATCGGCTCCTGTTACTGCTTTCAACGGAACTGTTTTTTCTAATATTCTTTGTTCTGCCAACCAAGCAAAGGCAACTGCTTCAACATACATTGGGTTAATCGCTAATGCTTCGGTCGTTTGTACTGTGTGATTTGGCATTAAGTCACTCAAACGCACCATTAGTAATGGGTTGAGTGCGCCGCCGCCGCATACGTAAACATCACAAGCATTACTTTGCTGCTTTATTTGGTCGCAAATAGTGATCGCAGTAAACTCTAACAAGGTGCGTTGGACATCTTCTGGCTTCAGGCTGTTAACCATTAACGCTTGCGTTAACCACGTTAAATTAAATTTTTCTCTTCCAGTACTTTTAGGGGCATTCAAAGCAAAATAAGGATCATCCAATAAACGTGTTAATAACGTTGGGTTTACTGTGCCTGTTGTTGCAAACCAAGCTCCTTTATCAAAAGGTTGTTGATGGTGTAAGTTAATCCAAGCATCCATTAGCATGTTACCTGGGCCTGTATCATAACCAAAAGCCTGCTCTAACCCATTTAAAACACTAATATTGGCAATGCCACCAATATTTAATATCACACGTTGAGTTTTGTGCTGTGCAAATAAGGCTTGGTGGAAGGCAGGCACTAAAGGCGCACCTTGACCGCCATAAGCCATGTCCATTCTTCTAAAATCTGCAACGCAAGCGATCTGTGTTTTTGCTGCAATTAAGTTGGCATCACCAATTTGTTGTGTGAATGGATATTGCGTCTCAGGTGAGTGATAAATAGTTTGTCCGTGACTACCGATTGCAGTCACTTCATTGGCACTGATGTTTTCAGTTTTTAATAGTTCATTGACTGCTTGAGCACACGCTAAGGCAAATTGATGGTCTACTTCACCCAAGGTTTGCAAAGTTACTTGTTTTTCATTGCAGATAGTTAATAACTGTTGGCGGAGGAGTGGTGCTAAGTCGATTGCTGTCCCTGCTTTTTGTATGAATCCAGTCGAATTACGCTGACACAAGGCGACATCAATGGCATCCAAGCTCGTTCCTGACATTAATCCGATATAATATGCATGAGTATTCGCTAACTCATCACTTAGCTGTGCGAAAGGCTTAGATGACACGAGAAAACTGCTGTTGGCGAGCTTGATTTCGTAAATAAACATCGAAACACATGCAAATATTACGAATCAATAATTTCCCAGTTAATAATACTTGCACTTTATTACTATCAATTGCCACTAATTGGTCCTCAATAAAAGGGGTTAATAAGTTAATGTCTTCAGCAAAGTATTGGTCAAAATTTAAGTCGAATTGCTGTTCAATATCTTTTTTATTTAATGTGAAATTACAGATTAATTGTTTAATTACTTCTCGGCGAATTAAATCATCTTTATTTAACGCGACTCCTCGCCATTGTGCATGACCTATATTTTCAATTTGTTGGTAATAATCGCTAAGTTTTTTCTGGTTTTGAGAGTAGCAATGACCGATTTGACTGATCGCTGAAACACCTAGCCCTAATAAATCTGCATCTTGTTGAGTCGTGTAGCCTTGGAAGTTACGATGTAAAATACCTTGTTGTTGCGCTAATGCCAATTCATCATTTGGTTTTGCAAAATGATCCATACCGATGAACTGATAACCTGATTCCGTTAAAAATTCGATGGTGTGTTGTAGCATCGCTAATTTTTCAGCCGGTTTCGCCATATCGTCTTCATTAATTTTGCGCTGTGCTGCGAATAAGCTCGGCATATGAGCATAATTAAAAATAGATAAACGCGCAGGATCGAGTGCTAAAACTTTCTTTAGTGTAAACGCAAAACTTTCTTTCGTTTGTAGTGGTAAACCATAAATCATATCTAGATTAGTAGATTGAAAGCCTTGTTCTTTTGCGCGTGTTAAAAGTTGTTTAATAAAGTCTTCATCTTGTTCGCGATTAACCGCTTTTTGCACGTCTTTATTAAAATCTTGTACGCCTAAGCTCAAACGATTAAAACCTTCCTTTGCTAGATGGTCAATAGTGCTTAGCTCTATTTCACGCGGATCAACTTCAATACTTAATTCTGCTTGCTCAGAAAAATTAAAGTGAGTACGTAAGAGGGTCATTAAACGTGTTATTTGTGGCGGTAATAAGAAAGTCGGTGTTCCGCCTCCCCAATGTAATTGGCTAACGGTACGATCTTTGAAATAAATTGCTTGTTGTACGATCTCTTTTTCTAAAAAATCTAGATATTTATCAGCTTTTTCTTGGTGACGAGTAATGACTTTATTACACCCACAAAAATAACAAAGTTTATGACAAAATGGGATATGAATATAGAGCGATAAAGGACGGTCTGGGTAGGTGTGTGTCGCTTTGATCAAGTCACTATGTTGAAAGTCTTCTGTAAACTCAAGCGCAGTTGGGTATGAAGTATAACGGGGGCCACTGTAATTATATTTTTCAATTAAGGCCTGATCCCAAACAAGCTTTTGCATGCGAAACTCTCTTTATTTTATTGATATGAAGTGCCATGTTAGCACTTCGATTATTACGTTTTATTGCGCTAAATCAGCGATTGTAAGATTAGCATGTATGCTACACGCAGATACTATCCCTAATAATAATTCGTAATAATATAACCAATATAATAAGGCGAGATTAGATTGAAAACTCTGCCAGTAGAGCGCTTTCTTTGATAATATTCTCTTCCATTTCTGCTTCGAATACTTCACGTTTTATATCTAATATTTTTATTTCTTTAACAGGTCGAGCTTTGCGTTCTTCGTGCGTCGGCATATCTTTTACTTTTTCAAACATAGCCGTTAAAGCAGGATAAGTCCCTGCTATATCGATAGCTTCTTTAAGTTGTAATGTCTCTAGTAACACGGTCAAACGAATCGCCGCTTCCGATACATTACATTGCTTTTGCATGGTCGCTTTGGCAATAAAACGAATACTTTCTACGATATTATTGTTTCTATCTTGAATTTTCTGTTGTTTTATTTGCTCTTGAGCTTTCTCAATTTGTAATGCTTGTGCTTTTTGCATTTTAATTTTATTGATGAGCATGCCAGCGTAAAACGCCAGAGCAAGTATGATAACAACTGCCGAAATTGCTAATATCGTATCCATATTCATATTTATAACCTATCTATAAACTATTAATAACTTTATCTAAATTCGTCTAATGCTGAACTTGCATCTTCAAACTGTTGCAATAAATCTTCTTCGCCTTCTTCATCAATCCAACCTAATTGCTTCATTAGTTCTTGATGACGTTTCATTTGTTTATCTACCCAAATTTGGTCGTCTTTTGATAATGATTGTTCCGCTTCAACTTGTTCTAATAAATCATTCAAGCGTTCATCATTTTCAATATTTGCCAGTTCTTTTTCTGGTGATACTTTTGCCGTTACTTTTGGCTGAGCAACACTTGTTTGATTTAAACCAGGTTGAGCTAAAGGACTTTTAATGACTTTCGCTTTTGGCTGCATATTTATTTTAGGTTTAACCGCTTCTTGAGGCTTGTCATTTGCAGTTAGTGCAATGGGTTTTTTACTACCATGACGTTTATCATTTTGAGCTTGGCGTTGGTTTTTTTGTGCGCTTTGTTTTGACTCAATCGCATTACGGTTACCCGCTTTGTTACCTTTTAATTTATCTTTGCGTTTTTTATCACGCGCTTCTTGCGCTTGTGATGACGTTTCTTTTCTGTTGCCGTCAAATTTAGGTTCTGAGTTTCCAGCAGTACGGCTTTTTTTAGTACGAGACATTATTTTAGTTACCTTTTGTATCGTTATTAAGTCACTACTATTGATAGTATTTATGGACATTAATAAGGGCGGTGTATGCACACCATAATTTGGGATGTTAATGTTGCGCAGAATAACAGGTTTATATGCCCGTTAGCAATCAAGCTGATTTATTCCATCATTAATTTATTGAAGGGGAAAGTTATCCCATGATGGCTTATAAATGGCGAATAAAGTACTTCGTCGCAGTAATACTTTTTAAAAGAGGAGGTTAGCGTAAATAAAAAAGGCACACCTTATTAGGCATGCCTTTTTATGGTTAATTAATCGTTAAGGATTAATGTAACGCTGAAATATATTTAGATAGTAAATCGATATCTTCATCAGTTAACTTACCTGAAATATCTGACATCATATTATTTGGTGAGTTATGACGTAGGTTATCACGGAAACCGATAAGTTGAGCTTTGATATAAGCAGGGTGTTGACCTGATATTTTAGGGAATTTAGCTAACTCTAAACCGTTACCTCGTGGGCCATGACAAGCTGTACAACCAGGGATTGCACGTTCTTTATCGCCACCCATGTAGAAGTTTTTACCTGCTTTCGCCACTTCTTCTGAAACAGTTTCTGGTGTGCTTGTTTGTGAAGCGAAATAAGCAGCTAAATCTTCCATATCTTGCTCTGAAAGTGCTGTTACCATGCCTAACATAATTGCATTTTCACGTTCACCGCTTTTAAATTCTTGTAATTGTTTTACAAGGTAAGATGAATGTTGTCCTGCTATTTTTGGATATAGATCAGATGGACTGTTACCGTCGGGGCCATGACAAGCTGCACACACCGCCGATTTAGTTTTCCCTGCATCTATGTCGCCTTGTGCTTGAGCGATATTCATAAAGCTCAATACTGCGATTATTGCTACTAATAATTTATTCATAACTATCCAATCTAATTCTTAAAGTTGTTATTTTAGGGGGGCTACATTATGTTACAATATGCGTAAATAAAGCTTGTGTAGTTTACACAGGTTTTCAGAAAAATAACAATTTTGCTACGCAAACATATGAGGCATATCGTGGAATTTCCAAAAATACATTTTCAAAAAGCGCATTTTTTAATTAGTGCACCTGATATTCGCCATCTAGATAAACATTTGCCAGTAGAAAGTGGGATTGAAGTTGCCTTTGCTGGTCGATCTAATGCGGGCAAATCCAGTGCATTAAACCGCCTTACCCGTCAAAAAAGTTTAGCAAGAACCAGTAAAACACCTGGTCGTACACAATTAATCAATGTGTTTGAAGTAGAAGAAGGAAAAAGATTAATCGATTTACCAGGTTATGGTTTTGCAAAAGTACCGTTAGCCATGAAATTGAAATGGCAAAAGTCATTAGGTGAATACTTGCAAGAACGAGAGTCATTAAAAGGACTGGTTGTTTTGATGGATGTTCGCCATCCTTTTAAAGATCTCGATCAACAGTTAATTTTTTGGGCTATTGATGCCAATATTCCTGTTCTAGCGTTGTTAACGAAAGCCGATAAATTAAAACAAGGTGCACGTAAAGCGACTTTGTTGAAAATGCGTGAAGAAGCAGAGAACTTTGAAGGTGACGTACAAGTTGAATTGTTCTCATCTTTAAAAGGGTTCGGTGTTGATATCTTGGAACGTAAAATAGCGCAGTGGTACGGAGAGCATGATTTATTAGATGCTGAAACGCCTGAAGAAAGTGCTGAAGACGATATAACAGAAACTAGCGAGTAGTTTAGTTATTCATTAGTTAATACTGCCGTATGATACTTTACGGCAGTATGTTTACATCCCTTCCCTGAACCATTCCGATTTATAGTTTAGTTCTCTCCATAACGACTCTTTTCTACTCATGATCTCACTTATTATTTGAATCTAAGTAACGTTATTGTTGAATAATATTATTCATTAAGAATGTTATTCAGCAATTATTAATAAATTGAGTTCATCATTATGAGTTCATGCAGGCTCGGTAGGGTATTTTCATTATAAAATGTGCGCCTTTTGTTTCAATGACATATTCAATATCACCTTTAAACAACTGACTAACAATATTGTAAACAATATGAGTGCCTAACCCACTACCACCTGCGCCTTTCTTTGAAGTAACAAAAGGATCAAATATACGATCTGACACATCTTCTGACACACCTTTACCCGTATCTTGATAATCAATGACTAGTGTTTCGCCATGTAATTCAATATCAATAAATATATTTCGTTCGCCTGACCATTCATGAAAACCATGAATGATAGAGTTAATGATGAGGTTTGAATAAATTTGTACAAAGCTTCCAGGGAAACTGTAGATAAATAAATCATTAGGGCAAACAATATTAACGGTCGCCTTACTTTGTTTTATTTTATGTTTTAAAGAAGTAACAACTTGTTCTACATTTTCTTTTAAATTAAAGGAGTAACAAGACTCTGAAGACTGATCAACGGCAACCTGTTTGAAGCTGCTGATCAAATCTGCTGCTCTTTTTAAGTTATTGTTAAGTAGTTTGCTTGATTCCGTAAATTGACAAATAAAGGTATCTAAATGTGCTCGTGAAAGTTGATCGACTTCTAACTCTTGCTTTAAGGTCGAGACCTCTTCTTGTAATGCAGAGGCTGCTGTAACACTAATGCCAATAGGTGTATTAATCTCATGAGCTACGCCCGCGACTAAACTGCCTAATGATGCCATTTTCTTAGATTCAACCAGAGTTTGCTGAGTGCGTTTCAACTGTTCAACGGTTTGTACCATTTGTGTATTACTCGCCGTTAATGCTGCAGTTCTTTTTGTTACTTTTTCTTCTAATTGATCATTAAGCAATAAAATCTCCTGCTCAACTTGTTTTTGCGGCGTAATATCGTGCCCAAAACCAATCAGATATTTAATATCCATTCCTTCATAAAAAGCAGAGAAGGTCCAAAGCAAAGTATTCACTTCCCCCATTTGGTCATGCATATTAATTTCAATACTATACAAAGGTTCGTTGTCTGATAATTTTTCTTGTAATTCTGTTCGGCGATCTTCTAATACAAAAATATCTAACCAGCTTTTTTGGTTTAATTCTTCTTGCGAATAACCAGTAAGAATAACGGCAGCTGGGTTAATCGTTGCTATTTTAAAGTCAGCATCTAGACAACAAATAATAGTGCTTGAAGAGTTAATGATGGTGGCTGAAAAGTCACGTTCTTGTTGTAGTTCATTAATCGCAATTTCTTTATCAGTTAATTCCGCAACAATACGCTTTTGCATTTTATTGAGTAGGTATACTAATTCATCTAGCTCATCACTTGCAGAGGTCATATTACGTTTACGTCCATCTAGGACTAAGTTTTTATTATGAGAAGAGAGTTTGATATTACGTGTATAGAGCGCAATTTTATTGATATGCCTAATGACCATGTAATAGATAATGAATAAAATACAGATTGAAACAATCATGATTCTAATTGTTTGGTTTATTAGAATCATTAATGACTTGTCGATTAATTGCTTATAAATCTGATCTAATGATGCGGCAACGAACAATGTTCCCACTACTTGTTTCTGATGGATTAAATCAAATTTTTGGCTGATGTCATATTCGTCTTTAATAACACCTTGGTGTGAAATAGCGACTTCAGTATTACCAACTACTTCATAGACTTTCACATACTGCATATAAGGTAAATTCATGATGCCTTTACTTTGAATTTCTATCTGTTCTTTATCAAAGTTCCAGAGGCTGGTAGCGAGTGGTTCAACAAAGCTAGATTCAACTTGTTCAATACTGGCATCAATTTTGGTGAGATCGTTTTGATAATCTAATAATAACTGTACCAAGGTGATGATAATCGCGAGAGCAAAACTACACATTAAAATATAAGAAAGTAAACGAATAGATAAACTATGTTTAATTCTAAAGGGTTGTAATTTTATTAACGATTTCATTTTTTTTATCAGCATTGATGTGAATCCATTACCTAATTATATATAGAAATAGCCATTGTTTTACACACTTTTCAGTTGATTGTCAGTTAGTAAGTAGACTTTATGATGAACTCGACCGTTTAGAAGTAAATATATATGGGGTTGTCATTACCCAATACCTTGAATTTTAGCATTGATGGCCGCATATTATTAGTTCCTTCTCAGATAAGATGAATGCTATGACTACAATAAAAGACTCAAGCTTAACAAAAACCGATGGCCTTCCTTTTTTTAGTGATCTCAACATCAATGAAATTGAGCCCATCGTTAAACAAACGATTACAGATAACAAAGCGCTAATTGAACAAAAATTAGCAGAAATAGATAATTATACTTGGGACAATTTTGTCGCAGTATTAGATGAAGCAGATGACCACCTAGGTAAATTATGGTCTCCAATCTCACATATGAATGCAGTAGTAAGTAATGATGAGTTACGTGCTGCACATGATGCTTGCATTGGTTTATTTTCAGAATACGGCACCTTTGTAGGCCAACATCAAGGCTTGTATGAAGCCTATTTAAGTATTGCCAACAGTGCAGAATTTGCTGAGTTAAAAGATGAACAACAAAAAGTAATTGAAAATGCAATACGTGATTTTAAGTTAGCGGGTATTGCATTAAGCGATGAGAAAAAACAACGTTACGGTGAAATTAAACAGCAGCTTTCACAATTACAGTCTTCTTTCAGTAACAATGTAATGGATGCAACGATTGCTTGGAGCAAGTTAGTGTCTGATGTAGATGCATTAGCAGGCTTACCAAAAACAGCGATTGCAGCAGCAAAACAAGCGGCAGAAGAAAAAGAACTAGAAGGTTATTTATTCACACTAGATTTTCCAAGTTACCTAGCTGTGATGTCGTATGCAGAGAACCGTGAATTACGTAAAGAGGTGTATACCGCTTTTGCAACACGCGCCTCTGACCAAGGACCTAACGCGAACGAATTTGATAACAGTGAGAATATCGAACAAATATTAGCGCTACGCCATGAACTTGCTCAATTGTTAGACTTTAATGATTTTGGTGAATATAGCCTCGCGACAAAAATGGCTGAGAAACCATCTCAAGTAATTGATTTTTTAAGCGAGTTAGCTGATAAGTCAATACTGCAAGCGAGACAAGAGCGTGACCAAGTATTGGCTTTTGCAAAAGAAAAAGACGGTATAGATGATTTACAGTCATGGGACTTAAGTTACTACGCAGAGCTATTAAAACAGCAACGTTACAATATTTCAGATGAGCAATTACGCCCTTACTTCCCTGAAAGTAAAGTGGTCTCGGGTTTATTTGATGTCGTACACCGCCTATTTGATTTAAATATCAAAGAATCTAAAGATGTTGATGTTTGGCATAAAGATGCACGTTTCTTTAAAATTTATAATCGCCAAAAAGAACACATTGGTAGTTTCTACTTAGACTTATATGCGCGTGCCCACAAACGTGGTGGTGCTTGGATGCAAGATTGTCGTTCACGTCGTCGCCAAGTAGACGGTAGCTTACAATTACCTGTTGCTTACTTAACATGTAACTTCAATAAGCCCGTTGGCGATCAAGAAGCGTTATTTACACATAATGAAGTTGTAACGTTATTCCACGAATTTGGTCACGGTATTCACCACATGTTAACTAAAGTTGAATCGTCAGGTGTGTCTGGTATCAGCGGCGTGCCTTGGGATGCAGTGGAATTACCAAGTCAGTTCTTAGAAAACTGGTGTTGGGAGCCTGAAGCATTAGCTCTGATTTCTGGTCATGTTGATACTAGTGATATATTGCCGGCTGATCTACTGAAAAAAATGCTAGAAGCTAAAAACTATAACAGTGCGTTACAAATGATGCGCCAACTTGAATTTTCACTGTTTGATTTTATTTTGCACCATGATTATAAAGTGGGTGAAGTAGGGCAAGTGCAACGTGTATTAGCTGAAGTTCGCGCTAAAGTAGCAGTGATAGAAGCGCCTGAATTTAATCGTTTCCAGCATAGCTTTAGCCATATTTTTGCTGGTGGTTATGCAGCTGGTTATTACAGTTATAAATGGGCTGAAGTGTTATCTGCAGATGCATTCTCTCGTTTTGAAGAAACGGGAATTTTCAATGCAGAAACGGGACGCTCATTTTTAACAAATATCCTTGAGAAAGGGGGGAGTGAAGCGCCAATGACCTTGTTTAAAAACTTTATGGGACGTGAACCATCAATCGAAGCGTTATTACGTCACTCAGGTATTCGTTAGTCACAAAACTGCTTTAAATACGCAATAAAAAAAGGGCTTAAAGTTAATGACTTTAAGCCCTTTTTGTTTATTAGTTATTTTATTAACTATTAAATTACTTAGTGTTTACCACTCGATTCCTGGTTGTGCTTTTACGCCACCTTTAAAGGCATGCTTTTCAGCTAGAATAAGACTGTAAGTATCTACTGCGTCAATTAATTCTTGCTTAGGACCACGACCTGTTAATACCACGTTCATATTTTTAGGGCGATTTTTTAACGCATCTAAAGTCGGTTGAATCTGAAGATATTCATATTTAAACATGTAAGTGATTTCATCTAAAATAATCAGATTGTATTTTTCATCAGCCATTAATTCAGCGGCTTTATCCCAGGCTTTTTGTGCGCTGTCGATGTCATTTTGTCTATTTTGAGTTTCCCATGTAAAGCCATCACCCATGGTGTACCAATCAACATTGTCATGGCTATTAAAGAACTTTTCTTCACCCGTTGACATAGCACCTTTTAAGAATTGAACAACAGCCACTTTATGACCATGGCCTAAAGAACGCGCTAACATACCAAATGCAGAACTACTTTTGCCTTTTCCTGGGCCAGCCAGAAGAATACTTACACCACGTACTTCCGTTGCTGCTGCAATTTTTTGATCTTGTTTTTCTTTAACCGCTTTCATTCTCTTTAAATGTTTTTCTTCTGAATTTCTATCCGTCGCCATGTTCTTTTCCTCATTAACAATATAAAACCTGCGTTGGCAGGCTTTATGACTTAATTAACAAAATATAAATTACGTTAATTAAAGGTAAGTAAATTTATTTGATTAACTTTATCACAGAATCTAACTGAAACTATTCCAAATACTATTGTGTCATACATGGTGGTAATGTTCGGGAGCGATATTTGCCCAAAGTCTTGGTGTGGATGCTGCGATAACGAATAAAACACCACCGATAATCTGACTGTGCAATCAATACTGTTTGTGTGAATTCATTAAAATGTCAATTTAGTTTAAATCTATTCCAATCATATCGACTAAACTTTGTGATCTAACGGTTGTAATCTACAATGTTTTCAATAAATAATGAAGTGAATCTAACTTAGAACAATCTGATTTAAGCTCTCATTAAAAAGCAATTTCCCTTGTAAGGTCATAATGAAAAAATTAATAATTGTATTCGTCGCTGTTTTTTGCGTTTTATTATCAGGTATTTATTTTGTTGGCGAAATGGCCAAAACAGAAATACAAAAACAAATAAATCAATCTAATAACTCATTACTAACAATGGAATTGTTAAGTTATCAAAAATACTTCTTCTCAGCGAAAGCTGAAATGAAAGTATCCATCGAGTTGGAAGGACAAGTGCCATTAGAGCTACTGGTCCATTCGGATATTAGTCATTATCCTTATAAAGCTTTATTGGTTAATTACATCAATCTTGTCGACCCTGTATTAGAGAAAAAGGTGGTCGCGTTCTTTCAAACTAAAGATTGGTTGATTTCTCAAGAAGAAATTAATTTGCTAGGTAATATGAGCGGCAAAATTGCTTTAGCGAAAGGTGAGTTGATTAAACAAAAGAAACGTTTTAATACTGCGCCATTAAACTTTACTTATGAATATAACGTTGAAGAAAAACAAGGCTCCTTTGATATTGATTGGGCTGGGATGGATGGAAACATTTACGATGAAACATTTTCAGTTAAAGACCTATCATTACAGGCTTCTTTTACTCAAGTAAAGAACAGCGATTTACTTGATTATCAATATAACCTTGAAGTTGATCAAGTAGCGTTTATCAAACGATTACATCGTTTATCTATGAAAGCTATTTCGCTCGAAGGGGCAAGTGAAATAAGTGCAGATAAATTAACAGTGGATACTGATACTAATTGGAAAATAGAAAAGTTTCAAAATGGCGCAGATACCTTTTCCAATAATCATATCAATCTCGCATTTTCAGAGCTTAATTTAATTGCTTTAACTAAACTTAAATCAAACCTTGAAGAGACAACATTGATGCGTCAGGCATTCGGTCATTTAGTAAGTTTAGGTGCAATTATTGACTTAAAAACCCTCTATTCTGAAACTCCTTGGGGTGAAGTGAATAGCCAATTTAAAATGAATATTCAAGCTGGTGTTGCTGGTGATGAAGTGCTGAGTAACCCATTAGTTTTGATTGATTATACTAATGGAGAGTTGAACTTGAACTTACCGAAAAAGTTATCAGAGCAAGCGGATGTTGGCGGACTACTACAAGTTGGTATTCTAACAGGCGTATTGAAAGAGCAAAATGAAACACTTGTTTTAGAATCGACTTTAGATAGAGGTGAGTTAACAGTAAATGGCAATGTTCTTCCTCTGTAGAGGGGGAGCTTATTGTAATAAAGGCTGTAATAAAGACTGTAATGAGTTGTCATTAAATCAATAGCGAGTCACTTTAACTATAAACCTCAATGTGTCTCGCTACTTTTAAAAGCAGAGTTCAAAAACTAGCGCAAATAAGGATTGCTAATTTTCTCTCTGCCAATGGTGGTGGTTGGACCGTGACCGGGAAATACCAATGTTTCTTCAGGCAAAGTTAATAACTTCTGTTTAATACCTGATATGAGTTGCTGATGATTGCCTCGTGGAAAATCAGAACGACCAACAGCACCGTTAAATAAAATATCACCAACAATAATCTGCTTACTGACCGCATCAAAAAGGGTAATGTGACCTGGAGTATGACCTGGAATATGTAATACGCTGAGTTTTATATTACCCACTTCAACGTGATCTCCTTCTTCTAACCATTGTGTTGGTAAAAAGCTTGTTGCCTTAGGGAAACCAAACATTTTGCTTTGTTGCTCTAATTCATTTAACCAAAATGCATCTTCTTTTTCTGGGCCAATTACTGGAATATTTAACGTTTCAGCTAATGCTTCTGTACCACCAACATGATCTAGATGACCATGCGTTAGTATGATTTTATCCACAATGACATTGTGATTCTTAACCGCGCTTAAAATGCGTTCAACTTCTCCACCCGGATCGATGATCGCCGCTTTCTTTGTTACTTCACAAATTACTAAACTGCAGTTCTGTTGATAAGGGGTGACGGGAATAACCACTACTTTCATTTTTAATCCTCAAAAAACCAAAGGCAACACTGGGTTGCCTTATTATTCAGCTATTTATCATTAAGCTACTTATTCTTAAACACTTTACTATTACAATAGAGAGTACTATTTTGTTTAAACTTGAGTTAGGTTTTTCTTTTTAACTTCAACGGCTTTAGCAAGATGAATATGATTCATTACATGGACTAATGCTTTTGCTGACGATTCGATAATATCAGTTGATAAACCAATACCATGGAATTTTTGTCCATTATAAGCAGCAACAATATCTACTTGGCCTAGCGCATCTTTACCTTCACCTTTACTCGTTATTTTATAAGAACTCATATCGATATCTAATCCTGAAATACGCATTAAACATTGATAAGTCGCATCAATAGGGCCGTTACCAGTTGCTGCCTCAACAACGCGTTCATTTTCACCTATTTGCATCACCACTGTTGCAGTAGCTACCACGCTAGTGCCTGATTGTACGTTGATGCTTGATAGTTTGTAATGTTCATGTTGATTTTCAATTTGATTAAAGAACATTAATGCTTCTAAGTCGTAATCAAAGACTTGGCCTTTTTTATCAGCTAACGCTAGGAAGCTTGTGTATAACGCTTCTAAATCGTAATCCGTGTCGCGGTAACCTAGTTCTTGCATGCGATGTTGAATAACATGACGGCCAGATCGAGACGTTAAGTTTAATTTGTTGGTTAAAATACCCACGCTTTCTGGTGTGATGATTTCGTAAGTATTTTGCGCTTTTAATACACCATCTTGATGAATACCTGATGAATGAGAGAAGGCATTAGCCCCTACAATCGCTTTATTCGATTGAATCGGCATATTACAAATTTGGCTAACTAATTGGCTTGTACGGGCAATTTCAATTGGGTTGATATTGGTCTTGTAACCCATTTTAGCTTGGCGTGTATGTAAAATCATTGCCACTTCTTCAAGTGAGCAGTTACCTGCGCGTTCTCCAATCCCATTCATTGTACATTCAATTTGGCGTGCACCATTTTCAACTGCAGTGATCGAGTTGGCAACGGACATACCTAAGTCATCATGACAATGAACAGATATCACCGCCTGATCAATATTAGGGACGCGATCAAATAGTGTTTTAATAATCCCGCCAAATTCACTTGGATAAGTATAACCAACGGTATCTGGAATATTAATGGTACTCGCGCCGGCTTTAATGGCTTGCTCAACCATTCTGCATAAATTATCAATGGGTGTTCTGCCTGCATCTTCACAAGAAAACTCAACATCATCAGTAAAATTACGGGCATATTTAACCGCATTTACGGCCATTTCTAGGACATCGTCAAAAGTACGTTTTAATTTACTTTCTACATGAATAGTCGACGTTGAAATGAAGGTATGAATACGAAAAGCATCTGCGACTTTTAACGCTTCAGCGGCAGTATCAATATCTTTTGGTAAGGCGCGAGATAATGCACAGACTCGGCTATTTTTTATTTCGCGTGCAATTGTTTGTACTGATTCAAAGTCACCAGGAGATGAAATAGGAAAACCGACTTCCATAATATCAACCCCTAAACGCTCTAGTGCAAAGGCAATCTTAAGTTTTTCTTTCACTGTCAGGCTCGCGCTTAAAGCCTGTTCACCGTCACGTAAAGTAGTATCGAAAATAATAACTTGTTCAGACATAAAGCATTCCTTTTAGTGGTATTCATTTTTGATAGGTATAAAAAAACCCGCACAATGTACGGGTTTCAGAGTCTCAGCTAGGTTTCTTCAGCTACTCGTCACCCATACGCTTTATGCGTCAGGAGTAAACTTGGCAGTAGTGAGTGTAATAGCGTCATCGGCTTACCTAAATATGTTGATAATGAGTTAGATTATTAATAATGTTGTTTTTTTAATCATGAATGAATAATTACGTTTTTTAAATTATGCGTCAAGTACTCATTATTGTAAGCGAGATAAAGACCGCAGTGTTTGTAGCGTTTTATTTGTATGAATAAAGACGTATTATCGAGTAGATAATTAGAGAGGTAACAAATTATGAGCGAATTTAAAAAGCCATCGCAAGAAGTATTAAAGCAACAATTAAACGATCTTCAATATCAAGTGACCCAAGAAGAGGGAACTGAGCCTCCTTTTAATAATTTATATTGGGATAATACGGCAGAAGGTATTTATGTTGATATTGTGTCAGGAGAGCCTTTATTCAGTTCGTTAGATAAGTTTGATGCCCATTGTGGTTGGCCAAGTTTTACGCAGCCGATTGCACAAGCAGAGTTGACGGAAAAAATAGACACTAAGCTATTTTCGCAACGCACCGAAGTCAGAAGTGTCGATGCAGATTCTCATCTCGGACACGTCTTTGATGACGGACCAGCACCGACAGGTTTACGTTACTGTATCAACTCTGCTTCGTTACGTTTTATTGAAAAAGAGAAAATGGCCGAACAAGGTTATACAGATTTATTAAATTTGTTTGAATAAAAATAATCTTATTTAACAATCCGTCAGAATAAGTGCCGTGACTTCCTTGGTTGCGAAAGAGGGGAGATAAAACGAAGCGTTATATCGCTTATTAGTATGTGAAAATAGTATTCAAAGTAAGTTTGAATACTATTAACTACATCATTAACTACATCATTAACTACACTAGTAACTATAAATCATGCATAACAGAGGTTTACGGCTATTATAGCGTTGATATTTAACACCTAATTCTTCAGGTAATTGTGCAGGTTGGTAAAGTGTAAAACCAAGCTTTTCATAAAACACTTGTAAGTGTGGATAAGGAAAGCAATAAATACTCTGTTGTTGTGTTGTTAATAAATGGGTAATCAGCAAGCTTGCTAGGCCTTGTTTACGATGTTCTTCTAAACAAGCGACTCCAGTTAATAGCAAACTACCTTGTACTTCTTTTAAACGTGCAGCACACAGTATTTGGTTTGTTTTCAATACAAATACTTGTTCACTTTTATTCGCAAGGCCCTTTTTATAAACCTGTTTATAAAATTGATTAACTAAAGGAATATATTCTTTTTGTAACTGGCTGAATTGCAGTGAGTTAATGTCCATTTAAAGTCCGATCGTTTGTTTCAGGTGCTTGATAAGGTAAACTAGTTATTCGTCACTGGCTTAGCAACACTTCTCATTAAAAAAATCAGTGCAGCCATATTACGCCATAAGGTTTTATCATGATTGAAAAAAACAGCTCGCTCAAGACTTTTAATAGCTTTTCAATTGATGCCCATGCGCATCTCCTTTTTCATTTTCAGCAATTATCTGAAGTACCTCAATTATTGGCATTAATTAAAAAAACACGTACAGCTAACAAACCTATTTTAGTGCTAGGTGGTGGAAGCAATACGCTATTTTGTGATGACTTTAGTGGTTTAGTGATCAAAGTTGAATTAATGGGCATTAATCAAAGTGAAAATGAGCAAAACTATTTATTACAAGTCGCTGCGGGCGAAGATTGGCATGAACTGGTAGAAAGTACCGTAGAGCAAGGTGTTTATGGCTTAGAGAATCTTGCATTGATTCCTGGTGTAGTAGGCGCAGCACCCGTACAGAACATTGGTGCTTATGGTGTTGAATTCAAAGATTTCTGCACGAGTGTTGATTATATTGATTTGGAAGAGGGCACACTTAAAACCCTTAGCAATGAAGGTTGTTTATTTGCTTACCGAGACAGTATTTTTAAAGGTGAATTAAAAGATCGTGCATTAATTACGTCGGTTTCACTTAAATTACCGAAACAATGGCAAGCTCATTGCCGATACGGCTTATTACAAGGGCTTGATGAAACTGAATCATCAGTGAGTGCGCAACAAATTTTTGATAGTGTTTGTCGTATTCGCAGTGAAAAATTACCCGATCCTAACATCTTAGGTAATGCTGGTAGCTTCTTTAAAAATCCTATTGTTAGTGACAACCTGAGTGAACAACTGTTATCTCATCACCCTGATATGCCACATTATCCACAGAATGATGGAACAGTGAAATTGGCAGCAGGCTGGTTAATTGACCAATGTGGTTTAAAAGGTAAAAAAATAGGCGGCGCAGCGGTTCATTTACAGCAAGCATTAGTGCTTATTAACGAAGATGGCAAAGCAACAGCATCCGATGTGATTCAATTAGCATGGCATGTTAGAGAGCAAGTATTACAAAAGTTTGCGGTATTGTTAGAGCATGAAGTTCGATTTATTGATGCGCAAGGTGAAACCAATTTGCTACAGGTAATAGAAAATGTCTGAATTAAATGAAAAAGGTAATCAACTCATTGCTTTGCTCGCTGATGGTGAGTTTCACTCTGGTGAAAAAATTGGTGAGTTGCTAGGGGTATCAAGAACCTCGGTTAATAACTACATCAAAGCATTACAAGAGATAGGGTTAGATATCTATAAAGTCACCGGCAAAGGTTATTGCAGTGCTATTCCCCTGACTTTATTAAATCAACACATCATTAAACAAGTGAGTGGCGTTGATAATGTTCATGTGGAGCAAATTCTTGAATCTACTAACCAATATTTGTTGGATAAATTACCGAACATAAGCAACGGTCAAACTTGTATCGCGGAATACCAAGCAGCAGGGCGAGGTCGCAGAGGTAGAGAATGGGTTTCTCCTTTTGCTTCTCATTTATATTTTTCAATGTATTGGCGTTTAGAAGCCGGTATAGAGAAAGCATCGGGTTTAAGTTTGCTGGTGGGTATTGCAACGGTTAATGCGTTAGAAAAGCTAGGATTATCTGGTATAGGGTTAAAATGGCCTAATGATCTTTATTATCAAGGTAAAAAGCTCGCAGGTATTTTGATAGAGTTAAACGCACAGGCATCGGATGTTTGTCATAGTGTGATAGGTATTGGTATTAATGTGAGGATGCCTGAGCAGCAAGGTAAATTAATTGACCAACCTTGGACAGACTTAAATAGTATCAGTACACAACCTGTTGATCGTAATCAGTTGTCTGGTTTACTTATTAAAGAACTACACACGTTATTAAGTGATTATGAAGAAAAAGGCTTAACTCCATTTCTAGATCGTTGGTTTGAATTAGATTACTTCCTTAATAAACAAGTTAACTTAATTGTTGCCGATAATGTACAAACGGGCATTTGCAGAGGTATTAATGAGCAAGGTGCTTTATTACTAGAAATAGGCAATGAAATAAAACCGTACATTGGTGGTGAAATATCCTTACGTTTGGCGAATAATTAGACTAAAAACAGCAAATTGATTTTTTTTTAAGCAAACAATCAAAAAACTACTATTTATTTCTAAGAAAGACTTGCAAGGAGTGCTCAAGTTCTTTAATATTCGCGGCACTTAGACAGCGCCGACTTAGCTCAGTAGGTAGAGCAACTGACTTGTAATCAGTAGGTCACCAGTTCGACTCCGGTAGTCGGCACCATCTAAGTACTGGAGGGGTTCCCGAGTGGCCAAAGGGAACAGATTGTAAATCTGTCGCGAAAGCTTCGGTGGTTCGAATCCACCTCCCTCCACCATATTTTATCTCACTTGTCACAGTGAGTCAGTAAATAACAATGCACAGCATTGTTTTTTGCTTTGTAGCTTACGCTACTTGATGCAAGATTTGCGGGCATCGTATAATGGCTATTACTCCAGCCTTCCAAGCTGATAATGCGGGTTCGATTCCCGCTGCCCGCTCCAAGTTTTCTTCTTATGAAGAGCAAAAAAACCAAGCACTTGTGCTTGGTTTTTTTGTTTCTGCAGTTCCAAAAATATCAATTTAGATCAAATATGGCCCATTTGTAGACCAAGATAATTTGGACTACAAAATCAACTTGCTCATCATGTTTTTATATTTTGAATATTTATCTGTATTTGAATCCAAAGTCCTTGGATTCAAATCATAAGTTCAATCAAGAAAAATAATATTATTTATCTTCCTCGATTTCTTCATTTACATCATCAGCTAATTTTTTCATCAATCTAATTTAATGTATTAAATTTAGTTACATTAACTTTAAAAATAGAAGTTAATGTGCGAAGTTAAGTTACATTAATTGATTAAATTACTATTAATGAGTAAAGTTATACACATTATTAATTGAAGATAATGGGTGGTGGTGACAGAATGAATCAAGATAACCTAACAATCCAAGCTTTCTTGGGTAGAGAATGGATTGATATAGCGACTCTTTCGTTTAGGCATACAGATGGTGTCCCATATAAAGGGACACTGCTTGAGTATGAATTTACTTACACTGTTGTAAACCCGAACTGTGATGATCACCATGCTGTTTCTATTAATTATCCCGTGGTGATGATGGAAATATATATTGATGCTAATGGGTTACTTACCTTTATAGATGACATTATACCTAGTGGCTCAAGCCGAGACTTCTTGGTTCGTCATTTGGGGATATCTGATAGTTCGATTGATGCACAACACTTTATACTTCTTAGTACTAGCACTAATGCCCCTATTGGTAACTTGAGGATTAAAGAGTCTTTATCACATAACGTAGATGATGGAGAAGCAGTTGGTCAACATTTTACTCTTGAGCATGTGATAGATAAGTCATCTGATTTTTTAGAATATGCGCAAGAAAGGGGGGCCGCCTGTGGTGGTGCAACTGGTGCTGGTGGTGCTGCACCTAAGTTACTTGTGCGTCTAAATGATGCTAATCAGGTGTGGATTGATAACCTTCAATTAAATAACTCTACAGATATTCATTACTTGGTGAAGTTCCCTAGAGGGAAAACGAGTATTGATAGTGATATTTTAAGGGCTGAATACCATTTCTATCATGAGTTGCATGCCATGGGCTTTGATACTATTCCTATTGCAGATATGAGGCTTGAAGAAGGTGTGCATGTACCATCTTTGTGGCTACCTCGTTTTGATATAGAAATGGATAGTATCGGAGTGGCTAAACGCTATGGTATGGAGTCTCTTTACTCAATATTGAAGCAACGTTCGGGTGCTTATATTGATCACAACGATGCTATTGATGAGGTGATCCGAAAGGTTTTAGATAGTGACATGCTTCTTCAAAATCCTGACTTTCATTTTGATGTAGCTGCGTTTGTGACTGAATGGGTAAAGCGCGACTTATTAAATATTATATTTGGTAACAGTGATAATCATGGGCGTAACACTTCTTTCTTGAGGGATGAAAAGAGTATTAGGTTTTCGCCTATATATGATTTTGCGCCCATGAAAGCTGATCCGGAGGGGATTACACGGCTGACTAAGTGGGCTTCTCCTATGGAAAAGGGCGGTGAATATGATTTTGGGGCTATCGCGCAGTCTTTGGAAGTTTATGTTGCACCGGCAAAGTTAATGGCGGAATTACAAAATACCGCTAAAGATTTACTTACTCTTAAGGCTCGTCTTGCTGTTCGTGGAGTGCCACCAGCTATTTTAAATCATCCTGGCATTGGCTTTAATTATGTTGAAGATAAATTGAAAAGATGGGGTCTGTTATGAGAAGCAAACATACAATGATGTTGGTTAATCAAGTGACTGAAAGAGAGCAGGCAGTGAAAAAGTTGCCTGGTGATACGGGCAAGCGGAACATGAAGGTGAGTTCGACTGGTAAGCAGGTGGAGATAGACACGAGTCGCGATTATGATCCACTGCTTGCTCCTACCAAGCGTAGGGTGGCTAAAAAGGTCGTACCAGGTAGAGTAACTCATAAGGATGTGCTTAAGCTCGTCACTCGGGCAATTATGAGAAGCTTGTTGCTAGGAGAAATTACTTATGGTGACGCTTTAAGACTGTTACGCTTAGAGGTGCTTAATATGAAGCAACAAGATTATGCCAATATGGTAAGCGTATCTCGTAAGACGATTTCTGATATAGAGAATGGTAGCAAGATGCCAAGTGCAGATGTTATCAATAAGGTATTTAAGCCTTTTGGTCTTGAGCTTGGCTTGGTTCCTAAGAGTAAGAGTGTTTTGCGCGATATATTGAGTGGCGATGGTGATTCATTCTAACCAGAATGCAGGTGAAGCAAGAGCATCAATATTTAAACTATTTATAATTGTTGTGGTAGGGCATTGTCAAGGGCGGTACCCTCAGTTAACAGCTTAGCCAATTGTTATTCTGCACAAATCATCATCCATACCGTTTGGCTTTATCATCGTTTTACACTGAGCTTTCGTGATATTGAAGAATTGCTCGCCTTGAGATGAATTGTTGTCACTTATGAATCGATTCGCCATCGGTGTAAAAAAAACGGTAATATTTAGAGCCATTTTAAACTTTCAAAAAATAGCTCGATTAAATTAAAAACATTTATTTAATGCTGTTTATCTAAGGCTGAGAGCAGTTAAGTAAGGTATTCATATCTTTTATCAAAAGCTCGTTAACTTCTTCGTTAGATAGGTTTTCAAAACAAATAAATTGAATAAAGCGTGCATTTTGTAATTGAAATAATGCTTTGGCTAGTTCATAAGGTGATATTTGTTTAGATATCTGACCCTTCTCTTGTAGCTTTTCTAGCGGAGCGATTAATTCGATTGCAAGCTTGTGATCTAAAGAAATATAATTTCGGCTAAAATACGGGTGATTACTATTAAATGATGCGGCAAGGATTTCACGCCAAATATCATTATTTAAATAGTGCGTTCTTATTCGGCTAAAGTGCCTAAAGCTGTCAGTGAGTTATCACGCTGGTTACGTGCTGAATTTCAAGGCAATTAGACATTCAACACTATGTTTCATTCATGATATCAATGAATTTTTTAACTATTTGATTATGCTTCACTTCTTTTTTGGAGATGAGGCTTATATCTGAATTAAAATGAAACGTATCGGGCAGGATAGGTTTCATCATGTTTTTTTCAATCCAATAAGAGGCATAATGATCGGGTAAAAATCCTATATAGGTCCCAGTAAGGATTAAAAAGGCGATGCCTTCATGGTCTGATGCTGTTGCAGTGCAGCGTAAACGCTCATGCAACGTTATTGCCTCAGGTATCATGCGGTGATTCGTAATGATTGTATTTGTTTCCTTTAATTCATCAGTTGTTATCGCATTATTAGTAAAAAGAGGGTGCTCGTGACTGCAATAAAGAAAATAAGATTCACTATAAAGAGGTTGATATTCTAGCCCAGAAGAATGGTTGTAAGGCGCTGCACCTAAGTGAAAACGCCCATCCAGAATGCCTTTCTCAATATCATTAGGGGTTGTCATGGTTATGTTAATATTAATTTTTTCACTCATTTGACGTATTTTTCTTAATGTGTGGGTAATTAACATTTGTGGTTGTGATACTAGGTTATTGATTAATCCAATATTAAGCTCGCCTCGTAAGTCATTATTTATTTCATTAACATCATTTCGAAACGATTCAATAGACGCCAAAAAAACCTCTGCCGACTCTAATACGGCAGCACCTTCATCTGTCAGGGTAAATCCACCGCGCCCACGATAACAAAGTCGCATATTCAAACGCTTTTCTAAGCTACTCATTTGTAAAGAGATTGCTGACTTTGTAATCCCTAATACGGATTCTGCAGCGGTGAACCCTCCACATTCAACAACGGTTTTGAAAATACGAATTAACTTAATATCAAAATCTGTAATTTGATTAACTAACGGCTTTTTCTTAAAGTTTTGCATTTCTATAACTTAAGTAAAGTAAATTTGAATTTAACTTAACTTACTCCTGTGAGATAAAAGATCCATCAATTATTTATTTAATTAAAAGTTAATAGGGATGATGGAAATGGACAAAAATAATTTCAGTGAAGAGATTGAGTTAGATTCTGCACACGTTTGGCACCATATGACTCAACACTCTAATAGCAAGCCCCCTATGTTTGTTAAGGGTGAAGGGTCTTATTTATGGAATGCGGATGGCGTGCGTTTTTTAGATGCGACTTCAGGCGGTGTATGGTGTGTTAATGTTGGCTATGGTCGTGAAACTATTGCTGAAGCGGTTAAAGAAAATCTCATTCAACTAAATTATTCTGCTGGTTCTACAGGCACGCCTATCGCGAGTAAATTTGCAGCAAAACTATTAAGTTATATGCCAGGACTACATCGTGTTTATTATTCTAATTCCGGTTCAGAGGCCAATGAAAAAGCTTATAAAATGGTGCGCCAAATTTCAGAAAAATTCTACAACGGTAAAAAATCAAAAATACTCTACCGTGATCGTGATTATCACGGAACGACTATCACCTGCTTAAGTTCTTCTGGTCAGGAAGAGCGTAAAAATCAGTATGGACCTTTCACACCAGGTTTTGTTGAGTTTCCACATTGTTGTGAGTATCGCAGCCAGTATGGTGATGTTGATAATTACGCCGAGCTATCACTTAATGCATTAGAAAAAATCATCCTTGCGGAAGATCCTGACACTATAGGCGCTATCGTCGTTGAGCCGATTACTGCCGGTGGTGGCGTCATTGTTCCACCTGAAGGTTATTTCAAAGGCGTAGAAGCGCTTTGTCGTAAGTACAATATATTGCTTCATATTGATGAAGTGGTTTGTGGTTTAGGTCGAACAGGTAAATGGTTTGGTTATCAGCATTTTGATATTCAACCAGACATCGTCACCATGGCTAAAGGACTTGCTTCAGCTTATGCCGCTATTTCTTGTACGGTTGTTTCTGAGGATGTATTTAAAAAATTAAATGACCGACCTGATGAGCGTGAAAGTTACTTCCGCGATATTAGTACATTTGGTGGTTGTACAGCAGGCCCAGCAGCGGCTTTAGAAAACATAGCCATTATAGAACGAGAAGGCTTGGTAGAAAATTCAGAGGTTATTGGTGACTATTTACTGAATAACTTATCTTTACTCATGAACAAGCATCAAGTTATTGGTGATGTTCGAGGTAAAGGGTTATTTCTTGGGTTAGAGCTCGTTAAAGATCGAGTGACTAAAGAGCCGATGGAAGAGACTATGCTAATGAAAGTGGTTGCGCATTGTAGTAAAAATGGCGTGTTAATTGGCCGTACAAATCGTTCTTTTAGAAAATATAATAATACATTGTGTTTGAGCCCGATGTTGACGCTTACTAAAGAGCAAGCTGATGTTATCACGGAAGCTATTGATAACGCTTTAGCCGATTTATAAGCCCTATACGTTAGAGCGATGACTCCTTTAACGTTTTTCACAGATCAACATGAAATAGAATATTTAATGAATTAGGTAAAAATTTAATGACGTTACCTAATCAAACACTATAAAAATTTAATGATATAAACTTTGGAGTATCAAATGACGAACGTAATCGGCCATCTAATTGGCGGGAAATTAGTAAATGATAGTACTGAACGTACACAAGATGTATTTAATCCTGCAACCGGTGAAGTAAGTTGTCAGGTTTCTTTAGCGTCTAAAAAGACAGTAGAGCAAGCTATCAAAGAAGCACAAGCTGCTTTTCCTGGCTGGCGTAATACACAGCCGATTAAACGTGCACGAGTGATGTTTCGCTTTAAAGAATTACTTGAGCAAAATGCAGAACATATTTGTAAGTTGATTGGCCAAGAACATGGCAAAATTTCACATGATGCAGCCGGTGAATTACAACGTGGTATCGAAAATGTTGAGTATGCTTGTGGGGCTCCGGAATTATTAAAAGGTGAGCACAGTAAAAATGTCGGACCTAATATCGATTCATGGAGTGAGTTTCAACCTCTTGGCGTAGTGGCAGGTATTACACCATTTAACTTCCCGGCTATGGTACCGATGTGGATGTTTCCATTAGCGATTGTTTGTGGGAACTGTTTCATTTTAAAGCCTTCTGAACGTGATCCAAGCTCAACATTATTTATCGCTAAATTATTAACAGAAGCAGGTTTACCTGACGGCGTAATGAGTGTGGTTAATGGCGATAAAGAAGCCGTTGATGCATTGATAGAGTCCCCTCTAGTAAAAGCGATCAGCTTTGTAGGCTCTACGCCTATCGCAGAAACTATCTATGCAAAAGCGAGCGCTAATGGTAAACGTTGCCAAGCATTAGGTGGCGCAAAAAACCACGCTATTATCATGCCTGATGCTGATATGGATAATGCAGTTAACCAATTAACAGGGGCTGCATTTGGCTCGTCGGGTGAGCGTTGTATGGCGTTATCAGTTGCGGTTACCGTTGGTAAGCAAGCGGGCGATACGTTTGTAGGAAAAATGACTGATGCGATGCAAGGCTTGAAAGTCGGTGACTATGATACTGCTACGAATGATTTTGGTCCTGTGATTAGTAAAGCACATAAAGAGAAAGTAGTAGGTTTTATAAATAGTGCTAAGCAACAAGGTGCAAAAATTATTGTTGATGGTACACAAATTTCAGTCAAAGGATTTGAAGACGGTTATTTTGTTGGTGCAACATTAATTGATGATGTGACGCCTGAAATGGACAGCTATAAAGCAGAAATATTTGGTCCTGTGTTGCAAGTGATTCGTGTAGACACCATGGAAGAGGCGATGCAGTTAATTAATGACCATGAGTATGGTAACGGTACTTGTATCTTTACACGTGATGGTGAAGCTGCGCGATATTTCTCAGATAATATTGAAGTCGGTATGGTTGGGGTTAATGTTCCTTTACCTGTGCCTGTTGCTTATCACAGCTTTGGTGGCTGGAAACGTTCATTATTCGGTGATTTACATGCATATGGCCCTGATGGCGTGCGTTTTTATACTAAACGCAAAACAGTTACTCAACGCTGGCCTTCAAGTGGATTACGTGAAGGTGTTAACTTCGCATTCCCAAGCTAATTATATAGATTAAAGTACGTACCTCATTTTAATGTTGAATTAAGTGAGGTACTTGAACGGCATGCCACTTAAGGTTAGTTGATAGATTAATTATTTATCTGCTAGCCTCTTTTCAATTCAACGCTTATTGAGTTTTTCATTTTGAATGAAACCGGTATAAATAACCTCAGTTTTGGATAAGCAAAGCGATATAACACCGCTATTTCTGTGGATTCCTGCGTTAAATTACCCCTCAAGCCCCCATTCTTGCTTTAATCATCCGCCTTGAACTGCGCAAAAACTAACGGCACTGACTAGTTAAAAATATAGTCTTATGCATTTTAAATGCAATTCCGCCTCATTAACCAGAATTGAGGTTAAAGATATTTGTTAAATCTGATTATCAGTGTTTTTTTCTGAGTTTTTTAAGCTAACGTTTCTTATCTGCATTATTTCAGTAATATCATGATGCTTTTTATATTGCTTTGCTTGTTGCCTTATCCAATCCCTAAAAAATATTATTTCGGGACGTTCAATTAATTTTTTTAAGTAAACCAGATACATTCCATCATCTTCAATGACATGACCAAATAAAGGAACAAGGCGACCGCTTTTAATGGCTGTTGAAACTAATGAGTGCCTTCCTAATGCCACCCCTTGGCCATCAATGGCTGCCTGAACAATTAAATCTAATTGGTTGAATTTATAGCCTTCATTTGCATCTATATTTTTTATATTTAGCTCTGATAACCAACGGTGCCAAGATGTCGATAATTTAGCTTGAGGCACTGAGTCATGTAGTAATGTGACTCCTCTTAAATCATCAGGTGTTAATAGAGGATGTTTCTTTAGTAACTCGGGGCTTGCAACGGGATATATATAATCTTGAAAGAGTAATTCTTTTTTCATCGTGGGATGATCACTAAGCCGATGATAAATACCGATGTCCGCTTCTTTATTTTGAAAGTTTGGTACAGCAAAACTAACGTTTAAGTTGACATCAATTTCAGGGTGGGTTTCATAAAATTCATTAATACGGGGCATTAACCAACAACTAGTAAAAGAAGGTAAGCAATAAAGTTCAAGTCGCATTTTTGGGGTACTATAATCGAGACGATTAATTGTTTGCAACATCTCATTTAATGCAAAAGAGACCGATTGAAATAATTGTTCTCCATTAATGGTCAGTTTTAGCGGTTTTCGTTCAAAGACTTTATAGTTTAATACTTCTTCAAGTAAGGTTATTTTTTGACTGACTGCACTCTGAGAAACACAAAGTTCTTCTGCCGCTATGGTGAAATTTAAGTGGCGTGCGGCACATTCAAAATAGCGTAATGCTTCTAAGGATGGTAGTCGAGTTATCAAATTCAAACCTCATTTTATTAATATTGTTATCGTAAATTATATACCAGACACCTTTAATTAGGGTATTTGTTAATGCCTTTACTTCACTTTCTATTCTATTGCTTCATCATTTTTTATTAATGTAGACCCTGTAAATAATTCTGTGTGGGATAACTTGTTATTGCCCGCTTCATTATTGGATCGAAAAACTAACGTATTTGACTATATATTTCGTTCCTTTGTTCATTTTACTCATCTTTTTATATCAATAGATCATCCGTTTTATTGCACTTAAATCATGCATTTTAACGTACCTATTTATATTTTTATTCTCCAATTTACAGGCATTCTGACCTTTATTTAAGGTGAGGAGATACGGGTTCGATTAAGTGCGCTAATTGCACCGATATAAAGCATTAGCCAAGCTTATCTTTAACCATTAGAAATGGTTACTGTCAGATAAGTAAGAATTAATGCAGTATATTATTCAAGCAATTAAACCATTTAATGATTAGGGACTATCGTTATGAAAAATATATTATCACCACTAAAATTAACGCTGATATCAGTAAGTTTATTATGCTCAGCTTTCACATCAACCGCTCAAGCTGATTTACTTGACGATATAAAAGCGAAAGGCGAAATTATCATTGCAACAGAAGCTCGTTTTGCACCTTTTGAAATGCTCGATGGAGGAAAAGTAGTTGGGTACGGTAAAGATGTTCTTGATGAAGTCTTAAAGGATTTACCGGGTGTCGAACTGACGCTTTTAGATTTACCTTTTCAAGGCATTTTAGCTGGGTTGAGTGCTGAACGTTATGACTTTGTGACTGCAACGTTAACCATTACAAAAAAACGTTCAGAAAAATATGCTTTTACGTACCCTATCTCTTCAGCTGCAATTGCAATATTAAAGCGTAAAGGTGATGAGAGAATTATGAAACCTGAAGATATGGAAGGTATGGTTATTGGCACACAAGCTGGTTCTGCACATAATAACATTATCGAAACCTTTGAAAAAGAAACCCTCCAAGCAACTGGTTCAGGGTACAAGTCAATGAAGCAATTTACTGATTATAATGAAGCATATGCTGCTTTAGCATCAAGACGTGTAGATGCTGTGCCACAAGCATTACCAAACTTAGCGCCAATTATTAAAGAACGTCCTGATATGTTTGAGATTATACAACCATCTTTTGGCCCTGAAACCTATTATGGCTGGGTCGGAAGAAAAGATAAAAACTCTGCAACGCTAGTACAATTCTTTAGTGATGGTATCGAAAAATTACAAAAGAGCGGCAAGTTAGCTGAACTGCAACAAAAATGGTTTGGATTCACAATGGAGTTACCTGTTGGCATAGTCCCTGAGCCTAAATCTTAGGGAATCAATGAAGGTAAACCTTTTATAACAATCACTTGTACTATCTTTTGATAATTTCAAATGAATATTAATTTATTTGCTTATGAATTGCCGTCTATAGGAAATAATATGACTCAAGATCAACAAAAACTTCCACGTTACAGTGGCATTGCAACTTTTATGCGCTCTCCTTACCAGCCTTCATTAGAGAACGTTGATATAGGTTTAATTGGTGTTCCTTTTGATGGAGGTGTAACTAACCGAACTGGTACTCGTCATGGCCCTCGTGAAGTACGTAATCAATCGAGCTTAATGCGCACGGTAAATCAAAGTACAGGCGTTGCGCCATTTGACTTATGTCGTGTTGCTGATATTGGTGATGCATTACCTGATAACCCATTTGAATTAATACAAAGCCATAATGCAATTCAACGCTTTTATGAAGATGTTGTTGCAAGAGGAATAATGCCAATCTCAGCGGGTGGAGATCATTCTATTAGTTTGCCAATACTAAGAGCATTAGCAAAAGATGGCCCAGTTTCATTAGTCCATTTTGATGCGCATTGTGATACTGGAGATGATTATCTAGGCTCTAAATTTCATCATGGTTCACCTTTTAAAATTGCTGTTGAAGAAGGATTAATTGATCCAACCAAAACGATTCAAATTGGTATTCGTGGTTCAGTTACTGATAAAGATATTTGGAAATTCAGCCATGATAGTGGTATGCGAGTCATTTATATGGATGAGTTTTACAAGCTAGGAACGGAAGGCATTATTAAGGAAGTTCATAAACTAGTTGGAGATACGCCAGCTTATATTACTTTTGATGTTGATGGACTTGATCCTGCTTTTGCAATTGGCACTGGGACACCAGAAGTCGGTGGATTTACTACTTTTGAAGCATTACAAATGATTCGTGGTTTATCAGGGTTAAATGTCATTGGTGGTGATGTAGTTGAAGTTGCTCCTCCCTTTGACCCTTCAGGCGCAACAGCATTAGTGGGTGCAACCATGATGTTTGAAATACTTTGTGTCGCTGCAGAATCATTAGCAAACCGTAAAAAATCAGGAAGTTAATATGTTCGATTTTAGCGTTGTTTTAAAGTATAGCGACTCATTATTAAATGGTTTATGGACAACGGCTTGGATTTCGATTTTATCAATTTTGATAGGTTTTGTATTGGGTATTATTTTATGTTTGGGCAGGTTATCTTCACATACATTTATTCAATATTTTTGCAGAACCTATATTAGTGCAATAAGGGGCGCGCCATTACTAGTGCAACTCGCTATCATCTTTTATTTTCTTCCTTATTGGGGCATTAATATTCCGCCTATTGCCGCTGCGATTATTGCATTGTCAATGAATACGGCTGCTTTTCAAGCGGAGATATTACGCGATGGTTTCCAAGTGATTCCGCTTGGGCAAAAAGAAGCAGCTTGGAATTATGGTTATAGTTCATGGCAAAGTTTTCGTTATATTGAATTACCGCAGGTATTAAGAAATACATTACCTTCATTAACCAATGAAACGATAGATATTATAAAAAACTCTGCCTTAATTTCGACTATCGCGGTAACGGATTTAATGCGGATAACACAAACTTACTCTTCTACTACGTACCGTCCAATTGAATTTTTTGTCACTGCAGGTGTGTTGTATTTATTACTTACTTCTTGCATTAGTTTATTGGGGCGTTATATCGAATCCCGATTAACAACGCATTAGGAGACATTAAAATGGACTTTAGCCTTTTTGTAACTTATTGGCCAATCCTCTTAAAAGGGTTGCTATTTACACTTTATATTTGCTCACTAGGTATCGTTTTCGCGCTTGTTGGCGGTCTATTACTGCATTTAATGAGCCGTATTAAACTGCGTATAATTAGTTTTATTTACGTCACTTATCTCACCATTTTCCGTGGTAGCCCGTTGTTAGTACAAGTGTATTTAATGTATTACGGGGGCCCATTTGTTGGTATTGAATTAAGTGCTGAACAGGTCGGTATTTTAGGGTTGGGATTATATGGCTCTGCCTACTTTGCTGAAATATACCGTTCTGGTTTTGCTAGTGTGCCTAATGGCCAGGTGGAAGCCGCTTATGACCTTGGTTATTCACGGAGCAAGATATTAATACATATTCAATTACCTCAAATGTTGGGATTAATTATTCCACCGGGTATAAACCAAACGATTATCTTAATTAAAGAGTCGGCGATTCTTTCAATTATTACCGTTCCTGAGCTCACTACTGCTGCTGTAACAATGTCGACACAAACATTTAGTGTTATCGAACCTTATTTATTTTTAGCCGTTGCTTATTGGGTCATTACTTTCATTGTGGCAAAAATAGGTCATTGGTGTGAAAAAAGAGCAACAGTTCATTTGCTTCGTAGCGAATAAAAAACTCAGGAGGAGTTATGAAAAAAAGATCACATAAAGCAATTAAACTGGTTGATTTAAAAAAGCACTATGGTGATAACCAAGTATTAAAAGGTATCAATCTTGATATTAACTATGGTGAAGTTGTTTGCATTATCGGCGGTTCAGGTTCAGGCAAAAGCACCATGTTAAGATGTATGAATTTCCTCGAAAAATATGACGGAGGAGAAGTGCAAATTGATGGTAAATTAATAGGTTACGGTTCCGATGCTCAAGGAAATTTTCAACTAGCACCTAGTCAAATAGTACAAAAAGACCTTTCTGAAGTCTGCATGGTGTTTCAACAATTTAATTTGTGGCCACATATGAGTGTACTAGAAAACGTGATGTCTCCATTGATACTCGTTCACAAATTCAGCAAAAAAGAAGCCAAAGAAAGAGCTTTAAAAGTATTAAATAAAGTTGATATGGCACATAAAATTGATGCTTACCCAGGTCAATTATCAGGCGGACAACAGCAACGTGTTGCCATTGCTCGCTCTCTTGGTACTGAACCTAAAATTATGTTATTTGATGAGCCTACCTCTGCACTTGATCCTGAATTAGTTGGTGAGGTGTTAAAGGTAATGAAATCATTAGCACAAGATGGTATGACCATGGTGATAGTGACTCATGAAATGGGCTTTGCAGCACAAGTCTCTGATAAAGTGATCTTTCTTGCAAAGGGGTTAATTGAAGAACAGGGTGATCCTAAAATTCTGTTTACACAACCTAAATCAGATAATTTAAAAGCCTTTTTAAGCACTTGGACAGAGAGAAATAGTGGGATTGTTTAACCAAATAATATTGCTAATTTAACCCTTCCACTATCAATTTTACTATTAATTATACGATAATCTGCAGATGAAAAATTCAAATATCTACGCAGGTTATCGTTATCCAGCCCAAGAGCGGTTACAAAACCCAAGGCTTAAACCACAAACCACTTAGGAATCGTTACAAACTAACTTGTTCCACATTATTTTTAAAAAACGCAAACGACTGGTTATGTTAACCATAAAAGAACAAGTAACTTTGAAGCCGACTCTTAATCAACAAAGCAATTGAGATACCAAAATTCGACTCGTTTTTGCAGAGCAATTCTATTTTTTGTCTTTGTTAATTGTTTTTTTGATTATTAACAAACTTAAAACAACTCACCAGTAGTACTATTCAAGTCATTACATAACAAACCTTGTGTTTCAAAATTAAAATGATTATTTGTGTATTTAGTTGAACCGTAAGTCAGTAAAATTTATATTAAATAAATATCGAATATGGCTGCTTTCACCATAAAAATGAAAACTATTTAACTTAACAGTTTTAGTAATAACGGACTTGATTACATTTTATCGCCACTGAATAAGCATCAGTTAAACCTTAAAAATAACCTCAGTAAAATATATTTTTTGAATTGTAACTCAAGTGTGAAAATAGAAATTCTTTACAATCAGTGGGTTAGCTATATGAGACATAATAAGGCATTGATTTTTATCTAATTAATCACTATCGTAGTTCGAAAATACTAACCACTTAGCTAACGGAGCTTCGCTTAAATGCATTATTTCTGGGTGCCATTTTTACCCATGTTAGGGATTATCGTTCCCTTATTCGCCAATAAACTTAATCGTAGCGCATGTACGCTGGCAACTGCTTTGTTACCGGCTTTAGCGCTTTGCTTTATTTTCCTCGATTTACCCGCGGTATTGGCTGGGGAGTCTTTTAGCAAAAGCATTGAGTGGATCCCTCAATTAGGGTTGGCGTTATCATTTCGGCTTGATGGTTTAGCCGCATTATTCAGTATATTGATCTTAGGGATTGGTCTACTGGTTATTTTATATGCGCGTTACTATTTATCTGAAAAAGATCATATGGGGCGTTTCTACTGCTACTTGATTATGTTTATGGCGGCTATGCTCGGCATTGTTATGTCAAACAACATGTTACAGCTCTGGTTTTATTGGGAGTTAACCAGTATTAGTTCGTTCTTGCTCATTGGTTTTTGGTCACACAATAGTGATGCCCGTAAAGGCGCTAGAATGGCGCTTACTATCACTGGTGCTGGTGGTTTAGCGTTATTGGCTGGTATTATCCTATTAGGTCAAGTCGTCGGTAGTTACGAATTAGACGTCGTCCTCAACAGTGGTGAGTTGGTAAAACAAAGCCCTTATTATATTGCTATTTTAAGTCTATTTTTGATTGGTGCATTTACTAAGTCTGCCCAATTCCCATTCCACTTTTGGTTGCCTCATGCGATGGCTGCTCCTACACCCGTCAGTGCTTATTTACACTCGGCGACTATGGTAAAAGCAGGTATTTTCTTATTAGCACGTTTTTATCCAGTATTAGCAGGGACGGAAACGTGGTTTGTAGTGGTCTCGTTAACTGGTTTATTTACTATGTTATTGGGGGCTTACACCGCATTATTTAAACATGATTTAAAAGGGTTATTAGCTTACTCGACCATCAGTCATCTTGGCTTGATCGTACTGTTACTTGGTTTAAATACTGAATTAGCTGCGATTGCTGCAATATTCCACATCATGAATCATGCCGTTTTTAAAGCATCATTATTTATGGCTGCTGGTATTATTGATCATGAATCTGGTTCACGAGATATGCGTAAAATTAATGGGTTATGGAAATACATGCCTATTACCGCAACGTTAGCCATGGTGGCCTCTGCATCGATGGCGGGTGTGCCTCTGCTTAATGGATTTTTATCTAAAGAGATGTTCTTTGCTGAAACCTTAGAGCAAAGCATTTTAGGCTCTATGTCTTGGTTAATTCCTGTATTAGCAACGATTGCTGCTGCCTTTTCTGTCGCTTATTCACTGCGCTTTATTCATGATGTGTTCTTTAACGGAGAGCCTAAAGGCTTAACTAAAACGCCACACGAGCCACCACGTTATATGCGTGTTCCTGTGGAAATTTTAGTGACGATTTGTTTGTTGGTTGGTATTTTTCCTAACTACACTATTGGCCCATTGTTACAAAGTACTTCATTGGCAGTGCTTAACCATACGTTACCTGAATATAGCTTAGCCATTTGGCATGGATTGAATCTCCCGTTGTTAATGAGTGGGGTGGCGATTATGGGTGGTGTTGCGATTTACTTGAACCGTAAACATTTATTCAAATTTGCAGGGATGTTCCCAGATATTGACGCAAAATTGGTATTTGAAGATTGTATTCAAGCCTGTGTAACGTGGGCGCAAAAAATAACGATGATATTAGAAAACGGTTCATTACAACGTTATGCTTTTTGCCTTTGTTTTTTCGCTTTATTGCTGATCGCTCCGCCTTTGTTTGAACTCGATACAACGAGAGGAAGTTTGCCTGGTACACCTCTAAATGCTGCTGTACTAGTTGCTGCTATTTTGATTATTGCAGGTTCGCTCGCCACTATCATTTGGAGTCATTACCGTCTTATTGCTTTATTAATGTTGTCGCTAGTTGGTTTGGTGGTATCAATAACCTTCGCTTATTTCTCTGCTCCCGACTTAGCGCTTACTCAGCTCTCGGTAGAAATTGTAACGGTTATTTTGTTATTGCTGGCGCTTTATTTCTTCCCTCAGCAAACCCCTACGAGTAAAAGTCGTCCTAGTCATTTTGTCCGCGACTTAACCGTTGCGTCATTCATCGGTTGTATTATTGGTAGTATTTGTTTTGCTTTAATGACCCATCCTTTGGATAGTATTTCTGCGTTCTTCTTAGCCAATGCTAAAACAGGTGGTGGCGGAACCAATGTGGTGAACGTTATTTTGGTTGATTTCCGTGGTTTTGATACTTTTGGTGAGATAACCGTATTGGGGATTGCCGCATTAGGTATCCACAAGCTAATTGCTCGTATGCGTCTTTCTGTGCGCACTAAAGATTACGCTGGGCGATTATGGGCTAAAGACAAATATCCTGTATTATTATCGGTTGTCTCGCAAAGCTTGTTGCCACTATTTTTGCTTATTTCAGCTTATATCTTTATGCGCGGACACAATTTACCAGGCGGTGGTTTCATTGCTGGTTTAATTACTTCGATTGCACTCATTCAGCAATACCTAGCACACGGTGTTGATTGGATGGCTAAAAGAGTCAGTGTGAGTTATCACTATATGATCGCGATTGGACTCACGATCGCTGGATTAACTGGCTTGGGTAGTTGGATCTTTGATAGGCCGTTCTTAACCTCTTGGTTTGAATATGTTTCGTTACCTTGGATAGGTAAATTTGAACTTGCTAGTGCATTGGTATTTGATATCGGGGTTTATTTCACCGTGATCGGTGCGACACTGCTTATATTAGCGAGTTTAGGCAAGTTAACGACCACAGAACGACTCACAGTAGGAGAAAGATAATGGAATTAGTCTACGCAATTTGTGTTGGCTTCATGAGTACCTGTGGCATCTTTTTAATGCTACGTGGCCATACCTTTACGTTAGTTATTGGGCTTACTTTATTGTCTTACGCGGTTAACTTATTTCTATTTGCCAGTGGTGGATTAACTATCGGCGCACCTGCGGTATTGAGCAGCAGTGAAAATCATGCCGATCCACTACCGCAGGCGTTAGTACTGACGGCGATTGTTATTGGCTTCGCTATGACTGCTTTTGCTGTGATTTTAGCCATGCGAGGACGCGCAGATTTAGGCAGTGATCACGTAGATGGCATAGAACCTTTTGACCCTTTAGCTGAGGATAAATCCTAATGAGTTTGTTTGACCACTTAGTTATTTTCCCAGTATTAATACCTTTTTTTGTGGCTGTTGCTCTGCTTTTTCCTGGTTTAAGTAATTCCTTAAGAAAACAACGTGCCGTGAGCATCACCGCTAATATTTTAATGGTCGTGGTTGCCTTTTCGCTACTATTTAAAGTTGAGGCTCAAGGGATTCAAGTGTATGCACTTGGTGATTGGTCTGCGCCTTTTGGCATTGTATTAGTCGCTGATCTATTCTCGGTATTAATGGTGTGTTTAAGCGCTATTTTAGGCTTAGCGGTCACTATGTACGCGACTGCCGGAGAAGATAAAACAGGCGCCTTTTTCCACACTCTCATTATGTTCCAACTGATGGGGATTAACGGTGCATTTTTAACCGGAGATGCGTTTAACTTATTTGTATTTTTTGAAGTATTGTTAATAGCCTCATACTCTCTCATGATCCATGGAGGGGGCAAGCAACGGACACAGGCTAACATTCATTATGTATTCCTTAACTTAATTGGTTCATCGTTGTTTTTGTTTGCATTAGGCACGTTGTACGGGACTTTAGGGACACTTAACTTTGCTGACATGGCCGATAGAATTCCATTGCTTTCAAACAACGAGTTACTGATTGCCAAGTCAGGGGCTTTATTGTTATTGGCTGTTTTTGGTTTGAAAGCGGCAATGTTGCCTTTGCATTTTTGGTTACCTAAAGCTTACTCGTCTACCAGTACACCAGTAGCTGCATTATTTGCGATTATGACTAAAGTGGGTATCTATAGTATTTGGCGGGTGCATGGGGTGATATTTGGCGACCAAGCTGGTGAGCTCGCGAATATAGCCTTACCTTGGTTATGGCCGATCGCTTTACTAACTATTGTCGTTGGCTCTATTGCGGTACTCGCGAGTAAAAGTTTGCGAATACTTTGTAGTAACTTAGTGATTGTCTCAGTCGGCACGTTATTGGTGACCATTAGTTTGAATACGGTACAGGCTACTTCAGCTGGGATTTATTACTTAATACACAGTACCATCGCTTGTGCAGCTATGTTTTTGTTAGCGGGTTTAATTAAAGAACAACGTGGTCAAGCAGAAGACCGTTTTGTTGCCGCTAGAGCCATGCCGCAAGCAGGTGTTTTAGGCTTTATCTTTGCGTTATTAGCCATTGCTTTAATTGGTATGCCGCCGTTATCAGGGTTTGTTGGTAAAGCGTTAATTTTACAATCAGTGACTGAAGCAAGCCAAGCTCTGTGGGTTTTCCCATTGGTTCTCATCGGAGGGCTGATTGCTATGATCGCTTTATCACGTGCTGGTACGTCATTGTTTTGGAAAAATACTGGTGAAAAGACTAGCGCATTAAAAGGCCATCCTATGCAATATATCGCCATTGGTTTATTAGTCGCGATACTGCCTTTAATGGTCATTTTTGGTGGAACAGTCAATGACTATACACAACTGGCTGCAGAGCAACTTAAAGCAGGTCTAAGTTTGCAACAACTTAACGAGGTCGCTAAATAATGGACAAACTACGTAAATTCGTTTGGTTTCCTACGCCTTACCACAGCGTATTATTATGGTTGGTGTGGCAAATATTACATGATTTTAGTCGTGGACATATGGTGTTAGGTGCCGTGTTTGCTATTGTTATTCCTTGGATTGTCGCCCCTTTGAGCGAAGAAGCTGCGGTGGCAAAAAAACCTATTAAGGCATTGATGTATACGTTTCGTTTGTTAATTGATATTGCTGTCTCTAACTACGATGTAGCAAAGCGTGTATTACAAAGTAATCGCAGTTTAAAGCCTGCTTTCATTGCTGTGCCTTTAGATATTAAAGATCCTGTGCCACTCACTATTTTTACCAGTAGTGTTTCATTAACACCGGGTACGGTAAGTGTTGAGTTGTCTGATGACAGAAAATGGTTATACGTGCATGTGCTGCATCTTGAAGACGAACAGGCATTAATTAAGCTTATCAAAGATCGTTATGAAGCGCCTTTAAAGGAGATTTTCGGATGTTAACTTACGCTATACTGATTGCTTGTGCGTTAATTTGTTGTGCCTTAGCCTTAAATGCTTGGCGCTTAATTATTGGCCCGACTACACCAGACAGAATTATTGCTGTTGATACCATGTACATTAATAGCATTGCGCTGATTATTCTATTAGGGATTCATCAAGGCTCTGCCATTTATTATGAAAGTGCATTATTGATTGCGCTTCTTGGTTTTGTAAGTACTTCTGCTTTTTGTAAGTACTTATTGCGTGGCGATATTATCGAATAAGGAAAACAGATGAGTGTATTTTTAGAAGTAGTAGTGAGTGTTTTATTAGTGTTTGGTAGCATTATAATGCTAATCGGTTCTATTGGCTTAGCAAAGCTCCCTGATTACTTTACTCGCTTACATGCACCAACTAAAGCCAGTACGCTAGGCGTTGCCTGTATTTTAGTGGCATCAATGATATTTTTCAGCGTTCAACTTGGCCATGTAAACTTAAAAGAAGTCTTAATCACGATGTTTTTATTAATCACGGCTCCCGTTGCTGCACATATGTTAGGTAAAGCAGGCTTACACTACAAAGTGAAAATGATAGATAGTACCAAGAATCAACATTTAGCTAAAAAAGCCTATTTACAACAACATCCGGATGATAAGTAGTTCGTTTTTGTTTTGCAGTAAATAACGACAAGTAAAATACTATTGATTATTTCGACGTCACTCATTTCTACAATAGATGCAGGTAAAGTGGCATCTACAATTTAGATTTAGGCTGACGTTATCCCCTTTTCACGGCTTTCCCTAATAATTTTGTGATATCCAATTAGCTATTTTTTCATCGTTTTATAGCGTGGTTATTTAATGCTATTAAGAAATAGATCTGTTTTCATATAGCTTTCAAGCGCAGCGGAAAACTGTTTAATTGTTTTTACCTTGCTAGGTTTAGGGTTTCTATTAAATACATGATAACAAGCATACTCTGGTGGCTCTGTAGAAAGCTCTGATATTTTAACTGGATGAATTTTTTCAAACTTCCGGGCTATCCACACAGGGACTACCGCCCACTTTTCGTCTAGATCAAACATGGTGAATAATAACGAGACGGTATCAACACTAGAATACTCACTTTGATCATATTCCCACCAAAAGTTATGCCATATTTCATATTCTGGTATGTAAGAAAAGAGTATTTCATCTGATGTTTTTAAATCATGAGGGTGTACTGTTTTAGGATATTTTGACGATTCTGATGAAATAACGACCCCCCTAGATTTAAATAAAGGCGTAGCAATCGCATTCGGATATTTTAATGAATTAAGGGTAAATCCAATATCAATCTCATTACTTTCAATTAAGTCATAAATAGTCTTACTCCAATGAGAGCTGACATTGAGAGAAATAGCATTATTGTTATTGATAATATCTTTATAAAGGCTTGAAAAAAAACACGTGTTTAAGCTATCGATACTTGCTAGCTTTAAGTTCATTTTAGATTCTTGGAGTGTCCAAAGTTTCGTTTCGCTGTTTAGGGTTTTCCATCGAGTGGCGATCTCAATAAATTCCTCACCTTTTAGCGTTAGACTGACAAATTTTTCTCCTCGTGATCGAATCAAAAGCTCACAGCCTAACGCTTCCTCTAAAGATCGAATTCGATGGCTTACCGCTGATTGTGAAATAAAAAGATTTTTGGCCGCTATAGAAAGGTTTTTTGTTTCAGTAATCATCAAAAAAGTTTCCACTTGATCAATATTCATCGTTTAATCCCAAATAATTAAACATTAAAGTTATTAATATATAATTGCAATTTAATTCATTATTTTAATATTTAAAAGATTGATAGATTTAAATCCAAGCAAAATTTGTCCATATACAGTGCCTAGAAAGCGTACTTGAAGAGATAGATGCTATTGAAGTAAATAAACTGCTTAGTCACAACATAATGGTTAGGGATAGCGGACATTCAGGATCTATTTCACCAATCTAATAATGGATAAACAGATTAAACACGCTTTTGAAAGTGTGAAGGACAATCGTAATGAATAGCAATATAGAGCAAGGTGAGCTTTTTAGTGACTCACTATTAACAGAAATTAAAGAAAAATTTTATCACGTGGAATTTGATCCAATACAAAATAAAAAAAGAATATTTTTCGATAATTCTGGTGGCGCTTTTCGACTTAAAGCAGCAATTGATAAATTCAAACAATTAGATGAATTACCGGATTGTCCTGAGCATGGCAATAAGACGGCTACATGGTTAATGGATATACAAAAGGAAGGTTATAAATCAATTGAAACCATGCTTAATTTTGACAGCGGCAGTATCGTTACATCGTATACGGCGTCAATGGTTATGTTTGATATGGTTAGGGTCGTGATGGAGAACATCCCTGGCGGGAACGTAGTCACTACCATGCTTGAACATCCTTCAGCTTATGATGCAATGGTCTTTTATGCTGAAAAAAATGGTAAAGAACTGAGAGTTGCTAAAACAAACCCGTTAACCGGCGGTGTAGATGTTGAAGAAATAACAAAACTGATAGATGAAGATACCTGCTTATTATCATTTATGTATGCATCAAATGTGTCTGGTGCCTTGTTAGATGAAGAAAAGATTGTTGAACAGGCAAGAAAGATTAAACCGGATCTTTATATCGTTGCCGATGCCGTTCAACATGCGCCGCATGGCGTTATCGACGTTACAAAAGTGCCCGTTGATGGTCTTAACTTTGCGCCTTATAAATTCTTTGGCCCACGCGGTTTTGGTGTGGGCTACGTGTCAGAAAGACTCTCGAAATTACCGCACAACAAATTAGTCGCTAAACCACAAGATTGTTGGCAGCTTGGTAGCCCAGCTCCTGGGCATTTTGCTGCACTCACCGAAGTGATTAACTATGTCTGTTGGATAGGTGAGCAGTTTAATTCATCAGACAACAGAAGAACGCTTTTTGTTGAAGGGATGGAGCGCATCAAGCTACATGAAAGAGCCTTGATGAATGCAATGTTAGAGGGAACCGAAAACGTAGAAGGTCTTAGGCATATAGAAGGTGTACATGCCTACCTAGATTACAAAGACTTAACTAAGAAAGATTTCATTATGGCAATTGGCTTTGACAACATCGAGTATAAAAAGGCAGTAGGGATGTATGAGGAAGCTGGCATTATTGTCTTTGAGCGTCTGCTCTCAAGCCCTTATTCATCAAGAATGCTTGAATCATTTGATTTAAAAGGGGCTATTCGCGTTTCACCGATTCACTGCCAAAGCTTACAAGACGTTGAAGCGTTTTTGAAAACAACCAAAGTGCTTTGTAATAGTTGATAAAGCGATTACAAACACAAAAATATGCTGGATTGCCTTTGTCTGCAGTAGATCAAAATACTGATGAAGTTGAGTTTTATTCAGCGAATATTCTACGCCCTTTAGGTATTGAGTTAGCCGATTGCATATCGTGACTTATGTTAATACCAAAGAAATGGTGGGATTTTTTCTAGAGAAAATACTAGAAATGTTAAGAAAGTAAACATAGCAAAATACATTCATTTTAAACGACTATTTTAAGGATAAAATTTTATGTCTAGTAAAAGTAAACTTGCAAAACTATTTATGCCATCTGTTATTTGTTTAGCAGCTTCATTCAGTACCGCAGCTGTCAGTGCAGAACAAACTTATGTAAAAATAGGCACAGGAGGACAAACAGGTGTTTATTATGTTGCTGGTCAGTCTATATGTCGTTTAGTCAATAAAAAGACTGATGAACACGGTATTAAGTGTACTGCTCCGTCAACGGGCGGCTCTGTTGCTAATATTAATGGCGTTCGTCAAGGTCAGTTAGATTTTGGTGTTGCGCAATCAGATTGGCAGTCATATGCCTTAACAGGCACTAAGCATGCTTCCTTTATTGATCAAGGTAAATTTGAAGATTTGCGTGCTATATTTGGACTTTATAGTGAACCGTTGTTGCTCGTGCAGATTCAGGCGTGGAAACTTTTGATGATCTAGTTGGTAAACGTGTCAATCTTAGTAATCCAGGTTCTGGTACTCGCGGCACAATGGAAATTATTATGGCAGAAAAAGGGTGGACGCAGGACTCGTTCAAACTGGCTGCTGAGTTAAAAGTATCAGAGCAATCACAAGCATTATGTGACAATAAAGTTGATGTGATCTTAGTGAATGTTGGACATCCTTCTGGGGTTATTAAAGAAGCAACGACTTCTTGTGACACGAAAATAATACCTGTAACGGGTCCTGTTATAGACAAGCTTATGGCCGAGAATGATTTTTACGCACCAGCGATTATTAAAGGTGGTCTTTATAACGGTAATGATAACGATGTAAAAACATTTGGTAATTCAGCAACAATGGTCACTTCTGCAAAAGTTGATGACGAAGTTGTTTACCAAATGGTGAAAGCTGTTTTTGATAACTTTAAAAACTTTAAGCGTTTACACCCTGCATTTGCAAACCTAGATCCTAAAACAATGATCACCGACGGTTTGTCTGCTCCACTACATGATGGTGCTGTTCGTTATTACAAAGAGAAAGGTTGGATGTAATTTTTACCCTTCAATAAGAGATGCTTCTGCATCTCTTTTTTTATTTCAACTTTTCAGGGGCTTATATGATAAGTCCGCCTAAACAACCGACCCAAATTAATGATCAAGAACTTCAAGATATGGTCGCTGCCAACGATACTGGCGCACGTATTCCAGAAGGGTGGCAAGGTGTTTTATTACTTGGGACGGCGCTTATATGGTCATTGTTTCAGTTATGGGTCGCCTCTCCACTGCCTTATTATGATTGGCCTATTATTGGCAGTTTTGGTATTTTTAATGATACTGAAGTGCGTGCAATACATTTAGGTTTTGCAATCTTTTTAGCATTTACTGCGTTTCCTGCTACCTCTCGATCTCCGCAATATAGAGTGCCTCTGAATGATATCGTGCTTAGTATTATTGGCGCTTTTTGTGCTTCTTATCTCTTCACATTCTATGACCAACTTGTAGCGCGCCCTGGCTTACCCAATACACAAGATTTAATTGTGTCTGTTATTGGTATTCTACTTTTACTTGAAGCAACTCGACGGACGCTTGGACCTCCATTGATGATTGTGGCGATTGTCTTTTTAGTCTATTCCGTCGCTGGCCCTTATATGCCTGAAATTATTGCGCATAAAGGTGTGACATTAAAAGAGCTTGTTAATCACCAATGGTTAACCACTGAAGGCGTCTTTGGTATTGCAGTCGGTGTGTCGTCTAGTTTTGTTTTCTTATTTGTTTTATTTGGTGCTTTACTGGATAAAGCGGGTGCGGGTAATTACTTTATCCAAGTTGCCTTTTCGCTATTAGGACATATGCGCGGAGGCCCTGCAAAAGCGGCTGTTGTTGCTTCTGGGTTGACTGGGTTGATTTCAGGTTCATCTATTGCCAATGTTGTTACGACGGGCACATTCACTATTCCAATGATGAAACGTGTTGGTTTTTCTTCTGAAAAAGCTGGCGCGGTTGAAGTTGCTTCTTCTGTTAATGGCCAGATCATGCCACCTGTGATGGGAGCGGCTGCATTCTTGATGGTTGAGTATGTTGGTATTAGCTACGTTGAAGTAATTACGCATGCCTTTTTACCTGCACTGATTTCATACATTGCACTAGTTTATATCGTACATCTAGAAGCACTTAAACTAGATATGCAAGGGCTACCACGACGTAGTGCTGTTAAACCTTGGCATTTACGTGTGATGGGGTTATTGACAGGATTCATGGTGACCGCTGTTATTGCTGCAACCGTTTATTACGGAATAGGTTGGATAAAACCTGCTTTTGGTGATTATGCAGGGGTCGTTATTGCAGTGTTGCTCAGTGTTACTTACCTTTATTTGTTGCTCATTGCTTCTTCTGTTCCGGATTTAGTGTTAGATAACCCTGATTCTCCGATGCTTGAATTACCAGAAGTGGTGCCAACGGTTAAGTCTGGCTTACATTTTCTATTACCCGTTGTCGTACTCGTTTGGTGTTTGATGATTGAACGATTATCTCCTGGGTTATCAGCTTTTTGGGCAACAGTGCTCATGCTTTTCATCTTAATAACTCAACGTCCAATTATGGCCTTCTTTCGTCAACAAGAGGATTTAATGATCCAATTACGAAGAGGTGGGAGTGAGTTGGTAAAAGGCCTTATTGTCGGTGCACGTAACATGATCGGTATTGGCATTGCGACTGCAGCGGCCGGTATTATTGTCGGCGCCGTTTCGCAAACAGGCGTCGGTTCGGTATTGGCTGATCTTGTCGAAATACTGTCAATGGGTAACTTGTTATTGATGCTTATTTTAACTGCTGTTTTGAGCTTAATATTAGGGATGGGATTGCCAACCACAGCCAATTATATCGTTGTTTCATCATTATTAGCACCAGTGGTTGTGCTATTAGGTCAAGAGTCTGGCTTGATTGTCCCGTTAATAGCGGTTCATTTGTTTGTCTTTTATTTCGGTATTATGGCTGATGTAACACCACCTGTTGGGTTAGCATCTTTTGCTGCTGCCGCTGTTTCAGGAGGCGACCCGATTAAGACAGGGTTTGTTGCTTTTAATTACAGTTTACGTACTGCAGTATTGCCATTTCTATTTATTTTTAATACGGATCTATTACTAATAGAGGTGACTTGGTTAGAAGGTATTTTGGTTTTTGTTGTCGCCACCATGGCGATCCTCGTTTTTACTGCTGGAACGCAAGGGTTTTTCCTTACTAAGAGCCGCTGGTATGAATCTTTATTGATGATATTGATTGCATTCTCATTATTCCGCCCAGGTTTTTGGATGGATATGATTGTTGAGCCTTATCATCAGCTAGCACCTACAGAATTAGTACAGAATAATAGTCATATTGAATCTGGTGCTGCCGTGCGTTTTTGGGTTGATGGAGTGGACGGGGTTGGCAATGAACGATCATTTCTTGTCAGTATGACGTTAGGAGAAGGCGCTGATATTTCAGAACGTTTGGCTGAAGTTGGGATTGAGTTAATTAGTAAGGATGGACAAGTGATCGTGGATTATGTCGGTTATGACAGTCCTGCAGAACAAGCGGGTTTAACGTTTGATCAAGTGATTACCTTAGTAGAAATACCACAAGTGCAACCTATTAAACAACTTATTTATATTCCTACTTTCGCACTACTTGCTTTGGTGGTGTTCATTCAACGCCGCCGTAAACGATTGCTAATAAATAGTTAACTTTATGCAATAATCTGACCTGCTAATGGGTAGGTCAGATTATTCATGTTCTATAAGAAGGATTTTATCATGTTTAATAAAATACTCGTTCCAATCGACTTAAGCGCACCTGAGTTCAGTAAACAAGCATTGACGATAGCCTTAAGAGAAGTTCAAAGTAACGATACAGAGCTACATTTAATTACGATTGTGCCAAGCTTTACTAATGTTATGGTGGCTTCGTACTTCTCTAAGAAAGAGCACCAAAAAACCATCAAAGAACTGGCTATAAAGTTTAAAGCTTATGCAGAGGAAGTCTTGCCTGAAAGTGTTGCTCCTGTGCTGAGGGTGTATGAAGGGTCGCCTTCTGACTCTATTGTCGATTATGTTGATCGAAAAGAGATTGATCTCGTTATTATGGCTTCTCATCATCGTTCAGCTGTAAACCATTTTTTACTTGGTTCAGTGTCTGCTCGTGTTTCAGAGCGTGCTAAATGCTCAGTGATGTTACTGAGAAAAACTGCTAATAACGCTAAATAATTTTTAACCTATTTGCTCTATAAAAAGTAGGTTGTTCTTAAGCAAATAGGAAGCAGTTAACTTAACTGCTTCATCGTCCATTACATTCTCTTTAGTCGAACGAGATGATATAAAGAGCTTGGTTATTTGTTAGGGGCCATAAAAAAGGCGTGCTACTTGATCACACCCTTTAAAGTCTTAAATTTAATATATGTATTGCTAAATGTATTATTAAGCGAGTAATAGAAAGAATACGACCGATATCGCAGCTGCAATTAAAGTATACGGCAGCTGTGTGAGTGCGTGGTTCATTGGACTAATACCACATGCTTTTGCCGATAATACGGTTGAATCACCATAGAAACAAGCGTGAGAGCCAAATGCTGATGCTGATATTAGTGCGCCAACAACTAAAGGTAAATCTGCATCTAATGTCAGTGCTAGCGGTATAACGATTGGCATACCAACAACGAATATCCCCCAGAAAGACGCAGTTGCGAAAGCTAATGCCGCCATCGTAATAAATACTACTGCAGGCAAGTAATCAACCGTCATGAAGTTAGATGCTGCTTCAATTACGTAGTTTGTTGTGCCAAGAGAGTTATTCACTTCAGCTAACATGAAACCACAAAAGAGAGTCCCTAAAGGTGCAATCATGCCGATAAAACCACTTAATATTGCATCAAACATTTTCCCCATTGGCATTAAGTTTTGTATTGCATAAAAGATAACCGTTAAGAAAATAGCGGCCATTGCACCAGCCATAATATCGATATCAAATAACCATGTGAAAAAAATCAGTGCGCCAATTGGAACAAAGAAGTTAAACATGTTGCTGTTTTTAACCGTAGGTTGGATCTCTTCATCAATTGCTGCATCTTCTTCGTTCAGTACTGCGCCTGTTTCTTGTGCGCGGTCTTCTGCTTCTTTCATTTTGCCAAATAAAGGGATATTACGGTTAATGACTAAAGCCACCACAGCAAGACATACCCATGCATAAATCATGTAAGGAATAGAGCTGATGAATAAATCCATGCCTTTACCTTCGCCTGCTGCGCCTGTCTCTTCTAATAAACCAGAGAAAAAGACAGCCCAAGTAGAGAAAGGTAAAATAATACAAACAGGTGCGGCCGTTGAGTCCACAACGTAAGCAAGAAATTCGCGTGATACTTTTACTTTATCTGTCGCTTTACGCATTGATGAACCAATGGTAAGTGCATTTAAGTAATCATCAATAAAAATAACGAGGCCTAAACCCATTGTAGAATACAGTGTGCCTTTACGACTTTTCACTTTTTCAGAAATCCAATTCCCGAAGCTATCTGCTCCGCCAGCACAACTTACAAGCGCAATAATACTACCCATTAAACCACAAGCAATGAATATCCATGCGACTACATCATTTTGGAAAACAGTTAAGAAAATACCGCTTAAAGAAGGGATAAAGTCCGCTGGAGACTCCGTCATTAAGAGACCGACAATAACACCCACAAAGAGCGATTCAACTGTGCGTTTAGTATAAATTGCCATGGTAACCACGACTGCAGTAGGCAGTAAACTCCAGAGTCCATAACTGGCTTCATTGAGTCCAAAAAAGTTATAACATAAGATAGAAATTACTATGACAGCGATTGATACGAACGCCACCTTTTTATCTATATAGGACTTTTCACCGTGGCTGAGATCAATCGATCGTGATTTTTTAATCATACTTAATATCTTCCCTTTATTGTTATTAATATCTTTTATGAACTAGGCTTTTATTTAACAAATATCTTTTACCAATGCTTGTAAACTATCAATTAAAGCTTGTTGATGCGGTTGCGTTGTTTGTTGTCCCCAGAGCGCAATTTCATCGCTTAGCGTATCGACGACTTCTGTGCGTTGCCCACTCATTTCTTCTATGACGGCAAGACCACAAAAAGGGACATAGCTCGGTGAGTAACCCCCTTCATGGATCATAACTAATTTATCGCCACAGAGGGTTTTGGCTTCTCTCATTAGAATTTTGGTCATTTTTCTATAAGTATTACTATTAAGAATCATTGGGCCTAATGGATCGACAGCAGCAGCATCAAAGCCACAAGCAACAACAATCATTTCGGGCTTAAAGCGTTGCAGAGCAGGGACAATTAATTCTTCTAGCACACTGATATATGCACCTATTCCGCTACCTGCAGGTAAAGGTATATTAACGTTGTAGCCTTCGCCTTCACCAGTTCCTCTCTCAGAAGCACTGCCTGAATTTACAGGGAAATTATTATCATGGTGAATTGATATAGTCAGTACATCCGCGCTATCATAAAAGGCTTCTTGAGTACCATTTCCATGGTGTACATCCCAATCAATAACAGCGACACGTTTGACTAGTTTTTTTGCCTGAGCGGACATAATGGCAATTGGAATATTTCCCAGTAAACAAAAACCACTGCCAGTATCGCGTTTAGCATGATGTCCTGGGGGGCGGCTTAAGCAATAAGCATTTTTAACTTCTCCCTTTAAAACTGATTCCATTGCTTGAATGGCCATACCACTTGATTGACGAGCAATTGTGAATCCGTTTTGAGCAAAGGGGCTACCTTCGCCAGCATCTCCGGCTCCTTTTTCACTTTGTTCTGATAAAGAGGTTATGTATCGTTCAGTATGAAATCTATGTAATGCTTCTATTGGCGCTAAATCTGAATCAATAGGCATTAATTGCTTCATGGCTCCACTGACTTCCAATAAATTTTTCAGGCGACGTTTTGTCTCTGGATTTTCATAAGAAGTTGTTGGTTGAAAATAAATGCCACAATCATCGTAAATAGAGCGGTTACCAGTATCATGCCACATGCAAATTTCATGATATAAAAAGCCTGTTTTAGTTGTCATTTTCTTCCCCTCTTAACCTAATATGAAAAATAGAATACAACTAAGGACTGCTGCTATAGATGCATAAGGAAGTTGTGTTAAAGCGTGGCTATAAGGTGTACACCCTGCACCTTTTGCAGTTATAACCGTTGAATCGCCAAAAAAGCATGCATGACTACCAAAAACGCCAGCAGAGACTAAAGCCCCCATAGTCAATGGTATATTTGCATCCAATGCTTGTGCTAAAGGAAAAACGACAGGTAAAGCGATTGCATATACTCCCCAGAATGATCCAGTAGCAAAAGCAAGTAGTGAAAGAACGACAAAGGTAATTAAAGGTAGGAAGCTAGCGTTCATATAAGGGACAGCTGCTTCTAAAATAAATGAAGATAAACCTAACTCATCATTAAGACGTTGCAATACAAAAGAGCTAATAACAACAAGCATGGGGTGCATCATACTATTAAAGCCAGAAATGATGGTGTCTACTATGGTGCTCATGGAGCTGATTTTTTGTATGAGTAATAACGGTATGGTGAAAAGAATAGCAACAACAACACCATTTAAAGTATTGTAATCAAAATACCATGTCGCCAACATAAATACCGCTAAAGGAATTATAAAATTAACTATTGAAGGGCTATCAACCTTACGGATTTCAAAGCTTTCGGTTTCTTCGATAATACCTTTTGCCGCTTTTTCTTCCGCTGCTCGCATTGCGCCTAATGGCTTTATCCATCCCATAGATACGATTGGCACCATCAAAATAGCAATCCAAGCATAAAATATATAAGGTATTAGCTCTAGATAGCCTTGAAAACCAGCGCCTTTTTCAAATACATTATTAGCTTCAAATAAGCCTATTAAAAAAATGGCCCAAGTGGAAATAGGGACTAAAACACACATAGGAGCAGAAGTAGAATCAACTATGTAAGCTAGCATTTGGCGAGAAACTTTGAATTTATCACTCAATTTTTTCATCGTAGTACCAACGGCTAAAGCATTTAAATAATCATCAACAAATATAATTAAACCCATTATCCATGTAACGATTAATGTACTAGCGCGAGATTTAGCATATTTACTTATTGTTGTTCCAAAGGCTTGAGTACCTCCAGAGTGATTAATCAGCGCTATTAGTCCACCAACTAAAAAGGTTAAACCGATAATCCAAGTTGTTACTCCATCACTTAATACGTCTAAATTTGTATCTATCATTTTTTGGACAAAGTGAACTGGATCTAACATCAAATAACCAATTAAACATCCCAAAAGCAATGACTCAACCGATCTCTTTGTTATCATTGCACAAGTTAATACTGCTATGACTGGCATAAGTGACATTAAACCTACATTTTCAAAATCGATATAAAGGTGACTTATCGATGCAAGTACACATGAAAAAAAGGCGGCTGTGTATCCTATTTTAGTTTTTAATCTATTATTTTTATTCATTATATGTCCTTATATGAATCGTTTTTATTGTTAAATGCTACTTGTTAGTTTTAGAGATTTTTATGTCTAAAAGTGTAAAGCAACAACTAATTAGGAGGCTTTGTTTGCCATGTAAGATATTGATAAAAATTTTTTAACTGACTTCAATTTTGTTGAGCGCATAAATAACAAATTAACTCTTTAAAATATTTAGAGCGTGTTGTTATTACTTATTAATGACACTGGGTTGTTGTTGGGTGATACAGTGGATATTGCCTCCACCAAGCAGTATTTCTCGAGCGGGAATACCAATGATTTCTCTATCTGGAAATTGTTCCGCTAATATAGCTGCTGCTTTTTCGTCTTTTTTAGGATCTAATTTTGGAAATACAATATGCTTGTTAGCAATATAAAAATTAGCGTAAGAGCCAGCTAAACGCTGTCCTTCTTCACGTGGTTGGCTATCTTCGTTATCATCAATGCCAGTTGCTTCTTCTTTACTAATAAAGAGGGGACCTGGGTGGGGTAATTTAACAACTTTTAGTTGGCGGCCTTGCGCATCAATACTATTACTTAGAATACGATAGGCATCTTCGGATATTGCATGTTGTGGGTCGTTAGGATCGTCACAATAATGAAGTGCGACAACACCTGGTTTAATAAAGCAGCAAAGGTTATCAATATGGCCATCAGTTTCATCTTCAACTGTGCCTTGACCCAACCAGATGATATGTTCGACATTCAAATAATCGCGTAATAGTTGTTCTATTTGTTGTTGGCTAAGGTTTGGGTTACGGTTACGGTTAAGTAAACATTCTTTAGTGGTAATTAACGTACCTTGCCCATCAACATGAATAGAGCCTCCTTCTAGTATTAAAGGAGCATCAAAACGTGTGGCATCGCTCATTTCACATACTTTTTGTGCTACTCGACTGTCTTTAGACCAGTCAGGATAAAGACCACCATTTTCTCCACCCCATGCATTAAAGTCCCAATCGACAGCGGCAAGATCACCGCTATCATTGGTTAAAAAACTTGGGCCAATATCACGCATCCAAGCATCATTACTACTCATTTCAACGACTTTTATATGCTCAGGTAACATAGCGCGTGCATTATCATATTGCTGATCGCTAACGGCTACGGTGACCTCTTCACTTTTAGAGATAGCACAAGCAACCTCAACAAATGCCTTCTGTGCAGGTGCTGCATTTAATCGCCACACATCCTTACGTTCAGGCCAAAGCATCCAACAACCATCATGAGGTTCAAACTCACCCGGCATACGAAAACCTTCATCAGCGACATTACTTGTGTTATTAATCATAGTGGTTGCCTATAAATATTTATCTGTTTTTAAATCTTCAATCGTCGATAAAATGGCTGAACGTAGAATAGAAACAACTTCATCTACTGTATCGCGTGTCCAAATAAGCGGCGGGGAAAGTACATTTAAATGTGCGATAGGTCTTACAATCAAACCTCGTTGTTGGCAATGTTGTGCAATACGTTTACCTACATTTGCTTCATAAGGGATAAGCTCTTTTGTCTCTTTATTGGCAACGCTTTCAATACACATCATAAAGTGACTACCACGTACATCACCTACAATCGGTAAATCTTTTAGTGTTCTAAGTTGTTCTTCTAAATAAGGACCGACTGCCAATACGTTCTCACATATTTTTTCACGTTCCATTATTTCAATGTTTTTTAATGCAACAGCACAGGCAACAGGGTGACCTGAGTAAGTGAAACCAGTACTGAAAACGGCACCTTTTGCTTGTGGTTTTTTGATCACATCGTAAATTTCATCACTTAATAGTGTTGCCCCTAACGGAATATAGCCAGAGGTTAAGCCTTTAGCACAAATGATAATATCTGGCTTGATACCAAATACAGCTTCACTTGCAAAGAAGTGACCTAAGCGCCCAAATGCCGTTACCACCTCATCTGAAATATATAGAATGTCATTGGCTTTACATAGATCGAAAATTCTTTTGTGGTAACCATCCGGTGCAACTAACACGCCACCTGCACCCATAATTGGTTCTGCAATAAAGGCTGCAACTTGATCTGCTCCACCCATTTCTGCGAGGTTTGTTTCGAAGTCTTTTACTAAGTAATCACAGTATTCTGCTTCATTCATACCTTCTGGCATACGGTAACAGTTAGCCTCACTAATGTGCGTGACTAAATTATTTACAACGTCAAAACCTTCGTTATTACCAACGGTACCGGTTAGAGTTGATGCCATGTAAGTTGTGCCATGGTAACCACTGTGACGAGAGATGATCTTCTTTTTACTTGCCTTGCCAATTTGATTGAAGTAATAATGCACAATACGTATAGCTTGATCATTGGCAACTGAGCCACCACAACTGTAAAACACATGGTTTAGGTTGTCTGGTGCGAGTGAAGCGAGTTTGGCGGAGAGTTGAATAGCTGGGATGTTAGATAAGTTATTGAAAGGTGAGTAATAAGCCATTTTAGTCGCTTGCTCGGCCATTACTTGCCCTAATTCAGCTCGCCCATGACCAATGTTGACGCACCATAGGCCAGCAATGCCATCTAGATATTTATTCTCTTTTATATCATAGATGTATGCGCCTTCACTGTGTGCGATGATATCGCAACCAGACTGATGAAAGTCTGAAAAATCAGTAAATGGATGCACAAAGTGGTCTTTATCTTGTTGCCATAGTGTTTCGATATCATGTTGCATATTTATAACCCTTTGTTTATTATGATTTTTGTCTGTTTTTTTTAAAACATCACGTCTGTTAATAAATTTTGTATTTTTAAATTACTATCAGTATTGAGTTGTTGGATATACCGCTAGGGGGGTAAATAGCTTTATTTTTACAATAAACATGGACTAGGGCCATAAATAACATGATATTTTATAATTAACCTGGTTAAGGAAAATAATGGATTGGAATAAATCGATCGCCAATATGATCAACCACATGTCTCTCCCCAGCTGGCCTGGAGTGATGATCGACAGCCTTCAAAACCTAGCGCATTTTGATACTTGCTTAGTCGCAACTTACAAAAAACAATTTAAACCGGTTGTAGTTCACACTTCTTATGAATTAGAGTCCCACAAAAATATTCGCAGTTTTGTTAGTAAAGCCTACTTATTAGATCCTCTCTATAACGCGATTGAACAAGGTATTGCCAGTGGTTTATATCGTTTGAGAGATTTAGCGCCAGACTCTTTTGAAAAAACAGAACAGTATAATAGTTGTTATAGTGATTTTGATCTTAGCGATGAAATTATTTTTGTTACCCATTTAAATAATGATGTTGTCTTTTCTATTTCCCTTGGGAGAACCTCTCAGTTAGGTGGAATTAGCCGAGCTGAGCTTAATCGTTTAAAAAGTGTTCAGCCTATTATACAAGCAATGAGCCAACAATTTTGGCAAGCACAATCTTCAAAGTATGTGCATAATGAAAAGTCTCGTTGTTCACTAGATCATGCCATTAATACCTTTGATAGTAATGTACTTACACCACGTGAAAAAGAGATCACTGGATTGGTGCTACAAGGTTATTCTTCAAAAGCGATTGCCGATCATTTAAGTATTAGTGTTGGTACTATCAAAGTGCATCGTAAGAGTATTTATTTAAAACTCAATATATCCAGAGAATCAGAATTATTTTCACAATTTATTAACCACCTGCGTACCATATCTTAAATATAACCTCCTCTTAGACCATCCTATTAGAAAACTTATACCTGTAGGGGTATAGGTTTTGCCACTATCTGCCCCTTACTATCAAGAGATACTAATTAGGAGGCTTAATGAATAACCAAACAATTAATCAAAGTAGACTGTGGGATAGCCTGATGGAAATGGCTAAAATAGGCGCAACTGAAAAGGGTGGATGTTGTCGTCTTGCCTTGACTGACATTGACAAGCAAGGGCGTGATTTATTCATTAGCTGGTGTGTTGACGAAGGTTGTTCAATACATATTGATAAGATGGGCAATATTTTTGCACGTCGAGAAGGCAGTGATGCTAATGCTGCAGCTATCGGTACAGGTAGCCATTTAGATACGCAGCCTACAGGTGGAAAATTTGATGGTATTTATGGTTGTCTTGCTGGATTAGAAGTAGTTCGTAGTTTAAATGAACAAAATATAACCACAAAAAGACCTATTGAAGTCTCAGTATGGACAAATGAAGAAGGTTCTCGTTTTGCACCTGCAATGGTTTCTTCTGGTGTTTACAGTGGGAAATTCGATTTAGAGTATGCACATCAGCAAACCGATAGTGAAGGTATTACTATTGGTGAAGCATTAAATGCCATTGGTTATATGGGCGATGAAGAAGTGGGTAATCGCAACTTGCATAAATTCTTTGAGTTACATATCGAGCAAGGTCCCGTATTAGAACAAGAAGAAAAACAAGTAGGTATCGTGACCGGTGTATTAGGTATGCGTTGGTACGATGTTACGCTAGAAGGGACGTCTGCACATGCAGGCCCAACACCAATGAGTTATCGAAAAGATGCACTTTATGCTGCAACGCAAGTGTTTAGTGAGCTTTACCAAATAGCAGAAGCGGGCGAAGCAGGTAGTGCTCGTTGTACTGTCGGTGAGCTTAATATCATTAAAGGCTCTCGAAATGTTATCCCTGGTGAAGTCACATTCACGTTAGATTTACGTCATGCTGAATTAACGGGTCTCGCTGATTTAGAAGATAAAGCACAGCAAGTGATTACAAAAGTCGCTGAAAGTACCGGTGTTACCATTAAGCTAAATAATATCTGGGATAGTCCTCCGCTTGCATTCAATGCTGATTGTGTTGCTGCTGTCGCTAAAGCAGTTGAAAATTCTGGTTTAACTTATCAACGCTTAGTTAGTGGTGCGGGGCATGATGCGGTTAATATTTCAACCGTGGTACCGACGTCTATGATCTTTATTCCTTCTATTGGGGGGATTAGCCACAATGAAGCTGAATACTCTAGTCCAGATCAAGTAGGTGATGGCTGTCAGATTTTATTTGATCTGTTAGTTAATGAAGCAAGTACCTAATAAACACTTAATAAAAAAATATCAGTCGTCATTTGACAATGGAGCATGAAATGAAAAGTTATCAGCAATGGCAAGAAATGGCCAAATCAATTAAATTTAACACTAACGCATTCATTAATGGTGCGTTTATTCCTGCACAATCAGGTGAAACATTTACTTCTATTAACCCTGCAACAGGGGACGTTTTAGCTGAAGTGGCAAGTTGTGATAGTGAAGATGCTGACTTAGCTGTGAGTGCTGCCAAGCAAGTTTTTCAATCTGGTGCTTGGTCTCGTCGTCCAGCATTAGAGCGTAAAAAAACCTTATTAAAATTTGCAGACTTGATCGAACAGAATAGTGATACGTTGTCATTAATTGATACCCTTGATATGGGTAAACCTATTGCTGATTGTGTTGGTTTTGATATACCCAATACAATAGAAACATTCCGTTGGACGGCAGAAGCTATTGATAAAATTTATGGTGAGATCTCTCCAACTAATACCACTAGTATGGCATTAATGACCCATGAGCCTATTGGTGTGGTTGCTGCTATTGTGCCGTGGAACTATCCATTAATGATGGCGAGTTGGAAAATTGCACCTGCATTAGCTGCGGGTAATAGTGTTATTTTAAAGCCTTCTGAAAAATCACCATTGAGTGCCTTGTTCTTAGCTACCTTAGCAAAAGAAGCAGGCATTCCTGATGGCGTGTTCAGTGTTTTACCTGGCTTTGGCCATACGGTAGGTAAAGCGCTGTCGTTACATAATGACGTTGATGTCATTACCTTTACTGGTTCAACTAGAGTCGCTGGTCAATTGATGGCTTATGCTGGTCAATCAAACTTGAAACGAACTTGGCTTGAAGCGGGCGGTAAATCACCTTGTATCGTTTTTGCAGATTGTGAAGATTTAGAGGCAGCCGCGTTTGGTGCCGCTTTTGGTATTTTCTCTAATCAAGGTGAAGTGTGTATTGCAACTTCTCGATTATTGATTGAAGAATCGATTAAAGATAAATTTATGGGGTTATTAGTGGAGCAAGCGAAAAAGTTTATTCCTGGTGACCCACTTAACCCTGAAACGAATATGGGGGCGATTGTCGACCAACAACATCTCGATAATATTTTAAGTTTTATTGAGTCTGGTGTCAGTGAAGGGGCTAATTTGTTATACGGCGGTAATAAAACCTCTGTTAATGAAAAAGGTTGTTATGTACAACCGACTATTTTTACTGATACTAAGCAAGATATGAATATTGTAGAAAATGAAATTTTCGGCCCTGTTGTTGCAGTGAATACTTTTACGACATGGGAAGAAGCGGTGAGCTTAGCCAACGATAGTAAATATGGTTTAGCAGCAGGTGTGTGGACGAGTAACTTGAAAAAAGCACATAAAACGGCACGTGAACTGCAAGCTGGCATGGTATGGATTAACAATTGGGCAGGTAGTGATTCAACAACTCCTTTTGGTGGTGTTAAGCAGTCTGGTAATGCGCGCGATAAATCACTTCATTCTATTGATAAATATACAGAGCTTAAAACAACGTGGATCGACTTAAGTTAAGTCATTATTCATAGTAGTGTTTTTTGATTGATTAACATAAACCGCTTAATAATGTATTAGGCGGTTTTTTTATATTAACCATGAGGTTATTTACAATAATGATAAAATGGGCATTAATAGTGCAAATAACTCTGCTTGTGAACTGATGTTACATTTCGCATAGAGTTGTTTACGAAACACTTTAACGGTCTCTTTACTGATATTGAGGTTCAATGATATTGAAAGTGAAGAGTGCCCCTGTAAAATATAAAATGCGACCTCAGCTTGTCGGGGGCTTAGTCCAATACTGTGTTGTTTTTTTAATACTGTTCTAAGGCGCTGTGTAACAGGCGGTAAAACAATATTTTTCCCTTCCTTTGGCTGATAATGCTGCCAATGTTGAGAGCACAATGCGGATAACGTTATTTCGTATGATTTAATTCTTTTGAGTTCAGCTTTGTTAAATTGAATGTCGCTACTTTCATCTCGTCCAAAACATGCTGTCAATGTTGTTTCATGAGCCACGCCATAAAATAAAGCAAACTCATCAACTAGGGTGGTGTTGCTGTAATACTCATTGAAATAAGTCGTTTGTTTAAATTGATCAGGTGCAAGGTCAAAAATACGATGAATACCGGATTGTATCCCACCTAACACTGCCTCATAGAAAGGGTCGAGTAAATACGCGGCTTTAACATAATAATTGTGCACTTGCATGTAAACGTAATCATCATTGCACTCTCTATACAGTTCTTCAGGATTATGATCCTTATGATAAGCAATGATAATCATATTATCGAAATTAACAATTTTACTAACAAAGTGACCTAATGCCTCTGGGAAATTAGCAGTACCTACTTGGCGTATCAGTTCACCCAATGCTTTGTCTTGCTTGTGTTGAAGGCAATTTATTATCTGCATCTTGCTTCCTAATTAATTCATTTAATGTCGTACATTTATTAAACTATACCACACTGGGGTTATATACCCCCTCTTAAACAAGTTTTATTATTAATATTGAATTATCAGGGTTATGTTTTAATCGACTTAAAAAGTAGAGTTGAAAAAGGAATTTATTATGGCAACTGCAATATCGCTTAAGTCAGTCACTAAGAAGTTTAAAGACTTTCAAGCGCTCAATGAAATATCGTTTGATATTCAAGAGGGAGAGTTTTTTACGTTGCTTGGTCCTTCTGGCTGTGGAAAAACGACATTATTGCGTCTTTTAGGCGGCTTTGAGCAAACGAGTACAGGTGTAATAGAGCTCTTCGATGAAAAAATAGAAAACTTACCTGCGAATAAACGTCCCATTAACACTGTTTTTCAACACTACTCCCTTTTCCCACACCTTACAGTACATGAAAATGTGCAATTCGGTTTAAAAATGCAAGGTGTTGGTAAAGCAGAAAGAATTGAACGGGCTGACGAGATGTTAGCATTAGTACAGCTTGAACTTTTTGCTGACCGTAAACCTAACCAACTTTCCGGTGGCCAGCAACAACGGGTTGCATTGGCTAGAGCCTTAGCCCCTAGACCTAAATTGCTTTTATTAGATGAACCGCTATCGGCGCTGGATCTTAAATTACGTCAAAGCATGCGCCTTGAGTTGAAAAAAATACAACAGAAAACAGGCATTACTTTTGTATTTGTAACGCATGATCAAGAAGAAGCATTAACCATGTCTGACCGAATTGCGGTGATGTCAGCAGGTAACTTACAACAACTAGGCACTCCATCAGAGATTTATGAAGAACCACTCAATGAATTTGTAGCTAATTTTATCGGTGAAACTAACTTATTTAATATTAACGTATTAGATAAAGATGAAAATTCAGCTCGCGTAACGATTCAAGCAAGTAACGAAGGAGGCGCTAATAGTGCACCGTTCAAAGTGCCTTATTTCAAACGACTTTTAATTGGCCCTACAGCAAAACTATCTATCAGACCTGAACGTGTATTACTAACTCACTTTACTGAAGACAATGAATATAACTTACATGCTATTGTTGAAGAAAATATCTACATGGGGACGGATACTCAATACATTGTGCGCTTAAATACAGGTAAACAAGTATTGGTACGTAGTCAAAATATGACTAGCTCTCAAAATAAATTTCAGAAGGGCGATAAGGTCAATGTCGCATTCGACGTCTCTACCGCTCGATTATTGAGGGTGTAAGTTATGTTGAATAAACTTAAACAAATCAAAGAAGCCCCGATACGTTATGGGTTGGTTTCCCCATCGTTGCTCATGATAGGTGTTTTCCTATTAATTCCAATCTCGATTGTATTCGTTTATTCATTTTTGCAACCGGGTACTTATGGGGGGGTTGAGTGGACGTTTTCATTAGATGCTTATAAGCAGTTTTTATTTGAAGAAGACTTTATTACCGAAGAACTACAATTTACTTCTGCTTATTTAGAAATATTTGTGCGCTCATTCTCGCAAGCTGCGATAGCAACATTCTTTTGTTTTATCATTGGTTTTCCAACGGCTTATTTCATTGCAACACGCCCAATACATACACAAAGTCTATGGTTATTTGCTATCACCATTCCATATTGGGTAAACCTATTAGTACGTACTATTGCCATGTTATTTATTATTCGAGATCAAGGGCCGCTAAATGAGTTTTTAATGTATCTAAACTTTATTGATACGCCTATAAAGCTCGCATATACCCCTTTTGCCGTGTCATTGGGTTTATTTTATTCTTTTCTACCTTTCATGGTATTGCCAATTTATACCGCCTTATCGCGTTTTGATATGTCGTTATTGACGGCAGCGCATGACCTTTATGCGAGTCGTTGGGCAGCATTACGTCACGTACTTATCCCTAGTGTGCCACATGGAATTTATGCGGGTTGCTTATTAGTGTTTATTCCATCTATTGGGGCATTTATTGCACCTGATTTATTAGGGGGCGGTAAACAATTAATGATTGGTAATTTGATTGCATTGCAATTCCAAGGTTCACGTAACTGGCCATTCGGTGCAGCCGCAGCCATTATTTTATTAAGTTTTATTTTAATTACTTTACTTGTCTTTTCCTTACGTAAAAAAGGAGAGTAGAAATGAAAAACAGCATAAGCCATTATCCTGGCACTAAAGCGATCACTATTTTGTGTTTATTTATACTTTACACACCGCTGATCATTATTAGTTTGTATTCATTTAATTCGTTGCGTTCAATTACAACATGGGGTGGTTTTACCTTTGATTGGTATATCAAAGCGTTTAATAATCCTGCCATTCAAAGTGCCACAATGAATTCATTACTGATTGCCGTTTTAGCTTCTTCAATTGCGACGTTAATTGCACTTGCCGCAGCAATGGGTATGTTACGTGGTGCACCATTAAAGAAACAAAAAATAATTGTAGGGATGATTAACTTACCTTTATTGTTACCCGAAATTGTAGTGGCTGTTTCAAGCTTAATCTTTTTCATTGCAATCGATATGACACTCGGGTTAGGCACCATATTAATAGCACACATCGTCTTCTGTATCCCTTTTGCTTATTTACCTATTTCAACGCGTTTAAAAGACATTAACCAAAGTTTTGATGAAGCCGCTTATGATCTTTATGCCTCTCGTTGGCAATCATTCCGCCACATCACTTTACCGATGGCTATGCCGGGTATTGTGTCTGGTTTAATGTTGGCTTTTGTTGTGTCTTTAGATGATTTCATTGTTGCCAACATGGTTGCAGGCCCAGGTTCAAGTACGTTGCCAATGACTATTTACAGTATGCTTCGTATTGGGTTAACACCTGAAATCAATGCTATTTCAACTATTTTATTGCTCATCTCTATTTTATTTGTCACTGCCTCTTGGTGGTGTAACCGTTCAACACAAAGTAATTCATAAACTAACGAAAGGATCTCTAATATGAAATTAACAACAAGTAAGTTACCTCATAAAGCCAAGTTATTAGCGATAGCAATTACTGCTGGTTTATTCAGCTCAACTGCTGTTCAAGCAGCTGGTGAATTGAATATATACAACTGGTCAGATTATATGGACCAAGCTGTATTAGACAAATTCTCTAAAAAATATGATGTAAAAGTGACTTACGATACTTACGACAGTAATGAAACGTTGCTGTCTAAATTGAAGTCAGGTGTAACCGGTTATGATGTGGCAGTACCTGGTGATTACATGGTTAAAATTTTGATTGATGAAGACCTACTTGAAAAGATAGAAGGCAGTAAATTAAGTAATTATAAAAATATTAAATCAGAACTAAAGGATGTCTATTACGATCCTGGCCACCAATATTCAGTACCTTATCAAACAGGGACAACATCATTCGTTGTTGATACCGATGTCTATAAAGGCGATATTAATTCACTTGATATGTTGTTTAATCCGCCTGAAGAGCTAAAAGGCAAAATCAATATGTTCCGTGATGTGAACAACGTGATTAATGCAGCACTTCGTTATAAAGGTTTTGAGATTTGTAATAATAACCGAGAAGAATTAAAACAAGTTAATGACCTACTAATAGAAGCTAAGCAAAATTGGCAAAGTATCGCATCAGACGGTGCTAAAGAAATGTTAATTACAGGGGATGTTGCACTTTCAATGGCTTGGAATGGCATGGCGTTGCAAGCTCGTTTAGAAAAACCATCGCTTCAATATGCTTACCCTAAAGAGAACATGACCGCTTGGGCTGATAATTTAGTGGTATTAAAAGGCTCTAAAAATATTGAAAACGCAAAATTGTTTTTAAACTTTATGCTTGAGCCTGAAAACGCCGCTGCAATCTCTAATGTCACTGGTTATACACCTGGTGTTGTAGGTGCTGATCAATACCTTGTTGCTGAATTCAAAGGAGCGCCTGAATTTACGCTACCTGAAGGTAACCCAACGCCGCAGTTTGTGCCACCATGTAGCCCTGAAGTCGTTAAATTCTACGATCGTATTTGGACTAACTTATTACGATAATAAAGTTGGTGTGATGTAAGTATTACGCTTATATCACTCTTATTTTAAGTGGAGTATTAAGACTGTTAGTATTTTAAGAGGGGCAGAGAATTCAATGAGCCTATAAGCTATTTATAAGCTCATTATTCATAGCTTTTTATTTTATTGAGATAACTATTTGTTACGTTAATAACTGCTTTTTCAATATAGTTAGAGATTGCATCGGAACAAGCCTCGATGTTTTGATCTGCCAGTGCTTTACAGATTGCTTCGGTTCTTTTTGTAATGACATCCATATCATCAAATACAGTGCCGCCGACATTCATTACAAATTTTAATTCATCAACCGTATTATCGTAGCTATTGAGTAAATGACTATTTTCACTAAACACGCATATTTGTCGGTGAAAATCTAAATTTAATATTTGATAACGGACTTTATCGTCGTCTTGTTGAGCTTTCTCTATTTGCTGCTGAATAGCTTGAAGCGTATTGGCTAAGTTAAGTGCTTGGCCTTTTTTAAAAGCCTGTTGAATGCTGAATACTTGCAGCATAAGGCGTAAATCATAAAGATTTCGTATATCTTGCTCTGTTGGAGAGCAGACAAAAAAACCTTTTCCTGGTTTCATTTTTAACAGTCCAAGTTGAGCTAAAGTGCGTGTTGCTTCTCGAATAGGACTTCTCGAAATTCCGAATTGTTTTGCAACGGTTGCTTCAACAAATTTTGAGCCAGGTACCCACTTGCCTTCAACTAACGATGACTTAATTTCTTCCAAAACTTCTGAAACCAGATCTTTAGGTTGAAGAGATTTAAACACTTAATGAGCCTTATCTTTTTAAAAAAACAAGTATATACCGAATCTTAATCCTGAGGTCAATCAATGATGATTATTCAGGAAAACATCTGTTTTATATCATTTTATTATGTTTTCGAATTGTACTTAAATTAAGATTATGCTAATAATAACTTAAATTGTCCATTGTCGACAATGTAATGTTAAGGAGAAATGAATATGGATATTGTTACAACAACTGGGATCGGTCTCATTGGCCTTATCGTTTTATTTTGGTATATCGGTTTCTTTTTAAAAAAGAGAGTTAAATCTGCAGAAGATTTTCTTTTAGCGGGTAGAAATGCACCATTTTGGTTGTTAGCCGCTGCTTATATCGGTGGTTCAATTGGAGGGGCTAGTGTCGCGGGTTATACCGGTTATGGATTTTCTAAAGGGATTTCCGCAATGTGGACATCTTTATTTATGGTGTCTGGCATGACGTTATTTGTTTGCCTATTTGCTCGACGTTTAAATCATTTTGGTCGTAAAACAAATGCCGTTACCATTGCTGACTTCATCTGTGCGAGATATGGCGAAAAGATGAGGATTCCTGCAGCGTTAAGTTCATGCTTCAGACCCTTATTTTTGACGGGCATGCAATTTCTTGCCATCGCCATCGCACTTAAAGTAACTTTTGATCTACCTATTGTCTATGGTGTGCCTCTCGCTGCATTCTCAATATCGTTATACATGCTTAACTCAGGTCAATATGCGGCGTTAGTGACTCAGTGGATTCAAGCTATTTTACAATCCTTAAGTATCCTCTTATTCAGTTACACTGTTTTTCAATTTTTTGGCTCACCAGCAGAAGTAACCCAGGCAATCTATAACGATCTTCCTGCTGAATTTCTAGATTTTTGGAGTGTTGATTTTAGTGCGTTGAGTATTTGGTTTTTAACGTTGGGTATATTTTATGTCGTGGATCCATGGATCTACATGTGGGCTTATGTAGCACGTACGCCACGTATTGCATCTAACGCACAATTAGCCGTGTTAGGGTGTTCATATTTTAATGTTTTACCGTTTGTTGCAGGCGTAACACTTGCTGCTATTACGGTTGCTGGTGTTTTTGTTATACCCGATACGCTTACCCCAGATAGTCTCTATGTTTGGTTTACAGTGAATCATATCAATATTGTTGTTGGAACGATTATTATGATTGGGTTGTTTATGACGATATTGTCATGCGGCTCCTCTTTTGCAATGAATGGCGTGACTATTCTTACGCGCGATATCTACGAAAAACTGATTAATCCCAACGCAACGCCAGAGCAATCGATGAAGGCGAGCAGAATTTCTGTTGTTATCGTGATTATATTTGGTGTGTTGTGTGCATTATGGCTCCCGGTTTTAGTGCCACTTTGGATCCTTGCCCAAGCGATTTGTTTATCTGGTTTATTAGCGCCAACCTTATCAGCATGGTTTTGGAAAAGAGCTACGACTACTGGTGCATTAGCTTCTTGTATTAGTGGAGCGTTGAGCGCGATTATTTGGTCTATCTATGCCTGGCTTGAATTAGGATCTCCTGCAGCAATGCCGTTTGGTTTACACGCTGTACATATCGGGCTGCTCTTTTCGTTACCCACAATGATAATAGTCAGCCTTTGTACTAAACATGATGTTATCGAGGATATAAAAGCAACTAACTTCCATATTCTCGGTAATGAGATCTCACCAGAGACAAAAGAAAGTAAAGGCATGATAACGGCTATTACTGATTGGCTTGATGCTAAAACTATTGTTCAAAAAACAGCATGGTTTTTTGTGTTTATTGTTTTCATCCTGCACTACATATTAGCGTTCTTCTTTGAAATTCCTATTTTTGGTGAACTGATGATTTGGATCTCGTTGCTAACAGGTTCTTTGATGGTATTTGTTATTACGGTTTATGGTGGAAGAGACGTTATTACGCTGATCCGTAGTTTTATTCATGAAGATGAAACTAAGCATACGCCCCCTCTACAAAACCCTCCAACAGAGAGTAAATAAAATGGATGAATCATTATTAAAGAAAATTCTTGGTGCAGTAGAAAAACGTCGAGACAATATCATTGACGAGTTAACTGAATTAGTTGCTTCAGACAGTACATTAGGCAATGAACATCAAGCACAAACGATCATTAAACGCACTTTCGAAGGGTTAGGTACGGAAGTAAAAGAGGTCACTATCGACCTTGATAAATTATCTGTATTACCTGGTTTCTCTCCTCCTGTTACATCAGATACTGATGGTCGAGTTAATATTGTTGGCTTGCATCAACCCAATACTGTTACTGGAAAATCATTAATCCTTAATGGGCATATGGATGTTGTGCCTACTGGTCCATCTCACTTATGGGAGCGTCCACCTTTTGAACCTTATGTTGGCGATGACTGGTTTTATGGTCGAGGTAGCGGTGATATGAAAGCAGGGATTGTGGCCTATTGTAATGCCTTCGCCGCTTTAAAAGATTTAGGGTATCAACCAGCTGCAAACGTTATTTTACAAAGTGTTATTGAAGAAGAGTGTACAGGTAACGGTGCTCTTGCTTGCTTAGATGCCGGTTACACAGCAGATGCAGCTATTATTCCAGAACCTTTTGGTGAGTCTTGTCTTATTGCTCAATTAGGGGTGATGTGGTTTCAGTTAAAATTAACCGGTAAACCTGCACACGTTCTTGATACTTCTAATGGCAGTAACGTATTCGATTCGCTGTATGTATTGACCAATAAATTAAAAGAATTAGAAACAGAATGGAATAAACAAGAACATCGCCATCAGTGTTATAGCGGACATGATCATCCCATCAATTTTAATCTCGGTAAAGTACATGGGGGCGACTGGGCTTCAACGGTTGCTTGTTATTGTGAAGCTGATTTTCGCGTTGGGTTTTATCCGGGAATGACGCTTGAATACGTTAAAGAAAAATTACAACAAACCATTAACGAAGCCGATATCGCAAGTGATATTGAAGTTGAGCTTTGTTATACAGGCTTTCAAGCCGAAGGCTGTGCAATCGAAGAAGAAGCCCCATTAATTGAATCAATCAAAGAAGCACATCGTATTGTCGCTAACAGTGATTGTAAAACACTGGCTGTTACTTGTACAACTGATGCTCGTTTCTTTCAGTTGTATGGTAATACGCCCGCTACTTGTTATGGCCCTGTTGCAGAGAATATTCATGGTTTTAATGAAAGAGTTTCTATTAATAGTACAGTGCAAGTCGCACAGGTATTAGCTGTCTTTATCGCTAATTGGTGTGGTTTAGAAAAAATAAAATAGGTTAAGGTTAATCCTTACCAATCAAACATGCTGTCATGTTTGATTGGTATTGAAGTAAGCTATAAAAATAGGTAAAAAAACATGTTAGTATTTGAAAGAATTGAAGATAAAACACATCCATATTTTGAGGAAGCTTTTTCGTTATATGAAAATAGCTTTCCTATTTTTGAACGAAGAGCGAAGTACGACCAAATATCTGCATTAACCGATAGTGAATACCACTTTATTATTATTAAAAAAGAAACGGGTGAGCTGTTAGGTATTTTACTAACTTGGCATAAAGATGATTTTACTTATGTAGAGCACTTTGCCATTACGCCGCTTGCAAGGGGTAAAAGCATCGGTACCCGTACTTTGAAATATTTAAAAAAAGTGTCTGATAAAACAATCCTTTTAGAGATAGATCCACCTGTTGATAAGATTTCAATAAAAAGGAAAGTATTTTATCAACGAATTGGTTTTATACAGAGTAGCAAAATCTATATTCATCCATCATATCGAGAAAAAACAGAATCTCATCAACTAATGATCATGTCATATCCTGCCTTAACAGAGGGTGTTTATACAAGCTTTCAGGAAAGTTTGAGCAATCAAATTATGCAGTATTCTGAAGTTGATTATTGATAACGTATTATAAAATATAGTTTTGCTTATACTTGTACTTATAACAGAATAGAACAGAGATTAGATGTAATGATGGTTGTATTAAAGCCCTATTCATAGGTTGGACATTAAGAGGTAACCGCGTGCAAACCATATTGCAATCTACCTCTTTTTTTATCTCTGTCTGGGTT
>NZ_CANLFB010000002.1 GCF_947489755.1 uncultured Psychromonas sp.
TTTTTTAAAATCTTCTTGAACTTCAAGGGACTGTTTTGGGTGTTTAGAGCGAGAGGTTATCCATGAAAAGCCTAAGCGGTGAAGTAATTTGTAGACACTTGAAAGATGATATTGGTGGTCAAAATTCTCAGCAATAAACAACTGGATATCAGTGCCTACTAATCGGCCCCCCTTATCATTTTTTGTATATTCATTAATATATTCAATTAGTTGATGTGATTGGGCTTCAGATAATCGTAAGGGACGACCCGTTGTCTTTTTATCAACTAATCCAACCAATCCATTTTGATGATATTGAGATACCCATTTATTAACACTAGTACGACTCACTTTAAGAAATTTAGCAATATCAGTACGAGAGCGGCCTTCTTGAAAGTGTGCTAATGCAGAATAACGCAGTCTCATACGCACACTTTTATGTGTTTTGGCCAATTCAGAAAAGTCATGTTTTTTCATACGTCACCAAGAGAATATAATTAGTTAATAATGAATACATTAGATCACATAATTAGGCGGAATGGTATAATCTAAATGGAATCCCTATAATAACGAGTGGAATGTCGCCTTATAGAGCTAAAAAATGTGAAGTAATAAGCCACTCCTGATACATCAGGCAAGCGACGTAGATTAATATAATTTAATTCTGTCTATTTCTCTATCACTTGATTGACTTGGCGTTGCTTGATGAACCGCTAGCGTTAATTCGTTAATTCGTTAATTCGTTAATTCGGAAATTCATAGCAGCCCGTAGTAGGTTGTTGGCGAGAAAATTAAAGGCATTGAAAGATAAGTACTTTAAAATGAAGTCGATACTTTTAAAATGAAGCAGAGCAATAGAATAGAGCCGGATAGAACAGAATAAAACAGAACAGAGCAGGGTAAAACAGGCAAATTATGAGCGTTTAGTGAAGAAGTCTAGATTGCTGCTAAAAAACAGCAATCTAGACAATAAACCTAACGAGATTTAACGTAAGGCACACCAATTGATTTCGGCCCAACTGCACGACCAATAAAGCCAGCAAGTAGTAATACCGTTAACACATAAGGCAGTATTTCAATTGCTTGCACTGGTATTTCACCAATAAATGGTAACTCCGCACCTTGTAGGCGGATAGCCATCGCGTCTAAGAAGCCAAACAGTAAACAGCCCCACAACACTGGAACAGGTTTCCACTTACCAAATATAAGTGCTGCCAATGCGATATAACCTTTACCCGCGCTCATATTAGGCACAAACCCAGCACTATGTGCAGTGGATAAATAAGCACCCGCTATGCCAGTTAAGATCCCTGCACAAATCAATGCACGGTAACGTAACCAAGCAACAGAGATGCCCGCAGTATCTACTGCATGTGGGTTTTCACCTGCAGCACGCAAACGTAAACCAAAGCGTGTTTTAAAGATGATCCACCAACAAACAGGCACGATTAATATTGAGAGATACACTAAGATGTTATGTCCAGATATTAGCTCACTGTAAAGTAATCCAATGACGGGTACATCTGCAATGGCATCAGCGCCTGGTAACGTAATCGACGTAAAGCGTTCACCTTGCGATAAAGGCGGCGTTTGTCCACCCAAACCAAACCAGTAACGTCCTAATGTAACGGTTAAGCCAGCAGCAAGCATGTTGATAGCGACACCTGATACTATTTGATCACCACGATGCGTTATACATGCAAAACCATGCAACATCGCTAACAGCACTGATGTACCCATTGCTGCTAATAATCCTAATGTAACTGAACCTGTCATCGATGCCGTTGCAGCAGCTGCAAAGGCAGAGGCTAATATTTTCCCTTCCAGTGCAATATTAACAATACCTGAACGCTCAGAAAACAAACCTGCTAATGCAGCAAGAATAAGTGGAGCCGATACCCTTAAGGTCGCATCGAGTATTAAAATGATACTTTCATACATAATTTAAGCCTCCGCTGCTAATTGGGTTTTAGATTTTTTCTTGGCATCAAGGTACACAAATAATCGCTCAGTCGGTTTGACTAACATTAACGATAATGCACCACTAAATAGAACGACTAACGCCTGTACTACTTGGATCATTTCTCGGTCTATATTTGGGAAATCGAAGGAAAGTTCTGCACCGCCTTGATAAAGAATACCAAATAAAACACTTGCTAAAATAATGCCAAAAGGGTGGTTTCGACCGATTAAACAAACCGCAATACCGGTAAAACCATAACCCGCAACAAAGCCTAGTTTAAGTTGTTGTCCGTAACCCTGTACCTCATTAAGGCTTAATAGGCCTGATAATGCACCAGAAATTAGCATTACAATAATAATTAAGCGTTTACGATTAATACCGCCGTATTCAGCCGCTGAAGGGCTTGAACCCATCGCTCTAATTGCGTAACCCCAACGTGTTCTCCATAGTAATAACCACACTAATACACAACAAACGAGGGCGATAAGAAAACTTAAATTCATTGGTGATTCAGAAAAGCTTAACCCAAACCATCCTACTATTTCATGGAAACCGGGTAAGACAGCTGAAGGTTCAAAGAGGCGAGATACGGGCGCCATTTGTCCTTTTTGATTCAGTACATTCACCATTAAATAAACCATTAATGAAGAGGCAATGAAGTTAAACATGATGGTGGTAATAACAATATGACTACCACGATAAGCTTGTAAATAGGCTGGAATAAACGCCCATAATGCACCAAAGGCCATACTGGCAAACATGGTGATCGGTAAAATAGCCCAGAACGGTAAAGTATGGTCTAAGCCTAAACAAACCAGACCCACACCTAACCCACCAATATAAGCTTGTCCTTCGCCACCAATGTTAAATAAACCAGCAGAAAAGGCGACGGCAACCGCAAGACCAGTAAAGATAAAGTTAGTCGCATAATAAAAAGTATAGCCAATCCCTTCTTGGTAACCTAAGGCACCACTGATCATGGTTTTTGCTGCTTCAATAGGGTTTACGTCAACGGCAATAAAAATAATGGCAGAAAAAGCAAAGGCAAAAAGAATATTAATCAAAGGAAGAACAATAATATTTACCCATGCTGGAATCTTTGAGTCGTTCATATTGGCTCTCCAGTGGTTGTTTGTTGTGTGGTTGATAGAAGTTCATCAGGCATTATATTTGCCATCATCATGCCGAGGATTTTTTCATTGGCTTGCTCTGCACTCACTTCACCCACGATGTGACCATCAAACATCACAATAATACGATCAGATAACGCCATTATTTCATCTAGCTCTACTGACACAAGCAAAATGCCTTTGCCTTGGTCGCGTAATTCGATAATGCGTTTATGAATTAATTCAATCGCGCCAATATCTACGCCACGGGTAGGTTGACCAATTAATAATACATCTGGGTTTTTATCGACTTCTCGCCCGATAATTAATTTTTGTTGGTTACCACCAGAAAACAATGAACTGCGTAATTTAGGATCGCGAGGACGTACATCCCACTCTTCCATTAATCGTGCACATTCTTGGTTAATTACTTTGGGTTTGTTAAGTAGTTTTCCATTGTAAGTTGGCGAATTTTGATAGCCTAAGATAGCCGATTCTTCTGCACTAAATGATTTGATCAAGCCCATTACAAGGCGATCTTCTGGGATATGTCCAACACCTAGCTCTCGCATTTGTGCTGCAGAACTCGGATGCATTGAATCAATACAAGTTTGTCCAATATTGACTTGGCCTGAATTAGGTTTGATAAGACCTGCTAATAAGCTCATTAATTCAGATTGGCCATTTCCAGAAACCCCTGCAATACCAACAATTTCACCGGATTTGATTGAGATAGAAACGTCTTTTAAGCGATCGACTCCCATTTCATCGGTGTAAGTTACCTTTGAGGTAGATAATAATTCGTTTTCAGGCGTAGCTAGTGATTTCTCTACCTTAAGTCGTACTTTACGGCCAACCATTAGCTCAGCAAGCTCTTCTTTATTGGTATCAGCCGTTTTACGATGTGCGACCATTTCACCTTGGCGCATGACGGATACATTATTCGTTGCTGCTAAGATTTCTCTTAATTTATGCGTGATCAATAAGATGGTGACGCCTTTATCACGTAGCGCATCAAATATTTTAAATAGGTGATCAGTTTCTTGAGGTGTTAACACACCGGTTGGTTCGTCAAGAATAAGAATTTTGGCACCACGATATAAGGCTTTTAGGATTTCTACTCGTTGTTGTAAACCAACAGGTAGGTCTTCAATTAGGGCGTCTAATGGGACATCTAATCGGTATTCTGTTGCTAAACGTTCTAATTCGGTACGTGCTTTTTTTAAACTAGGCTTTAGTAACGCGCCGTCTTCGGCACCTAAAATAACATTTTCTAATACACTGAAGTTATCAACTAACATGAAGTGTTGATGAACCATGCCTATGCCGTAACGGATTGCTTCTTTAGAGCTGGTTAATTTACGTGTTTTACCTGATATCTTTATATCGCCAGAATCAGCAATATAAAACCCATAAATGATGTTCATTAGGGTTGATTTTCCTGCGCCATTTTCACCAATTATTCCATGGATCGTGCCTGCAGGTACCTTTAAGTTGATATTACAATTAGCATGTACTGCACCGAATTTTTTATCGATACCACAGAGCTCTAAGGCAATATTTTGTTGATTGTGAGGCTGAGACATAAATTAAGTTTCTCTATTCTGTCCGTTGATATAGATCGCTAAAAATGCCTCCTTACTTTAGCAGCGAAGAGTTCGCAGTAAAGAATTGGCAACAAAAAGTTGCTAATAAGGAGGCATAATTATTTTTTCGAGGAGATTTAGTACTTACAAGTGTTATCACTCATGTAGTCGTGTACTTTGATTTCACCAGAAACAATTTGTGCTTTGATACCGGCAATTTTACCTTCCATATCAGGCGTAATTAAATCACGGTTGAATTCGTCTAATGCCCAATCTACGCCATTTTCTTTTAAGCCAAGATTTTGGATACCAGCAGTAAAGTTACCTTTTTCAGCTGCATTAAATGCCTCTACCGTTGCGACACCAACACGTTTAACCATAGACGTTAACATAACACCTGGGTGAATGTAGTTTTGGTTAGAGTCTACACCAATTGCATATTTACCTTCGTCAGCAGCCGCTTGGTAAACGCCTGTTCCTGTTCCGCCAGCAGCAGCAAATACGATATCTGCACCTTTACTAAATTGGCTTTTTGCTAGTTCTGCACCACGCGCTGGATCAGACCATGCTGCATTTGTTGAACCCGTCATGTTTTGGAATACTTCAGCGTCTTGATTAACGAATTTAGCACCTTGCTCATAACCACAAGCGAATCGACGAATGAGTGGAATATCCATGCCGCCAACAAAACCAACTTTAGCTGTTTTAGATTTCATTGCAGCAAGTGCACCCACAAGGAATGAACCTTCTTGCTCTTTAAATAGCACTGATTTTACATTTGGTAGGTCAACAACGGCATCAATGATAATGAAGTGACTATCAGGGTATTTAGCGGCTATTTTTTGTAGTGGTGTTGCGTATAGGAAACCTACAACAAGAATCGGGCTGAAACCTTTACGCGCTAGACGTTCAAGGCCTTGTTCACGTTGAGCATCACTTGAAGGCACTAATTCACGTACTTTAGTATCAGATTGCTCCATGAACTTAATAACACCATTTTCTGCAACCGCTTGACCAAATGATTTATCAAATTTACCTGTTGAATCATAAGCAACAGCCGGTTTGAAATCAGCTGCATTGGCAACAAGTGAACAAAGCGCGATTGAGACGGCTGCCGCAGTGGTGGTTAATATTTTTTTCATAAATTGTCCTTAATATATATATTGATGGTTGATAAAAGTTATTCATTAACTATTTGAAACTTCAGTTATTAGTTTCCTATAATAAAGTGTTCTTATTAATATTTGTATTATAGGTTTCCTACCATGAAGGTTATTTAGCAAAAGTTATTTAGTAAAAGTTATCTAATAAGAGCTATTCACTAAAAGCTATCTACTAAAATACGCCAAGTACTAAATAACGCCATAGTTATTTGAACATAATTACCTGAATTTTTTATTTTAGATATAAATTTCAAATAGTTATTCATACTACTTACTAAGTTTAATGTCGTCGCATAAATTGCTAAGACAATTATCACACTATCTAAAAATTAATTGAAGAATTTTCGCCTTACACGAAAGTTCTTCAATTGAGCCACACAGCCCATTCTGATAATGAGAAAAGGAGAATTGATTAACTACATAACCAATTCATATATTTATGTGCTAGTTTTTAATCCCTTTAGGCATCTCTTCATCAATTGGAAAGTCTTGAATAATAGGATTGTACTGTTCTGTGGATTCGCCTAAAAATAGCGTTAGTAAAATCACACTTAAGCCACTTGCTGTAACAGGAGAACCAAGGATACTTTTAACAATTGCACCAAAGTCGCCACCGATATTACTAGAAATAGTATTGACTACTTCAGGCACTAATAACACGCCTAGTCCCATGCCGAATGAGATCGCTAGCGTCAGCATATTTTTTCTGTTTAATTCAACGTGCGTCAGAATTTTTACGCCGGCTACCGCGACTGTTGCAAACATAATAATGGTCGCGCCACCTAATACTGAGTTAGGAACAGCGCGGAATAATGCACCAACGTGTGGGAATAAACCCATAATGATTAAGATAGCGCCAATCCACACACCAATAAAGCGACTCGCAATACCCGTTAGTTGAATAACCCCATTATTTTGGCTAAACGTTGTATTCGGAAACGTATTGAATACACCTGCAATTAATGAGTTAACACCATCGCCTAAAATACCTTGTTTAATGCGTTTGAGGTATGACTTACCTGCGATTGGTTGTTTTGACACCATACAGTTAGCCGTGATATCACCCGATGTTTCGATTGCTGTAATCAAATAAATAAGTGCAATAGGAATAAAAGCGGCGATGTCGAATGAAAAACCATATTTAAAGGGAATAGGAAGGCTGATCACCGACTCAACATTCGTAATCGCACTAAAGTTAACTTTTCCCATCATCATTGCGGCAATCATGCCAATAATCATACCAATGATAATTGAAGATAAGCGTACCCATTGATTACCATATTTATGTGCCGCAATAATACTGACCATCACAAGGGCACCTAAAAATAGATTATCAAAACTCGCAAACTGTTCTGGTTTATTGGTTAATAACCATTGACCACCCGCTAAATCAGTAAAGCCTACTTTGATTAAGCTAATACCAATAATAGTAATAACCGTACCTGTAACGACTGGGGTAATGACTCGTTTTAACTTACCAATAAATTGACTAACAATAATCTCTACAAAAGCACCTAAAACACAAACCCCAAATATAAGTGATAGGATCTCATCCGGGCCGCCGCCATTTGCCTTAGCAATAAAGCCTGCCGCTAATACTGAACTTAAAAATGCAAAGCTAGTGCCTTGAACACAGATCATACCTGCGCCAATCCCCATTGGCTTTTTAGCTTGAATAATAGTGCCCACACCAGACACCATTAATGCCATCGATATTAAATAAGGAATTTCATCACCTAAGCCAAGTACACCACCAATGATCAGTGTCGGCGTGATAACACCAATAAAGCTCGCTAATACATGCTGTATTGCAGCAAAAAAGGATTCTTTATTTGATGGGTTATCATCAAGTTTATAAATTAACTCTGATTCTTGACTCATGTGTATTTCCTTATTCATTCATGAAACGATTGGGGCTGTATAATTTATTTTTGCAACGATCGTGCCATTTAATGTAGAGTTGTAAAACTCCATATAAAACATTGGCTTATTATTTTTTTAAAGTTAATTTAGCATTATTAAATAGTAAGTAGATTCTTTCTTGGTGCAAGTAGCGCACTTTAAATGAGCAAAAAGATAAGAGAAAAAGTATTTTAGAACAATCAGACAGGAGGATATATTTGATCAAAAAAAGATCGTATATTGTTTATGACTCCTGCTAAATTAATAAAAATAAATTAAGGATAGTTAATAATGAATAGTGATAACCCACGTGATTATATTGGTTATGGTCGCGATAATGTGCCTGATGCTAATTGGCCCAATAAAGCTAAAATAGCCGTTCAGTTTGTTCTGAATTATGAAGAGGGTGGTGAGAATTGTGTTCTACATGGCGATGCTCATTCCGAAACCTTTTTATCTGAAATTGCGGGCGCAGAAGCTTATTCTGGACGCCATATGAGTATGGAATCATTATATGAATATGGCTCTAGAGTAGGCGTGTGGCGTATTCTTAATGAGTTTAAATTACGTGACTTACCATTAACTGTTTTTGGCGTTGCCACTGCTTTAGAACGCAACCCTGAAGTCACTAAAGCCATCGTTGAAGACGGCCATGAAATTGCGTGTCATGGTTTGAAATGGCTACATTATCAACATACGCCGATTGAAGAAGAGCGTGAGCACATGCATCAGGCGTTAGATATTATTGAAAAACTGACCGGTACTCGTCCAACGGGTTGGTATACCGGGCGCGATTCGCCTAATACGCGCTCACTAGTTGGAGAGCAGCGCGGTTTAACTTACGATTCAGACTATTATGGTGATGATTTACCTTTTTGGTCACAAGTACCAAGCTGTGAAGATGGCGAAGATATGCGTCCGCATTTAGTTATTCCTTATACGCTAGATAATAATGACATGCGTTTTTCATCACCTTATGGCTTTAGCCATGGCGAAGAGTTCTTTCAATACTTGAAAGATAGTTTTGATTGCTTGTATGCGGAAGGTAATGATGAACCGAAAATGATGTCGATTGGTTTACACTGTCGTGTGATTGGTAAGCCTAGCCGCTTTATGGCGCTGAAAAAATTCTTAGATTACGTACAGTCACATGATGATGTATGGATTGCACGTCGAGATGAAATTGCACAACATTGGATAGAAAATCACCCTTACTCGGAGTAATATTCGAAGTGATTTTTATTTAATTCAAACAGTTTTTTTGTTTGATGAATTGATATAAAAAACGGCGCTTAAATACATTATTTAAGCGCCGTTTTTGTCAGTGTTTTTGAACGTTATTTTAAAGACTATTTTTAAGTTTATTGACTGATTATTGTAATGGTTCTTTACACTGCTAGTTTTCTGATCATGTCAGTTAAACATTCCAAAGCAACGGCAACGTCAGACTCAATTACTTGTTCTCTTGGATTATGGCTGATGCCTTTTTCACAGCGTACAAATAACATGCCGATATCGGTAATGTTGGTCATCACCATCGCATCATGTCCTGCACCACTAGAGAGAAAGCAAGGTGTTTTTTGCGTATGTTGCTCAACGACTTCACCCCATTTCTGTTGTAAATCATCACTACATAAAACCGCTTCTGCTTGATACAACTTTTCATGTTGCAAGGTTAGTTGACGCGCTTCAGCGATATCAGTTAATTGCTGTAACAGTAGTGTGCAGCAGTTTTCTAATGTTGATTGAGATTGACTGCGAATATCTACTGTGAAATGCACTTCACCTGCGATCACATTCACTGCACCAGGGAAAACATCACAACGGCCGACGGTTGCAACAATTTGATGTTCAAAGGCAAATTGTTCGATAGCACTGATCATTTGTGCTGCACCAGACATCGCATCTCTTCGTAAAGCTAAAGGCACTGTACCAGCATGACCAGCCATTCCTTTAAGCTTAAATTGATAGCGTTTTGCGCCAGCAATACCGGTGACGACACCGACTGCTAAGTCGAGATCTTCTAACACAGGGCCTTGTTCGATATGCACTTCTAAATAGGCGAGCGTGTCTTCTTTGGTTTTTTGATCTTGACCTGCTAACGCGGGATCCAAACCAAAGTCACGCATCGCTTCTGCCATGCTAATGCCTTGGCTATCTTGTATCGCTAACCAGTCTTGCTGGAAGCAACCCGCAACCGCACTCGAGCCAATTAAGGTGGTGTTAAAGCGAGTCCCTTCTTCATCGGCAAACGCAACAATATCCACATGGAAGGGCAGCTCTTCTCCGACTAATTGAAACATGGCTTCAATAGCCAGTAATACACCTAGATTACCGTCATACTTACCTGCATTCGCGACGGTATCGCTGTGAGAGCCGATTAATAGCGTCGGTAATGTTGGGTTTGATGATACTTTTCGTCCCCATTGGTTACCTACACTGTCTTCCCATGTTTGTAGTTCAGCTTGTTGCATCCACTTTTCAATTTGTTGATGCGCCAATTTATGCTCAGGTGTTAAATAAGCGCGAAGTAGACCGCCTTCCATTGCCGTGAAAGTAGCGAGGTGATCTGCCCACTGCATAATTTTAGTGGCCGCTTCATTACTATTTTGTGGCATGAATTCTCCTTTTAAACAGTGTAATACTGCATTGCAGTTGTGACTGCTTGACCTGGTTGAATATGCGCTTTGTATTTTAATAGAACAGATTCAAGTGCCGCTAAAGTGGTTAATACGCATTCTTGACGTGCATTAAAGCCCATTGTACCGATACGCCAAATTTTGCCGTGTAGCGGACCGAACGAAGTACCAATTTCAATACCAAAACAAAGCAATAACTCTTCACGTACTTTATCGCCATCGACTTCATCTGGTATATACACGCCAACCACGTTATTCATTTTGTATTGTTGGTTACCAAACAGTGTTAAGCCCATTGCTTTTAAGCCCATCGCCATTGCATCACCCGCTTGTTTATGACGAGCAATCACGTTTTCACTGCCTTCTTCAAGATAAATACGTGCACATTCACGCGCTGCGTATAACATGCTAGTGGCTTCAGTGTGGTGGTTTAAACGCTCAGGTCCCCAGTAATCCATGACCATCGCTAAATCAAAATAGTTAGATTGGATTCTAATATCTGAACCTGCAGTATGGTGGTCTGCTTTAATGCCTGCTTCAACGTGTTTACGACGGTTAATCACTTCTGCACATCGGTCGCTTAAGCTGATTGGCGCACTGCCTGATGGGCCGCCTAAACATTTTTGTAGGCCAACAGAAACTGCATCTAAATGCCATTCGTCCATTTTTAATTCGTTGCCAGCAATTGAAGCGGTTGCATCACAGTAGAATAAAACGCCGTGACGTTGACAAATTTCGCCGATTTCAGCCAGCGGTTGGTTCATGGTGGTTGAAGTATCACCTTGTACCGTTGCTAATAATTTTGGTTGGAACTCTTTAATTGCTTGCTCTACTAATTCTGGTGGGCAAACTTCACCCCATTCAATATCAATAGTTTTAACCACAGCACCAACACGTTGTGCAATTTCACACAATAAGTGACCAAAGCGTCCAATTACTGGGATTAACACTTTATCGCCCGGTTGGAGAATTGACACTAATACCGCTTCGATGCCTGCACGTGCAGTACCATCAACCAACATAGTTTGTTTATTATTTGTTTCAAGCACACCACGATAAAGTGATTGCACTTGATTCATGTAACCTGTCATTACGGGATCGTATTGACCGATTAAGGCAGATGAAATCGCTTGATGCACACGAGGATATGCATTGATTGGGCCTGGTCCCATTAATAGACGAACAGGTGGATTAAGCGTTTCAAATAAAGTATTAGTTGTCATTTTTTTCTCCGAGTAGACTTTGTCCATCACTACGAGGGTCGCTAGTTGCAACTACTTTCCCGTCTTGACCGAGCATAATGGCACCAGCGTGCCCCATTAATTCATTGTTATCTGCGACTGTTGTTATGTCGTGACCGAGTGCTTGAAGTGTTGCACCATGTTGTTGATAAAGTGTATTTTCTAAACGTAAGTTATTGGTACTGTCGCCCCATGTTCGGCCTAATAGCCAACGAGGGGAAGCCACTGCATCTGATAAATTCATATCTTGATAGATATAACGACTGAACAAGCAGGCTTGGGTTTGTGGTTGACCTTCGCCGCCCATTGAACCGTAAACCATGCGGCGACCATCATTAAACTCAGCATAAGCAGGGTTTAAGGTATGAAATGGTTTTTTACCAGCGGCAAGCACATTGTGGTGATTGGCATCTAACGTGAAGCTTTTACCGCGAATATTCCAAGTAATGCCACTCGTCGGTAGCACAACACCTGAACCAAACTCCCAATAAATACTTTGTATGAAACTGACCATGGTGCCGTATTGATCCGTTGCGCCCATCCAAACCGTGTCACCGGGTTTGGCTAAATGTGGCCAAGGTAAGGCTTTTTTAAAAGAGATGTTGGCCGCACATTGTGCAATAACATCTTCACTTAACCAGTCTTGCAAAGGTTTTTGTAAACAAGCGGGATCTGTAATTTGTTGGTCACGAATAATAAAAGCTTGTTTACTGGCTTCTACGAGTAAGTGAATATGTTCAACCTCAGAAGTGACTTGATCAACGAGACGATCGTAAATCGCTAAGATTAATAACGAAGCTAAACCTTGAGTAGGAGCGTCTAGGTTATACAAGCTGCCTTTTGAAATATCTACCGTCAGCGGCGTTGATACTGTTGCTTGGTATTGATGAAAATCGTCTAGGGTTAAGGGGCTACCAGCTTCGATCAATTCATCGGCCATTTGTTGCGCCAGTTCACCACGATAGAAATCATCTAAACCTACTTTTGCTAAGTGTTTAAAAGTATCTGCTAACGGTTGATTAGTGAGTTTTTCACCTACTTTTAATACTTCACCTTGATTTAAAAATCGTTCTGCAAAGGCACTTAAATGACTTAAACGAGAAAAGGTTTTTTCACTGGCATCGACTAAACTTTGCGTGATGTCGATACCTTGTTCAGCGGCATCAATAGCGGGTTTAAGTAGTGCGTTTAGTGTGTGGTTACCTGCATTTAACGTTAACGCTTGTTGCCAACCCGCAATCGTGCCTGCCATCGTTAACGCAGCATTACCGCCACCTTCTGGTAGTTCATCCGCTTGTTGGCGATAGCTTTCAATATCTATATTCAGTGCTGCTGCACCGCAAGCATCAATCGCGACTGGTTTTTCTCCTGCTTTACAAATTAGCCAGAATCCATCACCACCAATACTGTTCATGTGTGGATATTGTACGCTTACCATCGCTGCTGCAGCTACCATTGCTTCACTAGCGGTTCCGCCTGCGTCTAATATCGCTTGTCCTGCTTGAGCAGCTTTATAATGAGGGGCGGTGAATGAAGTTTGAAATGCCATTATTGTTGCTCTCCTTGCCATAAACTAAGACCCGTTTCGATCAAGTCTGCTTCTTTATCTGCAATACTCATTAACGAGAAACCACAAGGACCTTCCGTTAAACCTTGCATCGGTAGATGTAATTGCGGGAAACCGGCTAAACCAGCAATACTGGTTAATCCCATTAATTGTGAACGATATTCTGCTAATTCATCGCCTTCCATGGTCAGAGCTGGTGGGCCTGAAGGTGTGGTAGGTAGTATCCATAACCCGTGCATTTCATTAAATAGAGAAATGAGTTTTTGTTGGAATAGATGTTGTTGTGCTTTTGCTTCAACATACTGTTGCTGAGTGATACTGCGAGCCCACATGACACGTTGCATAATCGATGGATCTAATGAATCTCCATGCTCTTTTAGCCAAGCATCATGTCCTTCAATAATTTCAAAGCCTTGAATAGTGCGGAATAATAAACTTAAGCCATCCAGAGTCTGTTCTGTGTCGGCTAATAGGTTACAACTTAATAATTCGATATTCGCTTCTTCACACCAATGCTTGAGTCCACTTAATCTTTGTTGGCTAAGTTGGTTTGCTAAGGTGTTATCGAGGTAAAGTGTTGTCGCTTTTTGTCCTTGCTGTTTTTGTTCTGCTAGCACGTTAAAAACATTGGATAACATGGTTAAGTCTTTACTAAAAACACCTGCGGTATCAAAGCTTTTTGCAAGCTCAAAAGTATTGTCTAACGCTAATTTCCCCAGTGTCGGGCGCAAGCCAAATAAGCCACAATAACTAGCTGGAACCCGTACCGAACCACCGGTATCAGTACCGATTGAGAAGTCAGCTTCACCGTTAGCAACTACAACTGCGCTACCACTTGACGAACCGCCTGGTAAACAACCTGGCGCAAGAGGGTTAACTGGCGTACCGTAATGAATATTTTGACCATTTAAGCTGTAGGCTAATTCATCGGTTTGTACTCGCCCTACACAATTCGCACCTTGCGCTAATAGTTTTTTAATTACACTCGCTGTTTGTTGTGCTGGTTGATGGCTTATTAACCAAGCTGGGTTACCTGCTCCTGTGGCATAACTTTTCACATCAAATAGGTCTTTAAATACAAATGTTAATTTACTAAGCACACCTTCTGCCGTTGCAGCTAAGTTGCTTGGGCCCTGTATGCAATAAACACGAGTGTCTTTAGCTGTTGTTTCATTCATATTTAAAGTTCCTTTTATATAATGTTGTTAATATTTCGCGTGTCTAAATGACTAGTTACTTGAAGCTGGTTTCGCTTGTTCACTTTGTGCTGCATAGCGGCTAGCTAATATTGCACAATAGAAGATCTGAATTGGGTGATATAACATGATAGGTAACAAGATCATCCCAAGGTCTGGGTTACTGCCAAAAATAACTGTGGCCATCGGAATACCAGCAGCAAGCGTCTTTTTAGTCGCGCAGAAAACAACTGCAACTTCATCTGCTCGTTCGAATTTACTGCGGCGTGCTCCCCATTGAATAAGGTGCACCATACATAACAGCACTACGATACAAATAACGATTGAGGTAATCAGCATTTCTATGGTGAATGTGCTCCATATACCGTTTGCTACTGAGTCACAAAAAGCGTTATAAACAATTAATAAGATGACGTATTTATCAACTTTACTGACGACAGATTTATGTTTTTGGGCGAACTTCAATAATAACGGACGCGCTAATTGGCCAACAATCATTGGTAATAATAATAATTTTGAAATAGAAATAATCGACGCCATTAAGTCTAGTTCTACGCCTTCAAATCCCATAAAGGCTTGAATTAACAATGGTGTAATAAAGATCCCTAAAATACTTGAAAGTGATGCATTAAAGATGGCGCCCGGTACATTACCTTTACCAACACTGGTCATTGCGACTGAAGAGGAGATCGTACTTGGTAAAACAAATAGGTAACAAAATCCAAACGCTAATGCAGCAGGCATATAAGCTAAGAAAACATCACCAAAAATAACCCAAAGTAACGGGTAAGCAACAAAGGTCGCCATCTGAATATAAATATGCATGCGCCAGTTGCTGATGCCTGCTTTAATAGCTGAGGGTGATAGCCCTAAACCATGTAGAAAAAATACAATCGCGACACCAATACCTGTGATTTTATCGAGATGAATTAAACCACCACTTTTTCCAACGTCTGCGCTAATAGCCGCTAGTGCAATCGCCACTACCATGCCCACTAAAAACCATTCTTTTTTAAGTTTACTTATAATATTTATCATCTATTTATTTACTCTTTCGATCCGTTTTATAATTTAATTAACTACTCTAGCTCATTGAGTTTTGAGTAATTGACACTTATTTTGCTACTAACTTTAGTGGCGTTTCCTTTTAACACTTGATAAGTATTATTAACCAAGTGAGAAATTAAACTCATTGGCACTGAATAACTATCTAATGGTGTTTCATTATTCATATGGCATATCAATAGATGACTTGCACTCGATGCATATTTTTGTCCTGATTGATCAGTGATCAATAATATTTTATTACCTTGTAACTGTTCAATTATTTTAGAAAAATGACTGACTCGTCGACGGATGCCTATCACAATCACAAAATCAGTTTCTTCAATGGCGGCTAAATCCTCCCCGATGGTTTGGCCGGGTAAAGGCAGTAGTTCTACGTTGCCACGACATTGCATTAGTTGTTGTCTAAAATGCATTGCTAGTGGATAACTGTTGCGATAACCAATAATTTTAATGCGTGGAGCATTAGCTAGATTATCAATAAGTGGAGCAAGATCTGTGCTATTAATTTGCTCTCGTAGAAGTTCTAACGCTTGAATCTCTTGGTGAAAATCACAGTTTTCCAATGATTTTGTTAATACCGGTTCGCCGCTTTCTCGTACTTGTAAGAGTTCACTACGTAATGACTGATGATCTGCATAACCTAAACGGCGAATAAAACGACTCACGCTGGTTTTAGAGACAGAGCAAACTTCAGCAATTTCATTGGTGGACATAATCAGTATTTTTTCTGGGTTAAGTAGTAAATAATCAGCTAATCGACGGCTATTCGCTGTTAATTCCGAATAATGATGATTAATACGATCGATTAATGAATGGCTATTGTGTGTCATTTCTCATTCCTTTTCCTTTCACTCTAGGTCCTTTTGTTTTTATATTACTTCAAAGAAGTCAGAACATTTACTGTGCTTCTGTTTCAGAGATAATGCTTTATGTCTTAGCCTATTTTTGATAAGTGATTTAGGTCGATATTTATTGCTCAAAGGCTGACTTGCGTTTGAGATTATATCGTTATAGTAAGTTAAAGTGAAACGATCGAAACTTTATTTGTTATTTTTGCAACGAACGTGCCATATTTTGAATTAGATAAATTTTCATATAAAACAATAGGTTATTTTTTTTCTTGAAGTATGAGATAAGTTTTTAACGTTATTTTTTCTTTCTTAGTGCAAAACATGCACTGTAAAAGAGCAACATATTAACGTTTTATCGTGAAGCATCATGGTTTGTAGAGAGCTTATGTTTGGTCGTATATGGATAAGGTTGTTCTTATTTTTTATATTCTTATTCCCTGTAAACAAATGAAAAACTAAAATATACTCAGACCTTTATAGTCACTGTAGGTTTTTTTAATGCAAAACATAGAGAATGTAGAATTATCATTGTTAAGTCTTGATGACTATCAAGAACTTAAGCAAATTATGATCGAAGCTTATACGAATTTAGAAGACCCATATCGAGAAGAGCACCAAATTAAATTTTTGATCAGTAATTTTCCTGAAGGGCAAGTAGTTATTAAGGTAAATGATCAGATTGCAGGGTGTGCACTGTCTATTAAAGTTGATTATGCCGCATTTGATGATACTCATACTTACAATGAAATCACAGGTAACGATACATTCAATACCCATAGAAGTTATGGTGACACGCTTTATGGAATTGATGTTTTTATTAAGCCTGACTTTAGAGGATTAAGACTCGGTAGACGTTTATATGACTACCGTAAAGAGCTTTGTGAAAGAGCAAATCTTAAAGGAATAACCTTTGGTGGCCGAATACCGCACTATCATAAATTCGCAGATGAACTGTCGCCAAAAGAATATATTGAGAAAGTAAAACGTAAAGAAATACACGACCCAGTGTTGAATTTTCAAATATCTAATGACTTTTATCCAGCAAGGATTATTAAAGGGTATTTGGAAGGGGATACAGGCTCTAATGATTATGCGGTATTGTTGAAATGGAGCAATATTTATTATGAAAAGCCCAATAAACAAACAATTCCTACTAAAAAATTGGTTCGTCTTGGATTAATACAATGGCAAATGCGTCCCTATAAAAACTTTGATGAATTAATTGAACAAGTTGAATATTTTGTTGATGCAGTGGCTAGTTATCATGCTGATTTCGCACTTTTCCCTGAGTTTTTTAATGCGCCGTTAATGGCTGAGCACAATCACCTCAGCGAACCTCAAGCTATTCGAGAACTCGCTAAATACACTGAAACGATCGTGCAGAAATTTACTGACCTCGCAATCAGTTATAATATTAATATTATTACCGGCAGCATGCCTGAAATCGTTGATGATAGACTTTATAATGTCGGTTATTTATGCCGTCGTGATGGGACTAAAGAACGTTTTGAAAAGCTACATGTAACACCCGATGAAACCAAAGTGTGGGGAATGGAAGGTGGAACTCAACTTAAAGCCTTTGATACTGACTGTGGAAAAATTGGTGTATTGGTATGTTACGACTCAGAGTTTCCTGAGTTAAGCCGAATTTTAGCAGATGAAGGCATGGATATTTTATTTGTTCCTTTCTTAACAGATACACAAAATGGTTATTCTCGTGTAAGAGCTTGCTCACAAGCAAGAGCGATTGAAAATGAATGTTATGTGGCAATTGCAGGTGGGGTAGGTAACTTACCAAAAGTACATAATATGGATATACAATATGCGCAGTCTGCTGTTTTTACACCTTGTGACTTTGCCTTCCCTTCCAACGGTATTAAAGCTGAAGCAACACCGAATACTGAAATGATATTAATTGCCGATGTGGATCTTTATTTATTAAAAGAGTTACATCAGTTTGGTAGTGTGAAAAACCTAAAAGATAGACGAACTGATTTATTTGAATTAAGAAAACGTTAAAAGCTAAGCTTGAATGAGGTGACTCTTAAGTAAGTATGAACTTCAGAGTTGAACCTGCCTGAGAATAAATGAGTTTATTGACTGTGATATCAATCAGCTCATATCAATTAGCTGTCACTTTAAACCGACATCAAGATAGTGAACAATATTTAGTCATTATATTGTTTGCTATCATTGTTAACCCACACCGAATTAAACGTCTTTTTTGACTTTTATTTATAAATATACATCTTAAATCAGATGTTAAATCTCTTCAAAAATATTTTTTATAAAAAATAAATTTTATAGCAAAAGTTAACTTAGCCTGTTTTTTGGCAAGTTGTACTTGTAAATAGTTTCCTCTAAAAAATGAAGATATTTTTATACTCATTAAATGTAAGTATAAAAACATTCTTTTATCTCACAAAAAAAGTGATATTAATCAGTCTAATATCTAACTTTCAATTATTTTTAATTAAATAGTGATCTTATCTAATCTTATTTACGTATTGTGTTTGGAGTAATCTTATTGTCCTTTATTGGCTGTCCTTTTATAGACTTTAATTTTAGTTGCTTTAAAAATTCTAAGTAGAGATATAACAAAGTATTATACGTTTATAGAATTTGCTTTATAATAGACTGTTCTTGGAATGCTTATCCTGTATTAGTAGATGTAAGCTATTTTACTTACTATTATTCTCAAATGAGATTAATGATTAAAGAGTGAAATTCTTGTACCTCTAGAGGGGTAATTTCATGTTTTGGTTTTCTTTAATTTGACTTTTAATTGGCTTTATTTCAGTTGATGTTGTTAAATTTATTGGAAATAAAGGACAGTTTTTGAAGAACCTTTGGAAAGTATTTATATCTTTATAAGCTTTCCTGTATTTAATTTGCAAATTAAATATCAGAATGATATTTTTTGCTAAAATAATTATTTTTTATTGTGTTTTTTAAGTACTCTTATCTGAATATAAGATGCTTTTTTTGCTCAATTAACTAATCAAATGGAACACCGATATGATGAAACATAAAACCTCACTTCTTGTTAGCACATTATTACTTACTCAATTTTCTGTTGTTAACGCAGAACAACCTGATGCAGAAACGTTAGTAGGTAATGTTTATGGTGGTATACACGGAGCTTATTTAAAAGCTGATAACGATCGTTTAGGTAGTAGTACGTTTAATCGTGCTGGTGGTTTAGGCGCTGAGTTAGGTTACCGTCTTTCTGCTCCTGTAGAACTTCGTTTATCTTACACTCGCTTTGAAGCTGAGCTTAAGCGTGGTTCAAACATCCAAGGTATTAACAAATACGGATTAGATGCGCTTTTCTTCCCTACAGAACAAAATATCTATCTTTTAGCGGGTGTTAACGCTTTAGATTTTAATACTGATACTGAAGCCGCTGTAAATGCTGGTGTTGGTTACCGTCAATACTTCACTGACCAATTTGCTGGTTATGTTGAAGGTAAAGCAAACTACCAATTTGATGACAAGTACACTGATGCTATCGCTCAAGTAGGTGTTGTTTATTTCTTTGATACTAATAAGAAAGTTGCTCCAGTTAAACCAGAGCCAGTTGCTTACGTTGCACCAGTTGCAATCGATACTGATAAAGATGGCGTTGTTGATGGTAAAGACCAATGTGCGTCTACACCAATGAACGATAAAGTTGACGAAGTAGGTTGTACTATTTTTGAAAAAGAACGTCTTTCTTACCGTTTGTTAGTTAACTTTGATAACAACAAAGCTGTTGTAAAATCTGAATACTACTCTGAACTTGCTAAAGTTGCTTCTTTCCTTAAGCAATACCCGCACGTAAACATCACTGTTGATGGTTATACTTCTGCAGCAGGTAAAGCGAGCTACAATCAAGCATTATCACAAAAACGTGCTGATGCGATTACTGCTTTACTAACATCTGAATACGGTGTTGATGCTTCACGTCTTACTGCTATTGGTCACGGTGAAACAAACTTACTTGATACAAGCAACACTGCTGAAGCAAGTAAAATGAATCGTCGTATTGAAATCAATATCGAAGAAACTCGTAAAGTAGCTGTTGAACGTTAATATTACTTTATAATTATCACACCCCTAATACGTTAGGGGTGTTTTTCTTTTACTTAAACAATATCATATTCATATCGCTCTTATTTAATCACTCTCTAACGCTTACTCTCCTTCGTGCATTTTAAATATTATTGCGCACTCTATAGACTCATTTTTTTTAATTTTTTAATTTAAAAATTAATTTCACATCAAAAAAATATTCACATAATAACTATATTTACTTACGAATTAAAACTAGAATAAATAGTGTGAAAGAAATACTTGATAAATAAAAGTATACCGCTCTTATTAAAAAACAATTATTTATATGAAAAGTGCATAGGTCATTTTCATTCGATATAACGTCTCTTTCATGACGTATTACCTATGGTAATTAACATGATAGATATAAAAAATATGTACTTTAAAGGATTTTAAACGTGAACACATTTTCCATTAAGTCTTTAATATTAACGATTATTATAAGTTGTGTAGGGATATTAAGTACTTATTCGATTTCGTTAAAAGTTGCGGGTCAATTGAAAACAGAAAGCTATTTAAAAATAGAAAACATAGCAGAGCAAATTTCTATTCGTTTTCAGGATGCAATTGATAAGTCAGTTAATGATTTACAGGGACTACAAGCTTTTTATAGTGCAAATAAAGAACATCTATCTCAATATCAATTTAATCAATATATGAAAGTGTTAAATATAAAAGAGCGTGATTATATTCAAGCACTTAGCTGGGTTCCTTTAGTGAGAGATGGTGAGAGAGAGGAATTTGAAAGGTTATTAAGAACTCAAGAGACAAACTTCAACATTACTGAAAAGAATGGTGAAAAGGGATTAGTGACTAGTCAAGTTAAACCTTATTACACCCCCGTTTCTTACGTTAGTCCTTACGATTTCAATAATCAGGCTATTGGATTTGACTTAAATAGTAATGATATTCGCCGGCATTCCCTGGAGTTAGCTCGAAATAGTGGGAAGATGGTGACAACTGCAAAAATTCAATTACTGCAACAATCAACTGATTCAGCCGGTTTTTTAATTATTGCACCTGTTTATAAACAAGGTTTTCCTACTGATAGTGTTGAGCAACGCATTGATGCTTTATTGGGTTATGCAACTGGTGTATTCAGAATTGCTACCTTGATGGAAAAAGCCAAAGCACGAGCAGACACAGAAGGTTTAGAATTAACATTATTAGATATTAATAAAGAAAATGGCAGTTTACTGTATGGGCAAGAAGATAATAATCCTTTCTTTAGTTTTGATTTAACTATTCCAGATCGAAAGTGGCAGTTAAATATCTCATTGAATGACGATTTACTAAGCAATATAGAATCTCCTTCAGTTATTAAGTGGATTTTAGCCAGTGGTATCATCATTAGTTTATTATTAGCATTTGCCGTTTACGCCTTACAAGTTGCTATTCTTAGAGCTAAAAACATTACGATTCTAAGTAATGAATTGCAAGATCAAAACAATCGATTAGAAAAGAAAGTCGTTAATAGAACACAATCTTTGGCGGATAAAAATACAGAGCTGAAAGTGAATGTTGTTGAATTAAAATCACAGAGAGTGTTATTGTCTCGTTTAATGAAAGAAGCGGAAAGTGCTAAAATATTAGCTGAACAACGTTCTATTGATCTTGCTCGTTCAAATAAAGACCTAGATGATTTTGCCTACGTTGCATCGCATGATTTAAAAGCACCGTTACGTGGTATTGACCAGTTAGCAACGTGGGTGGTTGAAGATATTGAAGAAGGTAATTTAGAAGAAATACCTGATCACCTTAAAATGATGCGAAGCCGTATAGGGCGCTTAGAAACATTATTAAGCGACTTGTTAATATATTCTCAAGCTAACCATCAAAAAAATAGTTTTTCTGACATCAACACGCATGTGTTGGTCAATGATCTATTTATGTTAGTGGCCCCATTAAATGGCTTTACTCTCACTATTCATGGGCAACTACCTGCGTTTTCAACATTTCGAGCCCCTTTTGAACAGGTGATAAGAAACTTATTGAGTAATGCCATCAAACATCATCATAAAGACGAAGGAAGTATTGAAGTCGATTGTGTCGATGCAGGGGACTTTTACCGATTTAGTATTAAAGATGATGGCCCTGGCATTTCATTACAATACCAAGAAGACATATTCAAAATGTTTAAAACCTTAAGGCCGCGTGATGAAGCTGAAGGGAGTGGTATGGGACTTGCGTTGATTAAAAAAATTGTTGAGCACTACTCAGGACAGGTCGATATAGAATCTAATGAAGGTCAGGGATGTACTTTTTATTTTACTTGGCCAAAAGAAATGAAAGAATAGCGACATCATTAACAAACGCAGAGGTTAAACATCATGAGCACAGATTATAATGAAGTCAGCATATTATTAGTAGAAGACGATGATATTGATGCTAAAGCGGTTGAAAGAGGTTTTAAGAAGCTTAAATTAGCTAACCCAATCGTTAGAACAAAAAATGGATTAGAAGCACTAGAACTATTGAGAGATCCAGATTCAGTACAGCGACCTTATTTAATTTTATTAGACCTTAATATGCCAATTATGGGTGGCATAGAGTTTCTAAAAATTATACGCCAGGATGAAGACTTAAAAAATACGATTATTTTTGTTCTGACAACCTCATCTGCAGACGAAGATTTGGTCGCTGCATACAACGAAAATATAGCTGGATATATTGTTAAATCAGATGTGAAAGGTGGATTTGATAAAGTAATCCAACTACTTGATTGTTATTGGCGCGTTGTGATGCTGCCAAAATGATTTGAGTGGCGACAAAAATATTGCTAGCTAGTATTGTTTATAAATTTTTATAAAAATAGATTTTAAAACGTTAATTTGATCTTTTTTTCATCTAGTTCGTATTGTCACTATTGATAGTCTTATCGTAATACAATTTTTCGTTAAAAATATTATAAATTTCTTAACATGTCAGAGGTAGTGTGAAATCACAACAAATAAGTAAATCAGATAACTACATCCTTGAACATTGTGTTGATAAATTAGCAAGAATAAACAATTCAGATTATGCGATTGGTTTTTTAGTTGATGACAATTCATCTCCTTATTTAATCAATGTTGATTCACAAACAGTTTCTGCCCCTGAGTTACTCTTTGAGCCTATCAAACATAAATTGAATAAAGATTTAATCGATTATTTCTCAGACAAACCGTGTTTATTAAACGATTTTTTTGTTATGAAGGGCATGAAAGTCTCTATGATGACTTATTGAATAATGAGTACATTGATAACCTACGTTATATTCCAATTGGTGAAGGTAGTGAGCTATATGCGATTGTTATTTTAATCAATGTAGATCTTTCTGTGCGTTCAAAAGATCTCATTGATGTGACTCCTTTTTTATTAGCCACTATTACTTTACTTAAAAATAAAAAGCGTGCTACCAAAGCAATACCAATTAAAGCGCGTAATGATCTCACATCAAAGACGTTCCAAGATCAAGGACAAAAGATCTTAGACTCTATGCTAAAAAATACATTCCACCCTGCGTTTCTTTTTAATGATGAATTTCAAATCTTAAAGTCAAATCTGGCTGCTCATCGTTTATTTAATTCAAATTTAGAACGTGGTTGGCCAGTGATGGATAAACTGATCAACAACACATTACCTAGTATTGCATTTCGTTTATTAACTTCTATCAGTAAACTCTCTTTTTTAGGGCATCTTGATAAGCAACAATGGCAAAATGTTACGTTAGTCTTAAATTCATATCAGTCTGTTACCGTCGATATTCATTTGTTTGATATCGTTTACTTTGGACGTCAATGTTTTGGTTTAATGATTAACGAAAAAACAGAAGTCGATGTGAATCATGAAGTCTATAACGCAAGTTTACAGCGCTTTAATGCGTTAACGAGTGTTGTACCGATGGCTATATTACAAATGGATAAAGACTTCAATTGTTCATATGTTAATAAAACCTGGGCTAAATATACTAACCAAAATACTCAACAATCACTAGGAAAAGGCTGGCTATCATCTATAAAGACCTTAGATGCAGATGAGATATTATCCGAAGTGATTCGATCCATTTCTCACTCAAATAGTTTTAAAGGTGAAATTGAGTTAATTACTGTTGCAGAACAAGGGTTGTGGGTTTCCATAAACGCAGTTGGGTTGTTTAATGATCGCTTTGAATTAACCGGTTTAATTTTGACTATGTCTGATATTTCAGATGAGCGTTCAAACTCCCAAAAACTACAAAAAATGGCTAATTATGACCATTTGACTGGATTATCTAACCGTGCATTTTTTACCGATAGATTAACCTTAGCATTAGCGCGTGTACCTCGTCATGGCATCACTGCACTGATGTTTTTAGATTTAGATCGTTTTAAAAATATCAACGATACATTAGGGCATCACGTTGGCGATATTGTTATTCAAGAGGTGGCTGAACGTTTAAAAACAGTAGTAAGAGACGAAGATTCAATTGCTCGGTTAGGTGGTGATGAGTTCGCTATTATTTTTACCGATATCTCATCTGAAAGTGTTATCTCTCCCATTGCCGCTAAAATAGTTAGTGCTATTAATTTACCTTTTACTATCGAAAGTAAAAATATGATTTTATCTTGCAGTATTGGTGTGTCAATTGCGACTGAGCATAATGTACTGCCAGCAGATATATTAAGAAAAGCGGATTTAGCTTTATATAAAGCAAAGGACTCAGGACGAAATCAATTTTGTTTTTATGATCCTGTTCTTGAGAAAGATTTATCGTTATTACATTATTTGACTGATGACTTAAATCATCCACAAAAAACCGGATTTTCTTTTGTTTTTCAGCCATTAATGGATGCAACAGACGATAGTATTATGGGGTTTGAAGTCTTAGCAAGATGGTCAAATTCTGAAATGGGTATCATCGGGCCAGATATTTTTATTAAAACAATGGAAGATAATGGCTTAATACAAAATTTTTCAGAATGGTTGTTTTATGAAGTCATTATACAAGTTAAATTGTGGATCGCTGAGGGGTTACTTTCTTCACCTCAAAAAGTAGCCATTAACTTATCTGTGAAGCAGTTACATTTAATTGAATTTGCTGATTCTATTCTTTCTTTATTCAAAAAAGAAAAAATAGACCCTAGTTGGTTTACGCTAGAAGTCACTGAAACTGCCTTTATACAGGATCCGGCCATCGCAGGACAAAATTTAAGAACCTTGAAAGCTGCAGGTTTTTTAATTGCATTGGATGACTTTGGTACGGGTTATTCCTCATTGGGATTATTACGACAAATGCCGCTTAACTATATAAAAATAGATCGCAGTTTTATACAGGATATTCTTAATGATAACGAAGCAGAAAAAATTGTTTTAGCTATTATTAGTTTAGGGAAAATGTTGGAGTTAGGCCTAATAGCAGAAGGCGTTGAAGATATAAAAACCAAAGAATGGTTAGTAGCCCAAGGCTGCATATGCCACCAAGGCTATTATTTTCATAAACCCTTATCAATAAACAAGACAAGTGAATTATTAAAATATCATCAAAAAATCGAATTATTGCCAAATTAGTAGTAGTATTTGTTATATAGAACGACATTATTTTAAGCATTGTTCGTCAAGTTAGTTAATCTAAATTATTTATAGTGAGAGACATGTGACCCAGACAGAAAAGAAAGAAAACTTACCTCCATCGCATGTTGTTGGTATTGGTACTTCTGCGGGAGGATTGGAAGCATTACAGGAATTCTTTGGTAATCTACCGAGTGATACTGGTGCTACGTATATAGTTGTACAACATCTTTCACCTGATTATAAAAGTATGATGTCTGAGTTATTAACCAAACATACAGATATGCCTATTTTTGAAGTTGCAGACAGTATTGTCATTGAATCTAACGCTATCTATCTAATGCCTCCACGTAAAAACATGTTGATCACTGAAGGTAAGTTATTACTCTCGGATCAAATGCCTGATCGACTACCTCATTTATCCATTGATGTTTTTTTACGCTCGCTAGCCGAAGATCAGCAACATAAAGGGATTGGTATCATATTATCAGGGACTGGGACTGATGGTACCCGTGGCATTCGTGCTATGAAAGAAGCAGGTGGTTTAGTGGTTGTTCAAAAACCAGATTCAGCGAAATTTGATGGTATGCCAACCAATGCCTATCAAACAGGTTTAGCGGATATGGTATTAACGCCAAGAGAGATGGGGAAAAATTTAGTTAATTTTATAAATCATCCTTCAATAAAAGGGGATTTACCTGTTAGCTCTTTTACTGCCTCGGATGGTGATAATGAAACCTTGGGCGAAATTTTTCAATTATTAAAAAAACAATCATCAATTAATTTTGCTTTATATAAACCATCAACCGTTTCTCGCCGAATTGAAAGACGATTAGGTATTAATCAATTAAAAACCTTAGATGCTTATCTGCGTTTACTTATTGACTCACCCCGTGAAGTCTCGACTTTAAGTAAAGAATTATTAATCAACGTAACTCGTTTTTTCAGAGATGATGAAGCGTTTGACAAATTAACAACGGTTGCAGTACATAAAGTATTAACTTCTGGAAATGGTACTGACCCGATTCGTCTTTGGATTGCTGGTTGTTCGTCTGGTGAAGAGGCGTATTCAATCGCAATATTATTTGATGAAGCGAAAGAAAAGTATCAAATAGATCGCCGCGTTAAAATTTTTGCAACTGACGTTGATGAAGATGCTATCGCTGAAGCAAGTGCAGGTGTCTATGCTGCTGAAATCATTCAAGATATTTCTAAGGAAAGAATAGAGAAATATTTTGAACCGACTGGCAATGCTTATGTGGTGTCATCTAAATTACGTAAAATGGTTATTTTTGCTCAACATAATATGATTGAAGATCCACCTTTCTCAAATATTAATTTATTGAGTTGTCGTAATGCATTAATTTATTTTCAACATCCTGCTCAGCAAAAAGTATTTTTATCTTTTTATTTTGCATTACAACAACATGGATTTTTATTCTTAGGCAATTCTGAGTCATTGGGTGAAATGGCTGTTCACTTTGAAGTGGTTGACGAGCGTACGCGTATTTTTCAAAAAGTGAATGCGGCAAGGCTTCCATTAAAACAACCTTCGACACTTAAGCATACTATTAGTGCGCCTATTATTTCCAAGAATTCTATTGCTCATGCTAATCCTGCTCGAATGGTTATTAATAATAAATATAATACGGTCATGGAGCGTCTGATAGAGCATTATTCACCTGATAGTATTGTATTAAATGATAACTTTGATGCAGTACATGTTTATGGTGAGGTCACTCGTTACACTAAAGGTTTAGGACGTGGCAAGGTAAGTATTAATATTAAAGATATGATCTGTGATGATTTAGCGGTCGCTGTTTCTACTGCGTTATACCGTAGTGAAAAAAATCAAGAAGATGTTTTTTATAGTGATGTAGCTTGTACGTTGGATGGTGTCTCTACGTTTATCGACTTAGCTGTATTTATGGTTAAACAAAGTGACCACCAATCATCTCCTCGCTCATATATTCTTCAATTTATTATGCAAGATAAAGTGGGGATGGCTAGGAAGTCACCTAAATCGATTACCTTTGATGGAGGCGAGCAATCACTTCAGCGTATCTATGATTTAGAACAAGAGTTAATTAAAAAACAAGAGCATTTGCAAGTTACGGTTGAAGAATTAGAAACCACTAATGAAGAGTTACAATCGGCAAATGAAGAGTTGATGTCTTCAAATGAAGAGTTACAAAGTACTAATGAAGAATTACAGTCTGTTAATGAAGAATTGTATACAGTAAACAGCGAATACCAAGAAAAAATAACTCAGCTTACAGAAGCTAATATGGATTTAGATAATGTTATCAACTCGACTAATATTGGTATTCTTTTCTTAGATGAGCATTTAACTATTCGTAAATATACGCCTCATTCAGCTAATTATATTAACCTACGTACGTCAGATATCGGGCGTCCAATTCATCATATCTCACATGAATTGGATTATAGTGATTTCTTGACTGAAATTGGTAATGTCAGTATTAATGGTGTGATTGTAGAGCAAGATATTCTTACTAAATCAGGTGAGCCGGCTCTAATACGCATGGCACCTTATACCGTTAATGATGATGAATCAGTCTCTCAACAGGGGGTGTTAATTACTATTACTAACATATCTCGATTGAAGTTTGTTGAAAATGCATTAACGAAGGCACAACAACAGTTTAAAACGTTATTACTTAATCGCTCTAAACGATTACATCACCGTATCGAAATGAACCAGCATGTGACAGTGATGGTTATTGATGATGATGCAATTGACCGGTTACGAGTACAAAGGTACTTCAAAGAGTCTGAAGATCGCTCATATACGATTGTAGAAGCTAAAACATTAGAAGAAGCGATAGAACTTGCTGGAAGAATGAAAGTTGACGTGTGCTTATTAGATTATCAATTAGGTGCCAATACAGCTGAAGACTTTGTTAAAGCAATGAAAGATAAAAATGTAGATACGCCTATTATATTATTATCTGGGCAAAATGAATCGATAATGGATAAAGAGTTTTTATCAAATGAAATTATTGATGTAATTAGTAAAGACGATTTATCAAAACCGTTATTAATTCGCAGTATTGACTATGTGTTAGAGCGTAAAGAAATCAAAGATATTGTACAAAAATTTGAAGTGCCAAAAGATAATAAATTTAACTGATTCATTGAGTTCTATTAATCTAATATTAGGTTTAATATCTTTATAAGTAGATTTGAAAAAAGCGATGAGGTTATAGCCTCATCGCTTTTTTAGCCCCATTAACCAGAATTATTTACAGGGTCGAATTGAAGTTATTTAGGAAAGTGGTTGGGTTATGGTTCGAAACACTCCACTAATTTATTAAAAGTTAAAGGCCGACTAAAATAGAACCCTTGATATTGATAACAGCCTAAAGCAACTAAAGATGCTAATTCTTGTTTCGTTTCTACCCCTTCAGCGATTACCTGCATATTGACACTTTTAGCCAATTCTATAATCATGCTCACAATGGCAAGGTTACTGATGTCGGCATTTATATCGGTAATAAAAGAGCGGTCAATTTTAAGTAAGCTTGCAGGTAAACGTTTTAAATAGGCGAGTGAAGAGTAACCTGTACCAAAATCATCAATCGCACATTCCACTCCAAACAGATGTAGCTTTTCTAAACATGCTATTGATAGTTCAATATCTCCCATCATCATGCTTTCTGTTATTTCTATTTTTAGATGTTCTGGAGATATTTGATTTTCTTTTATTGCCGAAATAATGGTGTCCGCAAAATCATGCTTTGCTAATTGTTTCGCACTGATATTAATAGACACTTGTTTAAATGAGCTTGGTAAAGGAAGTTGTTGTAACTTTTTAATATCTTCACATGCTTGTTGTAAGACGTAGCTACTGATCTGCATAATCAGATCACTTTCTTCCGCTATAGGAATATAAATAGCAGGGGACTCATAACCTCGCAAAGGGTTGTTCCAACGTAATAAAGCTTCAGCACCAATCATGTTGTTTAAGTGGTCGTACTGAGGCTGATAATGTAATTCAAACTCATCATGCGCTAAAGCTTGCTTTATTTCTCTGGTGTAACTGATGTGGTCATTCAATTGCTTTGACATCATTTCGTTGTAAGGTAATGCTTTATCTTTTCCTCTTTTAAAAGCTTCATAGACTGCGATGCTTGCATTTTTAAGGATATCTTGGACTCCTTTTGATGCGTTGTTAAAAGTCTCATATCCAATGAAGCAAGATAAAGAAAATCGACCTTCAATGAATTCAAAAGGAATTTCCATCGCATTAATAATATCTGCAATGACATCATTGACGATTGATTGAACAGTGCTTTTATCTACAGGTAAGCTTCTTAGCAATATAATAAATTCATGTCCGTTAAATCTAGCCACGATCCCCATGTTTTTGATTAATACTTTGAGCCTAACCGCCGCTTGTTTTAATACTTCATCTCCTACGTGATAGCCCATTACATCATTGATATTTTTAAACCCTGTCAAGTTAATCAATAATATGGCGCCAGTTTGTTCTTGGTGTATGCAATCATCAATTGCGCTCGCTAAAAATTCTTGTATTTTCATCCTATTGTAGAGGCCAGTCAGAAAGTCATGAGAGGCTTGATAGCTGATTTTTTCTTCTACACGTTGACGTGTTTTTATCTCAATCACAAGAGAGTGATAGTTAATGGCGGCAATGGTGCTAATAGCGAGCTTATTTAATACTGGGGGAAGGGCATTTTGAATCGCTGGGTCTAAACTTTTTTCTCGTTCAATTGTTAATACGCCAAAGTCACCTATCTTAAAAAAATGATATAACGTAGAGCCAAAATTTTGTTCTTGTTGATCACGATTATTTTTAAAAAAATGGTTAACTAAACTAGATAATTTCGTATCTTCACTCGATAATAACCCATTTTTTTTCATTGGAAAGCTGACATAGTGTTTTAATTGTATTTCATGGTTTATATCTAATTGGTATGTCGGATTATTATTATTGTCCTTTATAAGGAAAATATGACTATTCGTTGAATTTAACGAAAGACTACAAAGGCTTAGGAATTGGTGTAGCATTTTTTTTAAATCAGGATCTTTGTCTATTGCTAATACTAATTGATGCTGAATCGACATTATATGCATCGCTATATTCATAAATTTTCCTGCTGTTTAAAAGGAGCCAAGCACTGTTGATTTGTTGAGTAAACGGATTGACCCGTTAGCCGTATTGGCTATTTCTCCTAAGGCCATTACACCAATTAAGGGAGTATTAGGGAAAGGGCGTTGTATTACTTCAAGTTCATCGCCAATATGTTCACCGAATAATAGATCGCGAGTAACGCAGTCAAATAATAAAACAGTATTTGAAACGCCTTTTCTTGCTACTTCTTGTGCTGCCTTTTCGCTGGCGAGTGTCATTTTATGTAAATCACTGTGTAATAAGTAAATCATCGAATTTACAGGGACATTACCTACACACTCTAAATAAGCACCATTTGTTTGTAATGAATCTCTGACTAATATATCGCCATCTAATGACATAATGCCTAAAGGGAAGCATTTGGCATATTGGTTAAAGAAATCATCTTCTAAAGGTGAGTTTATATTGTTTTGGATAATTTCTTTGTATAACTCAAAAGTAGGTCGGTAATTTAATGAGTGGACATAATGCCCTTCAGAAGAGGTGACTAAATAAGGCCCCTCTAAAATTTCCCAACCGTGCCCTATGCTATTACTTATAGAGCAAGGAAGTGCGACGACTTGCGTTACATTACTCACTAATCCTTGGTTGGTAAAAATAACAGGATGGGATAATAGATCCATAGAGCCTGCACCTCCACCAATAGCAGAAATACCAGAGCCCATATAATCATAAAAATGATCGGTAAAGTTTTCGCATTGATTACAAAATGCATCAGAGATGATAATGAAGTTTTGGTAATGTTCTATTTGTTTACTTTCAGTTTGAATATAGTTTTTTAAATGGGCATCTGAATCTGCGTGCATTGAGTAGTTGACGACTTTACTGCTAACCGTTAACCCCAAAACAATCGCGCCTTGTGAATAGCTTTTATTTTTATGGACAATTTTAGGGAAAGCTCCTCCGCATAATGGAAGAGTACACATTTTTAATATTTGCTCTGTTTCATCCAGCTCATAATTATTATCAATACACGTTAATAATAAGACCGTTTTAGCGCCTTCTTCAATAACGCTATTTATTGCTTTACTTAATTCACTTACAAACGGGCTTTCTGTAAATTTTATGATAGAAGCCATTGTCATAACATCTATTCCTAAGTTTATAGTGCTAATGTTGGGGACTTAATATAATTAAATGATAAATTAATGAATTAAAGGTATAGATGACTATATCTAATTTTAAGTATTAATAATACAAGCTCATGATTTTCCTTATTCGTTTGTGATTAATCGCACTCCTTGTTGTTAAAAACTTTGATGAAGAACCTTATTTTTTAAAGTCAGAATGATATGACGTAGTAATATAAAATCTTACGAAGATCGCTTTTAAAAGTGGTAATAAATAGTTTAACGTTATACTTGTATTTATTGAGTGAGATAAGTTATTTTTTAATAAAAAGGTTAATTAATAGGCATAGAAAGTAGTTAATGTTTATGTTAAATACATAAAATAATTTATTTTTTAACTTGTTGTTTTTTATGTATTAAGGTCTTTTATGTAAATATATTTTGGTTAAATAAAGCACTTTATAAATATAAGTTAACTCAGTATTATGTATAATAAATTTGATCTATATCACTGCTTAGTTTTTACTTTCCTCTGTGCTATTTAAACGTCTAAATTATGTTGTCGAAGCTATTTTCAATACAATAAATTTAGCCATATCATGAATAAAGCTGTATTAACAAATGTTAATAAAAAGAGTAGAAAATAAATCGTTAATAAATACCCAGTAAGTATCTAACAAATAAGGAAAATAAAGAAATAATGTCATATCAACTTATACTAATTTGTATCGCCGCTTTGATTGGAATTGGTATTCTTTTACATCATCCATCGCGGACTTTTGGTATTCCATCTTTACTCATCTTTATGGGGGTCGGTTTATTATTTGGTAATGGAGAGTTCAACTTTGTATATGACAATTTTGCTTTAACATCTTTAGTCGGTAGCATTGCGCTTAATATTATAGTGTTTGTAGGCGGTTTAAATACATCCAAAGAGAGCGTACGTGTGGCTTATCGGGAAGGGGGAATACTATCAACATTGGGGGTGTTATTAACCACGCTGTTTTTCTCTGTCTTGCTTTCTTATACTTTAGACTTTTCCTTTATTCATTGTTTATTATTTGCTGCGATTGTTTCCTCAACGGATGCTGCGGCCGTATTTTCAATTCTTCAATCTAAAAAAATTAAATTGAAAGAGCAAACAGATACGGTATTAGAATTTGAATCTGCAACCAATGACCCCATTGCACTTATTTTAGTTGTGTTGTTAACACAACTTGCACTTGCCCCAGATAATGGCGTTTCTGCTAGTCAAATTAGCATTGAGCTCGTTACACAAATATTCAGTGCACTGGTTGTTGCGTTTGTTGTTGGGCGTATTGCAGTATGGCTACTTAATCATATTAAGCTTGAAGAATATGGCCTGATTCCAGTGTTTGTTTTAGCCAGTTTTGTCTTGGCTACTTACGGCAGTGAGTTTATTGGCGGTAATATCTTGTTAGCATCTTATGTTGTTGGTGTTGTTATGGGTAATGGCATTAAACGTGGAAAGGAGATGACAAAACACTTTTTTAATAGCTTGTCATGGTTAGCTCAGGCATTAATGTTCATTGCTCTTGGGTTACAAATATTCCCTCATCATTTATTTGAAGTGCTTTATTCTTCATTATTACCTGCTGCCTTATTGATCTTTGTTGCAAGGCCATTAGCGGTACAGATTTGTTATTTATTCTTCCCTAAAGCCAGTTGGAAAAAACGCTTATTTATCTCCTCTATTGGTCTTAAAGGAGCAACACCTATCGTTTTCGCATTGATTCCTGCTGCGGCTGGTGTGAGCAGTTCATTAGAAATAGTTAATATGGTGTTCTTTATTGTACTTATTTCAGTTTTCTTTCAAGGCGCGGCTATTGAACCTCTTTCAAAGAAGTTAAAACTCAATATTGAACAATAATCTGGTTTGATTAAGTTTATATAACCTCAATTCTGGTTAATGGAAGCGAAAGGTTACTTAATCTCAATTCTGGTTAATGAAAGCGGTGTTGTATCGTTTTGCTTATCTAGAGCTGAGATTACTTACCTTAATACTGTTTTTTTAATTAAATAATACTGGCTTTAAAGGTGAGTAGAGATGATTTTTTACATGCTTTTTTATAAGAACTTTGCCACAAAGGAATAAGCATTTAGCGCCTCAGTAATATTCGTATTAATTGTTTTAGAATTAATTATATTGATATTAAAATAGTTGAGATAGTTGAGATAGTTGAGATAGTTGAGATAGTTGAGATAGTTGAGATAGTTGAGATAGTTGAACAGATACAACAAGGTGCATTGTAATAATGCCCCTTGTTGAGTTTTAATCATGTAGGGAAGTAAAAGGTTATTTTTTCTCTTCTGCTAAGCGCTCTTTCTTTTTCAGTTTAACTGTTGAGTAAACAGAGAAAATAGCGAATAGAATAAAGGCGAGTGCAATCGGACGATCATATAGGAACGACCAACTACCTTCATACAGGATTAAGGATTTTCTTAAGTTTGTTTCTGCCATTGGGCCTAATATTATCGCTAATAAAATAGGTGAGGATGGGATATCTAGTTTATTTAATATAAAGCCTAATAAGCCAAATGTAATCGCAATACCTACATCAAACATAGAGTTATTAATCGCGTAAGCACCAATGACTGACAGGAAGATGATAATAGGGATCATGATTATTTTTGGTACTTCTATAATACGACAGAAGAATCTAATACCTAAAAATCCAATAATCAACATCACAATATTCGCGACGATCATCGAACTAAAAATGCCATAAACAATTTCAGGGTTCTGTGTGAATAATAATGGACCTGGTGTTAAACCTTGTACTATTAAAGCCCCTAACAATACTGCTGAAACCGCATCACCTGGTACACCTAATGTCAATAACGGCACTAATGAACCGCCCGTTACACCATTGTTACCTGATTCCGCTGCTGCTAAACCATGCATTGAGCCGTTACCAAACTCTTCTGGTTTTTTAGCAACCCGTTTTGCTTCGTTATAACAAGCAAAAGCAGAAATATCAGCACCCGCACCAGGGACTGAACCGATTGATGTACCTATTAAGCCACTTTTAATTGTTGTCGGTAAAATCTTTTTAAAATCAGAAAAACTCAGTAACTTGTAATCAAATTTAGGTGGGATATCTTGTGTATCACTCGACAGTTTTTCTAATTGATTTAAGCCTTCTGAAATCGCAAATAAACCGATTAATACAGGGATGATATTAATACCACTGTAAAGGTCTAATATACCAAAGGTAAAACGAGGCACACTGCTGATAGGATCTAAGCCAACCATAGACACTAACAACCCGATAGTACCCGCTAATAAACCTTTCATAATGTTTTTAGCTGAAACACTAGCAATGATCGTTAAACCAAATAATGCTAGCGCAAAGTATTCAGGCGCATTAAAGCGTAATGCAAAATCAGCCAAGATTGGTGCAATAGCAATTAATACAATGGTACTAATTAAACCACCAATAAATGAGGCTACGGCGGCAATACTCAATGCTTTTGCGGCAAGACCTTTGATAGCCATTGTGTGACCATCAAGTACGGTGGCAGCAGAAGCTGGCGTGCCTGGTGTTTTTAATAAAATAGCGGCAATAGACCCGCCGTAAATACCACCAATGTAAACTCCAATTAACATAACAAGTGCAGGTGTAGGGGCCATTCCAAAAGTGAAGGGCAATAATATTGCTACGCCCATCGTTGCTGTTAAACCGGGTAATGCACCCAATATAACACCACCTAATACACCCAAAACTAATACAGGGAAAACAGCCATACTAAAAGCATCTGCAAACCCATTAAGTAAATATTCCATCATAATAATAACCTAGAAAAAGAGTAGACCTTCCGGTAGTGAAATAATAAACACTTCACTAAAAAGAAAATAAATGGCGAATACAAATATCCACGCGGTAACGTAATAAAGCGGTTTTTTAATGCGATAATAAATAAGGTAATAAGTGAAGCCAATAAGACTGGCAGGTAAATAACCAACAAGCGTAATCAACACGGCATAACCAATTAAAAAAGTGAATCCAAAGATCGAGTGGCTTGAAACAAGCGTTATTTCTTCTTTTGGTGCTTGCTGTGGTTTTTGTTTTTTCTTGTATTGAATGATTAAAACGCTACATATTATTATTTGAATAATAGCGATGACTGCTGGAAAAAAACCAGCACCGACAGGTGCATCTTGGTACCTAGGTTCTTCAAATTGCGAAATGAGCACTAAAAAAGCGAGGCTCAAAAATATCACTAGGCTTGGGAAGAAAATGTTACGGTTGAGCATAATAAACTCTCTAATAAACACAAATTTGTTAAGTAATATGAAACGGTAAAAGCCAAGGAAGTTACCTTGGCTTTTATTGATACGATTTAACTAATGAAGCTTATTTAATAAACTTACCAAGTAATTCAGTATCTTGTTTTACAAAGTCAGTGAATTCTTGCGCTTTAAGAGGGTGAATAGTCATTGCACCTTTAGCCATGAAGTCTTTGAATTCAGCTGAAGCCATTGCTTGGTCAAATGCATTACCTAAGATTTCAATGATTTCATCTGGTGTATCTTTAGGTGCGCCAATTCCACGCCATGTACCTGTTGTTACATTAAGGCCTTGTTCTTTTAATGTTGGTACATCTGGGATGTAAGAAATACGTTCTTCCGACATAACGCCTAACGCTTTAAGTTGACCTGAGCGTAATTGAGCAATGGCTTCACCTGGCGTTACCATTGTTACTTGTGTGTGATGACCTAATACTGAAGGAATCGCTTCAGAAGAACCGTTATATGGAACTGCATTAAGTTTAATGTCTTGGTCTTGCTCTAATGCCATTAAGTAAAAGTTTGGCGCGGCAGTTGAAGCAAATTTCACTTTACCTGGTGTTTTTTTAGCTTCTGCAATTAAATCATTAACAGTGTTAAATGGGCTATCAGCTGGCACTAAAATAACGGCTGGATCTAAGTTAACCATACGAATTAGTTTGAAATCGTCTGCTGTGTTTTGCATTAGACCCATTTGTGGTAATGAAGCAATTTCACGTGTTACTACAGTAAGCGTGTAACCATCAGCGCGTTGACGAGCACCAAAACTCATACCTACTGCACCAGCTCCACCCGTTCTATTCATTACTGAGATACTTGTACCTAGAATATCTTTAGCGCTGTTTGCTAATGTACGACCTACTGCATCTGTACCACCACCTGCGCCGAATGGCACGATTAAACGTATGTTTTTTGAAGGATAATCAGCTGCAAAAGAGCTTGCTGACATCAGTAAACCTGCGCTAATTAATGCAGTTTTAAGTAGTTTTTTCATCGTTACATTCCTTTTTAGGGGCTAAAAATTGATTTTCAGGTTTAGTGTTATCTTTTAATATTTAGAGTCATTTCAAATTTGTTTGAAAATTCGTTTAATTGTTTGAATCAAAATATTTTTGATAAAGCTTAAATTGTTACGTTAAAGTTTCTGTTGTGTTAAAACTTTAGTAAGCAAAGAATAAAGGAACAAAAAAATTATTAGCATTACATAGGTCACGAAAGCAGGGGATAAAATGTGTGCTCGATCGTGTAATTGGTTTTTTTTCACTATTTTAGAGGCTAATTTTTCAAAATAAACCTCATATAGTCTTATTTTATACTTTTATTTTCGATGGTTTTTTGAACAGAAAAGGGCTGTTTTAGAGTATTTTTTTGTTCTTTTCATTAAAAAAGGAGAATTGGTAAACCAAGTTTTTAATGAAAAATATTTAACTTCATTCAATTTTATTAAATGTGCAGCTAAATTCAATTATCTCTGATTTAGATAGTGCTTACCTAATTCTATAGTTGTTAATTAAGCAATTTTTTTACTAATAGCGGCCTCAATTCATGGTGTGTATTATCAGGTCGGACTGAGTCACTTTGATAAGTCGGCTTAAATATTTTATTTAATAGCGCTTCTGCTGTTAAATTGGTTAACCTGTTTTGTAGTATTATATAAATATATTATTGATTTGTTTTTGTTATCTCTAAATTGATATCTGAGTGCCCTGGGTTATGGAAAAATACATTGTTTATTAACCTTCTTTCTGCGTTAAATTATTTCTAAATAACCCGTTATTGCTTCAATAATTCAGCTTGAACTGCGTAAAAATAACGGGATTTTATAGTCAAAAAATAGGAAAAATATAACCTTATTATTTTAAAAAAGCATAATTTCGCTTTCATTAACCAGAATTGAGCTTGTTTAAGCTGTTATTGAATATTATTTAACATTATCTAAAAAGAAACCTAAACAGAAATAATTAAGGCTCTAATTGTTTGAAATTTGATTGCGTTATTTATTCTGCTTTGGTTATTTGTTGGCGTTTTGTTTCTGATCATAAATTTTCTTTACGTGTATCAAGCTAATTAGTTTTAATACAGGTTTAATCAACAATTGAGCACTACCAACAATAAAGAGCCACGTACCACTTTCAACAAGAGCATCAGAGAGGAAGAAGAAGCTACCAATTAAAAACCACACTGCAATAAAAAAATCGTTTATTGCACCTAAAGCTTCATATCTTCGTTGTGTAATAATATGTTTTTGTCCTAAATCTAATTCCATAGGGTGGTTGTTTGAATTCATAAGACTCCATTAATGTTTAGTTGAATGAGATGATAATAAAAGCGATAAAGCAGATAAGCGTTTGTTAACGTAAAAATATTAATATAAATCGATATTATTCAGTACTATTAAATACTATTTAACAGCATTCAATACCATTGGAGTTTATTTTAAGATCACTTTCGATATTTGTTCATATTTTATTTGACCTTTCCCCTAGGGTAACCTTTATCTTCAGTTTAATGATCACTCTAATAATATTATTAAGTGAGTCTAGACATCATTATATCCATGAAAATATGACAGTATTTAACAACTGACAAATAAAGAGCAGTATTGAATTAATGAAACGGTTTATTATTTTACTTTTAATCATGACGATTCAAGTTACTTTTATACAAAAAGTAATGGCTTCCGTCGCGCTGTCTAAAGGTGAAACTCAATCAGCTAGTTACTGCAAAATGATGATGGATTCTGGTCATTGTAATACAGAGATGATGAGCATGAATGATTGTCAAAATGATTGTGACTTGATGAGTGTTGTTTCTGTGACTCATTTTATCGAAAATAATCAATTGTTATCATTGGCTTATAGTCAATACAATTACCCATCATTTAATATTTCACCTCTTCATTCCCAACCCACTAGTCTCTTTCGTCCTCCTTTATTTAGTTAATCTTTTGAGCCGCGATCTCTCTATTTTTTGAGATGGCGCAATTCAATATTTTAAAAGATTAATTAGTTACCCATTCATTGGGTAAAAGGAAAACAGATGAAAATCTTTAATCTATCTGTGCTGTTATGCACAGTGGTTACATTGCATGTTTCCGCGTTGTCATTACAAGATGCACAGCAGGTCGCATTGCAAGACGATCCTGGACAACAAGTTTACCAAGCACAACAAGCTTCATTAATTGCAAAGGGAAATAGCAGTGCAACATTGGCTGACCCGACAATAAAGCTAGGAGTTGCCAATTTACCAACGGATAGTTTTTCACTCGAGAATGAAGCAATGACCCAATTAACCGTGGGGATTGCTCAACAATTTAGTCGAGGTGATTCATTAGCCATCTCTAAACAAGGCTTTCATTTACAGTCTGAAACAGTTGTTTTTCAAGGATTAGATCGACGTTTGTTAGTGAAAAAAACAGTGCGTGATTTATGGTTTAACATTCTCTTTATTGAAAAATCTATTCAATTAGTCAGTCAAAATAAACAGCTATTTAACAGCCTTTATCAAGACTTAGTATCACAGTATTCATTAGGTCTTATTGAAAATGAAGACCTCATTAATGCCGATATTGAACTGGGATTATTAGATGAGAAACTCGCTAAATTGTCACAGCAATCATTAACTTATCGTAGTTTATTAAGTGAATGGATAGGGCAGCTAGCTTATCAAAAACTATCAACTACTGTCCCTGTTTGGTCTGATACCTTAACTTATATCAAGGCCAGTGAAACACGTAATATAGATCATTATGAATTATTAACTAAGCATCCTAAGGTATTAGCGTTAAAACAAAATATTTTAGTGGCTGACAGCGGTGTTGATTTAGCAAAACAAAACTACAAACCCAGCTTTAAAGTTGAATTAGGTTATGGACACCGTTTATCTGAGTTTGATGACGGCAGTGCTCGCCCTGATTTACTGAGTGGTTTTGTTTCTATGGACCTGCCGATCTTTACTGATCAACGCCAAGATCAGCAAATGATTGCTGCAGTACATAACAAAGGTCAAAAACAAGCGGAGCATCGCCTTTTAATACGTCAACTCAATGCCCAGCTTAAAGCTGAAATTGTTAATTATCAGCAGCTTGCTTCACGCCAATTACGTTATAAAAATAGCTTGTTAAAGCAAGCCAAGTCACGAGCTCAGGCTTTAGTACAAAGCTATCAATCAAATACACGTCCCTTTACCGATGTCATTCAAGCTTATATGGATGAATTGAATCTCTCTATTGAATATCAACAACTCTATTTTGATGGCCTGAAAAGCCTCTCTAAAATTCGTTATTTTCAGGCACTTTAAGGAATAAATTATGCGCACTATATTATTACTGATCGCAGTTTTATCAGCAGGATTCGGCATTGGTTTTTTTGTAAACCAAAGTGGAATATTACATTTAGGAATGAGTGATACAAGATCAAACGAGCAACCTGACATTCTATATTGGGTTGCACCAATGGATGCAAACTATCGTCGTGACAAACCAGGGCAGTCGCCAATGGGTATGGATTTAGTGCCTGTTTATGCTGAAAAAAAGAAAGCTGAGTCTAAAACGGAACCTAAAGTTAAATACTGGGTTGCACCGATGGATGCAAACTATCGTCGTGACAAACCAGGTCAATCGCCAATGGGCATGGATTTAGTCCCCGTTTATGAAGAGCAGGAAAAAGCAGAGCCAAAAATTAAATACTGGGTTGCACCAATGGATGCAAACTACCGTCGAGATAAGCCTGGTCAGTCTCCAATGGGAATGGATTTAGTACCTGTGTATGAAGAAGATAATGGTAATAACGAAGAGGGCACTGTAACTATTTCTCCTGCCGTAGAAAATAACCTTGGCGTACGTACTGCGATGGTAAAAAAAGGTACGTTTGATTTAAATATTAACAGCTTAGGCAGCGTACAAGCGAATCAAGATGCGTTATGGCAAATCAATAGCCGTGTGTCAGGTTGGATAGAGAAATTATACGTTAAGTCGGTTGGTGTTGAAGTAAAAGAAGGGCAAAAGCTATATTCACTTTATTCGCCTGAACTAGTGAAAGCACAAGAGTCGTTGTTGAATGCTGTTAAATTAAATCGTAGTGCATTAATTGGTTCATCAAAAGCGCGCTTAAAGGTATTAGGTATTAGTACTTGGCAAATTAATCAATTGATTAAATCTAGGAAAGTAGCGCAACGTATTGATATTTATGCCCCTAAGAAAGGCACTATTACGAACTTAAACGTTAATGAAGGTGCGTTTATTTCGCCTTCTACCACGGTGATGACTGCCGTTAATTTAGATACCGTTTGGGTCGATGTTGAAGTGTTCGCCGCACAAGTCTCTTTGATCAAATTAGGCGATATGGCGAGCATGACATTAGATTATTTCCCGGGTAAAGAGTGGGTAGGGAAAGTAGGATTTATCTATCCTGAAATGAGCGAAAGTAATCGTACGCTTCGTGTCAGATTACAGTTTGATAACCCTAATCAAATGCTTAAACCTAATATGTTTTCATCGGTTGTTATCACGCCTAAAATGGATGAAGAACGTTTATACATACCACGTGAAGCAGTGATTTATGCAGGTAACATGAATCGTGTTGTATTAGCGATGGGCGACGGTAAGTTTAGGTCTGTACTGGTTAAAGTCGGTATTGAGAATCAACAAACGATCGAAATATTATCTGGTCTTGACGTTGGGCAAAAAATAGTGACTTCGGCACAATTTTTATTAGATAGTGAGTCGAGCATCAGTGCTGATTTTGATCGTATGTTAGAAGAGCAAAATGAGATGGATCAGAAGGCGATGCGTCTTAAAGAAACATCTGATTACTTAAATGGAGAAGATGATTCTGACGACCTAGATAGCTCAGAAGATTTGAATAGCACAGAAGATTTGAATAGCACAGAAGATTTGAATAGCACAGAAGATTTAGATTCAATAGAAGTAGGTGCGCTACAAACATCTCCTTTGTACACTAGCGAAAGGGTGATGACATTATGATTGCTCACGTTATTAATTGGTCGATAAAAAATCGCATCATGGTGTTGTTGATGACCGCTGTGATTGTCGCTTATGGTGTTTTCTCATTACAAAAAACACCGATTGATGCTTTACCCGATTTATCCGATGTACAAGTAATTATTAAAACGACTTATCCTGGTCAAGTACCACAAGTAGTTGAAGATCAAGTGACTTACCCATTAACCACTGCGATGTTAAGTGTGCCCGGTGCAGTGACTGTTCGAGGGTATTCATTCTTTGGTGATTCTTATGTTTATATCATTTTTGATGACGATACAGATATCTATTGGGCACGTTCACGAGTGCTTGAATACTTGTCACAAGTTGCACCGAATTTACCACCACAAGCAAGGTCAGCGCTAGGACCTGATGCAACGGGGGTTGGTTGGATCTTTAGCTATGCGCTAGTTGATAAAACCGGACAACACGATTTAAGTGAATTACGTAGTTTACAAGATTGGTTCTTAAAATTTGAACTACAAACCGTTGCAGGTGTATCTGAAGTAGCTACCGTTGGCGGCATGGTGAAACAGTATCAAGTCCGTGTTGATCCTAATAAGTTACGTGCTTACAACCTGTCGCTCACCACTATTAGCAACGCGATTAAAAGTGCCAACCAAGAATCTGGTGCGAGTGTGATAGAGATGGCTGAAGCCGAATACATGGTACGGACTTCTGGTTACATCTCTTCTATTGATGACCTTAAAACAATCCCTTTACGCGTTAATGAACAAGGTACACCTTTATTATTAAGTGATGTGGCTGAAATTCGTTTAGGGCCACAAATGCGCCGTGGTATTACTGAACTTAATGGTGAAGGTGAAGTGGTCAGTGGTGTAGTGGTGATGCGCTTTGGTGAAAATGCCCAAGGGGTAATCGAAGCGGTTAAAGATAAATTAAATGAATTACAAAAGGGTTTACCTGATGGAGTAGAAATTATTCCAACTTATGACCGTTCTGAACTGATAAATTCAGCGGTAGAAAACCTTTACGATAAGCTACTTGAAGAATTTTTTGTGGTGGTTTTAGTCTGCGCTGCTTTCCTATTTCACTTTCGCTCGTCACTCGTGGTGTTACTCAGTTTACCTGTGGGGATTTTTGTCGCGTTTATTATTATGTCGTGGCAAGGCATTAACGCGAATATCATGTCATTAGGCGGGATTGCGATTGCGATCGGTGCGATGGTCGATGGTGCGATCGTGATGATTGAAAATGTGCATAAACATATGGAAAAAACGGAACTGACCGATGACAATCGTTGGCAGGTTATTGCTAAAGCGGCAACGGAAGTCGGGCCTGCTTTATTCTTTTCATTATTAATTATTACCTTCAGTTTCTTACCTGTTTTTGCGTTAGAAGGGCAATCAGGTAAGATGTTTTCACCACTCGCTTTCACTAAAACCTATGCAATGGCCGCATCCGCTGGTTTAGCGATTACTTTGATTCCTGTCTTAATGGGCTATTTCATTCGCGGTAAAGTACTCCCTGAACATAAAAACCCTTTAAACCGTTTAGTGGTCGCTATTTATAAACCATTTTTAACTTTTGGTTTACGTTTTCCTAAGTTATTGATTGTTTTTGCTTTGTGTTTATTAGCAGTGGGTTTCTATCCGGTAAATAAAATTGGTAGTGAATTTATACCGCCGTTAGATGAAGGCGATTTAATGTATATGCCAACTACTTACCCAGGTGTGTCGGTGGGTAAAGCGCGTCAAATACTTCAGCAAACTAATAAACTCATTAAAACCGTACCAGAAGTTAAAACGGTATGGGGGAAAATTGGCCGTGCAGAAACCGCAACCGATCCTGCGCCGTTAACCATGATTGAAACGACGATTCAATTTAAGCCTAAAAGTGAATGGCGAGCAGGCATGACTAAAGACAAGTTAAAACAGGAACTTGATAGTTTAATTCAGTTCCCAGGGTTAACCAATGCTTGGGTAATGCCAATTAAAACACGTATCGATATGTTAGCAACGGGTATTAAAACGCCTATTGGTATCAAAATCGCTGGTGGAGACTTAGCTGAAATTGAAAAAATAGGTAAACAAGTCGAGCAGATCTTAAAAGACGTCCCTGGCACAGCTTCTGTGTATGCTGAACGTGTTAGTGGTGGACGTTATGTGAAAGTGGATATTGATCGTGAAAAAGCAGGACGTTATGGACTTAATATTGCTGAAATTCAGCAGCTAGTCGCTGTTGCGATTGGTGGTCAAAATATTACTGAAACCATTGAAGGGTTAGAACGTTACCCTGTTAATTTACGTTACCCTAATGATTATCGTGATTCCGTTTCTGCGCTTAAATCATTGCCTATTATTACCCCTTCAAAAATGACCATTAGTTTAAATGATGTCGCTAGGGTTTATATTGAATCGGGCGCACCGATGATAAAAACAGAAAACGCACGTTTAAATGGTTGGATATTTGTTGATATTGAAGGTCGTGATTTGGGCTCTTATGTTAATGAAGCGCGTGATATTGTGAACGACCAAGTTAATTTACCAGTGGGTTATTCATTACTTTGGTCTGGTCAATATGAGTACATGGAAAAAGCCAATGCGCGTTTAGCGAAGGTGATCCCTATTACTATTTTGATCATTATTATTTTGCTTTATTTAGCCTTTAGACGTGTTGGCGAAGTCTTATTGATTCTATCTACCTTACCTTTTGCGTTAATGGGCGGTATTTGGTTGATGTTCATACTTGGGTTTAACTTCTCGATTGCGGTTGGTGTTGGTTTCATTGCTTTGGCTGGCGTATCGATTGAGATAGGTGTGATCATGTTATTATATTTAAACCAATCGTTAGCAACTAAAAGATCGGAACGTCTTGAACAGTTTTCTGTTGTAGATTTAAAGGATGCTGTTATGGAAGGCGCTGGTTTACGCGTCCGTCCGGTGATGATGACGGTAGCAACGGTTGTGATTGGTTTAGTGCCTATTATGTACGGTGACGGTACTGGCTCTGAAGTGATGCAACGAATTGCAACACCGATGATTGGCGGAATGGTCAGTGCAATTATTTTAACGCTATTGATTTTACCTGCTGTATATTTCCAATGGAAAAAAGTAAGCTTACGTCATCAGCTATATATTAAAGACTGAGTGATTACTTAAATTGGTATTTTAGGTTGAAGTTAATTGTTAATCATTAGCTTCAACTTGTAGTTTCCCCCATGACTAAGCCGACTTACTGACAACACATATTTTACAGGACATGACTAACATGATTAAAACTGCGATGACTAGCACTACGAGAATTAAAAGAAACAAACTCGCTTTATCTCTAGCGGCAACATTATTTTTATCACTACCAATGAGCCAAGCTTTTGCTCATGAAGAACATTGTGAGATTAAAGATACTGAGCTAGGCGATATGATGAAGTACATGAAAAGTGAGCTAAGAGCGTATAACAAAAGCTTTAATTCTGAAGACCAAGCAGAGATGAAGGAGCATGCGAATGAGTTATTAAAACTCAGTGCAAAGGCAGAGCAGTTGACACCCGTTGTTATCTCTAAAGCAAGCCATCATGATGCTGATAGCAAAGGTGAAGTAAGTGCAGATCAAAAAGTAAAATTCGCTCTGTATCAAAAAGAGATGCAAGATTTGAACGCAACTTTTAAAGCACTGAGTGAAACCAATGATAAAGTTGAAATTGAAGCTCTGTTAGCTAAAGTAAAGCAACAACAGAAACAAGGTCACAACGCATTTCGTCAGAACTGTAAATAATTAACATCAGTCATCAATGTTAAAAAGTGAGTGTTATTAAAACACACTAAATAGTCTCTAATACCAAATGTGTTTCTGAGGTTTTCTTTGCTTCATAAACACATTTATCTGCTATTTTTAAAATCTCTTTAGGGCTTAATAAACTGATACTTTGGTTTTGAATATTAACGCCACCTATTGCTGATTGAATATGTAGTTTAATCCCTAAGTCCACTAGTGGTAATAAAAAGGCTTCTTTAATTCTGTCTACAAGTTTTAATAAGCTAGGTTTATCGGTGTTAGGTAATAGCATACAAAACTCATCACCACCTAGCCTCGCCAAGGTATCTGTTTCTCTTCTGACTTTATTAAGCTGTGAGACAAAATGCTTAAGTAATAAATCGCCCACCTCATGCCCATAATTATCGTTAACTGATTTAAAAGCATTAAGGTCAAAGAATAACAATGAGAAAGCTTGTTTCTCTCGCTTAGCCTTCTTCAAAGCTTCCGACATTCTGTCATCAAACAAATAGCGATTAGCCGCTCCTGTTAACGAATCATAGTGAGCGAGCCTTTTAAGTCTTTGCGTTAATTTATAGTCTTTTAATAAAGAGCAAATAGCGTGTTCTAAAGAGTGGATCGATAAGCTTGGTTTTACGATAGTATCAATAATAGCGAAAGCATTAATTTTGCTCATAGTATTGTTATAAGCTTCGGTAACCACTAATAATGGCAATTCATGCTCAATAGAGGAAAAAGTCTGGCTAATTTTCGTGAAGTGTTTTGAATAGATTTTATCTTCAATAATCAGTAGTTGGTCGCTATCACTAATGACTTTTATATCTGAAATAGCATCAACAGCCACTTGGTTTATTGTTTCGATGATAAGGTTTGAAACTCGGATAGTTGAAGCTATCCAATAGAAAAAATCATTATCATTAGTGACAACAATTAAATGTAAACGCTTATCTGCCATGGGCTGTTTTCTACTCAATAAAATGATTAAAGAATGCTTATTATGCAGGTTATCGTCATTATAATCATGTTAATGTGCATTTTTATTCATGCATGTTTCTTATAAATATTGTTTATAGAGGTTACTCATAGGTGGCATATAAGCATTTTTATAATGGTTGTTTATCAATAAAAATGGTCGTTTCTCAATAAAAAAGAGGTTTATATAAATTAATATAAACCTCTCTGATCAGTCTTTGCTTTATTTTCTTCGTAGCAATAAACGTCTATTTCGCTAGAAATACCTTTGATGGGTCTACTAATAAACGCTTACCAATGGCTTCTCGTCCAAATAACATTAAATAGTTCATATCAGTACGGTCAGTTAAAGTGATCTCAATGGGCCACGTTTCTTTTCCTAAGGTCATCGCTGTTTCTATTACATAACGCTCTTCAGAGGTTCCGTTAGATGACTTTATTTTACGAATATCACTGAGCACGGCTTTACATGAAATAAGCTTTTTCACGTTATGAATATCAGGGTGAATATCAAACTTCACCCAAGGTATACCAGACTCCATATATTTCACTATATTATCAACATGTAACGACGATGTTTTAGCGCCGGTATCAACACGTACTTGCATATCTTTAATGCCTAGTTCTGGTAATGCAATCGACTCCAAGCGGCCAATAATCATTTTATCTTTAGATTGCATTATTACTTGTCTCCAATTATATGTTGAGGGTTATGCGCATCTTCAGGACGTAAGAAATCTTGTACTGATTCAATGTGTTCATACACCGCTTCATCATCTTCTTTAAAGTAAGCAATATGGAACATTGCCTCGCCTTCTTGTACTAAAGGTATGTTTTGCTGACCGATTAAAATACCCGATCTAGTTGCTTTAACAATCCCTAAAATCTCACCATAAGGGCTGCCAATTTCCGCAAGTTTATCGCCAATCGTGACACGGTCTCCTAATTCAACTAAATGCTTTACAACACCGCTTGCATTAGCGCGTAACCAACCACTGCTATTAGCAATATAAGGTTCTTTTAATTTTCGTTTAGAGGTAACTTTACGCATCATATTAAGGTGACGTAAAACATTCTCTATCCCTTTAATGCCAGCATGAATCGAAAAGTCATCAAAACGTAACGCCTCACCTGCTTCATACAGTAATACTTTAGTGCCATTATCTACAGCGGATTCACGTAAAGAGCCGTCCACAACATTTGAGTGCAAAATCACAGGCACGGCAAATACTTGTGCTAGTTCTTTGGTTTCAGCATCGTTCATATCACCACGAATTTGAGGCAAGTTAGAACGATGAATAGCTCCCGTATGTAAATCAATACCGTAATCACAATGTTTAACAATTTGTGTTAAGAATATATGTGCAACACGCGCGGCTAATGATCCTTTTGCCGAACCTGGAAAGCAGCGATTTAAATCGCGGCGATCTGGCATGTAACGACTTTGGTTCACTACACCGTAAACATTGACCATGGGTACCGCGATTACGGTACCTCTAATAATTTTAAAGTTAGGTTTATTAATTAAACGTCTAATGATTTCAATACCGTTTAATTCATCACCGTGTACTGCCGCACTAATAAAAATGGTGGGGCCATCTTTTGTGCCGCGAATAATTTGTACCGGTAATGAAACATCTGCATCGGTATATAACTTTGCTACAGGCAACTCAATTTTGCACTGAGTACCCGGTAAAATGTCAAAATCGCCTATGCGTAATGTTTTCATGTATTTATCCTTTACCACGTGTTTTATTAGTGATTGTTTTTGGTCTTTTTTCAATAAAATCAAATACCATTCCAGCAATATCCATACCTGTTGCTTTCTCAATACCTTCAAGGCCTGGTGATGAATTTACTTCCATGACCATTGGGCCATTTTCTGAGCGTAATAAGTCAACACCACAGAAATTTAAGCCCATTATTTTAGCTGCATTAACCGCTGTTTCACGTTCTTCTTTGGTTAATTTAACCACAACAGCTGAACCGCCACGGTGTAAATTAGAGCGGAATTCACCTTCTGCACCTTGACGTTTCATCGCAGCCACAACACGGCCGCCGATCACTAAACAACGGATATCTGCACCGCCAGCTTCTTTGATGAACTCTTGCACTAAAATATTTGCTTTTAAACCCATGAAGGCTTCAATGATACTTTCAGCTGCTTTAGCGGTATCAGCAAGTACTACGCCGATGCCTTGTGTCCCTTCAAGTAACTTGATAACTACGGGGGCACCACCTACATTTTTAATTAAATCTTTAATGTTATCTGGTTTATTTGCAAAGCCAGTACGTGGCATACCAATACCTTTACGAGACAATAATTGCATTGAGCGTAACTTGTCACGTGAACGGCTAATAGCAACAGATTCATTGATATTAAAAGTACCCATCATTTCAAATTGACGCGCGACCGCGGTGCCATAGAAAGTAACTGACGCACCAATACGTGGAATAATCGCATCGTATTGTGGTAATTCTTCACCGTGGTAACGAACAGTAGGGCGGCTGCTTGTGATGTCCATATAACAATGTAATGTATCGATAATGTCGACTTCATGACCTTGTGCTTCGCCCGCTTCTTTTAAACGACGAGTAGAATATAGCTTCGGGTTTCTAGATAAGATTGCAATTTTCATCAATATAATTCCTGTGTAAGTATCACTAATATGGGGCGACGAAAACCATCAAGGCAACTATCGCAAATACCGAAAAACCTGAGTTTAATAAAGACTTATGCAACAAAGTACACCTGCTATATTCACTGTTATAAGTGTTTTTAATCTGAACTCAAATTAAGTGCGTGGAGTGTATAAACAAAACGCTATATAATAAAATTAATTGTTTTATGGTCTTTGATTAAAATTTTTGATTAGTGGGTAAGTGCATGAAAATAGAGTTATTAAAAACCTTTTTAGAAGTAAGCCGTTCATTACATTTTCGTATTGCTTCAGAAAATCTATTTATTACTCAATCTGCAGTGAGTGCGCGTATTAAGTTATTGGAAGAAGACTTAGGTGTATTGTTATTTGACCGCAGTAAAAAACACTTAAAGTTAACGCCAGAAGGGCACCGCTTGATTAAGCATGCTAATGAATTAATCTTTATGTGGCAAAAAACCAAACAAGATGTTGGCATAACAGCACAACATTCAATGCAATTAGTAGTGGGGGCGACAAGTACCATTTGGGATATCGTTCTGCAAAACTGGCTACATAAAATCCATCTTAATGTCGAAGATGTTAGTTTATTAACCAGTACTTATAGTGCACCAGAGTTAAGAAAAAGTTTGTTGAACCGCGTTATTGATATCGCTTTTTTGTTTGATCCGACTTTTGTGGGTGAAATTGTGTCGGAAAAAGTTGCCACAGTCCCTTTACATCTAGTCACCACTAACCCTGACCATGTTGATAGTTCTGCTGCGTTAACAGACTTTATTATGGTGGATTATGGGGAATCGATTACTGCACAGTATTTGAGAGAGTTTCAAGATGCACCTGAAGCTAAACATTTTATGAGCCAGCCTAGAATTGCACTTAACTTCATTTTAGATGCTGGTGGGGCTGCTTATTTACCACGACAAATTACCTTTGAATACCTTAAAAGCAATCAGCTTTTTCTTGTTGATGAAGCACCTGTATTTAAGCGTGAAATTTATGCAAGTTATCTTGCGAAGAATCAAAAAATTGACATGATCGAGCAAGTTTTACAGCTTTTTCCACATGTAAGAACCTAGCCTATAACAGCTCTACTATTGTTCATCACTTAGCTTTATTTAATCGCTAAATAGTATGAAAAAAGCCCTAACATCAGTCTCTTTTATAACGCTTAATTTAATCAACTAAGTGTTATGTGAGGTGATATTAGGGCTTCTAAAATTCTTTAAAGGTTTTTTATCGTTTTTCTATAGCAGTAATAAACTACCTAACCCTAAGAACACAATAAATCCGAAAATATCCGTTACCGTGGTTAATACCACTGAACCAGATAAAGCAGGATCAATATTAAATTTACTTAACATCCAAGGAACCCATACGCCCGATAGTGAAGCGATAAGGATGTTGCCTAAGATAGAAATAAAGATAGTCAGTGAGAGTAGTGGATTATCAAACCAAATAAAGGTGATTGCACCGATTACAATGGCCCATAACACGCCGTTAATCGCGCCGACTTTAAGCTCTTTTGCAATAATATCTTTTTTGTTGGCATCATTGATTTGCCCTAATGCTAACCCTCGAATAATTAAAGTAATCGTCTGGCTGCCTGATATGCCGCCCATTGATGCAACGACTGGCATTAAGACCGCTAATGCCACAACTTGTTGGATAGTCGCTTCAAACAAACCAATAAACCATGAGGCTAAAAAAGCAGTAACTAAGTTAATACCTAACCAAACTGCACGGTTTTTAGAGCTTTGCCATACATTACCAAATAGATCTTCTTCTTCCACTAAACCTGCTGCTTGAATTAATTGTGTTTCAGCGATTTGTTCTCTGTAACGATAGGCTGTCGGTAAGTCTAAACGGCCTGTTAAGCAGCGATTTTCATCGATAACGGGTAATGCAGACGTATCTGAATCAATTAATTTATCTGATGCAATCGCAATATCATCATTGCTAGAAATGTATTCAATATCAGTATTAATAAAGCTTTCATATTGTTCTTCATTCTCTGCTTTAAAGACCGCATTAAGGGCTATTTCGCCAATCAAAACGGCATTATCGTCGACAATATAAATAACATCAGTAAAGGTAGGTAAGTTTTTGCTACATACCTTTTTAACGGCTGAAAGTTTCAATTGCTGTGGGATTTGAACTTCCGTAAAGTTTTGCCAATGGCCTACTTCATCTAATGCATAATCACAGGACTTTTTATAAAGACTACGCTGTTTCGCTGTCATTTTACTAACAGCGTAATCGATAAATCGATCATTTAAACTTTCAGATAGTTCTAATAAATCAACCGCGTCTAATTTTGTTAAAAGTGGGAAGCAAAGCTCGTCATCACAAGCATTTAATATTAATTCCCTAGACTCAGGTTTCATCTCAATGAACACATTTTGTTGTGTTTCATCAGTGAACGTCGCCCATATACTCATTCTGAGTTTGATAGGAAATGATTCTAATAAAACAGAAATTTGTTCGTCGGATAATTCTTGTTCTACTTCGAGGATGACTTCTTTAATATCCGTTTCGTTTTCAAAGTAGTTATTAATTTTTTCAATATAATCGGGTAATAATTCTAATGACATAAACCCTCCTTTTTATTGTTTGGGGCTTTTAATTCAGACTATAACGTAGTCATTTATATTGATTGGTCAGGACACGGTTACATTAATTATTTTGTTTTATCAGTTGCTGTTGTTCAAACCACAGCCTCATAAAATCACCTGTTAAACACTGCTCAATTTCTAATGCACGCTCAGTGGGACAGAAAATAGTAAAGATGAGTTGTGTATCGCCAATGTCAGAAGTGGCAACCTGTATGTGCGGCTCTGGGCCTGCAATATGAACATCTAAGCGATTTTCAATGAGCTGGTTGTAGCGGATTGCAACGTCATTAAAGTCGGCGCAATAACCGTGTGCTTTTTCATATAACTCATCTAAAAAAATAAACGGATTAACACTGCCATCTCGTGTGATAGTGAAGTGGTGCATGGCATAACGTTTTAAGAAGTTTAAGTTTTTAATCGACGACGTAATTAACTTACTGTTAGGAACATAAAGCGTTTTCCCAGTGTATTCGTAGGAATCAATATTAACTTCTAATAAGGTGAGTTTTGCCCAATCAATTGAATGTACTTCACCATAATAATCACCGACTTGTATCCAATCACCGATACGAAAAGGGCGGCTAGATACAATATATAAAAATCCGATAAAGCATTGAATAAACTCTCTCGTTGCAATCACAATCGCCACGACAAAAGCGGCAATAGAGATGGCAAACTCATGGAATTCATCTGCCCAAATATTAAAAATACCAATCAAAATTAAGATAGTGATGGTGTTATTTACAATATTCATTTTTAAGCGTTTATTCGATTTACCTTTTTGTTGCAGTAATTTTAAAATATAAATTTTACTGCTCATTAACACTAAAATAAGGGCGATAGTTAAGACACTATTACTGTGGATCAGCGCTTGAAAAAAGGCATTTGTACTTAAATCGATTGATGATATTTTTTCAAACATAATGGGGTATCCGCTTAAATTTTCTATTATTTTTTATCTAACTGTTTTTTATTTTTCTAATTTTAACAATAACTTACTTTATTACTACTGCTAGTTACTTATATCGTTACATGCGTTCACAGATGAATCGTAGTGTAAGGGGCATTAAATAGAGTGTTAAGACTCGGTTATTAACCCAAAGTTGCTTTTTACTTTTTATTTATTAATAGTTAATGAACCATCTATATGCAGGTCTCTTTGTGGATAAGCAACAACAATATTATGTTCTTCAAACAACTCTTCAAGACGAAAACGAATATTACTACGCATTACCCTTAAACCACCTTCAGCGTTAGAGTCTAACCAAAAGGTGACTTCAAACATCAGTGCATTATCACCAAAATCTTCAAAAGTAACCACAGGCGCAGGGCTTTCTACTATTCTTTTCTGATCTGTTGTTGCTTGCATAATAAGTTCAGCTACTTTTTTAGCGGGAGAGCCATAAGCAACACCGACAGTGACGGATGTCCTGACTAAACTATCAATTAATGTCCAGTTAACGACGGTATTTTCTAATAATTTACTATTCGGAATAAGCAAATGAACACCATCGACACGGCGGATACGTGTTGAACGTGTATTAATTTCTTCAACGACACCTTTTGCTGATTCTACTTCTAAAAAATCACCGATGCGTATTGGACGTTCCCACATTAAAATCCAACCACTGATGAAGTTGTTAATAATGTTTTGCGCACCAAACCCCACACCAATCGCTATTGCACCCGATAAAAAGGCAAATGCAGTAATCGGCACGTTAATCAATTCTAATGTTGTGACTAATAGGATAGCCATCGCTATCACATAAAAAACACGTAGCAATAAGTGAACGACATTAGGGTCGACTTTTTTAGAAATTAGGCGTTTGGTAATTAATTTAGCCACCCATCGCGTTAAGAGAATACCTATTAATATAACTGCAGGGATGAGTAATATATGGGACAAGGTAATCGCTTGGCCTGAGATGGTAATGAGTTTGTAAGATAGTATTTCGTTAATTTGTGATAAGTCCATGTAATGTTCCTTTAAGCTCTTTTTATTCGTCAACAAGTTAATTGTATTAGTTTGCGGAAGCCTTCGTTATTTTGGGAGTATTGAACAGTGCTTTAAAGCTTGCTACCTCATTGTTGCTGATACGAATATTGGTACTGTTACTGATATTGTTATATTAGCTTATAAGTCGTTAATATCTGCTTTTATTGGTTCGAGGTGTTAACTCAAAAAGGTAATCGATATGTGATGGCTTGTTATACATGTTTATTTCTTCATATCAATATCAATGAGTGTGGTTAACAAAAAATTAGAAGTATTACGCAGTTATATTCCTTTGCTGGATTTCACTTCAAGCTGTCACCTGATCAGCGAAAATAAGGCTATATTTAAACCTGACAAGAGAGTTGATTGTAAAATACATAATACAATGGCTATCTAAATAATGATGTCTAGTGACATATTTCAACGAATAATTGTTATAAATTTGGAATAAAGTCTATAACCTTTACTGAAACAAAAAAATTTATATTTATCGGCTATGCAAAGGTCATAAAAAGGCATTTTAAAAGATAAGTAAAAGATATTAAAAGGTGACTAACAGCCAAAGGTAGATCACTATACGCCGCGTATTAAGCACTATTTTAATCATAGAAAGAGAAAGTTATGATCAGATGTATGTTATTAAAGTCAGATAAGACATGTACTTATGGTGATGAATCATTAATTGAGATGTGGAAACAAAACCCAAGTGATTCGCTATGGGTCGATTTTGATTCTCATGATCAGCCTGAAGAACTCAAGTTATTGAAAAGTTTGGGTTGTCATTCATTAGCAATAAGTGATGCGCAACGCGATCGTCATCCCCCAAAAATTGAATTATTTGATAACTATATCTTTATGCTTTATCGCGGTATTTATCATCCTGGTGATGATCTCGTGTTTGATCATTTACAGATCGCGATGTTTGTTGGGACTAATATTGTGATTACATCGCATGCTAAAAAATCAATTTCTATTGATAAGTTATTCAGTGAAGAAGGTGAAAAGTATTTAGTAAAAAGCCCTATTACATTAGCCTTAAGAGTTTTTCATTATAGCTGTGGTATTTATTTACAAAAGCTCTTTGAATTTGAAGAAAAATTAGAATCAATTGAAGATCAATTTCAAATGGGTGGGGATGATAAAATGATGCAAGAAATTACCTTGTATCGTTCACGATTAACCAAACTAAAACGTACCTTTAACTACCACAGTAATATTGGCAGCGAGTTGAAGATTCTAGTCACAGATGAAACGCCTATTATTAATCAAGCAGATCTTCATACGGTGACTGACGTGCATGAACGTATTGAACGTTTATTGAGTTTGTCACAGATGCATTATGATATTTGTAGTGATTTAGTGAATGGTTATTTATCTGTTGCCTCACATCAGCTGAATGCCACGATGCGAGTATTGACGGTGATCACTGCGATCTTCATTCCATTAGGTTTTTTAGCGGGACTGTACGGCATGAACTTCGAGTATATTCCTGAGCTAAAAGTCGCTAATGGCTATTATTATCTATTGAGTTTTATGGGCTTCATTTCAATAAGCTTAGTGATGTTGTTTAAGAAAAAACGTTGGCTATAAGCGTATTGTTAGCATCGGTGATGACGTCTAGGTTTAATGAGTTGTTTGGCTAGGTGCTTTATTCGTTCAGAAAAGATAAGAGTAGATGTATTTAATCATCTACTCTTTACTATCAAGACACTTTTGTGTTTGTTCATAATATTCGATTAACCCTTTCCTATATGGATTTATATAATGATTACAGAGCAGTTTATTTGGTTCATTGACAGTCGATTTTATTATCAAACAACGTCATTGGATAAGATGGTTCACCTCATCCCACCTCATCAACAATCGATTAAAATCATCATCGATGCAAGTGCGCAATTAAAGGGGCGTGGTTACTGGCATTTGTTTAATGACAAAGAACTGTTATCAGATGAATTGATGCAAAAAATTGAAACTAAAAAAGTGCAATTAATTAAATTTTTTACCATGAATGCAATTGATGTTGAAATCACTATCAATTCATCAGCTGATTACCTGAAAGTGTTAAATACTGAAGTTAATAATAATCAAAAGAGTCTCGTGGTGATTGAAGATAACGTCGTCGATAAAAGACACTCTATTTTCCAGCGATTAACTGATATCAAAGCACCAGTTTTATTGCTTAATAAGCAAGCTTGGAAATATCCATTAAGCGTGATTGGCGCTGTTGATCCTTTGCATGAACATGCCAGCATTACAACGACTGATAAACATATTGCTGATTTAAGTGAAAGTTGGGCTAGGCAGTTAAAAGCCACTTGGTCAGTGGCTCATTGTTATCATGTGACGTCAGTATTGGTTAAGTATAAAAGTAAAATATTGTCCATGCATCGCGATGGATTGGCTGACTTTGCTAAGAGACATCGCATTCCTACAGGTAAGACTATTTTGTTGGAAGGTGTGCCTGAAGTCGCGTTAGCTTCTTATATAAAAAAGAATAGTAGCAATATATTAGTGATGGGTTTAGTGACAAGAAACAAGCTTGAGCAATTTTGGATAGGCAGTACAACGACGGCCTTATTAACTGAACTGCCTTGCGATATTTTACTCGTTAAAAAATAAAAGAGCCTCAGCCGTTAGCAAAGATATTCTTAACACGACCACTGCAGATATTCTTAACACGACCACTGCAGATATTCTTAACACGACCACTGCAGATATTCTTAATACGACCACTGCAGATAACCTTAGTGGTCGTGAATCAATAAGTGTTTTAAGCGCGGCTAGTTAACGCTAATGCGCCAGACGCACCGACCAAAATGCCACCACTCACTTTATTGATAATATGTAATTTGGCTTTCCCTGTTGTTAATACCTTTTTTGCAGAAAAGGCATACAGCATGACTAAGGTGAAATCTAATAACGCCATGGTCGGACACATGATCGCCATTTGTGGGAAGAGTGGTTGGCTAGTATCGATAAATTGAGGAAAGAATGCAGTAAAAAAGACAATCGCTTTAGGGTTGCCAGCTGCGACCATAAACCCTGAAATATAGAGACGAAGATTAGGTACTTTTTCTAAATCATCTTTTTTATCAACACTTTTAGCGGGGGCAAGTAACATCTTGATCCCCATGTAAAATAAAGTCGCTGCCCCTAGCCATTTGATAATATCAAAGGCGAATTCAGAGTTTGCTATCACCAAGCCTAAACCAATTGACACTAATATCATTTGTATGAAATTGGCGCTGATATCACCCAATACGGTAAATATTGTTCTTTTTAAACCGTAGTTAATAGAGTGAACAATACCTAGGAAAATACTAGGTCCCGGTGTGGCAGTTAAAACTAAACAAGCAACAACGTAAGTTAACCAAACTTCAAATTCCATATTCACTATCCTTTCGCTTTACGACCAACCCTATAAACATCTAATACACTGACTATCCAAATAGCTAACATAATATACGTATAAGTATCGAGTGTTTGCATATCAGAACCTGTCATCAGTGAGTTTGAAATAGCAGTGACATCTAAAGCCGTCTCACCTTGTTGAATTTGCAACACTACTTGGTTTGCTTTAGCCAACATACCTTGAATTAGCAATAATAAAGGAATTGAAAAGCTAATAATAAAGGCAATGCCTACAACATATTTTTTAAAGACAAAATGGCCTAAACCGGGATAAATTAAAGCCGAGACGAGTACTGCTTTTAATGATTTTTTCATACTGTAAACCTACTTTGAGTACCCTTTGATAGTAATAAATCATTATTGTTTCTAATGTGTTATTAAGGACACTATCACTTTATAAATGAAGTATTTTGCGCTCTTATAGTAATAAATCAATAGTATAGGAGTGCTATTTTTACTTAAGAACCCATTATTCATTTCTACTCATTATGTTTCTTTCTAAATTTTATTGTTAATAACAAAATTAACTTAATGAAACGGCGTTTCAATTGTAATTGATGGTGTTTGCTTTTTTGTGTATATTGATTTTTATATTTATGCATTCTGAACGAGGACTTAATATGATTTTAGATTCGTTTCATTTGAAAGAGAAAGTCGCCATTGTCACTGGTTGTAATACTGGCTTAGGACAAGCGATGGCGCTTGGCTTGGCTGAAGCTGGTTGTAAAGTCGTCGGTGTTAATCGTTCGCCAGCCACAGAAACTGCTGAAAAAATGCATGCTGGTGGTCACTCGTTTATTGATTATCGCGCTGACTTACTTAAGCAAGATGATATTCCTGGGATCATTCAGCAAACTATCGACGCATTTGGTCGTATTGATATTTTAGTGAATAACGCAGGTATTATCCGCCGTGAAGACGCGCTTGATTTTTCTGAGAAAAATTGGGACGACGTGATGAATATTAATAGCAAAACAGCTTTTTTCATGTCGCAAGCGGTAGCAAAGCAATTTATCAAGCAAGGTAATGGTGGAAAAATTATTAATATTGCTTCAATGCTTTCTTTCCAAGGCGGGATTCGAGTGTCATCTTATACTGCATCAAAAAGTGCCTTAATGGGCATTACCCGCGCAATGGCAAATGAATGGGCTAAGTTTAATATCAATGTTAATGCCATTGCACCAGGTTACATGGAAACAAACAATACAACAGCATTGAGAGAAGATGAAGATCGTAATGCGGCAATATTAGCGCGTATTCCTGCGCAACGTTGGGGGTTACCTAGCGATATTGCAGGACCTTGCGTATTTTTAGCGTCTGATGCAGCTAATTATATTAATGGTTATACGATTGCCGTTGATGGCGGTTGGTTAGCGCGTTAGCTGTATTAATACGATTGATACAATTAGTACGATTTATTTCCAGCATTCTAATGATACAACCAATATAAGATAATCAGATGATAGATCAGCAAGTTGTTGCTCAAATACTGGGCTTTTTAAGTTTTGCTTTAGGTATTTATACCTTCTATCAAAAAGACGATAAGAAGTTAAAGATTATCATGGTGGTGTTTAGCCTAAACCACATGGTTCATTTCATATTATTAGGCTCTATCGTCTCAGCATTAAGTGCTTTACTCTCTGCGATAAGAACCACAACCTCTATTTATATTTCGTCTACCAAAGTAGCGATTTTATTCATTCTTTTAGGCTTGTGTAGTGGCTTTTATTTAGCGGATAGCATTTGGGATCTTTGGGCTGTATTAGGAATGAGTTTAGGGACTTATGCCGTGTTTGTATTAAAAGGTATCCCAATGCGTATTGTATTTGTATTAGGTGCGATGTGCTGGTTAATCAACAATATACTGGTTGGTTCAATAGGTGGTGTATTATTAGAGGCAACCTTGATTACCGTTAATGTCACCACCATCGTTCGACTATTGCGTGATAACCGCCTCGCTGTTGAACTCAAAGAAAAGGCGGTTGAGCTTTAATTAGTTAATGTCGCTTTTTGAAGCTTATTCCTTAGCGGTTATTACTGCTAACTCAGGTACCATTTCATCTAATAGATATTGTATCGAGAGGTAACTGAAGAATGAAAATGCGCCGCCAACAAGGTCGCCCGTGAAGTATTCTTTTTTATTTTTGTAGAAGGGCATACGCTTTCTAAATACAGCAGTACTCGCACTCTCAATCGTTTCTTTTGAAGCGAGCCAAACCACCACATCATTGTTTAAAATATCCAATCGCTCTTCGCTAAACGAGGCATAAAAAGCATCGCCAGCTATTTGATCAATTTCCTTTGGAATAATAAAACCAAGGTCGATTAAAAATTGCGAGCGTAGGTCTTTAGTCGCATAAGCCCCGGGTTGTTTATTGTAATAAAAAGCAACGGCTGCTGTTTTATTATGGAATTCTGGATGTTGTGCTTTTGTCTTTGCTAATTGTGCTTGTAAAGAGGTGACATGTTGCTCTGCCAATGCTGAAAAACCTAACGCTTTACCAATAATTAAATGGCGAACATACCATGGAATTGTCCAATCTTCATATTTTGCTGGTGGCGCAAGCGTTGGTGCAATAGCATTTAGCTTTTGATATTCCTTTTCATTCATTGCTGAAGAAACACCAATAATGAGGTCGGGCTTTAAAGCCGCTATTGCTTCGTAATCTAAGATTCTAGGTTTGAGTAATATCGGTTTAGCATCGCCTAATTGCGCTTGTGCCCAAGGCCAAACCCCATAAGACTGACTGCCATACCAATCACGGATTGCTAAGGGTTTTACACCAAAAGATAAAATATCATCATGGTCTACATGCCCTACGGAAACGATACGCAGCGGTTTTTTATCAATGGTTAGCGTGCCGTATTTATGTGCTAATTCAATCGGAAAAGCGATCGCACTGACGCTAACCCAAAGACTTAATAAACCAATTATCCATTTCATATTTATTCCTTATTTTATGATTTCTTTACTGCTTTTTTAATACCGCTTTATAACAATCTATGTGAATCGCTGCTTTATGATGGCTTTCTAATTAATAGATAAGCAAACAATGGCGCACCAATTAATGATGTTACTAATCCTGCTGCTAATTGAGTTGGGGCAAATAGTATTTTACCAAGAATATCGGCTGCTAATACTAAAATGGCCCCAACCAATGCGGTTAATAACAAGTGATTTGCAGGTCCACTGCGAGTTATTTTACGTGCAAGATGCGGTGCTAATAATCCAATAAAGCCAAGCGGACCAACAACGGCTGTTGCAATCGCGGCGGCACCGACTGATATAGTGAGTTGTAAATACATCACGCTTTTTAGGTTAATCCCTAGACCAATCGCAACTTCATCACCTAAGCTTATCCCTGACATGGTTCTTGCTTGATAAACGGAAAGGCAAATAAAGACAATAAAGGCAATCAATAGAGTTTTTACATCATGCCACCCGGTTGCATGAGTGCTCCCAGCAAGCCACGATAATGCAGTCATCGCAGATTGTAGATTGCCATATGTCAGTAAAGTAGAAATAATCGCACTGATAAAAGCGGCAACACCAATCCCTAGTAGAATGAATTTAAGAGGGTGACCTTTACCTCGCAATAATTGGATGATCACTGCGATCAATACGGCGCCTACAAAGGCTGATATTTCTCGATAATTATCGATATAGGCTGGAAATAGTATTGTGAGTACCACTACCGCTAAGGCCGCCCCTTGGCTAATACCCACTAGGCTTGGATCTGAGAGAGGGTTACGCGTCATATTTTGCAATAGCGCACCGGATAACCCAAATAAAGCACCACTTAATGCAGCCACTAAACTTCTAGGTAAACGAAACTCCCAAATAATAAGTGAAGCTTGCGGATCGTTAAGCCACTGGTCTTGCTTTAATAAGCTAAAAAAGCTGTCATGTAATGATACTGAATAACTGCCAGTGCTGGTTGCCAGCGCCATCACGGCTAATAAAACCAGTGACAAAATGACTGAATATAAAAGTGCGCTTTTAATAAAGCGCATCGAGAACCGTTGTTCAAATAAGCGTATGGTTAACTGCATTAACGTACCCTCATTTTAACTAGCCATATAAAAAGTGGTGCGCCGATCAGGATGGTAATAAGACCTGTTGCGACTTCTTGAGGTTGAATAATCCATCGAGCCAATGTATCGATAAATAATAGATAAATAGCGCCAAGTAGAATGCAATAAGGCACTATCCAACGATAATCTGCACCTACCCAAAAACGCACAACATGCGGAATCACTAAACCAATAAAACCTAATGGACCTGCTAGCGCCACTGCAACCGATGTTAATATCACGACACAAGCTAATAGTTGCCATTTACGACGACGAATATTAATGCCTAATCCCGTTGCAACTTCTTCACCCATTGATAACGCCGTGATGCTTGGAGCAAGGGCAATCGCACCGCCTAATCCAATAATAATCCAAGGAATACACCAATATAAAACGTTAATATCACTGGCTAATAAAGAGCCCACTAACCAGGTACGCATTTCTTGAAAGGTTTGTTCGTCAAGTAAATGATGGATTGCTAATAACGCCGCAGAAAAAGCAGTAAATGCCGAACCAGATAGAATCAGGTTAAGAGGCGTGGTACCACCCGGAGCTCTGGAAGCAATACCCCAAACAATCACCGCACTGATTAATGCACCAATAGCGGCAACGAGCGGTAACCAAACTAATGATTCAGCATGAACAAAAGTTGACCAATAAACTACCGCTAGCGCGCCACCTGTTAACATGCCTAATAAGCCAGGATCAGCTAAAGGATTACGAGTCACTCCTTGCATTAACGCGCCAGAAACCGCTAAACACGCACCAACACATATCGCAATAATGGCACGAGGCAGGCGCAACTCTTGGATCACTAAGTGGTTAAAATTGTCTTCATCAAACGCATAAAAAGAGTGTGTTATGTCTATCAGTGAAATGGTTTTGGTACCAATCGATAAATGCCATATCAAGGCTAATATCAGTAATACAAGCATCACTATTATGCCAGTAGAGCTTAACCATTGTTGACGGTTCATAGCTCAACCTTATTCGTTGCATTTAATGCTGGTTTTGCTTTTTGTGTTTGTTTTATCTTTTGGATAGGAACGCAAATCAGTGAGTCAGATTCGGCCTCTTTAATAACCTTTGAAGAAAGACCAAATACCGCTTTTAAATTATCAGCATTAAATATTTTTTCTGGTGTTCCTTGCGCATAAATTTTACCTTCTTTCATCATAATGAGATGGTCGGCATAAGCCGCTGCTAGGTTCAATTCATGTAACACAATCACTAACGTTCTATTGTGTTGATGTGCCATCTCACTTAACAGATCAAGCAAATCGACTTGTACTTTTAAATCGAGGTAGGTGGTTGGTTCATCTAACAAAATAATATCCGTTTGTTGAGCAAGTACCATTGCAATCCAGCAACGTTGTCTTTGACCGCCTGATAAATCGGCAATAGCGCGATCCGCTAAGGCTTTCACATTAGCTTGTTGCATTGCCAGTGTTACCGCATCTTCATCTTCGATGCTCCATTGCTTTAAAAAGCTTTGGTGTGGATAACGTCCTTGCGACACTAATTCTTTTACCGACAAACCTTCTGGCGCGATCGGTCCTTGTGGTAATAAGGCCATTCTTTTTGCAACTTGTTTGGCAGGTAGCGAATGAATACTTTTATTACCCAGTAAGACTTCGCCATCAAGTGGGGGTAATACGCGTGCTAAACATTTTAATAATGTTGATTTACCACAACCATTTGAGCCGATTAATATGCTTATTTTTCCCTGCTCAATATTAAGATCGACCCCTTTAACAATCGGTGCTGAATAACCTACCACAAGGTTATTGGTGCGTAAGCTAATAGCCGAAGTGTTTATGTTTGGTTTTGTTGTCATGATTAGAGGTGTCTTATAATGGCTGTTATTTATGTGCTTTAGGGCAGGTTGAGCAAAGCTTACTATTCACTTTATAAGCGAGGCAGCAGCTTGTTCGTACGAAGTCGATTGTTTGTCCATCTTTTATTGTTAAAGATTTAAGCAATTTCTCGGGCAACCCCATCGCTTTAATCCATAGTTGAGCATGTGTTAATACATCTTGATCACTAAAGTCAGGGACTAGGTTTTTCACTTTAAGTAAATTACCTAATATTAAATCCGCAATAAAACGACCTGAATAACCTGGTCGACATCGTTGTAATGAATCCAATTGAGTGCGGTAATGTTCAAGCAAAGGTGCTAATTGAGAGGCTGCTAATGGGATTAACTGTTCAGCCTGTCCACTGGCTATTTTATCACTGTGGAATGTAAAACCGACAATGGCGTTGTGCTGACGTTGTTGCTTAAAACGAGTAAAATCAGGGAGTTGTTTTAAGCCATAGATACTAATAAAAGCAATATAAATAGGTTGCCAACAAAGCAGGTGCCAAGTTCGTGCTTTAAAGTATGACTGACCTGCATCTGGATTACTTTTTTCTAAATCATCGATTAACGCTTGGATAGTTAGTTTGTCTTGTTGGTTGCCGATAAGCCAATCGATATTCTGTTTTTCTGGTAACTGATTGTGTTGTGTTGCCGCAAGAGGATCTTCAAGTTTTCCATCTAAATAAGAAATAACATGTCTGCATAAATCAAACATTGGGGTAAGTGCATCATGTTGTAATGTGGAATGATACATAGTCATTAAAGAAGCCTACTTAGATTACCTACTATTGGGTTTTATCTCGAGGAGTCTGCCCAAGGAATAAGTAATGATTGTTATTAGTGTTTATCATTGATAATCATTATCGATAATTAGTAAGGAAAGATATTATATGACCTGTATTTCTATTGCAATAAAAACGCAGAATAGCGCTGAACCAATAACGGGTAGCCGATTGAATAGGCGACCATCGTTATAAAAAAGTATTAGCTATAAAATCGTTGTTATTGATGGAGAGTCTTAAATATTTTTTAGTTAAAAAGAGGGCTGTAAAATATGTCTTAAAGTGAATATTCATTAAATTAGAAAGGTCGTTATGATATTGCTTTTTTGCATAAGCTTCGCATGATAGTCTCGCTTAAAAATTTATTCCATCAATAGCTTATTTGATCTTAACTCAAACGAAATACAGTCGTTTATTAATCTCAGTTGGCTAGTTATACGGAAATAATAAAAAATAATTATTGGAGACGACATGAATAGAGCTTACATCAGTGCATTATTAACCATTTTAATGTGGTCTTCTTTAGCGGTATTAACCGTGACTATTACGCACATTCCTTCATTACTTTCAGTGGGGTTAGTGCTGATTTTCGCCTCAATTCCTGGTTTGAAATATTGGCGTGAATGGAAATTACCGTGGAAAGTTTGGTTAAGTGCGGTCATCGGTATGTTTGGCTATCATTTTTTATTGTTTGATGCTTTTTCACGTTCTCCGGCGATGAGCGTTAATATGATTCAATACCTGTGGCCTCTATTTATTGTGTTGGGGACGCCACTATTTAGTCAATCTCGTCTTAACTTCGGTCATGTTATTGGCGCGATTTTAGGATTTGGTGGAGTATTACTAACGCTTGCTCAAGAGCCGATTGCCTTTAATGTTACTGACCTGTTTGGTTATGGTGAAGCCTTTATTGCTGCATTATTATGGGCTTTTTATACATTATCTAATCGTCGTTATACTAAAATGCCAATGTCAGCGGTGGCTGGGTTTTGTTTATTCTCGGGTATTTTAGCGTTAACCAGTTATGTATTAACAGCAGACATTCAAGCAGTGATCCCCTCAACTAGCGACTTATTAGTGATTGGTTTGTTAGGGCTTGGGCCAATGGGGCTAAGCTTTTATACTTGGGATTATGCTATTCGCCATGGCGATACACGCGTGATTGGCGCGCTGGCTTATTTAGCCCCTTTATTGTCAGTTATTTGGATGGCAGTCTTTATTCCTGAAGTTACCTTAAAACCAGTTCATCTTGTTACTTTAATCTTAATTATTGGTGGCGCTTCATTAGGTCAGTATGTTGAGAAGCGTAAACTAGCCGCTTTATTAGTGGTGAATAATAGTGAGACTGCAGTTAAAAGTTAAAAGTTAAAAGTTAAAAGCTAAAGGATAAAGAAGAGAAACACTAAGGTTATTTCATCGCGTTATCGTTTATGCTTGAATAAATTGCTTAGCACGAATAAATTTAGGATTTATTTAAGCTGATATTTATTTTTATTTAACCTCAATTCTGGTTAACGGAAGCGAAAGGTTATTTGAAATCATATAGTTATAAAAAATTATTATACAATACTGCTAGTTGTGCGTAGTTCAAGGAAAATTGTTGAAGCAATAATTGGTTATTGGGAAATAATTTAACGAAGAAATTTGCTCAAATAGTGGTGTTGTATCGCTTTTCTTATCCGGAACTGAGGTTATTTAATCTAAAACGGTTTAACAGTCTTATAAAAAGCGTCTATAAATGGTGAGATGAAAACACAAGGTAAGCACAGCCTTAGTGCACAAAATATAATCACTGCACTTTTATAGATCATAAATATTGGATGCTTTCTAAGTAATTTTGATGTTTTACTCGGTTTAAGTAATCCAATGGGGTGGCATGAACCAGCTTTTTAAACTCTCTCAAAAAATGTGATTGGTCGCTAAAACCTAAATCACAAGCTAAGTCAGAAAAAGTGACTTTTTCTCGATGATTAAGCCCGTAAACAGCGGACTGACAACGAATAATGCGGCAAAAAGCTTTGGGAGACATGCCCATATCAGCCCCAAATTGGCGCTGTAAAGTACGTGCACTGTATCCCGTTTTCTCTTCTAATTCATTAATACGAACCGTTCCCTCACTATCATAAATATTACGTAAGACTTGCGCAGTTAACATTGACGGTTTGCGTTCATTTTGCGCTTCAATAAATCGTCCAAAAACAGCGACTTGTTGAGAGAAATCGGTACTATTTACTATTCCATCAAGTAGTTGATTTGCTTGAGGAACAACATCTAACAGATCGTAATGACGTCCTATTAATTCAGCGGCAGATAAATCTAAAAAATCGGGCATCACGCCAGATACGAATCTAGCGCCAAAATATCGATGATCCTTATTTAATTCAATGGTTATTGCTTCCATCGGTGTACCAAAAACCGCTGCATTAGGGTTACTACCATTACAATCAAAGAGTATATCGACACAACCATCTGGGATCGCAAAAGTCTGTTCTACGGACGCTTTCGGTTGAAAACTATAGAAATGAGAAATCGATTTGTGATTAGACCCGGATATCGAAAATTTCTCCGCCGCATTCATCACTAACCAAGGTTGCTTAGAGCGAATTCGAGCGAGATGACTAACAAGCGAATTGGTTGACATGTATAAATTCCATTTATAAAAAATGCCTAAGAGATATCTTCCTGTCTGCAAACCTAATGCCAATTCTGCAAACCTAATGCCAATAAATTTAATACTTATTAATATCTTTGTAATTATTCACACCATAAAAAACTGTGTCGTAAAAGTTCAATACGGAAAATTTTTAGAGGTCTAGGATAAAAATCACTTGCTGCTGAACAGTGCTAATCCAATAACAGGAACCTGTCATTGGATGTCATTAAAGTAATGAAGCAGACATAAAAATAAAATGTTGTAAGTAATCCTATTTCAAAAAATTAAGGTGATGTTATGTCAGACAATACTCAAATCGATTTTATATATCTTTCAGAACCAGACATGATCAAAGCGGGCGTTAAAGATATGCCAGGTTGTGTTGATGCGATGGAAGAGATGTTCGCATTACTTTACAAAGGTGATTATCGTATGGCAGGCGCCAATAACGATTCTCATGGCGCGATGGTAACTTTCCCTGAAAATCCAGAAATAGCGACGATGCCTCGTCACACTCCAGACCGTCGTTTAATGGCAATGCCGGCTTACCTCGGTGGTGATTACCAAACCTGTGGTGTGAAATGGTACGGCTCTAATATTGCTAACCGAGAAAAAGGGCTACCGCGTTCAATCTTAATGTTCACACTTAACGACATTGACACGGGTGCTCCGTTAGCACACATGTCTGCAAACTTACTTTCTGCCTATCGCACTGGCGCTGTCCCTGGGGTGGGTGCTCGTCATTTAGCGCGTAAAGACTCAAAAGTGGTCGGTCTATTAGGCCCTGGCGTTATGGGTAAAACATCAATTGCTGCCTTCATGGCTGTATGTCCACAAATCGACACGCTTAAAGTGAAAGGGCGAGGTCAAAAAAGTCTCGATAGTTTTCTTAGTTGGGTTAAAGAGAGTTTCCCACAAATTACCAATGTACAAGTTGTCGATACCCTTGAAGACGTTGTTCGAGATGCGGATATCGTGACTTATTGTAATTCAGGAGAGACCGGCGATATCTCTTCATATCCAGAAATAAAACGAGAATGGGTCAAACCAGGCGCTTTCATTTCTATGCCTGCTTACTGCCGATTAGATCGAGACTTAGAAGATAATGATGTTCGAAAAGTGATGGATAACATTGGTCTTTATGAAGCTTGGCATGAAGAAGTACCAAAACCTGCCCACATGTACATCCCAATTATTGGCTGTCGTTTCATGGACATGATAGACGAAGGTTTAATGACCAAAGATCAACTTGAAGATCTAGGCTCTATCGTCACCGGCACTACCCCTGGTCGTAAAAATGATCAAGAAATTATTGTGTTATCGGTAGGAGGTTTACCTACTGAAGATGTCGCTTGGGCAACCAAAATCTATCATAACGCAGTAAAACAGGATATTGGTGTAAAACTCAATCTTTGGGAAACGCCTGAGCTTAGCTAGTCGCTATCAATAGGGATTATAAAGGCGTGAATACCGATCAAGGTCATTCACGCAGACTTTGCTTTAATACGACATTTTAATAAAAACTTTAATACGGAAAATTCACATGACAAAAACTCAAATAGTAAAAGTAAAAACAGGTTCAAAATTTGAGGAGATAGGCAGTTATTCTCGTTTAGTTGCTGTTGATAACTGGATTTACGTTTCAAATACAGCAGGACGAAATCCTGAAACCAAAGTGATACCTGAAGATGCTTTAGAACAAACAGAACAAGTCTTTAGCAATATTGAAGCTGCGTTAGCTGCAGTTGATTCAAGTTTAGCTGATGTGGTTTTTTCTCGTGTATTTATTCAAGATCCTGAAGATGTTCATGCTGTTATGCAATTAATCGGTGAAAAATTTAAAGGCATTAATCCTGCTACGACAGTCACTTGTCCCCCGTTAGGTTCAACCGTCTACAAAATGGAATTAGAAGTGACTGCTTATCGCGGAGCAGCAACAGCAGATATTCAAGAAATCACTATTTAAAATAGAAATGCTTACAACGAGCAAGGAACAAACTCATGACAAAAACACTTGATGCAGTCAATACAACTGACCAACTTCCTGAAGAAACAACAGTTGTCATTATTGGTGGTGGCATTATAGGCGTAACAGCTGCACTGACATTAGCTGAACGTAATATTAAAGTTGTGCTACTAGAAAAAGGTCATATTGCTGGAGAGCAGTCTTCACGTAATTTAGGTTGGATCCGCAAAACAAGTCGACATGCTCAGGATGTTCCACTCGCAATGGCTGCAGATCGCCTGTGGGCTGAAATGCCAGAGCGTATTGGTCAAAGTGTTGGTTACAAACAGGCTGGTATTATCTTTTTAGCCAAAACAGAAGAACAAGTCGCCATGCATGAAGGATGGTTGAAATCAGTGAGTGGGCTTGATTTAGATTCAAAAATGATGAGCACTCAAGAAATTGATGAAACAGCACCTGGCGGTAAAGGCGATTGGAAAGGCGGGATTTATACCCCTTCCGATGGTCGTGCTGAACCGTCTATTGCAGCAACGAATATTGCTAAAGCAGCCATAGAGAAAGGCGCAATCATGTTACAAAATTGCGCTGTACGTACTCTGTCAACATCCGGTGGAAAGGTGTGTGGCGTGGTGACTGAACAAGGCGAGATACGTTGTGATCAAGTGTTACTGGCAGGTGGTGCTTGGTCGAGACGCTTTTTAAGTAACTTGGGAGTTTCATTACCGACACTGCCACTTAAATGTTCTGTTCTTCGTACTAAACCGATGGAAGGACCAACTGATATTGCGGTAGGTGGACCTGATTTCTCATTCAGAAAACATCAAGATGGCGGTTTTATTATCACACAACGTTCAGCATTAGATGCGCCACTGACGTTGGATCATCTCTTAATTGGTTGGCGTTATTTCGAACAACTTCGTACTCAACATCGCTTCTTACGTCCAGCTTTAGGTCGAGAATTCTTTAAAGATCTTTCATTAGGCCGTCGTTGGAAAAGCGATAGACGCTCTCCTTTTGAAGAAGTACGCACCAACGATCCTGAGCCTTCATCAGCTATCAATCAAGAAGCGCTCTCTAATTTAAGTGCTGCCTGGCCAATTTTTAATAAAGCAGAAATAGAAGAAGAGTGGGCTGGCATTATCGATGTCACACCCGATTCAAATCCAGTTATTGACCGTATCAAAGCTATTCCAGGTTTAACTATTGCAACAGGGTTCTCAGGACATGGTTTTGGTACTGGACCCGCGGCTGGTCAGTTAGCAGCAGATATTGTTTGTAATACCCCTCCACTTGTCGATCCAAGCCCTTATCGCTTCGACCGACTTTAACATCATAAAAACGTTTTACTCAAAAGAGGAACAGAAACATGATCGCTATAACAGATTCAGATAACGTTAATATGGCTGCGAAACCGGCCACTAGTAAAATGAAAAAAATAGGTTTACTCACTATGATGGCGATTTGTATCGGTCTAGTTATCGTACAAGGCGCAATGATTTCAGCATTACAAGGTTTAGGAATTGGAGGAATGGCCTTTATTGCCGCCATGGTTGTTGCACTTATTTTAGCGCAATTCAACGCGATGAGCTTTGCTGAATTATCATTAATGTTTCCCCAACAAGGAACCTTAGCGACCTACACACAAAAGGCAATTGGTCATTTTCCAGCTATTGTTTCTGTTTTTGCTGGTTATGTAGCCGTTGCTATTTTGGCAATACCTGTTGAGCTTTTCTTAGTCGATGCCATGATCGGTGAATTACTACCAGGCATGTTTCCGGAAAAATCTGTACCTATTTTGATTTTAGTAATTTTAGCTATCACAAACCTTGTAGGAGCAGATGTTTTTGCTAAAGTGCAAAATGTAATTGCTTTCATATTAGTGATTGCATTAATTCTACTTGGTCTTGTTGGAATGGTTTCAACCCCTACTCATGAGTTTGTGGGCACTCCAGTAGATTGGAGTTTTGGCGGCGTGATGGATGGCAGCTTTATTGGTTTGATTGCCTTAGCAATGTGGTTATTTGTTGGTGTTGAGTATATCTGTCCAATGATTAACGAGGTAAAAGATCCAATCAAGAATATTCCAAGAGCGATGCATCTTTCACTATTTGCCATTTTTGGTATATTTTTAGCTTTCATACTTGGCGCAAGTGTGTTTTTAGACACAGAAACATTACTAGGCTCACCTTTACCTTATTTAGATTATGCGAATGCAGTATTTGGTGATGCTGGTTTATTAATTGCAACGGTTATGGCTCTTGCTGCAACATGTAGCACAATTAATACTATTTTAGCTGCATTACCAAGAATGCTTCAAGGTATGGCAGAGCAAAAACAAGCTTTCCCTCAATTAAAACAATTAAACCGTTTTAATACACCTTGGGTTGGTATTCTTATGATGGCAATCTTACCGTTAATTCCATTTCTAACGTTGACTATCGATTCTTTAATCGTGTTAGTTATTGCTGCAACTACAAGCTACTTATTGGCTTATATTACTGCTCACGTTGATGTCATGGTTTTACGTAAACGTTTACCAGATCATTCACGTCCTTACCGTTCGCCTTTTTATCCACTACCACAAGTGATCGGTATCATCGCTATGGTATATGTCATTATTAATAATTCACCAGCACCTGAAATGACAACAATGATTTTCAGTATTGCTGGAGGCATATTATTAACCATTAGTATCATCGGTGCTTTATGGGTTAAATTTTATATGAAACGTAATCTCTTTGAACCAGATATGGATTAATTAATCCATCAAAAATCCTCCTTGATTTGTCAGGGAAGATTTTTCTTGATTGGGTTATAAGAGGAAAAAAAATGTTATTTGGCAAAAAGAAAATCCAAAAATTAGAGAATGCATTAACCGAAATTAAAACGAAAAACTTGACTCTTGAAGAGGAAATTGAGGTTTTAAAGTCGGATCTCAAGCTTCAAAAAAAATTAAATTTAGAGACACAAAAACACGATATGATTGATCTTCGTTTTTTATCTCCACAGCAAAGCACTCTTAATAATACCCTCTCATTAATAAACAAAATATCAGCGTTATTATTTGATCCTATGACAGAGTCTGAAGGCAATAATGTAGATATTGAAAACAATAAAAATGAGATTAAACAGCTTATTATAGAACTTTCAAGTATCGCTTCTCAAACAGACTTAAGTTTAAAAGATGTTATTGGTTTAAAAGATATTGCCAATGAAATCAAAGGCTTTACCGACACAATCCAAAAAATTTCAGGACAAACTAATTTGTTAGCGCTTAACGCTGCCATCGAAGCCGCTCGAGCTGGTGAACATGGTCGCGGTTTTGCAGTAGTCGCTGATGAAGTTAGAGCCTTAGCGACCAAATCAAGGGATTCCAGTGTACAAATTTCTGAGTTAGTTCTCCGCATTGATGAATCAACTACAACCGTTAGTCAACAAATAGAAAGTCTGTACCATTCAACATTAGCCGCTAGTAAATCCTGTGAGTTATTAGGTGAATCATTTGAAAATACGGTTCAGAAAACAGGTGAGTTGGTTGAAGCTGGTTATAAGTCGATGGCTTTTGCGCATTCGGCGACATCATTACTTGAGCTTAACCAATGGAAATCAAACTATCTTATCAATAAGATACAGAATACTGAGGTTGACCCTTTTATAGAAGTAAAGGAAACAAATTTTGGTGATTGGTATTACCAAGGAACAGATAATGAATTTGATTTTCGTTCACATGTATCCTTTGTAGAAATTGGTAATCAATTAGAGAAATTAAATGAACTCGGTAAAGAGATCACACAAGTAACGAATCATGATTTAGAAAAACTAGCCGCATTAGAAGTTAAAACTGCAAGATGTTTAGAAGAAATTCATCATTATTTACAAGAACTCCAGAACTTTTTATTTAAACATATTAATTAACAACGAAAATATTACCTTCGCTTTCCCAATATTATAATAAAAATAGTAGTGTCTTAAGATGAAAAAACCGCAAACCTAATGAACTAGGATTGCGGCTTTTATTTATCAACATTTCAACCTTTCCCTCAACTTAAAGTAACCAATAAGCACAACGCACCTTGGGTAGGTATCCTGAAGATCGCTGTACTAACGACAATCCCTTTCCTATCATTAGGTATAGATTCTTTAATTGTGTTAATTATTGCTGCAACAACCCGTTTTTTATTAGCTTATAGCGTAGCGCATATCAATGTGATGGTATTACGTAGACGCATGCCAAATCACCCTCGACCATACCGCACACCTTTCTTTCCTATACCTTAAATATTAGGTTTAATCGCCATGTTATATGTTGCTTTAAACAACTCACCAAGCCCTAAAATGACACAACTTGTGTACAGTATCACTGGTGGAATATTAGTTTTTTTAAGTATTATTGGTGCGCTATGGGTAAAGTTTTATATGAAGCGAAACTTATTTGAACCGGATATGAACTAAGTAATAAGTAAGGTAGATTAAGATTGCTATTTATATAATGCCAACCTTTTTGATTATGTTGGCATTATATTATTTGTTTTTCCATCTCGATAATATGGTAGGTGAAGATAAACCAGAATACACCGTTACTTAAAAATGATGAGTTCAATAAAATTAAATTCCGTGCCTAATACGCTTCTTTATTTTTCTATATTGAGCCTAAGCCATACGTTTTTTCAGAGGTTTTATATGGCTTGATATTAGGGAAGGTGCTTGGTCGATTATCCCACCTAAAATTGCTAATCCATCTAATATTTTTTCAGTATTGATAGCCGAAAAACCTAAACGGATATAGTTCTTTGGTGCATCTTGCTGCATAAATAGCGTATCACCAGACTCTATTAGTAAGCCATGTAGTGCTGCTTTGTCTTTTAACATTTGGCTACTAATACCCTGCGGTAATGCGATCCAAAAACAAAAGCTACCTGGAGTCGAGTGTACTTTGCAGGTAGAAAGATATTGGTTAATGCCTTCTTGCATTAACAACCATTTCTTTTCATAGGTGCGTCGCATACGTCGTACATGACTATCATAATAACCTTGGCTAATAAATAAAGCAGTGATCCGTTGGTTATTAGAGGGAGGGTGTCTATATTGTAATGCGCGTAATTTTCGTAACTCTGTCACTAATGAGCTTTCTGCAACAAGGTAGCCAATGCGTATACCCGGCGTCAATGATTTAGAAAGACTTCCTACATAAATGACTCGACCATCTTGATCGAAGCTTTTTAATGCTGGTAAAGGTTCTTGAATAAAATTTACTTCACTTTCATAATCATCTTCAACAATAATAAAATCATCTTTACAGGCTTGTTCAAGTAAAGCCTTACGTCGTTCAATACTCATGGTTACGGTTGTTGGGTACTGATGGCTAGGTGTTGTGAAAACATAATCACATCCTTTTAGTTGTTTACCTACTTTTAATCCAACGTTATCAAGTTCTAAAGGTTTCATTTTACCGCCACATAATGAAATAATATGACGGAAATTAGCATAGCCTGGATTCTCAACACCGAATGTCACCGTTTTATCTGCTAACAAGCTCGTCAATAAAAACAAAGAGTTTTGAGTGCCAAGTGTAATTAATATCTCCTCCGGTTTTGCACTAATCCCCCGCTTTGATAGAATTTGTTGACGTATTTGAGCCACCAATTGTGGGTCGTCTATATCGATAAAACCTTCTACCCATTCATGTAATTTACCTCTACTTTCGGCTATGCGAGAACATTCGCGCCATTGATAAAGTGGAAATTCACTCACATCGATATGACCATAAATAAATGGATAAGGGTATTGTAGCCAGTTTTCATCTTTGTTTAAGCTAGACATTCGGCTTGGTTGCTTGAGTATTCTATTTGACCAATTAGGTTGACGGGGAGTACGAAGCACTCCTTCAGAAGTCGTTTGCACCGAATTGGTGAGGCGTTGCACCATTAGCAAGTCTGGATGTACAAAGAAACCACTACGTTTACGTGCAACTAAGTAACCTTCATCCACTAAGCTTTCATAGACTAGTACGACAGTATTCCTTGATACTTTAAGTAATTGCGCCATCTTTCGTCCAGAAGGTAAAGCCTTGTCTCCAAAGGTATCTTGCTCAATTAACTCTACTAATTTTTCACGGATCTGTTGTTGGTAAGTGCTATTTTGGTGCAGCTCTATATTCATTAAAAAATCAACCATTACATTACCTGTTTAAAAATTGAACCGATTATTGTTTGTGTTCCAGCAAAGTAATTGACAGGACTTCTTTATATAACGCAATTTCTGAGCCAGTTTAAATTATTTTAAAGCAGTGTCGTTATTAACGTTAGAATTGTGGCCTATCAATTAAAAAATCTGGCCCTGTATCTTATTTTTTGCACCGCGTAGTTTAAATAATGAAAGCGAGGTCAGTTAAATATATCTAACTGATTAAGTCTAAAGTAGTTCGACTGCATAGGAATCTGAAGCGTGTCTTTTAGGTTCAATTGGAATGGATACATCAACTTGATGTAGGTTAGTTATAATCGTAAATGAGGTAATGGAAATGCAAAAAACGAAATTTATTAAGGTTCTTTCACTAACGGCTGGTTTAGTTTTATCTACAAATGCTCTTTCAGCAAATTGGAAAATTGCAGTTGGCGATGGCGGCGGCAGTGCTCAAGAGGCATTAGGTGTTAAATTCTCAGAGTTATTAACTGAAAAAGCCGGTGATAAATACAAAACGACATTATTTGTTAATGGGCAATTAGGCTCTGAGCAAGCAACAGTAAATGATGTGGCTATCGGTACATTAGATATGTCTATTGTTGCTGCTAATAACCTAGCACCATTCAGCCCATCAGTTGGCCTTCTTTCTCTCCCTTATATTTTTGAAAATATTGACCAGGCAGAAGCTGTTATCAACAGCAGTATCGAAGAAAGAATTACTGATACAACATTAAAACAAGCAGGTGTACGTATTGTGGCTTGGAGTTACTCTGGTTTCAGAATGTTAACTAACTCAAAGCACCCAGTTAAAAACCTAGCTGACCTTGAAGACTTACGTATTCGAGTTCCTAAAAGTGACTTAATCATTAAAACTTATCAATCGTTTGGTGGTAACCCAACGCCTGTAGCATGGTCTGAAACATTTACAGCACTTCAACAAGGGGTTGTTGAAGGCCAAGAAACACCTTATGCAGCGATTTATTCTATGAAGTTTGGTGAGATTCAAAAGTACCTAACTGAAACGCATTACTTGTTTGCATTAGAGCCGTTAATTATGTCTGAATCCATTTTCCAAGACCAATCTGCAGAGGTACAAAAAGCAATCTTAGCAGCGGGTAAAGAAGCAACAGAATATAGCCTTGCTTGGATTAAAGAGAAAGAAGGGAGCATCAAGGAAGAGCTAGTGGCTAAATATGAAATGCAAATTGATCAACTAGAAGATGAAGGCGAATGGGTTAAAAAAGCACAAGCAACTGTGTGGCCTGAATTCTACGAACAAGTTGGCGGTAAAGATAAAATTAATGAATTACTAATACTTTTAGATCGCAAAAGTATCTAAAAATAATCCCAAAAGCTGAGTGGAGACACTCAGCTTTATGTGTACTAGTAAGACATAAGTATTTAATACCAATTGTATAAATAAATATTCAATACCATGAATTTAAGTAAGTCACTTTAGTGTTTAAACTTATTGTAAAGTAATTATTATTTTACAATTTTTTCACCTTTAAGGCTTACCTTTTTAAGCTGTCATTGCAGTAAATTGATGCAATTGGTATGGATTACTTACTTTAATACCAAGGCTGATCTCTAAAAAGGGAACATAATGAAAATAATTTTAAAAATATTTGATAACTTAGAAAGTTATTTATGTAGAGCATTATTGGTAACGTTTGTTACTCTTTTGTTCGTGCAAATACTAGCGCGCGAGTTATTTGGGTATTCAATAACTTGGAGTGAAGAGTTATCGGTTTATTTGTTTGTATGGTTTGTATTTCTTGGTTCAAGTTATGCAGCAAAACTATCCGCACATAACCGAGTGACATTTCAATACAAATGGATACCTGACAAATTAAGTACTTTTTTAGAACTACTTTCAGACGTGATTTGGGTGAGCTTTAATAGCTACTTTATCTATATCAGTTATGACTTTGTTTTTAATCGAATGAACCTTTTTTGGAAGTCGCAAACCTTAGGCGTTCCAATGAAGTATATATACCTCATCCTCCCTATCGCTTTCACGTTAATGACAATCCGCATCCTGCAAGTGAATTACTTGAAATTTATCAAAGGTGTTGAAGTGATTGATCCTGAATCTCAAGAGATGAATGAATTAATCAATACTGATATATCAGAAGATATTAACCAACAAACTGACAATAAAACGGTTGAAGAATCTGCCTTAGAGATGGAGAAAAAATCATGAGTGAAGCATCCATTGTAATGGTGTTATTTGGGTCATTTTTAGCATTGTTAATGCTTGGTGCACCTGTAATGGTGTCTTTAGGCGTCGCTGCGTTAGCCTCTTTTTTTTATTTAGATGAAAATCCAATTAAATTGGTGCAAATTGCTTTTAACTCAGTGGGGTCGTTCCCATTAATGGCATTACCTGCGTTTATACTCGCTGGTGCACTAATGGAAGCATCCGGCATATCCAAACGGTTAGTGACTTTAGCGGAAAGCTTCGCGGGTCCAGTAACGGGCGGTATGTCGGCGGCTGCAATTCTTGCGTGTATGTTCTTTGGTGCTATTTCAGGATCTGGCCCAGCAACTACGGCTGCTGTTGGTATGTTAATGATCCCAGCCATGGTAAACCGTGGTTATGATAAAGGTTACGCTGCAGCTGTTACTGCATCATCGGGTGGCCTAGGTATTGTTATTCCGCCTTCTATTCCAATGGTTATTTTTGGTATTTCTGCATTAGGTCTTGTTGTGCCTTTAGATGCGATTGCTCAACATGGTGAATTCCAAAGTATTTCGATACCAAAAATGTTTATTGCAGGTTTTTTACCTGGTGTGGTTATGTCAGTTGGTTTAATGACGCTTAACTATATTCAATGTCGCCGCTATGGCTTCAAAGGAAGCGGTGAAGGTTGGTCGGTTGCTGTAATAGGTAAAGCGGCACGTAATGGTATTTGGTCAATCTTAGCGCCATTGGTTATTTTAGGTGGTATTTACTCTGGCTTCTTTACGCCAACAGAGTCAGCGATTGTTGCTATCTTTTATACTTTGTTTATTGGTGTATTCGTACATAAAGAATTGAAATTAAAAGACCTGATTCATTCCCTAGAAACCACTACTTGGTTATCTGGGCGCGTCTTGTTAATTTTATTTACGGCAACTGCATTTGGGCGTATTTTAGTAGAAAATCAAATCCCAGCGATTGTGGCTGACTCGATGTTAAGCCTAACTGATAACTTATATTTAATTTGGTTATTAATCATTGCTTTCCTATTGTTTGTTGGCATGTTCATGGAAACACTTGCTGCTATCATGATTCTAACGCCAGTATTACTGCCCGTCGCCTATACGCTTGGTATTGACCCTGTTCACTTCGGTATCGTAATGGTGTGTAGCTTATCAATTGGTTTCTCAACCCCGCCGTTGGGTGAAAACTTATTCGTTGCTTCAGGTATCTCAGATACACCATTAGAAGAAGTAACAGCCAAAGCATTACCTTTTGCTTTTGTATCAACAGTTGCTGTTATTATTATTGCTTATGTACCTCAGATTGCTCTACTGCTACCTGAGCTATTGGGATATTAGGCTATTAAATAATCTGCTTTATATGAATAAAGCAGATTAATTACAAAGGAATAGATATGTTTAAATTTAATAAAATTCTATATAGCACTGATTTATCAAAAGGATCGAACGAGTCTTTTAAATATGCGGCATTCTTAGCTAAAAAAACAGGTGCTGAGGTACATATTCTGCACGTTGTTGAAAAGCTATCTAGTGATGCGCGAATGGCCTTAGAGAGCTATGTAATGGACGATGCTTCTCGAACTGACATGTTAATTGCACGTAAACGACAAGCGAAGGTTAAATTAGAACTTAAACAAGAAGATTTTTGGGCGCAAGTCACTGAGCCTGAAGATTTAGCAGTACGTAAACAAATTAAATCTATCAATATTATCGAATCTTTTCCAATGGAAGCGATATTAAAAATATCGCGAGAAAGAGAAGTAGATTTAATTGTAATGGGAACCCATGAAAAAGGCTTTGTAGAAACCTTCTTAGGCAGTGTTGCAAGAAATGTTTTAGCCCGCTCTCGTATTCCTGTTTTAGTAGTGCCTTTGAAAGAAAGAAAAAGATAATCGCTTTAGATAAGTCATTTCAAACCGAGTTATTAAATTACTCGGTTTTTTTATGCTTGTAATAAAGTTTACTCCTCACGTCTATGTTGTTTTTGCTAAATGGATAAAGCTAATATTATTTTCCCATTAAATCGTAAATTAGATAACTTCAATTCTGGTTAACTTCAATTCTAGTTAACTTCAATTCTGGTTAACGGAAGCGGCATTATATTTAACACCATAAGATTCTCTTTTTTGACTATCCAGTGTCGTTAGTTGTACGTAGTTCAGGTGAATTATTGATGCAATAAGTGTTTGTTGTATCAATAAATTAACGCAGAAATTTGCTTTAATAGCTGTGTTGTATCGCTTTTTTATCCGGAACTGAAGTTAGATACTAATAATACAAGTCCTAAAAGGGGCTGACAGCTTTTCATTCTCTACTCCAAGGGTAACTTCATATAAAGTTTTTACGGCTAATAATGAGCTTAATTTCTATAATAGAGAGGTTATGATTAACGGGATATAAAGTGAATGTTAGGAGGGGCAAAGATAATGTAAAAATTTAAAAAGGGGGGATGGCCTGAATACCTCCAAGCCATCTAAGTTATGTACAGTTATCTACAGTTATTATTGCCCCATCATTGTTACAGTGCTATTTGCCATCCCTAATAAAGCAACAATAACCATGATTGGTAATGCAAAACTTTTTAAAGATTCTGGTGGTTTTTTGTTGAATAAATGTTGGCCGTAACGAACGGCTAACAGTGTAGGAATAATCAATATTAATATTGCCTTAGGCAAGGTGCTATCAGTCAAACCACCACTGATCAATGAAATAATGGCTAACCCTTCACTGGCTATAAAAAATAGAATCATAGTGGCGCGTTGTGTACTGGTACTTAATGAACTTGATAACATGTAATAAACAATCATTGGACCGCCAATAGATGCACTAGCTGTACCTGCACCAGAAGTTAGTCCAAAACCAATTTGTGTTCTTTTTTTGCTCGCATCAAAAGGTCTATAGTTAGAAAATAACAGTAGTGCTAAGCCAAGAATGGCAATACAAATTAATAGTTTTAATATTTCTGCAGGGATAAATAGTAAAAAGCAATAACCAATAGGAATACCTAAAATAGCCCCTAAAATAAGTTTCTTTAGAACGGGGAAGTCAGCTTGCTTAACGGCTTGTTTCCATAGATTGATACTACAAATAAAGTCTAGCGATAAAACAATTGCGACACTTTGTTGAGGTTCAAAAAAGAAGTTAAAACCAACTACAGAGATAACCGCAAAGCCAAATCCACTATATCCCCTGACCACTGCCGCGAAGATGACTACTGGGAGTACAAACCAAATTTGTTCCACGTTCTTTCCTTAGAATTATTGAATATCCCACATACTATCGTCGCATTATAGTGCTAACGTTAGAGCCAAAGGAGATTAATCATAGAGCCATCTTTTCCCAAAATAATGTTATAGAAAAATTGTCTAAAGGTTATTTAAATTGGTGCTATCGAATAAAATTGCTGGTGCTAAATAAGATTCTAATTTGTAAGTTAGTGTAAGTATCGGCAATGGAGACTTAACTAAGGAGAAGACTATGATGGACTCACAAACAGCGCAGTTAATTGAAAAAGATCGTAATCATGTATGGCACCATTTGAGCCAACATAGTGCTTTAAAACAACAAGACGTTTTAAAGCAACAAGACCCGATGATCATGGTAAAAGGAGAAGGATCGCGAGTTTGGGATGTGAAAGGAAATAGTTATCTTGATGCTTCTTCTGGTGGTGTTTGGTGTGTCAATGTTGGCTATGGACGTACTGAAATTGCTAATGCGGTGCGAGACCAAATAGAAAAGCTTAACTTCTTTGCCAGCACCGCAGGAACAGAGCCGAGTGCTAATTTTGCTGAGAAACTATTAGAAAAAATGCCTGGAATGAGCCGAGTGTATTACGCGAGTTCAGGGTCTGAAGCGAATGAAAAAGCCTTTAAAATAGTTCGCCAGATATCGCAGCAAAAGTACGGGGGCAAAAAAAATAAAATTTTATACCGTGAGCGTGATTATCATGGCACCACGATAGGCGCCTTAAGTGCAACAGGCCAAGAAGAGCGCCGTTTACATTACGGCCCGTTCTTATCTGGTTTTGTTGAGTTTCCACATTGTTGTGAATATCGAAGTCAGTTTGGTGATGTTAAAGATTACGGTATTTTAGCCGCTAAAGAATTAGAAAAAGTGATTTTACGAGAAGGTCCGGATACTGTTGGTGCTGTTATTTTTGAACCGATTACTGCTGGTGGAGGCGTGATTACACCGCCTGAAGGTTACTGGCCAGCGGTAGCGGAAATATGTAAAAAATATAATGTATTAATCCATATCGATGAAGTCGTTTGCGGTATGGGGAGAACTGGGAAATGGTTTGGTTATCAGCATTATGGTATTAAGCCCGATATTGTCACTTTAGCGAAAGGCGTTGCATCAAGCTATGCTGCTATCTCTTGTGTGGTCACGACAGAGGAAATATTTGATGAGTTCCTTGCTGACACTCGCGACCGTGATACTTATTTTAGAGATGTTAGTACTTACGCCGGTTGTACTGCTGGACCTGCAGCGGCGTTAGCGAATTTAGCGATATTAGAAAGAGAAAATCTAGTAAGTAATAGTGCAATAATGGGCGATTATCTATTAGAAAAACTCGAAGAATTAAAAACAAAACATTCAATCATTGGCGATGTGCGAGGGAAAGGATTATTACTAGGGATTGAGCTAGTCAGTGATCTTGTAGCTAAAACACCTGTTGATGAAACTGTTGCGATGAATATTGCAGGAATGTGTATGAAAAAAGGGCTTATTATCGGACGTACTAATCGTTCATTTAAGCATTTTAATAATACCTTATGTTTATGTCCTGTCTTAACACTAACGCACGAAGAGGCTGATTTTATTATTGATACGCTTGATAGCGTGTTTGTAGAAACCTCTCTTTAAATTTATCGATGGCTCTTTTCCGTTTATCGTCTTATTTATAAATGGAAAAGGGCAATGGTTACCTTACCTCTTTTATTAATATTCTATTTAACCTCAATTCTGGTCGGCGGAAGAGAAATGTCTATTTAAATCATTTGGTTATAAAAAATTATTATACAATACTGCTCGTTGTGTGTAGTTCAAGGTAAATTGTTGAAGCAATAACTGCTTATTGGAAAATAATTTAACGAATAAATTCGTTCAAATAGGGGGGATATCGCTTTTCTTATTTGGAACTGAGGTTATTTACTCTAGATTGTAGTAAACGGTTTGACATGTACTACTTATGGTAAGACTTCCAAGCTAAAAATTGTATTGTAAGATGTATAAAGGATTTATCTAGTGTCCATTGAATCGACAAAAATAGGTAGCGTTAACTAGCGGAAATATTAAAAAAGAGTTATTGCCAACCATTAATAGTTGGCATCTTAGGTGTTAGGTGTTGTTCGTTGCAAACGCTATCATAAACTGAGCTAGCGTTTCTGCTTGCTCTTCCGTCACGCCATTATATAAGCTTGCTCTTAGGTAATCGCCAACACCAAAAGGTGTTAACGTGCGCAAACCAACCATGCCGGCTTCCCAACTTTCAATTAAGAATTTTTGCGTTAATGTATCATCACCACCTTTGATATTAAAAGGCAGATTCATTCTACTTCTTAACATCTTATTCGCTACAGGTGTCGCGTAAAACCCATTTGAGTTATCGATAACATCATAAAGGACTTGTGATTTTGCAATTGAGCGTTGCTCGTTAGCTGCAACACCACCTTCTCGGTCGAGCCAGTTCATCAACAATCCAACCACTTCAATATTGAATGTTGCAGGCGTGTTCCAAAGATTCCCTGCTTCACTGTTCGTTGTATAATTAAATACACCAGGACATAAAGGAGAGGCTTTCCCTTCCCCTAAAAGATCTTTACGAACCACTGTCATTGTTAATCCAGGATGGCCAATGTTTTTAGATGCGCAAGCAAAAAGTACCCCTACATTATCACCATTCCAATCGATTGGTTTAGTGGTAAAGTCAGAACTCGCATCAACGACAAGAGGGATGTGTTTTCGTGACTCTGGCAACTTAGGAAGTCGATGTAATTCAATGCCGTTGACTGTTTCATTGGAACATAAGTAAACATATTTACTTTGAACGTTAATATTTTCTTCTGTTAATTCAGGAAAGTGTGTGAACTTACCTGTTTGTGGATCTTTTCCATCAATGGTTTCCGCATTACAATACTTTTGTGCTTCATCTCTTCCTCGAGCGGACCATGTTCCATTAACTACATACGTTGCCACGTCTGATAACTCATGACAAAGGTTAAGAGGTAGTGCTGCAAATTGGCCATGTCCACCACCATGTGTAAATAGTATTTCGTAATTATCAGGAATGCCCATTACTCTTTTTAATGTTGCCGTTGTTTTATCAAGAATGTCTATAAACTCAGGAGAACGATGTGACAGTGCTAAAGAGGTAAACCCTGATTTAGTAAAGCTTGCTGCTATTTCATTTTCGACACTTTTAGGTAATGATGTTGGACCAGGACTAAAGTTAATCACCTTATCTGATGAAACGGTTGGACTGAGCGAACCAATAAGCGCTGGGTGCACATCCATTTTATTTCCTGCTGCCATAATCAATATTCCTTATTTCTGTATATGAATATATTTCAGCTTTCTTGTATTTTTGAGTTTGAACTCAGAATACTTAAATGCTGATTATAAAGTGATAGACAAAGTGTAAGTCGCGCTTTATTACTAAGTTAGCGCCAGAATAGGGTTTCCTTGGTACCAATCGTTATTGCTTACTTTAATCATTACAACGTGTATTTTTTTAATATTACGATTATGTTTGTTCAATCTCCCCGCGATACTAGATAAAAAGACATCTGGCTCTAACGATCTCTTTATAGGTCGCATATTATTTGAGATGATAAAGAAGCATAACCTTATTCAAATAGTTTATATCGTTAGGTTTTATGTAAAAATAGTTAATGAATATGTTTAAATGAGTGCTTTGAATTTCTCTTTCCATGAAGGTCAATTATTTAAAATGAATCATATGAGCGTAATGAATTTATCATATGGCTAATATTAAGGAATAAAAATATGACAGCGAATCAACACCCCGTAGTATTAATTACTGGCGCAACATCTGGATTTGGTTTAGCAACGGCAAAAAAGTTTGCTGAGCATGGTTATCCAGTGATTTTAACGGGTCGAAGAGAAGAGCGTTTACAAGCCCTCAGTAGTGAACTTTCATCACTGACTGATGTGCATTATTCTGTGTTAGATGTAAGGGATAGTGAGGCAGTGACAACGGTCGTTAATAGCCTTCCTGAGCGATTTAAACAGGTCGCTATTTTAGTCAATAATGCAGGGTTAGCATTAGGTGCGGAGTCAGCAGATAAAGCAAAACTATCAGACTGGCATACCATGATCGATACTAATGTGACCGGCTTAGTTAACGTCACACACAGTTTGTTATCTGTGTTAAAAGCACAACAGTCTTCAACGATTATCAATCTTGCGAGTATTGCTGGTAATTGGCCTTATCCGGGAAGCCATGTTTATGGTGCGAGTAAAGCGTTTGTTGCCCAGTTCTCAAGAAACTTACGCAGCGATTTTGCCGGAACAGGCGTTCGAGTGACAAGCTTAGAACCTGGTTTATGTGAAAGTGAATTTAGCTTGGTGAGATTTAATGGCGATCAAGATAAATACGATTCTATTTATGAAGGAACGAATGCAATACAACCTGAAGATATCGCTAATATTATATTTTGGATTGCTGAACAACCTGCGCATATCAACATTAATAGTTTAGAAGTTATGCCAACGTCTCAAGCGTGGGATAGTTTTAAAATCGTTAAGCAATAAAAGTGAATTAAGCACAACGTAGGGCATAGTTAATATGCTAGAGAGCAGTTTATTGTTGTGGATTTTAGTGCTGACGGCACGAAAATGAGAAAGAAGGTTGATATATTGATCGATATATCAACCTCACCAAAAGGAAATGCTTTTAGTAAAACGTGACAGATTAATTTGGAATGTTAATCGAAGTTAAGTATTTCACTTCTTCCATCACTACATAGGTTTTAGAGCTTTTTATATCAGGTAACGATAAAAACGTTTCACTCAGTACTTTGCGGTATGCCGACATATCCGCCACACGCGTTTTTAATAAATAGTCAAAATCACCGGAGACAAGGTGACATTCTAATATCGAATCTAACTTTTTTGCCGCTTCATTAAAACGCTCAAATACATCAGCACTAGAACGTTTAAGTGTTAGCTCAATATAAACTAAGAGCGATGCATCTAAGTATTGAGGATCAAGTAAAGCCGTGTACGATTTAATTACTTTTTGTTTTTCTAAACGTTTTACTCTTTCTAAACAAGGAGTAGGGCTAAGTCCTACTTTATGAGAAAGCTCAACATTAGAAATCCTGCCATTCTTTTGCAACTCTCGTAATATATTACGATCAATTCTATCTAGTGACATCGACTGTATCCAAACTCTATATCAGAGTAATTAACTGCTGTAAGACTAAAAGTTAGTATCATAATCTATTAATTTTAAAATTAATAAATAAATAGAGTAAATTAAACTATTTATTTATACATATTCTGTCTCTACAAGCTATTTATTAAATAATAAAAGGTCGATAAATAGGCAGTTTTGTTATTAGCACTGCAATGCCCGTAATTATATTTTTTATAGTAATAAATTAGAGAATTGCACTGATGAATGGAGTTCAAGTTACATTAAATTGCTTAGCTATTTTATTTTGACTCAGCCTATTTTCTTTAGGGCATAAATCTGGCATTGTTATTGGTAGGTCAGTTGTTTATATGTTTTCATTGTTGCATCTCTTGCCGGAGAAAAAGCGATAAGCCTATATTCAGCTGACCGTTTTTCTACCAGTTTCAAGTTATGCACTTATGATCTGACTCCAAGGGAGTGGCGATAATAAGTTTTCGTTTACGCTATCCTGCAATATTAACTACAACACGACCACGTACTTTACCCGAGATCAGTTGCTCTGCAGTGTCGATTGTCTCGTCTAACGTAATTTCTTTGGCGATATCATCAAAAACAGCAGGCTCTAAAATAGTAGCAAGGCGTTCCCATGCTTCAATTCTATCGGCAGTAGGGCGCATAACACTATCAATACCTGCTAACGTTACACCACGTAAAATAAATGGCATAACCGTTGTTGGTAAATCCATACCTTGTGCTAATCCACAAGCAGCCACCACGCCACCGTATTGTAGACTTGCACAGACATTCGCAAGGGTATGACTGCCAGCAGAATCAATAGCTGCTGCCCAACGTTCTTTTCCTAAAGGACGTCCCGGTTCTGTTAATGTTGCTCGGTCAATAACTTCTGCCGCGCCTAGTTTTTTAAGATAGTCCGACTCTTCAAGACGACCTGTTGATGCGACAACGTGATAACCTAGTTTGGCTAATATCGTAATAGCAAAGCTCCCTACGCCACCATTTGCGCCCGTGACTAAAATGTCACCTTTATCTGGTGTGATGCCATTTTTCTCTAATGCAATCACACATAGCATCGCGGTGTAGCCAGCAGTACCAATTGACATCGCTTGGCGAGCTGAAAATGCTTTCGGTAGAGGGATTAACCATTCACTTTTTAAGCGGGCTTTTTCTGCTAAACCACCACAATGCGTTTCACCAACGCCAAAACCATTTAATAAAACGTTATCACCTACTTTAAATTGCTCGTTGTCACTCTGTTCAACGGTGCCCACTAGGTCAATGCCAGGTACCATTGGGAAACTGCGAACGACTGGGCCTTTACCTGTAATAGCAAGAGCATCTTTGTAATTTAACGTGCTATAAGCGACTTTAATGATGACATCACCTTCTGGTAACACACTGTCATCAATGTCTTTTACTGCAGATCTGTAACCCTGTTCATCTTTCTCGATCAAAATACCTTTGAACATATTTACTCCTTTTAGACCGATCGTCTATTAAAAATTAAAATTATTTAATTGCTACTATTTAAATAAAAGGACTATTTAAATAAAAGAACTACTTAATTAAAAGTGTTTCCTAGCTGCAAACCTAGGAATGCGAAATATTAAGCTTTAAAAATCAATGATATTCATCGAGGTAAACTAGCGATGAAGTTATCGAAATAGTTATCTAATGGCGCGATGCTTTTTACTAATCGTGTGCGACTTACTGCACCCTCCCAACCAATCCAGAAGCATTCTGCTAACTTTTTGCAATCGGTGCTTTGCGATAGATCATGGTTTGCTTTGGCTATCTCCAAACAATCTGCGATGCGATTTTGCCATTCCATAAAAACGTTGATTAATACAGGTCTAAAGCTTTCAGGTAAAAGATCTACCTCTTGACCTAAATTACCAATTAAACAACCACGTTTAAAGTGATGACGCTCTAATCCTGTTTTAGCGTTATTAGCAAAGTTTTTAATTCGAATAAGAGGCGGAGTATTCACATCTAATAAATAAGTATCTAGCTTATTAGCGAAGTAATTTGCATAGCTTTCTATGACCGCTAAACCAAAAGCTTCTTTACTTGGAAAGTAATGATAAAAAGATCCTTTCGGTACGCCGACTCTTTTTAAAATAGGATCGATACCAGAAGAGGCAAAGCCATTTTCAGTTAATTGTTCAAGACCACTGCGAATTAATTCTGCTTTAGTATCACGATTTTCCTGTGCATTCTTTAATGGTCGACCACGTCGTGGTTTTGTTGTCATTGATGTCATAGAGTTTCAATAAGTGATGCCATGCAAGTATAATAGACCGATCGTCTATAAAAATGCAATAGCTTGTAATAGTGAGTTTTTTAAATAGTAAAATAGCGTAATGCGGAATTAGGTGGGGCTTTGCTTATTTATGAATTAAGTTGTTTATATTCAGTTACTTATATTAAAGTAAAAGGAGCGGATAATTTATACTTAGATTTTTCGCTCCTTTTTAGTGATATTTATTAGATGGATTATGCTTCATTGATCTGTTTATAGTGACTCGAAAAATCAATAAATCGGTCAGCTGGTAGGGGTTTGCTAAAGTAGTAACCTTGTACATAGTCACACCCTAATTCCTCTAATATAGTGAGTTGCTCTGTTATTTCAACACCTTCTGCAACCACATCTAACCCTAGACTATGAGCAATCGCAATGCTGGCTTTTACTAGATCGCGATCTTCTTTGTTTTTAGTGATGCCATTAATAAAGCTTCTATCAATTTTTAACACATCAAAATCATATTGGCGTAAATAACTAAGCGAAGAATAGCCTGTCCCAAAGTCATCCATTGATAATTTAATACCTAACTGCTGTAATGCTTGTAATGCATCTGAAATATAAGCTTGGCCTGTCATCAACACACCTTCAGTAATTTCTAGCTCTAAACTACTTGCTTTAATTTGGGCTTGTTCAAGCGATCCTTTAATAAAATCAATCAGGTTTTTATCTCTAAATTGGCGAGGAGATAAATTTACAGCAATAGTATATTGCTCATTATCAACATGTTGCCATTCATTTAAAAAGTTAAGTGCTTGTTTAACAACGAATTCACCAATGGCGATGATCAATCCAGTATGTTCTGCAATCGGAATAAACTCGTCAGGAGTAATATTACCTAATGCGGCACTATGCCAACGAAGTAATGCTTCTGCACCAATGACTTTATTTGTTTTTACATCAAATTGAGGTTGGTAATAAACTTCAAATTCATCACGTTCTAGCGCGCCATGCATCTGCTCTTCAATTTCAAAACGACGTATCATTGCGGTATTCATTTCTTTAGTAAAAAATGAATACGCATTACGTCCTAATGATTTCGCTTGATACATCGCGGTATCTGCATTGCGTAATAAATCTGATACCGTCTGTCCATTTTCGGGTGAAATCGCGATACCAATACTTAAGGTGAGGATCAACTCTCGACCATCAATTTGAAAAGGTTCTCTAAATACTTGTAGTAAATTTTCAGCAATTGTTAGTGGATCATTTTTATCGTTTAAACCTTGTGACAAGACAATAAACTCATCGCCACCTAAACGGCCTATTGTATCCTCTTTACGCATTGCTCTGGTTAATCTAAGTGCTGATTCTATTAATAATTTATCGCCTACTTCATGGCCTAACGAATCATTTACTTTTTTGAAGTCATCCAAATCTAGAAAAAAGACGGCTATGTTTTGATTATTTCTCTCAGAGTCCAATATCATCTGTGATAAACGATCAAGTGCTAAAAAGCGGTTAGGCAACAGTGTTAATGCATCATAGTAAGCGTGTCTGCGTATTACTTCAGAAGATTTATGCTGCTCGGTAATATCTCGAACAATTGTTAGTATTTGTTCATATTGTGGTAAATAGCTCATACGAGCTTCAAAGTACGTCACACCATGCGGTAGTGTTAATTCATATTCAAACGTTAATGCGCCTGTATGATTTATTACTTTTTTTAGGTAACGACTAAATACTTTAGATATATCTAAAGGTAACGTTTCGCTGATGGCGCTACCTACAAGTTCTTCGGAGGGAATATATAAATTTTTGTGGTTACTTGCATAGTAATCGATGATGGTGCCATTTTTTTCCATCAAGAAAAATAAGTCTGGCGTAGCTTCAAAAATGGTTTCAAGCATGTGTTCTTTAAAGACAACTTGAGCTTGAGCATATCGAATATCAGTTAGATTGATATCAACACAATACATCTGTCTTTTGTTAAATTGATTGGTAAACATGACATGACTTGAAAATACATTAACGTCATTACCATCTTTATCGCATAAAGTCATTTCTGAGGCAGGAATTTCTATATCTTTTTTTACCCAATCTTGATGCGCTGCAATGACAAACTCAGACATTGGAGAGGGAATAATCAGTTTTTCTATTTTTGTGCCTAAAGCCTCTTCTTTACTGAAACCATAAAGCTTTTCACTACCGGTATTCCAATATATAACACGACGATCTTCATCGTAGCCTTGCACGGAAATAGCATCCACAGCATCAAACAACTGATGTAACGTATCATTAGTCGTATTTTGATTGGCAAGTAGATTACTGATTTCTATCGATCTCATATATTGGGCTCATATTAGATTTAATAAAAACTGATGTTATATACATACTATATCTTAATAGCTACTTTTTCATTATTAAATTATATTTTTATGATCATAAACAAGGCTATTTAAGATAAATTGTGGTTAGTTAAATACTTAAATAAATGATGGTTAAAGTGAATATATACGCTCAAGTTTTTGATATTGCAGGTCGGATATTTTGGTTATAGTTTACTTTGGGGTTGGTTCATCTTCGGTTATCGAGGCTTTATTAAAATATTTTGCTTGGGATTTAGCCTGTTGACGACTTCATTTTCTTGGAGGTAGGTTCAATCCATCAATCCATCAATCCATCAATCCACTAGCCTCAACTAATCCAAACATCCTGTTTGTCTTTACTAAAAAATAAGAGACTTACTTGGGAAAGCTCAACGGCGGGGGAGTGGTACCTACATTTGCTAATGTATTAAGCTTAGCTTTTGTTGAATGACGTTTAATTGAATAATGTTTTGGTGTTATTGATTCGTCTGCGCTCATCGAGTCATGTTGATATTTATTCGCATTTTTTTCGCCCTGTCGGCGACATACTTTTTCTTACCAGAAGAATAAAGTAAGCAAAAAGACTGGCTCCCAATTCGTTTTTTATTCTGAATCAATAACTGCCTTCTTAACGCACCGTTCATACGCCACATCCCTGTGGCGCACTGAACTAGCAACGGCATCCCTGCCTTAGCTTACTGAAGTCATTTATTGATTCAGAAAAACTCAACGGAAGGTTTGTAGCAGCCACATTGAGTGATGTTTTAGGTTTAAATTATTAAAGGCATTCATTGCTATTTTATTCAAGTTTTCAAAGCCTCGATTAGTCTTTCGGCATTGATCTTTCTTAGATATATTGCGAGACTACTTCTATACAATACGTACTATTACTTTGAATTATGTTCAACGGCTAAGTCTATTTTTTGCTTTTCTTTAATATCAGACCATTTGTTACCCGTTTCGATGCCCGAGACTCTTTCTTCATACTTACGACAGGCTCTTGCTAAAACGGCTTTGGTATCAATACCGATCTCTTTTTCTAACGCAGTCAGAATATTAAGGTAATCCCAAAGAACATCCCCTAATTCATCCTCTAAATAACACTGTCGGGATTTAGGTAATTCTTCTATAACTTCATCTACTTCACTTTTAATTTCTGCAAGGTAAGTCTCAGCACCATTTGACCATGTACTGGTTTCATCAAAAATAGCTTTACGCTTCGCAATATCAAGTAATTTATCGAACTCTTTCATAAAACCTCTTTGGCACATAATGCATGTTAAATGGAATACTTATTGTCTAAAGCTACTCTCTAAAACTATCATCTGTGATGAGATGTAGGAGCAATGATATCGACTTACCAATAGTACATTTTAAAATAAGATAACAATAAGAATATAGCTAACCAAAAGATGCCAGCCAACCACATAATTATCTTTTTCTCTCGGGTTGGATACTCCTCTGTATACAGAACAACAGCATAACAACACACAGGAAAGAGTTGAAAAAGCTGTCCTGCAGAACGGTTATTCATACCCATAAAAGGAGGGACATAAAAATAGATAGCACCATAAATAGCAATCAAAACAGTGGCTAATATTCGTCTAAAATTGAATGGCTCACAGCCTTCCGTCACATAAGAAAAAAATGCCAATGCACAGAGGACTAGCACGAGAAATATCAATGTAATACCTTAATGTTATCACTCTGAGTGAAACTATATTTATAGAACATTATGCACCAACGTAGGAAATATCTAATTAATCGTTTCGGAAAGCTCAACGGCGGGGGAGTTGTAGCCACATTTGCTAATGTCTTAAGCTTAGGTGTTGTTGGTTCGTCTATGCTCATCGAGGCTCTATGAATAATTGTTGCTGGGTGTTTCGCCTTGTCGGCGCCCCTACTTTCTTTGAACAGCAAAGAAAACCATTTTTATAAAAAACAATGTTTATAAAAAGCTAAAGAAAGCTGTCACCGAATCGCTTGGGAAAGCTCAACGGCGGGTAGCCGTAGCCACATTGAGTATCGAACTTTATTATTAACTATTTGATATTATTAAGCTCAACCATTGGATGTCCCGTACTTTGTTTTATGCTGCCAATACACCTTCAGTCTTTGTTGGTATTTTATTTATAGAAGACTCATACATACCCTTATAGTCTCCTTCAACAACGTCTGTAATTACTACCTCGACATCAAAAGACTTTAAAAGACCCATTTTTTCATCATCTATTTGATTGGTGTAAAAGTATATTTTATTTGAAACTAAACCGTCGGCTACAAAGCGAGCTCGTTTATTAAGCACCCACCAAAGATCAGTTTCACTATAATCTAAAGACAGACCTACGATATGAACATTACTAGAAAAAAATAGGTCAACCCATGACGTAAAACAATACTTCTCAGATTTCAGTTTATCTTGCATAGAAGCTACAGAAACGCTTTGACCAGAAACGGTATGCTTATAAGTACCTTTAACATAGGAGTCGATTTTACTTACTGAACCACAATAATGATCTAATCCCAACATTATTGATTTGGGATGCTCTATTTCACCATGAATATTCCAGAGATATTTAGAACCACTCTTGGTTGAATATTTCCTCTTCCGACGCAAGCTATAAATTTCCTCTGTACTCAATTTTTCAGGTGATATATTAAGTGCTTTTTCAAAAGCATAATCGTAATTAGTAGTTAAGTAATTTTCTACGTCCACTGACGCTAGCAATTCAAATATTTCATTTGAACCTTGAGATTTCATCGCTTTAGCGATGCTATTTTTTATTTTTAGTTCATCTGCTTTGTGGCTCTTGTTAGCCACATGATGTTCCATGAAAATGCGTTCATAAACCATCGTGTTTGGAAGGTTACCATTGTCAAAAATGTTTGAACCTTTGATGTTATTTAGTAAATTATCCCAACTAACAGCATTATCAGAAAGTCGATTTATTCCATTTCCAAAAAGTACAGTATTACGCATAACGATCCTTAATAAATATAACGCTGCAATAAGCAGACTAAAATAGTGGGTTAAAGTATGTAGCGAAACTAAGTGTATCCCATTGCTTTAATTAGGTTTAGTTGCCTTGTTATGTTTTAAATGAACGTTTCATTAAGCTGCACGTGTACTTCGTTGTTAAAAGTCGTTACTGATACTTTGTCATTATCTGTTAACTTTTTGCCTAATAATTTTTGAGCTAATATTTCAGCTTCTTTTCCACCCAAAGAAGCCTCAGAGGTTAAGCCTCCTTCTTTTGCAGAAATTTTTAACATATCAGTATCAGTTTCTTGTGCTTTTAAAGACCATGATGAGCTGTCCATGCTCAATTGGTAAACTTGCCATGACTCATTTTGAGCAAGTTCTTTTAAACTGTTATCAGTTACTTGTGATTCTGAGGGATTAGAATTGATTAATGGGTTTCTAACTCCAAGAAATACTTCTTTTATAGATTGCTTTTTTGTATATAGTTTTAACCCATCAATATAATTACATCCAATTTGGGGAGCAATTAATCTAGAGATAGAATTAAATGATCGAAATGGGTGAGATTGAAATACAGCGCTAGTAACAAAAAATGAATCCGATATTTTAACAATTCTCACTTCCTCCTCATACACCCAAGTTGCGTGTTTCGTAAGGAACATTTTCCTAATAGATACGCTCAGATTATTAAGTTCTTCTTTATCAAAAGGGGCATCAACAGTTTTTAAGTAAATATTATGAACGTCTTGATTTGTAATCTGAGTTGGTGTCTTAGTATTGGTGTACAATACATCACCTTCATCAACAGGTATCAGATTAAACTCCCTACTTGTAAAAAATTCATCGTCAACATCATAACCAATTACGAAACCAGTATGTTCTTCTCCATAATGAGCCCACATTAACGGATTAAGAGGAGTTCGAGTTAAAGAAAGAATATCAACAGATTTTTTTATTTCTTTGATTTTATCCTCAATTTTTCCTTCCGTTTCATTGTCGCTATTTGAAAAATATGTACACTCAAATGGATCATTAAAATTATCTGGCTTTCTAAACCCTAATCGTTGACTCCTTAGCGCAGCAAGACCAGCATTAAAACCATAATATTTATATAGAATCATTGTATCGGAGCCTTTTTAAAACATAACAGTGTAATTAAATAGAATAATTCCGTATTTTCCGTGGGAATACGGAATATATTAATTTGGTAATTTTTTCAACAATACGCTACTGCAACAGTAAATCAAAAGTTTAAAGTTACCTTTAACCTTAAATCAAATATTAATCATGTAGATAGGTGGGATTATTCCGCATTAATCACGGAAAGACAGAATGAGGTTTATTGTTTATATTTAACATGGATTTTTATTTTATTACTGGAGTAATAATAAACTCTATATGGCTGCATCAATTTCCCATTTTAGTTTTTCTGAATCAATCACTGCCTTTAGCAAGCTAAGGCAGGGAATGCCGTTGCTAGCTCAGAGCGCGGCAGGGAAGCCGCGTATGAGCGGTGCGTTAAGAGGGCTGTTATTATTATATTTTCAAAAGAGTAGATTAAAAAACGATATGGGTGAGTTTCTTTTGGTTCTGTTTTCTTTGTTCGTATAAAGAATCTTGCTTATTTAGAGTGTTAATAAAAATCAAACAGCCTCAACGAGCGCAGCGAAACATTACCCAATGTGGCTACAACTCCCCGCCGTTAAGCTTTCCCAAGTAATTCATTCATTTTTAGTAAAGCCAAACAGGATGTTTGGATTAGTTGAGGCTAGTGCATGGATGCACGCCCGAAACGGTACGATAAAAATGAGTGGATTACTTGGATCAGAAAGCGATCCGGTGACAGTCTTTTTGCTTACTTTTTCTGCTGTTCAGAAAAAGTAAAGTCGCCGCAAGGGCGAAACACCAAGCTGGAGATATCAATGTGCCTCGATGAGCGAAGACGAATCTTACTTTTAAAACTCACCAACGTTCTAAAATATACACTCCCACGGAGACCATGGATACGAGAAAAAAGGATCAACCAGCAATCCTTTGCTGCATCATCCCTCTAAGATCCTAATCGAAATCGCCGCCGCCGACGTCCTATTATCAACTCCTAACTTCTTATAGATCTGCTCTAAATGTTTGTTCACTGTTCGTGGGCTCATTTCCAAAATTTGCGATATTTCCCAACTGGTTTTCCCATACGATACCCAATACAACACTTCTGACTCACGTTTGGTGATCGGGAGATTATCTTTCAAATCCTGTGCTGATTTTTGCGTCTTATTTTGTACAATGCGCAATAAATGCATTTGTTGCTGTTGGCGTTCGTAGGCAATACTCATCTTTTCTGAAAAACAGTTCACGGTTAATTCTTTGCTCGTGTCGCCTAATAACCAACTTTCGATTAATGTCGCTAAGGTTGCCCACGGGCTTGCGTCGCCTTTGGAAATATCATCTACCAGTTCATGTACATGTGGCGTTGCCCAAGATAGGCGACCTAATTGGCTAACACAAAATACTGTTTTGCCTGCGTGGTCTAAGGCATCTTGTGCACTCAATGCGAGTTTGGCGGTTTCAACATGACGTTTAATGCGCACAATCACCTCGTCGGGCGAAATAGGTTTGGTGACATAATCCACACCGCCAGCTTCAATACCTTTCACAATGTCTTCAACGTCGGTTAACCCTGTCATGAAGATAATCGGCGTGTTGGGTAAGAGTTCTTTTAAACGGCGGCAGGTTTCAAAGCCATCCATTTCTGGCATCATCGCATCTAATAACACCACATCTGGCGGTACTTTTTCTGCGATGGCCAGCGCTTGTTGCCCACTTAAGGCCACTAATGCGGTATAACCTTGACTGTTCAGTGCCACATTGAGCATGCCTAATGATTCTGGTGAATCATCGACAACTAATACAACATCACTGCTTTTATGATCCATGGTTTAACTCGTTTAAATATTCAATAATTTTAGGGAAATTACAGACTTCAACATACTCAAGTATCTGCGATGCACTGTCTTCTGGGTAGTGATATTCAGCTTGTATCTCTTCAAATTTATTCTTAAAACCAGATAGGTAACCAATCTCTGCGAGAGCAATTAATGCTTGGTATTGCTCGCTAGTCACACTTGGTTTATTGGTGTTGGTGGTGTTGTTGGTTGTTACATTATCTGTGTTTTTATATTGCCACTGTACGTCTAATAATTGTGCTATTTTACCTAATAGTGCGTCTAAATTGAGAGGCTTGGCAATATAGCCATTATGGTAACCTTCAGCTTGGAGATTGTATTCCGCATCACGCGCATTGGCTGACACCATTAATACCGGCATTTGATAATGTTGCTCACGCATATTTTTTACCATTTCCCAGCCGTTAATGTCAGGCATTTGTACATCCATCAATACTAGGTCAATATCGTTTTCTTCTAATAACGTGAAACCTTGCTGTGCATGCTCTGCTAATAATACGTTAAAACCAATTGGATCTAATAAATTGAGCATCAGATCTCGTTGGTGTTTATTGTCATCTACTACTAATACGGTTTGTGTTTCTCCGTTATAGCCGACGGCTTCTGATTTAGTCAGTTCTGGCTCTTTAGGATCTTTGTGTAGCTTAAATAGCATCAGCTTGAAGTTGAAGGTTGAGCCTTGGCCAACACTGCTCGTTAGACTTATTTCACCGCCCATTAATTCGGCTAATGAACGAGAGATCGTTAATCCTAACCCTGTCCCTCCGATAGATTGAGTGTGAGTATTACGGATTTGCTCAAAGGGTTTGAATATTAAATCTTGGTTACTTTTAGCGATGCCTGCCCCAGTATCAATAATGCTAAAGTTGGCAACTTCACTGCGGTAGGTGACTTTAAAGGTAACGGATCCTTTTTCTGTGTACTTAATGGCATTAGAAATCAAGTTGATCAATATTTGTCTAAAGCGTTGTTTATCGGTCGCCACATAATCAGGTAGATTAGCACTGGCAATGTAATGGAATTTAATACCTTTTTTGCTGGCTTGCATTTGAAACATGTCCACCAGCTGCTGCAAAATCGCTTTCAGGTTAAACTCATCACGTTGCAAAGTCACTCTGCCCGCTTCAATCTTAGAGACTTCTAATAAGCTTTCAATTAAGTCGGCTAAATGCTCTCCGTTACGTCTCACAATGGCAATACTTTCACGTTGTTTTAGCGGTAATACTTCGTCTCGCATTAACAGTTGTGCGTAGCCTAACAACACATTAAGTGGAGTACGTAATTCATGACTTAACGCGGCTAGATAACGGCTTTTTGCTTCATTGGCTGATTCCGCGACTTCTTTTGCGCTTTGTAATGCTTCTGAGGTTTGTTCGTGCGCATCCACCTCTTTGGCTAAGGCTTTGGTTTGTGAACGTAATTCTTTTAAGGCACTTTGATTACCGTGGCGTGCAAGAATAAACAACCAACTGACGATGCCAATAATGATGATTAATAAGAAGAATATCTTAATTAACGTACTGGCAAACACCTGTTTTACCGCTACGTCATCAAGTGGAACTTGTAGGTATACCAACACTAAGATCGTCGCGCCGATCAGGCTTAACCCTAATGTTAGAACGATGAATTGCATCAGCGGAGTGGTTAATACTTTCAGTACTTTAGCACTTAAAAAACGCGTGAAAAAATCATGTGCTTGTTCTGAAAGGGTGGCGTCTGGACGACATTGATCTGAGCAGCGTACATCAAGGCTACAACATAATGAACAAATGGCTTTGCCATAAGCAGGGCAGAAAGTGATGTCTTCATGGTCAAAGCTGTTTTCACAGATATGGCACTGCGTAAATTGTTTGATTTCAGGTTGTTGGTTGGCTGCTAAATAGTATTTTCCTTTGGTTAGCCACCCAATCAACGGCACGGTAATAAAAGGCAAAAAGCAGGCAATAAAAGACGCTAATGCTTCAATGGTTTCACCATAAATTCCCATGTGTGCGGTAAAGCCTGCGACTGATGCAATCAACATTGAGCCAACGCCTACAGGGTTAATATCATAAAGGTGTGAGCGTTTAAATTCGATATGGCGTGGGCTGATACCTAGCGGTTTATTGATGATGAGGTCTGCAACGACTGAGCTTAACCAAGCTAATACAATCACCGAATAAACAGACAACATACTCGCGATAGTTTGGTATATACCAAGTTCCATCAGTAATAGGGCAATGGCAACATTAAACACCATCCACACCACGCGACCTGGATGATTGTGTGTCACGCGTGAAAAGAAGTTAGACCAGGCGAGTGAACCGGCATAAGCATTCGCAACGTTAATTTTTAGCTGCGATAGCACCACAAAAGTACAGGCGATAAAAACACTGATAGAAGGGTTATCGAATACATAGCTATAAGCCAGCTGGTACATGTGTGCGGGATCGCTGGCAAGATGTGGTGCAACACCTTGTTTTAATGCAAAGTAGGCTAAGAAAGATCCTAAAAATAGTTTAAGTGCACCAAATAACATCCAACCTGGGCCACCTGCAATCAGTGCTAACCACCATCGCCAAGCGCCTTTTTTAGGCTTTTCTGGTAAGAACCTTAAGAAGTCGACTTGCTCTCCTATTTGCGCGACCAGTGCTAACAATACGGCAGAAGCGCCACCAAATAATAAGAGATTAAATGAGCCACCTGATTCGCCGGCTTCACCAGTAAAACTTACCCAGTCACTGAATTGTGTATCGTTGTGGGTAAACACAAAGAATAGCGGCAGCAGTTGTAATGCTACCCAAATAGGTGATGTCCATACTTGAAAGCGACTAATATAGGTAATGCCGTGGGTGACTAAGGGAATAATTAATAAAGTACTGACGATATACCCTGCGGGTAAAGGTAAGCCAAATAGTATTTTTAATGCCATCGCCATAATGGCAGCTTCAAGTGCAAAAAAGATAAAGGTAAAAGAGGCGTAAATAAGTGAGGCAATGCTGGAGCCCATATAACCAAAGCCAGCCCCTCGGCTGAGTAAGTCAATATCGACACCGTATTTGGCAGCATAATAGCTAATGGGTAACCCGGTTAAAAATACAATCAAAGTCACTGCTAAAATTGCCCACGCTGAGTTTTCAAAGCCAAAATTTAGTGTGATGGCTCCGCCAATCGCCTCTAAAACAAGAAACGAAACAATCCCAAGCGCAGTCATAGAGATGCGGTTTAATGACCACTTTCGCGCTCGTTTCGCAGTAAAGCGCAGCGCAAAATCTTCCATCATCTCATTGGCAACAAGCTTGTTGTAAGTTCTACGTGCTTTAATTATTTTTTGGTTTGATTGCATGACTGCTTCTTTCGCTATTGATTGGCTATCCGTATCCGTACCCGTACTAATAACTACTTAGCTCTTAGCATATCTCGCGCGCGTACCTTACTTCAATAGGTGTTGTTTTTATATGCGCATAATTGCGTAGTCTATTGCGCGCTTTTGCGCATTTATTGCTTGCGCTTATTACTGGATACTAATCCCACTTGAAATAGGTTGGGATTGAGATTTTTATTCCGTTAAAAAGATTAATCATTGGATGCTAAAAAGGGAAAGGAACTATCTATGAAACTGAAGAAACTAATTGTTGCAAGTTCGATTGTTGCAACGGGCTTAATGACTAACTTTGCTTATGCTGCTGACAGTATCAAGGTCGGTGTTTTACATTCTTTATCAGGTACGATGGCGATTAGTGAAACCACACTAAAAGATACTGTATTGATGATGATTGAAGATCAAAATGCAAAGGGTGGTTTATTAGGTAAAAAACTTGAGCCTGTGGTCGTTGACCCCGCGTCGAATTGGCCATTATTTGCAGAAAAAGGTCGCGAGTTATTAGCAAAAGATAAAGTTGATGTTATTTTCGGTAGCTGGACTTCAGTTTCTCGTAAATCAGTATTACCTGTGCTTGAAGAGCTTAACGGTTTAATGTTCTACCCAGTTCAATACGAAGGTGAAGAGTCGTCTAAAAACGTATTCTATACGGGCGCTGCGCCAAACCAGCAAGCGATTCCTGCTGTTGATTACCTTATTAACGACATTGGCGCTGAACGTTTTGTCTTGTTAGGTACCGATTATGTTTACCCACGTACGACGAACAAAATCTTAGAAGCTTACTTAATGGCACAAGGCGTTAAGTCTGAAGATATCATGATTAACTACACGCCATTTGGTCATTCAGATTGGCAGAACATTGTTGCTGACGTGAAGCGTTTTGGTTCTGAAGGCAAACAAACTGCTGTAATTTCTACAGTAAACGGCGATGCAAATATTCCATTTTACAAAGAGTTAGGTAACCAAGGTATTTCTGCTGAAGATATCCCTGTTATTGCATTTTCTGTCGGTGAAGAAGAGCTATCTGGTTTTGATGCTAAACCGTTAGTGGGTCACTTAGCTGCTTGGAACTATTTCCAAAGTGTTGAAACAGAAGAGAATGAAGCGTTTATTGCACAATGGAAAAAATACATTGGTGATGACAAGCGTGTAACAAATGATCCAATGGAAGCAACTTATATTGGTTTCAAAATGTGGGTTAAAGCTGTTGAGAAAGCCGGTACTACTGATGTTGACGCAGTTGAGCAAGCGATGATCGGTATTGCTATTCCTAACTTAACGGGCGGTATTGCGGTAATGAACCCTAACCATCATTTATCTAAGCCAGTATTAATTGGTGAAATCCAAGAAGATGGTCAGTTTGAAGTGGTTTGGGAAACACCAGATACTGTGATTGGTGATGCATGGTCAGACTTTTTACCAAGCTCTAAAAACCTAGTCTCTGATTGGACTGCTCCAATCAAATGCGGCAACTTTGATGTCACTACTGCAAAATGTTCTGGTCAACAATTTTAGTCATAACGTTCTAACTTATTAATTTACATCATGTCATTAATTTCATGTAGCTAAATGTAAGAACGATTCGATGGGAGGCTCAGCCCTCCCATTTTTATGGACTGAAGAAATCAATATTAAGGAACAGCTCATGTTGCGTCTACTTCCCCTTTTACTTCTCTTTGTTATGTCATTCAACGCCTCTGCTGCTGTTGGTGAAACACAACAATCAGTTCTTCCTGCATTAGTTGAGCAGTTACCCAATACTAAATTAAACAAAATGGCGCTATTGATTGAACAAATCGCAGCGACATCAACACCACAAGTCAGTGATATTTTACAACCTTTGATGGACGGTGATTTATATTACCTTAAAGCCAATAAACGCGTTGTTTCTGTCTTTAAAAATCAACAAAAACAATATGAATTAACGGATGTATTAACTGCTGAAGTGTTGCCAGCGGTGAGTAAATCAGCGATTAAAAAAGTGAGAACCAATAATCGTCTGCGTGGCCAAATTCGTGATTTATTAGCTAACTTAGATTTAACCAATGCAGATGCGGATACTCGTATCGCTGCTTTAAAACAATTATTAGATAACCCAAACCAAGCGGGTTTGAGTGCGGTTAATAAATTAATAAAAAGCGAGAAGGACGATGATGCTCGTGAGTTAATGTCAGTTATTTTATTACTCGATCAATTAGAAACAGGCACAATATCGGAGAAGCTTTCTGCGGCTAAGCAACTTGGAGATCGTTTAGAACCTACGGTTAAAAATGCGTTGGTTAAAGAATTAGATAGGTTTTCTACTGAATCAACATCAAACGATTCAACATCTACTGATAATGACTCTAGCAGCGCAGAAGCAAAAGAACTTAAAACAGTATTAACCAATGCAATAGACAGCATTGAGCAACAAGCCAGTGTGTTTAGCTTAGCGGAGAATCTATTCTTCGGATTAAGCCTTGGCTCAGTATTATTGCTCGCGGCGATTGGTCTGGCTATCACCTTTGGTGTGATGGGCGTGATCAATATGGCGCACGGTGAAATGATGATGCTAGGCGCTTATACGACTTATGTTATCCAACAAACTTTCCCAAATTTAATCGAATACTCGTTATTAATGGCCGTGCCTGCTGCATTCCTTGTGTCTGGTTTTGTCGGTGTATTAATCGAACGTGGTGTGATTCGTTTCTTAAAAGGGCGTCCTTTAGAAACGTTACTGGCTACCTTTGGTATTAGCTTAATCTTACAACAATTAGTACGTTCGGTGTTCTCTCCGCTTAACCGTCAAGTGGAAGCACCACAATGGATGAGTGGTTCGTTAGAAATTAATCCTATCTTATCGCTGACTTACAACCGGTTATATATCATTTTATTTGCGTTAATGGTGTTCTTCTCATTATTAATGATTTTGAAAAATTCTTCATTAGGTTTACACGTTCGTGCTGTTTCTCAAAACCGAGATATGGCAAGAGCCTTGAGTGTTAAAAGCTCATGGGTAGATGCTATTACCTTTGGTTTAGGGTCTGGTATCGCAGGTGTTGCGGGTGTGGCATTAAGTCAGTTAACTAATGTAGGACCAAACTTAGGACAGGCTTATATCATCGATTCATTCTTAGTGGTGGTATTTGGTGGCGTAGGTAACTTATGGGGCACGTTAGTAGCAGCGATGACCATGGGGACATTTAATAAAATATTAGAGCCATCAATGGGGCCAGTACTTGCCAATATTATTGTGTTAGTAAGTTTAGTGTTGTTTATTCAAAAACGACCTAAAGGACTGTTTCCGCAAAAAGGGAGAGCGGCAGAATAATGAAAAATTTACTTAATTCACCTAGCGTGAACAATATAACCAAAAAAATGAGTAGTTTGCATTTTGTTATTGCGATCTTATTTGTCTCAACCTTGTATGTCACTGTGTGTAATTTAATGTTTGCTGAAGGATCGCTGCTGCATGTGAGCGATTACACGGTGAGCTTATTAGGTAAGTACCTTTGTTATGCCTTACTGGCTTTAGCCGTTGATTTAGTCTGGGGATATTGCGGTATTTTAAGCTTAGGCCACGGTGCATTCTTTGCCTTAGGTGGTTACGCAATGGGCATGTACTTAATGCGCCAAATCGGTGACCGAGGCGTTTACGGTAACCCAGAATTACCTGATTTTATGGTGTTCTTAAATTGGACTGAATTGCCTTGGTATTGGGCGGGATCTGATAACGCCTTGGTGATGATTCTATTAGTGTTTGCTGGTCCTGGTTTATTAGCTTATATCTTTGGCATGTTAGCGTTCCGTTCACGTGTAAGTGGTGTGTATTTGTCGATTATGACGCAAGCCATGACGTATGCATTGCTACTGTCTTTCTTCCGAAACGAGATGGGATTTGGTGGTAATAATGGTCTAACCGACTTTAAAGAGATATTTGGTTTTTCATTGCAGTCACCGGATACTAAATTAGCTTTATTTATCGCAACCGCTGTAATGTTAGCGATTGGATATGCTATCAGTCATTTTATTGTTAATTCAAAAATGGGCCGTGTCGTCACTGCGATTCGAGATGCAGAAAACCGTGTGCGTTTTGCTGGTTACAAACCTGAACATTATAAAGTCTGGATATTTGTTGTATCAGCTATGTTGGCGGGTGTTGCCGGTGCACTTTATGTGCCACAGGTTGGCATTATTAACCCGGGTGAATTTTCACCATTAAACTCGATTGAAATTGTTATTTGGGTTGCAATTGGTGGTCGAGGTACTTTGTATGGTGCATTGATAGGCGCGATTGTAGTGAGTTACGCCAAAACGCGCTTTACTGCAATTATGCCGGAAGCTTGGTTATTTGGTTTAGGCGGGTTATTTGTACTTGTTACCTTATTACTACCTAAAGGACTAGCGGGTTTAGTGATTAACTTGATGGATAAAATTGAATCATCAAGCAATAAACAAACAGCGTCATCAAACAGTAAGCCAACTACAGCATCAAAGATTGAAACTGCCGCGGAGAAAAAATAATGATAGTAGATAAACAAGGTTCACCGCTTTCATCAGCCGATAACTTAAGCCCAGATACGCGCCATGGCATGATTTTATACGTAGAAGATGTGAGTGTTAGTTTTGATGGTTTTAAGGCACTTAATGATCTTAATCTTTATATTGGAGATGGTGAGTTACGTTGTTTAATCGGTGCAAACGGCGCAGGTAAAACCACCTTAATGGATGTGATCACCGGTAAGACTCGCCCAGATAAAGGTAAGGTGAGTTTTGGTCAACAAATTGATTTGTTAGAGCTCGATGAGTCTGAAATTGCACGTGCTGGTATTGGTCGAAAATTTCAAAAACCAACGGTATTTGAAGCATTAAGTGTATTTGAAAATATCGAGTTAAGCCTGTCTGGAGACAAAGGGATCTGGACGTCTTTGTTCCACAAATTAAGTGGTGAACAAAAAGATAAAATCGATGAAGTGCTAAAAACCATTGGTTTAGAGCCTGAACGTAATTATCCCGCTGGGCGTTTATCTCACGGACAAAAACAATGGTTAGAGATTGGCATGTTATTAGCTGCTGAACCGCGCTTATTGTTAGTTGATGAACCTGTTACGGGGATGACCACGCAAGAAACTGAACGAACAGCAGAGTTATTGACGTCACTTGCAGGTAAGCATTCTGTGGTGGTAGTTGAACATGATATGGCCTTTGTACGTTCAATTGCTCGTAAGGTGACAGTGTTACATCAAGGCACAGTATTAGCTGAAGGTTCAATGGATGAAGTGCAAGCAAATAAAGATGTAAGAGAAGTTTATTTAGGCGAGGAGCAAGATTAATATGATTGAGTTAACATCAGTAGATCAAAAATATGGTGGTACCCAAATCCTATGGGATCTTAACCTTAAAATAGAAAAAGGGTCTCGTACTTGTATCATGGGGCGTAATGGTGTCGGTAAAACAACGTTATTAAAAACCATTATGGGATTGTTACCTATTAGCGCTGGTAGCTTAGTGATTAATGATAAGGATATGAGTAAAGGCAGCGTGGAGCAACGTCCTGAAATTGGTGTCGGTTATGTTCCTCAAGGTCGTCATATTTTTCCGCAGTTAACCGTGGAAGAAAACTTAAAGATTAGTCTCAATTGCTCAAGACAAAAAAGTAAAACCATTCCACATCATATTTATAAACTGTTTCCTGTTTTAAAGGAGATGTTACACCGACGTGGTGGAGATCTTTCTGGAGGACAACAACAGCAACTCGCTATTGCACGTGCGTTGGTGTTAAACCCAGATATTTTGATTCTTGATGAACCAAATGAAGGTATCCAGCCTAACATCGTGCAATTAATTCGAGATGTATTATTAAAGTTAAATAAAGAAGAAGGAATGACGATTATCTTGGTTGAGCAAAAACTGCCTTTTGCTCGTGCAGTTGGAGAGAATTTCCATATAATGGAGAAAGGACAAGTCGTTGCATCAGGTTTAATGGATGAACTCAACGACGATATAGTAGGTAAATACTTAGCGGTATAATACAAACTAGTTTAAGGGAAAAATGAATACAACAGTGGCAGCACCTATAAACTCAACATTAACAGCACCAGTGAAAAGTCACTGGCTTGCTCATTTGCTATTAGAATTCAGTAATACGCCCGTCGGAACCCAATTAACTCGTACTCAACGTAAAGGGCCGCTTTCAGTTCAAAAAGCCTTTTACCCAGAAGGGCGAGATTGTGCGCATATCTATCTGTTACATCCGCCTGCTGGCATCGTTTCTGGTGATGAATTACGTATTAGTGTGGCAGTGAAAGAGGACGCGCATTTACTGTTCACGACACCGGGAGCTGGGCGTTTCTATCGTGCACGAACCAACCTTGATATCGGCGATACAAAACAAGCACAAATCACTCAGTTAACCTTAGAAGCAAATGCGAAGTGTGAAAACTTTCCACAGGAAACCATTGTTTACGAAGGAGCCGATGGGTTTAATACGGTTGATATTAAGCTCACTAGCAGCAGTGTTTATCTTGGTTGGGATATTACTTGTCTTGGCTTACCTGATTCAGACGAGCCCTTCGTTAAAGGTAAATACTGTCAATTGAATCGCTTATATTGCGATGACACTTTGATTTACCATGATCGCATTGCATTATCTCCAGCTAACCAACTTTTAACGCATCCCGCTGGGTTAGCAAACAACAGTGTCTTTGCGACTTTTTTAGCTTATGCACCGCAAAGATTACAACAACCACAGCAACGTGCTGAATTAGTTTCGTTATTACGTGACACAGTAAATCAACAAAATGCCCAGTCGTTTATCAGCATTAGTGATATTGATGGTTTATTAGTGATCCGCTATTTAGGAGCACATGCACAACAATGTAAACAATTGTTTATTAGTTTGTGGGAAGTATTACGGCCTTTATTAGTCGATAAAGCGGCGATACAGCCGAGAATTTGGCATACCTAAAAAATATTTTGTATAGAAAAAGATTTCATTATTAACAGCTTGGCCTAAATAAAAAGAGAAAATGATATGGATTTATTACCAAGAGAAAAAGACAAGTTACTGCTTTTTACTGCGGCATTATTAGCAGAGCGTCGTTTAAAACGTGGTGTAAAACTAAATTATCCTGAAGCGATGGCCTATATCTCAATGGAGATCATGGAAGGTGCTCGAGACGGAAAAAGCGTTGCAGAAATGATGGATTACGGCCGTACGTTATTAACCCGTGATCAGGTAATGGATGGCATTGCTGAGCTTATTCCTGACGTACAAGTTGAAGCGACTTTCCCCGATGGGACGAAGTTAGTCACTATCCATAACCCAATTATTTAATGGAGTCGCTTATGATCCCCGGCGAAATAAAAACCGATAGCGGTAATCGAGAGCTCAATGTTGGTCGCGAACAATTAAAAGTGACGGTCGCAAATTCAGGTGATAGGCCTATCCAAGTAGGCTCTCATTATCACTTTTACGAAGTAAATCGCGCGTTAGTTTTCGATCGTGAAATCACCAAAGGTTATCGTCTAGATATTACCTCAAGTACTGCGGTTCGCTTTGAACCCGGACAAAAGCGAGATGTTACGCTTATTCCTTATCGCGGTAAGCGCCGTGCTTTTGGCTTCCGTGGTGACATTCAGGGCGACATTGATGGTAAGAAAGAGGGAGAACAATAACCATGGCTAGTATTGATAAGCATTCTTACGCACATATGTTCGGACCAACAGTTGGCGATCGTGTTCGTTTAGCGGATACCGACTTATGGATTGAAGTCGAAAAAGATTTTACTGAATACGGTGAAGAAGTGACTTTTGGTGGCGGTAAAGTGATTCGAGATGGCATGGGACAAAGCCAAGCTGCTTGTTCTGAAACCGTTGATCTTGTGATCACTAATGCCTTGATCCTTGATCATTGGGGCATAGTAAAAGCCGATGTGGGCATTAAAGACGGTCGCATAGCGATTATTGGTAAAGCGGGTAATCCTGATATCCAAGATAATATTGATATCGAAATTGGTGCTGGCACAGAAGTCATTGCAGGCGAAGGCCAAATATTAACGGCTGGTGGCATAGATGCGCATATTCACTTTATTTGCCCGCAGCAGATTGAAGAAGCACAAATGTCAGGTGTGACGACCATGATTGGTGGTGGTACTGGTCCTGCAACAGGCACTAAAGCAACAACTTGTACACCCGGTCCTTGGAATATTCATAAAATGTTGCAGTCAACTAATGACTTTGCCATGAACTTTGGCTTTTTAGGCAAAGGTAATGTGAGTTTGCCAAAAGCGATTGAAGAACAAATTGAAGCGGGTGTGTGCGGTTTAAAATTACATGAAGACTGGGGCACAACCCCAGCCGCTATTGATAACTGTTTGTCAGTGGCTGAACGATATGATGTACAAGTTGCGATTCATACGGACACTTTAAATGAGTCAGGTTTTTTAGAAGATACATTGGGCGCATTTAAAGGACGTACTATTCATACTTACCACACTGAAGGTGCTGGTGGCGGTCATTCACCGGATATTATTCGTGCTTGTGGTGAGCCAAATGTGCTGCCTTCATCAACTAACCCAACACGTCCATACACAGTGAATACCATTGACGAACATTTAGATATGTTAATGGTATGCCATCATCTCAACCCGTCTATTCCTGAAGATGTGGCCTTTGCTGATTCTCGTATTCGTAAAGAAAGTATCGCGGCAGAGGACATCATGCATGACTTAGGGGCAATCAGTATGATTTCGTCTGACTCACAAGCGATGGGACGTGTTGGTGAAATGATCACGCGTACTTGGCAAACTGCGCATAAAATGAAACAACAACGTGGTCCATTAGCGCCAGATACAGACCGTAATGATAATTTCCGTGCTAAGCGTTATATCGCTAAATACACGATTAACCCAGCAATAAGTCATGGTATTAGCCATGAAGTCGGCTCTATTGAAATAGGTAAAATGGCTGATTTAGTGTTATGGAAACCAGCATTTTTTGGTATTAAACCGTCGATGATTTTGAAATCTGGTTTTATTGCGGCAGCACCAATGGGTGACGCGAATGCCTCTATCCCAACGCCGCAGCCTGTTTATTATCGTCCTATGTTTGGTTCATTTGGTAGCGCGGCTGCGCAAACGTCAATGACCTTCTTATCGCAAGCAGCAGTTGATAAAAATGTTCCTGAAATCGCAGGCATGACGCGCTTAGTGGGTGTGTGTAAAAACACGCGAAATATCGGTAAAAAAGACATGATTCATAACGATTGGATGCCAAATATTGAAGTAGATCCACAAACCTATGAAGTACGTGCAAACGGTGAGTTATTAACTTGTGAGCCTGCGACAGAGTTACCTCTTGCACAGCGATACTGCTTATTCTAACTTTTTACTGCGTAGGAGAACTTTAGTCTGCATTGTCTGCACTTTTATTTGAATCACATATGAAACATATGCTCATAAAATAAAAGTTTGACGGCTTTGCCTAAAGCCCTCCTACTGTGTAAAAAGAGTAAGTAGATTAAAAGTTATTTCATTGGTTTTAGCGAAAAAGAAAAAGAGATAAACAATGTTACAAGTATTTGAAAGGTTGGATCATACACATGATCCAATAAATGATTCGATTACCTTAGATCATGACACGCGTAAGAAGTCGCGTATCAAAGGCGTAACAGATAAAGGCGCTGATATTGGGATCTTTGTAGAACGTGGGCATCCTTTGCTAGTCGGTGAAATATTAAAAACAGAATGTGGATTATTGATTGAAGTAAAAGGGCAGGCTGAAGCTGTTTCAACTGCGTTTGGCACAGATTGGTTAACCTTCAGCAAAGTCTGCTATCACTTAGGAAATCGCCATACGACCTTACAAGTCGGTGAGTTATGGGTGCGTTTTAAACCTGACCATGTGCTAGAAGAGCTTGCTGAAAACTATGGATTAACAATCGATAAAACACCTGCCGTTTTTGCGCCTGAAAATGGGGCTTATGGTAAGCGTAGTGGGCATTCACATAGCCATTCTCATGAACATTCAGAGCATAACCATTCAGAGCACAGCCATGAACATTAATATGGCCAGTCCGGTTAAGCTTAATCGATTACTGCAGCTATGTAGTGCAAACCTACCTGTCGGCGGTTTTTCATTTTCGCAAGGGCTGGAATATGCAACTGAGATGGAGTGGGTTAATAACCAAAAAACGACCTTTGATTGGATTGAGTTAAACCTCAATGAATCTATCGCTCGTACTGATTTAGCATTATTGAAACGACTTTATCAGGCCCTAGAAAACAATGATTTTGAACGTTTTAAGTTGCATAACCAACATTTAATTGCGTGTCGTGAAAGCAGCGAGCTACGTCTTGCGGATGTTGCAATGGGTAAAGCTTTGATTCGTTTATTAAAGCAATTAGATAATGTGGATAGCGATTCTTATAGTGAATTATTTACACAATCCGATAGTAGTTTTGTCAGTGTATTTGCGATTGCCGCTTACCTTTTCGAGTTAGATTTAATATCAGCGCAAAGTGGTTATTGCTGGACGTATCTCGATAACCAAGTAGCGGCAGCCACTAAATTAGTACCATTAGGGCAAACTCAAGCACAAAATTTACTGTTTGAATTAAGCGATAAAGTGCAAGGCGCTATTAGTATTGCGAATCAGATTGAAGATGATGATATTGGAGCGAGTCTACCTCGATTAGCAATGGCGAGTGCTTGGCATGAAACACAATATACGCGGTTATTCCGCTCTTAAAGTAATAGGGTAGAGTTAAACCGTTATCGGCTTTACATGTATAAAAACTATTTAAGCACTATTTAAGAAATATGAGAGAAATACAATGAGAAAAAAACAATTATTACGTATTGGTGTCGGTGGCCCAGTGGGGTCAGGCAAAACGGCTCTATTAAGCCAATTATGTTTAGCATTACGCGATAAATATGAAATGGCCGTTGTCACTAACGATATCTATACACATGAAGATGCGCAATTTTTAACACGCAACGATGCGTTATCGGCAGATAGAATTATGGGAGTTGAAACAGGAGGCTGTCCGCACACTGCTATCCGTGAGGATGCCTCAATGAACCTAGCAGCCATTGATGAATTGCATGAACGTCACCCTGACTTAGACTTTGTATTAGTGGAAAGTGGTGGCGATAACTTAAGTGCTACCTTTAGCCCTGAATTATCCGATTTAACTTTATACGTGATTGATGTGTCTGCAGGTGATAAAATTCCACGTAAGGGTGGCCCTGGGATCACTAAGTCTGATTTGTTGATTATTAATAAAATCGATGTTGCTGATTTGGTTGGTGCGTCATTGGAAGTAATGGATCGAGACGCGAAGAAGATGCGTGGTGACAAACCATTTATTTTCAGTAACATGAAAACACAGCAAGGGTTAGCTGAGATCATCGAGTTTATTGAAACACAAGGTATGCTCAAGTAAGCCTATTTATATAATATTATGTTGGAAAGGAATAACCATGAAATTTTTTACTTTAATTTTTACCTTGTTACTAAGCACGCAAGCTTTTGCTCATACTGACCATGCACTAGGCGAAGGCGCAATACATTTACTTTACCATGCTGTTTTCTGGGGATTATTTGCTGTTGTTGCAGTAAAAGGTGTGCTTTATTTCAAAAATAAGAAAAAGTCTAAGCAATAAAAACATTGTTTAATTAGTTTTTTATTGACGAGGTAATGTAGTCATTCTTGATATTACCTCGTCTATTTACAGATAAGTTGTTTTTACTTCCTACTCCTACTCCTACTTTCTACTTTGTGCGCTTTTAGTCTCTGCTCGGCTTTTAGTATCCACTCATTTACGCTTATTGCGTTTCCTTAAACCACCCACAATCAGTGCATTTTCTACCATGTTTACAAAAAAATAGCGGAAATCCTAAGAATATAAATACAATGAAAGCTGGCTTTTTACCTTTGGTGTAGTTGATGAAGTTAGTACTTTGGCATTGAGCGCAGATCTCTAATTTTTCTTCGAAAGCAGCATCAACATCTTCTGAAAAGTTTAATGCTAAGATAGCCTTTGCTTCAGTTTCAAACTCCTCTGGTACGTATAACTTAACACCACCTAGTGCATCGGAATAAAGCCATTGCATATTAATCGTGTGCTCATCAGTTATATGAACAGGAATAGCCTCGCTCTCTAAACTTGCTTTAGCGATATGTGCATCTAAAGGAAATGAATATTTCGAGATGGCTATAAACCGATTAATAACTCTCTATGACTTTATGAATAGTGGGATGACTCTCTTAGTTGAAATAGTTAGGGAATAAATCAACTTATATAAATCGATTATATCTGATTTTTAATGATTTTTATCTTAATGATCTATTGACTTAATCTAGGAATTCTATAGTATTGAACTCAGCAGAAATAAAGCCTATTGTTTACATTCTCCATTACGTTGTCTTATTAATAATACCTCGTCTGAAGTTTTTAAGTTCCAGTCTAATTTTACGCTATTCAAGCCTATTGAAGGCAATTTTTATTAAATTTTACAGGATATTATTATGTCTAAAGTTCAAGGTACGGTTAAGTGGTTTAACGAGTCTAAAGGTTTTGGTTTCATCGAGCAAGCGTCTGGTCCAGACGTATTCGCACACTTCAGTGCAATTGCAAGCGAAGGTTTCAAAACTTTAGCTGAAGGCCAAAAAGTAGAATTCACTGTAAGCCAAGGTCCTAAAGGCCCGCAAGCAGAAAATATCGTAGCTCTATAAGCTATGATATTTTAGTGTTTTAAAGCACTAATAATTCTAAGAGAATGGTGAATCTGAAAAGATTCGCCATTTTTTTTGCTTTAAAAAAGTAAAAGTAAAGATCTTCATAGCAATCACTGCTAACAGTTTAAACTAAATTCTGAATATATTGAGGTAGGGCTTTTGGCTTTATCAATGACAATAAATAGCTGACCTATTTTACTGGTTAAAACAATCCACTTGTTCGCTATCATTTTTGTAAATCTTCATTAGTACCAATCACACTCATTAATTGATCTATTTTACTCTTAGATTAAAATAACTTATTTCTTCGTTATGCACTTCAGAGTTGAACCTGCCTTTTCTGAGCAAAATTCAAAGCGCATACTTAAACTAATTACAATAAGTCGCTAATCTATTTTACTGACTAAAAAATCACTCCTTCGTTATAAAGTTCACAAAGAGAAAGATTGTTTGCCTTCATTAATTATTTAAGTTTAATTATTTTTCTACGAAAAAATTTTAAAGCTAAGATTTAGTATAATTGTTATTAATAGTTAACCTCAGTTGTGGATAAGCAAAACGATACAACACCGCTATTTCCAACACCGTTATTTCCGCGGATTTATGCGTTAAATTATTTATTAATAACCTGCTATTGAGAGATAATTCAGCTGTAACTATGAAAAACTAATTGCCCTGTATAGTCAAAAAAAATAAATAGCCAAAAAATATAATCTTATGATTTCAAATATAATTTCGATTTATTAAAGAGAATTGAGGCTAGTTAGTGCTAGGCTGGTTGTAGTTTCTGTGTGTGAATGATCGTGAAATGCAAAATTTACTAGGCTTATAGAGGGGGAGAGCTCATAGAGCTTAAAGGTTTGGTTGCTTGGAAGGTTTAGTTGGTATTAATCGTGCCACTTAGTAAGCAGCACATTTAATCTCGCACCTTAATGGTAGTGCGAGTTTTATCAATATTGAATCGTGATAAGTCTTTCTGAGAAAGGTAATAAGGTTAGAGGGGACCTTATTTTATTTACATATATAAAAATATTTATTCAGCACTGATATTGTCTATTCAGCCTGATTGTTAACCGAGCGGGGCTATTCTGCTCTCGTTAAAAGCGTTGATATACTTCTACTATTTTTCTGATGTATCTTTCTGTTCATTTACTTGTTGCTGATCTTCGTCTTTGTTCTGTTGGAACCAAAATCTTTTTCTACCTGTAGAGCGAGCCATATATTTCCTTATGGAGTTAATACCAATTACCTAAAATAGAATGTCTAATGTTCGGTGTTGGTAATGTCCGTTGTAACCGTCATATTATTATGCGGTATTTTAGTAACGGAATAGTTATTAAATATTATTGTGCAAAAATTGCATGCGCTGAAGTTGGAATTATTGAATGGTTTGAGAAGTTAAAGATAATACTAAGGACAACGGTAACGATGTAACTGAGGATAACTTGGACTTTATTTGACATTAATAACTCTGAATTTCCAGAGCGAAGTACATAGTAATGGATTGCTTTTTAAATAGCTAGTTTTATTTGTATTAATTTCAAACAATGTTTTTATAAAAAAGATATTTAATTGTTAACCTTGATTTTGATGAGACCATTTTTTGCTAGTGAAATCTTTAATGTTAGTAATAGGCTGATGGTGAGAGAGATGCTTAACATGATTAACATAGCGATAAATATAAGCAGTTGATACTTGATTGCTACCATTGGCGTTACACCACCCAGTATTTGTCCTGTCATCATCCCTGGTAAAGAAACAATTCCCGTTGTGGCGATTGTTGCTAAAATTGGCGCTTGTGCTTTTTTTAATGATTGCTGTAAGAAAGGGAAAGCAGCTTGATAAGGAGAAGCACCTAATGCAAGTGCACCTTCATATTCATCTTGTTGTTGGTTAAAGGCATTAAATAAGTTTTGTAATGCCACTATGTTTGCACTCAAACTATTCCCTAATAACATACCCGCTAATGGAATCATATATTGAGTGCTATACCAAGGAGTCGGTTGGATAATAAATAAGGATAAGACTAATAAAATAGGTAGCACTGCACAGCTAAGTGCAATGCTATTCGCAATAAATAAATAGCGATTGTTTAACCCACTTTTAGTGATAATACTGTAACTACCCACGGTGATCATGATGATTAACCAGCCGGTATTTAATAGGATGCTATCGAGTTTGAATATATATTCGAGGTAAAGGCCAACGAGCAGTAGTTGTAAGACCAGACGTACTAATGCAATAAAGGTACTTTTATTAATACTGAGTTTGAAATAAGCGTTAATTGTAATAGGGATAAAAAGTAATAAACTAAATAGCCCGAGCTGTAACCAACTAATGTCGATACTTGTTTGCATATTGAATGCATTACCTTATCAAGGTGGGTTTATCGAACAGTCGCTTAATCTTAAACGACTGTCGTGTTAGTTATTATTGATCTTCCAGCGGCAACCAATCTACGGTCACGCCTGATTGAGTAAACATCTCTTCACTGAGTTTAATTTTGTCTCCCCAACGCGATAAAAAGTCTTCGCTTTGTGCTGGACAATGCACTGCTTTAATTCCTGTTTGGATAATTTTTGCTGCGCAGTTAGGACATGGAAAATGCGTCACCCAAATTTCACATCCACTTAAATCTCGTTTTGCATAAAGTATTGCATTTTCTTCTGCATGTAAGGTTTTGAGTAATTTTATTTCGCGATTATCCGTTTCAGCACTATCTGAAATTCCTTGCGGGTAACCATTAAAGCCTAGTGAAACAATGCGATTATGTTCGGTGATCACTGCGCCGACTTGCGTCGACGGATCTTTACTCCATGATGCAACAAGCTCTGCCATTTGAATGAATCGTAAAGACCATTTAGAAATCATATGCAATTTAACCTTTTATCATTAGTGCGTTGATGTGTCGCATTGCTTTGTCTTGCTCTGCTATGTGTTGATCAGTGTTTTATGCATTGTCGCATAAGCTCTGTTACGTTTTTGCTACTAGCTAACCTAACGTCGTGAGTTTGATGTTAAGTTTTTCTTAACAACTAATTAAATTCTTTCGAATATATTTAATCTTAGTGTTTTTATATTATCTAATCATCAAAATGAGGAGGTAATATATGATAGCTGATATTAGCAAAATACAATTTAATAAACACTTTATTATATTTAGTGTATTAGCTACTTTATGTTTATTTCCTGTTATCTCTTCTCCTATTGCATTAGTACTTGGGTTTACTGTTGCGACCCTTGGTTTAGTCCCTTCACAAATCGATATTGGTCAGCTGACTAAAAAGTTATTAGCATTATCAATTGTTGGTTTAGGATTTGGTATCAATGTAGAACAAGCGATTGAAGCTAGCTCTGCCAATATTGGTTTAATTATAGGATCTATTTTTAGTACGTTATTAATAGGTATGTTATTAACTAAGTTATTTAAGATCGATGCTAAGACAGGGCACTTAGTCGCTTCTGGTACGGCTATTTGTGGTGGTAGTGCTATTGCAGCTGTCGCGCCGGCTATTCAAGCTAATAACGAGCAAACTTCACATGCTTTAGCCACAGTGTTTATTCTTAATAGTATCGCTTTATTCGTATTTCCATTAGTTGGGCATGCATTAGAGATGAGCCAATATAATTTTGGTTTATGGAGTGCGATTGCTATCCATGATACTTCTTCTGTTGTAGGCGCCGCTTCTGCTTACGGTGATGAAGCGCTACAAATTGCGACAACAGTAAAATTAGCAAGAGCTTTATGGATAATCCCAGTCGCTTTTATTAGTGCACTTATTTTCAAAGGTGATAGCAAAAAGATTACTGTGCCGATGTTTATTATCTATTATTGTGTGGCGATTGCAGTGGCACATTTTTTACCGCAGTTTGATGGTTTATACCAAAACCTATTTTTTGCTAGTAAACGTTTGCTTGTGCTTTGCTTATTTTTAATTGGTTGTGGAATTACGATAAAAACCATTAAAAGTGCAGGTTACAAACCGATGTTATTAGGTATTTTATTATGGGTAACGGTAGCAACAGTCGTTCTGGCTTATATTCAATTTAACCCGTCATAATATGTCTAGACACTGACTAGGATTCATTTTATGCTAGCCCTAATTATTATTTAGGGTACTAGGATCATGACAAAAATAGAAAAAAGCAACGATAAACAAAATAACGAACTAAAGCCAGAATCAGGCTTGAGTAGCTTAGAGCGTCGCTTTTATGAAATTCGCAATAATAAAGTTTTTGAACTGTTTGTTATTGGGATTATCATTTTCTCTGCTTTAATGATTGGTGCAAACAGTTACGAAGTTTCCTCTACAACACTACAGTTTTTATCGGTATTAGATATTGCCATTACGGTTATATTTTTAGTCGAAATTATTATTCGTTTTATTGGAGAACCCAATAAAAAACGTTTCTTCCATAATGCTTGGAATATCTTTGACACCTTCATTGTTCTGGTTAGTTTGATTCCTATCGAAGATAGTGAGTTGGCTATATTAGGTCGATTAGTGCGTATCTTCCGTGTGTTACGTATGGTGTCTATTATCCCTGAACTGCGTATTCTTATTAACTCTTTGATTAAAGCCTTGCCACAATTAGGTTATGTGATGTTACTAATGTTCATCATATTTTATATTTACGCGGCTATCGGCACGACTTTCTTTGCTAACATTAATCCTACTTTATGGGGCGATATTGCGGTTAGTTTATTAACATTATTTCGGGTCATGACTTTTGAGGATTGGACTGATGTTATGTACGAAACGATGGCGGTTTATCCATTATCGTGGAGCTTCTATCTGAGCTTTATCTTCTTTACTGCTTTTGCTTTCTTGAATATGGTGATTGGTATTGTAGTGAATGTATTAGAACAAGAACGTCAGTTAGAAGCTGATATAGAAAATAAAGTGTCTGAACAACCTACATTACTTGAATTGAAAGAGGAACTTGCTGAAATAAAGGCATTATTGAAAAAGCAGTAAGTTAGTGTCATCAGTAGCGATAAAAACAGTAGAAAAATTAGAAACAGCGTTTATTAATGTACGCTGTTTCTAATTGGTTATTCGTGCGGTGATTGATCATTTTTCTGTGTGCTGACAAAATAAAATAACAATGAAAAAGCCAGTAAAGAAAAAGCAGCGGCAATAATACCATGGCTTAAAATAGCGACGATGATCGATAAGATCACCAAGGTAATGATAAGTTGTGTTTTAAACATAAATACTTCTATCAGTTGTGTTAAATGCTGTTGTTAGTAGGTTGCTTACGTATGCCGCTTTAGACAAAATTTTAATCTATCGCTTAGCGAACAGCTTCTATTATTCACAAACTGAGTGAAAAACGATAATACAAAATTGTTCTAACTAATATCAATCTGCTGTAATTAATCTGCATTATTAGTTTTCTATTACTTATTTCCACAACGAATCTATCTACATCATTGAGTGTCATTCTTAGTGAATGATAAAATAGGGTAAACATGAAAAAAACTGACAAAAAAATTGATAATAAGTTACGCGTCGCATTAACTGAAGTATGTGATATCGCGTTAGATACTATTCCTGGTTATCAATGGATCACGCATACGGTGAAATACGATGCCTTTCCGGCTTCTTTGCAAATTAGTTGCGGATTTGTTTCAGCAGAGGCTATCGACCTGTTACAGCGCGAACAACAGGATGTGGAGTTAAAAAAATTGATCTTTAAAAAACTAGCGGTAGTGGACATTAATTTAAAAGATGTGAATAAACAGGTGAAGTTTGTTGTTGCTAAATAATCTTGTTTGAGTCGTTTTATAAAAGTTGTCAGACCTTGTTGCTTGGATATGATGGCTGAGTAATTTGGCTTGAATAGTGTTGTTAAGTTTTGGGATTAGTAAATCGTAGGGTTAGGCGCTATCTGGTGAGAACTTGCTATCAATAAAGTAAGTCACTAGCTCAGTGCGTAAATAACACAAAGAGCTAGTGTTAAGGATTAATTAGCCTTTATAGATTTTTGGATTAAACACATCACGTAACCAATCCCCTAATAAGTTGATTACTAATACTAGACTGATTAAAACAATCCCTGGGAAGATAGTTATCCACCATGCGCCCGAGAAAATGTATTTAAAGCCGATACTGATCAGTGCGCCTAGCGAAGGCTGGTCTACTGGTAAACCTAGCCCTAGGAACGATAATGCAGCTTCTGACATAATCGCATTAGCGACTTGTACTGTTGAAATCACTAAAATCGGTGATAAACAGTTAGGTAGAATATGACGGAACATAATACGCATCGATCTAAACCCCATTACCTGCGCGGCTTCAACATATTCCTTTTTCTTTTCAGCTAATACCGAGGCGCGGATAGTACGTGCGTATTGAGGCCATTCAGCGACGCCAATAATTACTACCAACATAATAACAGCGTAATCAGAAAAGAACTCAGCACCAAAGCTGGCTTTAAAAATAGCGGTGATAATGATCGCGACCATCATCGTTGAAAATGATAATTGCACATCGGCAAAGCGCATTAAGAAACTATCAATACGACCACCGAAATAACCAGCAGATAAACCAATGACAATACCCAATACTAACTGCACTGCAACGGCCAGAAAGCCAATGGTTAGCGATAGTCTTGAACCATACAAAATGGTCGATAAGATATCGCGACCTTGGTCATCTGTCCCGAGTAAAAATCGAGATTCACCACCCTCTAACCATGATGGTGGTAATTCAGAGTCCATTAAGTCAATTGACATTAAATCATAAGGATTCGTTGGTGCGATAATTGGAGCAAATAATGCCGCAATCAAGAAAGTTAAAAACAATGCAAAGCTGAACATCGCCACTTTGTCGCGTTTAAAGTGATAAATAAAGTCAGAGTTTTTTAATTGCTTCCATCGTGATGGCGCAGTATTTTGTTGAGTTACACTATTCATTTTATGCACCTTTACCAGTGATGTTAACGGTTGGGTTGACTACGCCGTATAACAAATCAACGATAGTATTTGTGACTACAAAAAGAAGCCCAACAAAAATGATATAAGCGGTAATTAATGGGGTATCAACTCGATTAATCGCTTCTAAAAATAAGAAGCCTGTTCCAGGCCACTGGAATACCGTCTCCGTTAATATGGTATAAGCCACCATAGTACCAATCTGAACACCACCTACCGTTAGTACAGGTAACATGGTATTTTTAAGGGCATGTTTATAATAGATTTTATTCGTTGCTAAGCCTTTTGCTGTAGCAAATTTCACATACTCAGAGCTTAATGCTTCTAACATTTCAGAGCGCACTAAACGGATAAATAGCGGCAGCATAATAGAGGCGAGTGAGATACACGGTAAGACTAAATGTAATAATCCATCTTTGGTTAAGTAACCCGTTTCCCAGCCAAGTACAGAGAGTGTTTCTCCGCGTCCGTAGGAGGGTAACCACTGTAATTCAATGGCAAATACGTACATTAAAATAATAGCTGTTAAAAAAACCGGAATCGAAATACCGATACTACTCAATGTCATGATCAGCTTTGTCCATAAGCTCTTGGGGTGAATAGCGGAATAAACGCCAAGGGGAATGGAGGTCACTATAATTATTAGTGTCGCACCGAATACTAGCTCCATGGTCGCTTGTAATTTATCTAAAATAACGTCGACGGCAGGGCGTTTAAAGAAATAAGAGTTACCTAAATCTCCTTGTACTGCACTGGTAATAAATCGACTGTATTTTGTAATGTAAGAATCATTTAAACCAAGATCATCACGTAAAACTTGTCTTTCTGCTTCTGATACGGATTGGCCTACCATTTCTCGAAGTGGATCGCCTAGGTTATCTTGTATTGCAAATGCGACTAGGCTGATCACAAACATTACGATTAATGCCTGGAAAAGTCGCTGGACCAAAAAGGTAAACATCAGTTGTTTCCTATAAATTAATTAACGGCCCAGAATTTGGACCGTTTTATTTTGATTAATATTGATTGAACAGAGGTTGTTTATGTAGAGGCTTTTATCTAGTGACCTCTACATTTAACCGTCTTTATTGAACAAATTTTACTTAACAACTCTTATTTAACAACTAAGTCACCAAGGTATGGGAAGTTCAATGCATTTACGATAGGTGAAACGTTTAGGTTAGATTTTGCACCCCAAGCAAGATTCTGCCAATGTAGAGGAACAAATGCTGCATCGTTATAAAGTATTTGTTCAACTTCTTTTAACATTGCAGAACGTTTTGCAGGATCGGTTTCTGCATTCGCAGAGTTAACTAAGTTATCTACTTTAGGGTTTGAGTAATGGCCACAGTTGTAAGCACCTTTACCTGTTTCAGCATCACGTGTCATGGTTAAGAACTCAGAGAAGTTTGCTGAATCTTCTGTATCTGAATGCCAACCAATCATCATCATATCTGCCGAACATTTATCAAACTCTGGCCAGTATTGCGCTTTAGGCATGGTTTTTAAGTCAACAGTAATACCAATTTTTGCTAACATTGATGCCGCTGCTTGAGCAATTTGAGCATCGTTAACGTAACGGTTATTAGGTGCCATCATTGATAATTTAAAGCCTTTCTCGTAACCGGCTTCTTTCATCAATTGTTTTGCTTTTTTCAAGTCGTAACGTGGTACTAAACTTGCGTCGTAACCCGCGTAACCTTCAGGGCCTTGTTGGCCAGCCGTTGTTGCGAAACCTTTCATTATTTTTTTAACAATAGCATCATTGTTGATTGCGTAAACAATGGCTTGGCGAACGCGTACATCTTTTAATGCTTCGTTTGAACTTTGGTTCATTTGCATTGTAATGATACGTGTACCTGCAACTGTCGTTAGCTCGATGTTTTTAGTATCGGTAACACGTTTTTGGTCGTTCGGTGCCACTGGATGAATTAAATCAACATCGCCAGACAGTAGAGCAGCAACACGTGTTGCATTTTCTTTGATAGGCACCAATGTTAATTTATCAACGTTACCCGGTGAGTTTGTGTCCCAGTAATCGTCAAAGCGATCAAACACAACTTTTACGCCTTGTTCACGTGATTCAATAGTGAATGGACCTGTACCCGATACATGTGTTGAAGCAAATGAATTACCATGTTTGATGATAATTGATTTATCTGCACCATCAGCTTCACCTGAATAGAATTTGCTGTCCATTGGGAAAAGGTAAGTCGCAGTCTGTAGTACTAATGGGTACGGTTTAAACGACACTAATTCAACAGTGTAATCATCAATTTTAACCAGCTTTTCATACGGTGAAAATACTGCTTTAAAGTCGGCTGATGTTTTAAGACGGTTGAATGTCCAAACAACGTCATCTGCTGTTAGCTTATTACCTGAATGAAACGTAACACCTTTACGCAGCGTAAAACGGAAAGTATTTTCATCTACACGTTCCCACTTTTCAGCTAGACGTGGTTCAAAATCAAATTCTTTAGTAAAACGCACTAACGGATCAAATAACATGTGTGACATCTGTAACACACCGCCAGAAAGTTGTTCATGCGGATCTAAGGTTACAGGGTCTGAATCATAAGCAATGGTAATGTCAGCAGCAGTGGCTGAAAAACTTAAGCCTGTCGCTAGTAATGCAATAGCTAACTTTGATTTTAAAAATTTCATTTATAACTCCTTTTATGAAAAATAATGGTCGATACTTAGTTTTTAATTGATGCTGTTTTAATGGGTGTTGTTAATGTTAAATTGCGCTTCTTAATCCTTTAAACTCAGGCATTAATGAAATTAAATGCTTGCTGTAAGGGTGTTGAGGCTGGGTAAATAATTGTTCACTTTCATTTACTTCTAATAGCTTGCCTTGCTGCATAACGCCAATACGATCACAGACTTGACGTATTACTGGTAAATCATGGCTGATAAACAACATGGTTAAATTTAGCTCATCTTGCAAATCTTTCAGTAAATTAAGAATTTGAGCTTGTACTGATACATCAAGTGCAGAAGTTGGCTCATCACAAATTAATAAACGTGGACGCGTTGCTAGTGCTCGTGCAATAGAGATTCGTTGACGTTGCCCGCCAGAAAATTCGTGAGGATATTTAACACCAGCCATTCTTCCTAATCCAACATGGTCTAATAGGTCGAATACAATGCTTTGTATTTGGGATTCATTGGCTGCTAATTTATGGAAGCGAATAGGTTCAGCAATAATGTCGTAGATCTTCATGCGAGGGTTCATTGAGGTATAAGGATTTTGAAATACCATTTGCATTTGACGTCGGAAAGGTCGTCGTTCACGCTCTGATTTTATCGCTGTTAAATCGATTCCTTCAAAAGTTATTTTACCTTCGTTAGGCGGATATAAACCAGTAATGACACGTGCAATCGTTGATTTACCTGATCCTGATTCACCGACTAAACCAAAGGTTTCACCTTCGTTTATACTGAAGCTAACATTTTTGTTGGCTTGAACGTATTCGCGTTTACTTTCAAAAAAAGAGTCTTTTGTGATAAAGCGTAAACTAACATCTTCAACATTTAATAGCGGGCCATCGTAACTACGTTGCTCTTCGCTTTGTCCTAGCCAGTGATTTTTAATATCTAAGGCTTGATGTTCTTGCGCTTCTTCGATGTAGCTAACTAACGGAAAGCGGTCTAGCTTTCTATCTGAACGAGGTACGGCTGAAATAAGACTACGTGTGTATTCATGGTCGGGATCGCCAAGTACCTTGGCTGTTTCACCAAACTCAACTAAATCACCACGATACATTACCGCGACTTTATCCGTTACATTTGAAACGACACCCATATCGTGTGTTACTAACATGCAACCCACATTTTTTTCGATACAAAGGTTACGAATCAAGGTGAGGATTTGATCTTGAATAGACACATCCAGCGCTGTGGTTGGTTCATCTGCAATAATTAAATCAGGTTCACCTGATAATGCGATAGCAATAACAACACGTTGGCGCATGCCACCAGAAAACTGATGTGGGTATTGTTTAATACGCACATCTGCTTCGGGAATGCCCACTTGTTGCATTAAGTTAATAGCACGCTGTGTGGCTTCTTCATGACTAACATTTAAGTTGGCGTGGATGGTTTCAAGTAATTGTTGTTCAACGGTGAAAAGGGGATTTAATGAAGTCATTGGATCTTGGAAAATAAAGCCAATTTTATTACCACGCACTTTACGCATTTGTTCTAACGTTAAGCCTGATATCTTTTCACCGTCTAAAAATACTTCACCACCAGCAATCATGCCCGGAGGGCTTAACAAATCAATGATTGCGTTACCGACGGTAGATTTACCTGCACCTGATTCACCAACTACACCTACAATTTCTCCACGATTAATAGAAAATGAGAGTGATTTTACGGCTGCATGTGTACCAAAGCGTGATGGATATTCTATACGTAAGTCTTTAACTTCTAATAATGCCATCTTAGTAATCCCTTACTATTTTAAAGGGCTTTTGTTCGATAAAGCCTTGCATATTTATACTTTTTTGTGATTTAAAACACATTTATAACGCCCTTTATCTAACTTAGTGTAATAATTTTCAATCGATAACCTTAATTTATGTGATCAACATCTACAAACATTAATTACTACTTTTGACTGTTTGGTCAAAATTATAAGTGATAAATTACCTTTTTTTATTGATATTTATGATTTTTTATATCAAAAGTTGACTGAATGGTTAATTAATTCAGTTCGAAGATTATTTATTTACTTAATTTTTAAACTACAAATATCTTTGTGCTTTACTTGTTAAGGTTGAGTCTCTAATTAGTTTGAAGGGCTATATAGTGTGAAAGGCTATAAAACTTCGATTCATTACTATTCAATGTTATATTCACACTTTAAATCTCGATTATTTTTATTTAGGCTAGTTATGAAACACCAACAAGCAGTTTTTTTACAAGAAATGGGCATTACCCACTGGCAGGTAAGAAAACCAACCTTATTTAAAACAGAGGAAATGCTTAAGCAATTAAACCTCTCTGTTTGTAAATTATTGGTGGTGTGTACTGAGGAAGATAAAAAGCATGAGTTAATGCCCGCTATCCTCAGCGCCTTTAATATGAATGCGGATAGTGTTGTTTATTGTTCGCTTGCTCAATTTGAAAGTCAGCAAGGGGCATTGCCTCATTTAATTTGGTCAACTATCGGTGAAATAGAAGCTTCAGCAACACATCAGTTGTTACATTCTCCCTCTTTAGCGACCCTAGCCGTCAATGGTCATGCTAAAAAAGTACTTTGGAAGCAGTTCTGTGCCTATCAACAGTAATCAATCTATTATCGCGATGGCGGTGACAGATATACCGGCAGTATTTGCTATCGAATCTTCTGCGCATAGCCACCCATGGTCAGAAAAGTTGTTCTTAAGCAATTTTGGTAAGCGTTATATTAACCATGTGTTAATGCTCGATGAAGAAATTGTGGGTTATTTCATTGCCAGTTATGTTGCTGGTGAAGTGACGTTATTAAATGTTGCTGTTTCTCCTGCTCATCAAGGGCAAGGTATTGGGCGTGCTTTATTATCTTATTTAAAAACATTGGCGAGCACATTATCGCAAGAAGAAATCTGGCTTGAAGTCAGAGCCTCAAATCAAACAGCAATTAAACTTTATGAAAATTTAGATTTTGTTGAAGTTGATGTGCGAACTGCCTATTACCCAACACATAATGGTCGTGAAGATGCCCTTATTATGTGTTGTTATTTATAAACGACTATGCGTGTTATTTATAAAAAGTATGTGTAACTTATAAACAGCTATGTGCTGTTATTTAAAATTGGAAATTTCATGATCTCTAAAAATCAGTTAAAACTTATTCACTCATTAGAGCAAAAAAAACAGCGTAAAAAATCTGGCCTATTTTTAGTACAAGGCGAGAAAAATGTCGGTGAGTTGTTTAATTCTGATTTTGAAATTGTGAATATATTTGCAACAACGGAATATATTAATAAATACGCTGCGTCATTAAGTGCTCAACAATTGGTTAGTTTAACTGTTGAAAGTACTGAAGAAGAATTGCAGAAAGCGGGCACATTAAAAACCAATAATAGCGTGATTGCGGTCGTGAAGTGTAAAGCCTATGAAACGCCAACTATTAGCGGTGATGAACTCATTTTGGTGTTAGATCAGGTGGGTGACCCAGGCAATTTAGGCACTATTATCCGCGTCGCTGATTGGTACGGTATTAAACATATTATTTGTAGTACGGACTGTGCAGACCTTTATAACCCTAAAGTGATTGCCGCGACAATGGGATCTTTTGTACGTGTACAAGTTAGTCATACAGATTTATGTGAATATTTATCAACACAGGATAAACCTGTCTACGGTGCTTTTTTAGAAGGTAAAAATCTCCATAAAAGCCAATTACCTAACAGTGCATTTATTGTAATGGGTAGTGAGTCTCATGGCATTTCTGCTGCTGTTAGTGAATTCATTACGGATAAAATAACGATTCCTAATTTTGGCCAAGCTGAATCGTTAAATGTCGCCATGGCGACGGGTATTATTTTAGATAACTTTAAGCGTTAAAAGGGCTGACGTTAAAAAGGGAGGTATTAAAAAAGATATTAAAAAATACTTTCAAAATACAGGTATTAAATTAATAGACATTAAGTCGGTAGTCTTAAATATCAACTTATCAGAACGTATTATCAACCATCCACATGTCTTTTTATTAAAAATGAAGCTTTTATAGCTAGCACCTTCAATAAATATTCATATTAAAATCCGATCTAAAGTATCGGATTTTTTTTCGTTTAAAACAAATATATTCAATATGTTATGACTGTTTAAACTAAATTATTGATAGTTATGTGTTCACTTTTTTTTTGATTTACTAAAAATACTTTATCTAAAATGTTGACATGTGATAATGATATCTATTATCATTAAGTTGTTGGCAAAGAGACATACTTTCTTATTTATTATTGTTCAGTCATTTGATATTTCTTTCGTCCAGAAGAAGTGAAAATGAATATAGTTCAGTGTCGAATAGATAAGATTAAGTATTTTTTGTCCGTGGTAGTGATAGGAATCGTCCTATTCTTTTTTCACTATCAGAAACCATCATTATTCATTTCGGTTTCTATTGCCGTTGATAATGAATGATGAGACTGACTTTCATCGCACAGTGAAAGCTTGGTTACCGGTAGACTTTTTATGATGAAAAAGTTTACCCACACCGCAGGTTAAAAGCCACTTGCGGTTATTGATAAAAAAGTAAAATGGTAAAATTAATATTGCAGCTATAAAGGCGGGGGGTTGGAGTAGTTGCAATATTAATCCCATATCAAATTCATGTTTAATACTGCTAACTATTCTCTATATCTTCTATCTTCTATCTTCTATCTTCTATATTTTTTATAACATCTATACTTTCTTTCTCTATTTATTTTGTTACCGCTTACCTTGAGTACTGCTAACTTCTATCTCATTGCTTTACTTTTTTAATCTCGCCTTTACAGAACAACTAAAGTTTAAATAACCTTTAGTTGTTAGAAGGGGTAAGAGGGGATTTGCATTTCCTGCACAGGTAACTAGTGCCTTTTTTAATATTATTATGTCGACGTATAGTCAACTGGTGCTCTGTGCATAAGCAACGATAGGGAAATAATTGTCCTTGTACATCGCTAATATCTAATTGATGAGTGGTATTTGCAGGCAATTTAAACACTTGAGTCATGATATGTTGCCACTCTTTGCCGTGAGGGCGAACTCTTCCATATAACTGATAGGTGATCAGGTGAGCAATCTCATGGGCAACGACGTGCTCTATAAAAATAGCTTTATTTTGCATGTATAAGATAGGGTTAAATTTGATCAAGTTTTTTTGTAGGTGGGCAGAACCTGCACTACGGCCTCGTTGGTTAAATAAATAACTAGGGCGAGGAAAAGCGCGATCAAAAAAGCACTCGGCTAAAATGAAACAATCTTCACCTTTCACTGCGAGTGCTTTTTTATCTTCAAACGTAAGCATAATTAAATATTAAATCGTTTTTATAAAACGGTTAATTAAAATGCTGCTGCTTTTAAAGCGTCAACTTTATCTAGCGCTTCCCAAGGGAAATGCTCACGACCAAAGTGACCATACGCAGCCGTTTCTTTATAGATTGGCTTAATTAGGTCTAACATTTCAATTAAACCGTAAGGGCGTAAATCAAAATGTTCGCTTACTAAGCTAACGATTAAGCTTTTTGCTACTTTCTCAGTACCAAATGTTTCAACACTGATCGACGTCGGCTCTGCAACACCAATAGCATAAGAGACTTGAATCTCACAACGATCTGCTAAACCAGCAGCAACAATGTTCTTTGCTACGTAACGAGCTGCATAAGCGGCACTACGGTCAACTTTTGAAGGATCTTTACCTGAGAATGCGCCACCACCGTGACGTGCTGTACCACCGTAAGTATCTACGATAATTTTACGTCCAGTTAAACCACAGTCACCTACTGGACCACCGATCACGAAACGACCTGTTGGATTGATGTGGAATTTAGTGCGCTCAGTTAACCATTCAGCGGGTAAAACCGGTTTAATGATTTCTTCCATTACCGCTTCAACTAAATCTGATTGTTTAATATCTTCACGATGTTGAGTTGATAATACAACTGCATCAATACCCACAATTTTACCTTCATCATAAGCAAAAGTAACTTGGCTTTTTGCATCTGGACGTAACCAGTCTAGTTGACCACTTTTACGTACTTCAGCTTGTTTTTTAACAAGGCGATGAGCGTAAGTAATAGGCGCAGGCATGAATACTTCTGTTTCATTGGTTGCGTAACCAAACATTAAACCTTGGTCACCGGCACCTTGTTCGCGTGGGTCTGAACGGTCAACGCCTTGATTGATATCAGGAGACTGTTTACCAACAACATTTAGCACGGCACAAGAATCTGCATCAAAACCCATTTCTGAGCTTGTGTAACCAATTTCACGTACGGTATCACGAGTGATTTGTTCAATATCAACCCATGCATCAGTAGTGATTTCACCACCAACCATAACCATGCCGGTTTTTACGTAGGTTTCACAAGCAACACGTGCTTTAGTATCTTGTTTTAAAATGGCATCAAGTACAGCATCAGAAATTTGATCGGCAATTTTATCTGGATGTCCTTCAGAAACTGATTCTGAAGTAAATAAGTCACGTGACATGTAAACTCCTATTCGGGCTATTTTATTAAATTAGTTTGGATGTTTTTACATCTAGACGTCTATCTTACATTTTTTTGTGACGGATAACACCCTATTCTTTTTAAATAAGAGAGAACTGATTCCGTATATTAATGGTCGAAGCTGATTAAAATTACTGTTTTATTTTCTTAAAGATAATTTGTGTATGAGTTATACTCGCATCCATTTTAATTTTGCGGTTATGTTTCCCCTGTCTAATCGAGATTTTTTATGCCTTTATTGTTTCAATGTAAAAACATGTTTAGAAAAGTACTTTCTTTTATCAATAATTTGCCTCGTTTGCATTTCTGGGCCATTATTTCGTTATTCTTTTTCTTATTAATTGTCAGTTTAATACCGCCTAGTAAGCATGGTGGGACGATTAAGAAAGAATTAACCTTACCAATTAGTGGTTCATTAAAAGGTGACTATGCAGTTGCTGAACCTTCAACAGCAAATCGTGATGCCAACAATCAATTACTTCCAGACTTCTCAGCCAATCGAGAAGTCGATATAACCATCTCTGCTGGCGATACGTTAAGTGAGATTTTTTCTAATGAAAGTATTTCAGCCGCTGTTTTACAAGAGTTGTTAGAAGCAGATACAGAATATTTGCGCCTTGCTAATTTAATACCCGGTCAAGTCGTACAATTATTGGTGAGTCCCGATAATCAATTGTTGTCATTAAAAGTTATTATTGACCGAGCTAATACCTTAAGTTTTGTTTTGAAGGATGGAGTTTACACTTCCAATCTAGAAATAAAGGAAGGCGAATGGCGTAATAGTTACTACCAGGGCAGTGTGACTGGTAGCTTTTACGTCAGCGCTAAAAAAAGTGGTTTATCAGCGAGTCAAATCCAACAGGTTTCAAGTGCATTATCAGGACAATTTGATTTTAATCGACAATTACGTGTTGGTGATACCTTTCATGTGTTGGTCGCTAAACAGTATATTGAAGGCGCGTATAGTTTTGATAGTGAAGTATTGGCGATTATTATTAAAACACACTCACGTAATTACACTGCTTTTTTAAATGAAGATGGTCGTTATTATGATCAGAAAGGAAAAGGTTTAAGTAAAGCTTACCGTCGCTACCCAGTTAATGGTAAGCCGCGTATTAGTTCTCGCTTTAACCCTCATCGATTGCACCCTATCACCAAAAGGGTCAGCCCACATAATGGAACAGACTTTGCTGTCGGAGTGGGCACAAATGTTTATGCTACTGGTGATGGTGTGGTATTGCGTGCCGGTTATCATCCTGCTGCAGGTAATTATATTGTGATTAAAAACAGTCGTAGATATACAACCCGATTCCTACATTTAAGTAAAATATTAGTGCATAAAGGACAGCGTGTTGCGATAGATCAGTTAATTGCTAAGTCTGGTAATACAGGGCGTTCTACAGGTGCACATCTACACTATGAATTTCATGTAAATAATAAACCAGTAGATGCAATGAAGGTTGATTTACCTTTATCACAAGAAGTTCCTAGAAATGAATTAAAGGACTTTAATGCTCGTAGAGATCTTTCTTTACGTGAAATGGGTGAACTTTAACGACAACATGACAATGCTTAATAATGATTAAGCATTGTTTATTAATTGTTTATAACAGATAGAGTTTAGTAGTTATGTTATTAAAAAGTGAAGCATACGAATCTTGCATAGGTTATTTTGCTGATAATTTAAATATCTTCGAAGGGGCTGCAAGCTCTGGGAATGGGCAAATTATTGCTGATATTGTATTAGATGAAGTCGCTAATTTAGTGATGACATTTTGTCAGCAACAACCTCAGTTGAGTAATGAAACACGCTTAATAGTCGTTGCTGAAAGCGATAGAATTGTTGACGATATGGAGCAAATACTAGGGAAATGCTGGGAAAATAATGCTTCAGAAGAGCAAGTACTTTTTATTAAAGAATATTTTTTATTAGTCAAAAATAGCTTAGATTCTCAAGTACCGCATCTGTAAGGTGAATACTTATTTTGTGTCGTAGAATACGTTAAGCTTATTCCAGTGATTTAACTTATTACTTGAATTCAAATACTAAAAAACAATCTATATAGATTGTTTTTTAGTATCACGTCATTGCTGTTTAAATCATAGTTTCATCATTAAAACAAAACGATTAGATCTACTATGCAAGAGTATGGTTCAGGTGAACGACTTCCAACAATTGATCTTCTCGTTCGAACCGACTTTCCATTATTTGACCTAACTCAGATAAATCTCTATCGAAATTTAACAATGCTTGGTCTGATGCATTCTCTGCATAAGTATCATTGAAATTTAATGCCGTGTCGGTTGTCGTAGTTATTCTAGAGTATAGCTCTTGCGCTATTTTTAAATTTTCTTCTCCACTTAACTTAGATTTCTCTATGATTTGTTCGTAAACCTCAAAGTGACCTGTGGAAGCATAGTCTAATAAACCTTGGCAAAACTCTGTGATTAAAGCCTGATTGGGTAAGCCTTGTTTTTCTTCTTGGTATGGCGGTAAACCTGCTAATTTACAATATAAAATCACTAGTTTTTGGCGTTCGTCTAACCAGTTATCTAAAACAGAAAGTGTGCCACCCCATTCTTCTTTTGCTTGCTTTATTTTTTTAAGCATAAAAACCTCTTTTAAATGAACTAGCTATAAAATTAACTAGGTAAAAATTAAGTCAAATAGCGGCATCCGTCAATATAAATTTAGTTTATATAGGTAACCACATCATTACTGTGAGCTTATGCCCAATGTAATCGCTTGAAATACAAATATTTTACATTAATCGTTACCATTACTTTTAATTGGTAAGTTTAATGTGTGGTTGCCTTAATAAGTTAAAAATAACACTTGTTCAATACCTGCTTGATATTGCACTATATTATTTATCACTCCCGACAATGAGTATTCAGAATGTCAGAGTCAAAAACCGCGTTATACGACAACGCATGGTGGTTTATTTTATCAGAAGGTAAATTGGTTGCTTTAGATAAAGGGGATCTTATCCCTTTTGGATGCATTGAAGAGTTACCTTTTCCTGAACACGCGACAGATAATAAACGGTTATTGGGAAGCTATAATAATTATCCGTGTTATTTAGTTGAAGTGGCAAGCAGTTTGGATATGGGGTTGGGCGAATATGTTAGTTTACGCTCATTATTAGGCAAAGCTCACGACCTGTTATTTGAAATGGCGGGCCGTGCATTTCAAATCGCTTTGTTTTATAAAACTCATCGGTATTGTGGTCAGTGTGGCAAACCAATGCAAGAGATCGATTGGGAAATTGCGATGAAATGTTATCACTGCCAACATCGTGCTTATCCGCGTGTATCGCCTTGTATTATTGTGGCAATTCGTAAGCATAAAAAAATCCTATTGGCTTTGCATAACCGTCATCAAAAAGATAATTATCCCGTTTATACGACCTTAGCTGGTTTTACTGAAGCAGGTGAAACGCTAGAGGCCTGTGTAGAACGTGAAGTTTTCGAAGAAGTTGGTCTTAAGGTTAAGAATATTCAATATGTAACGAGCCAACCTTGGCCTTTTCCGCATTCTTTAATGATGGGGTTTACTGCTGACTATGCGTCAGGCGAGATAAATATTCAGCCCAATGAGTTGATTGAAGCCAATTGGTACGATATTGATGATTTACCTCTGATACCAAAACATGGGACAATCGCGCGAAAATTAATTGAAAAAACAGTAAAGCGATGCCGTTAAATTTAATATTAGGTATCGAAGTGATAGGTAATACCAAATTTATTTATGCGAAGAAATAAGGTATATTCTATCAATAGATGGAAATGATTACTCGATAGGCTATCAATAGCTAAAACAGGATAAGGTTACAAATGACAGAATTAAAAAATGATCGTTATATTCGCGCTTTGCTAAACAAAGAAGTAGATAAAACGCCTGTGTGGATGATGCGTCAAGCAGGTCGTTATTTACCAGAATATAAAGCAACACGTGCTCAAGCAGGTGATTTCATGTCTTTATGTCGTAATGCTGATTTAGCGTGTGAAGTTACTTTACAACCTTTACGTCGTTTTGACTTAGATGCTGCGATTCTATTTTCTGATATTTTAACTATTCCAGATGCAATGGGCTTAGGGTTATATTTCTCTGAAGGTGAGGGCCCTCGATTTGAGCGTCCTATTAGCTGTAAAAAAGATGTTGATAACCTGATCATGCCAGATCCTGAAGGTGAACTTCAGTATGTAATGAATGCGGTCCGTACCATTCGTCGTGATTTAAAAGGCGAAGTACCACTAATTGGTTTCTCTGGTAGCCCGTGGACGTTAGCGACTTATATGGTTGAAGGCAGTGGTTCGAAATTCTTCACTAAAATTAAAAAAATGGCATTTGCTGAGCCACAAACATTGCATCTTTTATTAGATAAATTAGCCGATTCTGTGATTGCTTATTTAAATGCACAAATTGCTGCAGGTGCTCAATCTGTAATGGTATTTGATACGTGGGGTGGTATTTTATCGCCACGCGATTACAAAGACTTCTCATTACAATATATGCATAAAATAGTGGATGGTTTAACCCGTCATTATGATGGTCAAAAAATACCGGTTACTTTATTCACAAAGAATGGCGGTCAATGGATCGAACAAATCGCTGACACAGGTTGTGATGCAATTGGTTTAGATTGGACAATTGATATTAAAGAAGCGAAAGCACGTGTTGGTTCGCGTGTTGCATTACAAGGTAATATGGATCCATCAATGCTATATGCATCACCTGAACGTATTCGCCAAGAAGTGGCGACTATCTTAGAAGGTTTTGGTACAGGTAATGGCCATGTGTTTAATTTAGGGCATGGTATTCATTTAGATGTACCACCTGAAAACGCAAAAGTATTTGTTGATGCAGTCCATGAGCTAAGTGTACCTTACCATCGCTAAGATGGAGGGTAGTTTGTTAATACAAGCGACAACATAAAAAGACAAAGTAAGTTACGGCTTATTTTGGTGAATGTAGAAATTGAAAAACATGCTTCCGGCATGTTTTTTTGTTTCCGAAGCAATATTTTTTTTTTGCATCTTGCTGTAACTTAACTGTTTTAAATATTTAATAGATCTGTACGTAAAATGAACGATATACTAATATCTATTCACCACTTGTAAGCGACAATGTCAGCACTATAAATGGAGGTAAGATGACGCTTTTTATAAAACATCATCAATTAAGTATTCGCCCTTTTATTGAATCAGATAAAAATGATTTTATCGATATTTTACAACACAAAGCTTGTATGAAATACAGCATCACAGGAGTGTTATCGAAACAACAGGCCGATGACTGCTTTAATATGTTCATCAGCAATAAAAAACATAAAATGTATGCCATTGAAGATCTAGACAATAGTACCGTCATTGGTTGCACTGGTTTACAAGATTGTTTTATTGACGAAGAAATAGAGCCCTCATTTATTCTACGTCTTTTACCTGATTTTCATGAGCATCAAGATCTACTTCCTGTATTGCAACCCTTTATCAAACAATTAATCTCCTTTTATCAACTCCCTCATTTACAAGCTGTTGTGGCGCAAAATAATCAGTTTAGTACGCAACTAATGTCAGATTTAAACTTCGAAAAAGTGAAAACTATTACTTGTCGAGGTATTGCCAGTAATTTACATAAAACTTATTAAATAGGCAGTTAGTGATTATTTTGCATAAATAGCGCTATTTTTTGTGTTTTTATTCAACAAAACGAATAAAAGTCCTTTCAATTCGGGTAGAATGCCGCGCAAGTTTAACTTTTAAGAAAACTCCAATCATTTGAGTTTTTCACTCATGAAAACATTAACCGAGGAATGTGGAAGATAATGGAAAATAACCGAACAATTAAACGCGCACTGATCAGTGTTTCTGATAAAACTGGTATTGTAGAATTTGCACGTGAATTAGCAGATAAAGGCGTTGAGCTTTTATCAACAGGCGGTACTTGTAAATTATTGGCTGAAAATAATATCAAAGTAACAGAAGTATCTGATTACACTGGATTCCCTGAAATGATGGATGGACGTGTAAAAACATTACACCCTAAAATTCATGGTGGCATTCTTGCTCGTCGTGGTATCGATGAAGCAGTCATGTCTGCAAATGATATCCAAGCGATTGATATGGTTGTTGTTAACTTATATCCATTTGCTGCAACAGTAGCTAACCCAGATTGTACATTAGAAGATGCGATTGAAAATATCGATATCGGCGGTCCAACAATGGTACGTGCTGCGGCAAAAAACCATAAAGATGTCGCCATTGTTGTAAATGCATCTGACTACGCACGTATTTTGTCTGAAATGACAGAAAACGACGGTAGCCTAGTTTATAAAACGCGTTTTGACTTAGCGATTGCTGCTTATGAGCATACCGCTCAATACGACGGTATGATTGCTAACTACTTCGGTACGATGGTGCCAAGTTACGGTGAAAACAAAGAAGGTGATGAGGAATCAAAATTCCCACGCACTTTCAATGCACAATTCCAAAAGAAACAAGATATGCGTTACGGTGAAAACTCGCATCAAGCAGCGGCTTTCTATGTTGAAAACAACGTTCAAGAAGCGTCTGTATCAACAGCAACGCAGTTACAAGGTAAAGCATTATCTTACAACAACATCGCAGATACTGATTCTGCATTAGAATGTGTTAAAGAATTTTCAGAGCCTGCTTGTGTAATAGTTAAACATGCAAATCCATGTGGTGTTGCCGTTGCTGGAAATATCCTTGATGCATACGAAGGCGCTTACAAAACTGACCCAACGTCTGCATTTGGTGGCATTATCGCATTTAACCGCGAATTAGACGCTGCAACAGCTGAAGCAATTACATCACGTCAATTTGTTGAAGTGATTATCGCCCCATCAGTTAGTGATGAAGCGGTTGCTATTATTGCAGCTAAAAAGAACCTACGTTTATTAGTGTGTGGCGAATGGGCTGACCAAACAACTGAGTTTGATATCAAACGCGTTAACGGTGGTTTATTAGTACAAGATCGTGACCAAGGTATGGTTGGATTAGATGACCTTAAAGTCGTGTCTAAACGTCAACCAACAGAATCAGAAATGACGGATTTATTGTTTAGCTGGAAAGTGGCTAAGTTTGTTAAATCAAATGCAATTGTTTACGTTAAAAACAGTGCAACAGTGGGTGTAGGCGCAGGTCAAATGAGTCGCGTTTACAGTGCTAAAATTGCAGGCATTAAAGCCGCTGATGAAAACCTAGTTGTTGAAGGTTCTGTTATGGCATCTGATGCATTCTTCCCATTCCGTGACGGTATCGATGCAGCAGCAGAAGCTGGCATTAGTTGTGTTATCCAGCCAGGTGGTTCAATGCGTGATGATGAAGTTATCGCAGCAGCAGATGAGCACAATATGGCAATGGTGTTCACAGGAATGCGCCACTTCCGTCATTAATCTTTATATCTTAGTCTGTAGATTCGATCTCTGCGTCAAAGGTGCTCACTTGCAGTTGCAAGCTCCGCGCCTTTTCTTTGACCTCGAACCAACAGACGTTGATATAACAAATTAATGAGTTAACTGTTCTTATGTTTTAAAGTCCTTTAAAACATAATTAACTTTTAGTCTTTTGAATAATTGCAGTGAGTCAGAACTAAGCTATTTAGTGTTAGTTCAAGAAAAAAGCACGGAGTTTAGCGCGCTAAATGAGTACTTTTGACGCTGAAATAGCATTAAATAGCGACGGACTGTCTTACGTGAGGAAAACGAATGAATGTACTGATTATTGGTAATGGTGGTCGTGAACATGCTTTGGCATGGAAAGCGGCGCAAAACGCTGAAGTTAAAAATGTATTTGTTGCTCCAGGTAATGCGGGTAGCGCGTTAGAAAATAAAGTTAAAAACGTTAATATCGGTGTTGAAGATATCGATGCATTAGTAGCTTTTGCTAAAGAAAATAATGTTGAATTAACGATTGTAGGCCCAGAAGCCCCATTAGTTATTGGCGTGGTTGATGCTTTCCGTGAAGCTAACTTAGCTTGTTTCGGTCCAACTAAAGGCGCTGCGCAGTTAGAGGGCTCTAAAGCATTCACTAAAGACTTTTTAGCGCGTCATGATATTCCGACGGCTTGGTACCAAAACTTCACTGAGATTGAGCCTGCTTTGGCTTATGTACGTGAAAAAGGTGCACCGATTGTGATTAAAGCGGATGGTCTTGCTGCAGGTAAAGGCGTGATCGTTGCGATGACATTACAAGAAGCTGAAGATGCGATTCAAGATATGTTAGCGGGTAATGCTTTTGGTGAAGCTGGGCATCGTGTTGTTGTCGAAGAGTTTTTAGATGGTGAAGAAGCGTCATTCATCGTCATGGTTGATGGTAAGAATATTGTACCAATGGCAACAAGCCAAGATCACAAACGTGTTGGTGATGGCGATACAGGTCCAAATACGGGTGGTATGGGGGCTTATTCTCCAGCACCAGTCGTAACACCTGAAATGCATGATCGTATTATGGACTTAGTTATTCGTCCTACGGTTGAAGGTATGGCTGCTGAAGGTAATACGTACACAGGATTCTTATACGCTGGTCTTATGATCATGGCTGATGGCACACCTAAAGTCATTGAATACAACTGTCGTTTTGGCGACCCTGAAACACAACCAATCATGTTACGTATGAAATCTGACATTGTTACTTTATGTTTAGCAGGCGTAAACGGCGAACTTGAAGATATGGTTGCTGAGTTTGATCCACGTGCTGCTATTGGTGTGGTATTAGCGGCTGGCGGTTACCCTGCCGATTACACTAAAGGTCATGTTATTTCAGGTATTCCTGAAGCAACTGAAGGACTTAAAGTGTTCCATGCTGGTACCGCGGAGAAAGACGGTCAAGTCGTGACAAGCGGCGGTCGTGTACTTTGTGCTACAGCATTAGGCAATACGGTAACAGAAGCGCAACAGAAGGCGTATGAGCTAGTTAAAGAGATTAGTTGGGATGGTATGTTCCATCGTAACGATATTGCTTACCGTGCGATTGCACGTGAAAATGAAAAATAAGTAAGTTGCCTTAAAACCTCACTTCTTCTGTCATGGAATAAGTGAGGCTATTTCAGTTTTATTATTTGAATCTAAGCTAGCTTTAACTTGGATTGGTTCAAATAACCTACCCGCTAGCTATTCTACTAATTTACTAATAACGGTAACGTCATTGTGCAATGTTTTGTGTACGGGACATTTATCAGCAATCTCTAAAAATCGTGCTTTTTGCAGTTCATCAAGCTTGCCTACAAAGCTAATTTTACGAACAATGGCTTCTATCCCATTTTGCTGTTCACAGTTATTGCAGTCATCTTCATAATTACGTGTATGGGTTAATTCTACTTTAATATGTTCAACGGGTAAGTTTTTGCGTTGTGCGTACATTCTCAATGTCATTGATGTACATGCCCCTAAACCAGCGAGTAAATGTTCATAGGGATCTGGACCTGCATTCTTGCCTCCCATTTTCACTGGTTCGTCTGCTAACCAATAATGGCTTGATGTGCTGACATGTTGTGTAAACTTATGATCTTTCTCTTCTACTAAAACGTGCCCTTTAGAGACACTACTCTGGTAAGTTTCTTGATCGCTTACAATGTACCGATTCGCCCACGTTGCAATAACATCTGCTGCATATTCAGCATCTGCCTTTTTCGTTAATAAATGATCTGCATTATCTAAACTAACAAAGCTTTTAGGGTGTAATGCTGCTTGATAGATCTTTTCAGCTTCTTTAATACTCACGGTTTTATCGATAGGGGAATGCATGACTAAAAGTGCTTTTTTTAATTTACTAATATGTGCATTGCCATAACTATTAATATCATCTAAAAATTGCTTTTGTATCGTAAAGTGACGACCTGCGAGGCTAACCTCTGCTTCACCTTTTTCATTGATGTCATCAATGTGTGCTGCAAAATTATGGGCTACATGTGCAGCATCAGAAGGTGCACCAATAGTCACGACGGCAACGGACTCCGGTACACTTTGTGCAACACCTAGTACTGCTGCTCCACCTAGGCTATGGCCTATTAATAGTTTTGGGGCTTGGTAGCCTTCACGAAGAAAGTCTGCTGCTGCGATCAAGTCTTGTATATTAGAAGAGAAGTTTGTATTAGCAAAATCACCGTCGCTATTACCTAAACCGGTAAAATCAAAACGTAAAACAGCAACACCTTTAGCGGTTAATGCTCGGCTAATTCGAGAGGCTGCTGCTACATCTTTACTGCAAGTGAAGCAATGGGCGAATAATGCGTAAAATCGGATGTTTGATTCTGGTGTTTCTAACAATCCACTTAATTTGTTGTTACCACTCGTAAACTCTATTTTCTGTCGCATGATTGATCCTTATGGAGAAAAGTTAATTTATCTCTAATAGTTAGCCATGATACTTAAAAATGCAAAGTGGGCGAGTCAAATTTATCTAAGGCTTAGGAAGCAAATACTGTAAGGGAGTTATGTTATGGGGAATAGTGAAAGTTGCGAGTCATTGAGAAGGGAAAAGTATACGAAATAAAAAAGCCCTTAAATAAGGGCTTAAATTTGCTGTAAGAATCACATGTTTATGTGAGACAAATAAATACTTATTTGTTTACTGATTCTTTAAGCGCTTTACCGGCAACAAAAGCAGGAACGTTAGCTGCTTTAATTTGAATGTCTGCACCAGTTTGTGGGTTACGACCTGTACGTGCTGCACGATGATTTACTTTGAATGTGCCAAAGCCGATTAGTTGAACTGGTTCGCCATCTTTTAGACTGTCAGTCACGCTAGCTAAAATTTGCTCTAGAGCTGCTTTAGCTTGTACTTTAGTTAGGTCAGCTTTTTCTGCGATGTCTGCTACAAGTTGAGTTTTGTTCATTATTTGACTTCCGTTAGTATAAAAAAATGCATAAGAATTTAAACACTTAATTAATGTATTGCATTCATTCCTAGCAAGTAAAGCATAATCCGCTTAAAAATGAAGAAAGTAGCGATTTATTTACTTTATTGTGTCAAAAATCACAAAATTATAACATTTCAACGCTGATTCTATGATGTAGATATGCCAATGTTAGTACTTTCAAGTGATCTTATGTAAGTACGAATTGACTTTATTAGCTCAGGGCATCGCTCATTATCTAGCATCTTAAGGATGGTTTTTTGTACGTCTAACTGCTCAATAAATAACGGTTCTTCTATTAATATTGCTTCATCAATTTCTTCACCTGTTTGTAATTCTATAAAGCTAGCAATCGTTGCAAAACTCGTTTGGCTTGCATTTAATGCTTCTTCTTTAGACTTACTGGTGAACGAATTGAAAATACAATTGGTAATAACACAATAATCGACAGCAGGGTAAACACCATAAAATTCATGATCACTGGCCTCTGGAATAATCACATCAAAATTTTCTTCTTGGATAGTAAAGTTAATTTTTGCGCCTTTTACCGTCAGCTTTTCCCAAAAAAGCTGTAAGATATTGTCTGCTATAACATCATGTTCACTTTCAATTGCTTGACTGAACATTTTAAAGTGAGTGATATTTTGCTCAGCTAATGCCATACAAAATACACTTTGTTGCCAAGCTTGTAAGTTTGTAAGTTGATCATTGATGGGAAGAGATAGCATAGTTGTCCTATTTGCACCTTTAAAAGAAGCTAAGATTATAGGCTAATTTAATAACTGTCTTTAGATATTTAATTATTTCTTTTGTTTATCAAAATATAATGTCAATAATATTAAGTTTATGCGGATTTTTGACGAAAGGTTTAAGGCGTTTTAATGGTTAATGTCATTGATTATACATTGTCAAACATGACGATAACTAAACTCACCGATATTCGAATGCTTTGTACTGAATGATGACAGGTATAAATGAGAGTCATAAAAAAAGCGACTCATAGAATCGCTTTTTTATATTTTAAATAGCGGTAGAGCTTAGCCCATGCCGTATTTTTTTAATTTTTTACGTAATGTACCACGGTTAATACCTAACATGGTTGCTGCACGTGTTTGATTACCACGAGTGTACTGCATAATGATATCTAGCATTGGTGCTTCAACTTCAGCCAATACTAATTCATATAATTCAGTTGTATCTTGACCGTTTAATTTTGCCACATAACCAGAGACAGCTTGACGTACTGAGTCACGTAGTGGACGTTGAGTTATTTGCCCTGTAGCAGGAATACTAGTCGTTGTTGTCAGTGCTTCTTGAGAAATATTTTGTTCAAACATGGGTATTAACTCTTTTAATTACAATTGATTTAAATAAGTTTCTAATGCATTTAGTTGCTCGCTAGAGTTTTCTATTGCATTAAATTTACGCTTAAAATTACCTAACTTGTCCTGCTCCTGTAAATACCACCCGACGTGCTTCCTAGCGATTCGAGGGCCCATTACATCACCATAAAAACTGTGCAAAGCTTGCACATGATTCAACAGTATTTCTGTAATTTCCATTTGCGCTAAACACGGAGCATATTGCCCTGTATTTAAGTAATGGTTAATTTCATTGAATATCCAAGGTGCACCTTGTGCGCCTCGTCCAATCATGATGGCATCTGCCCCTGTATGATCCAGCACATACTTGGCTTTCTCTACTGAAGTGATATCACCATTTGCAATCACAGGGATTGTTATACTTTCTTTAATTGCTTTTATTGTGTCGTACTCGGCTTCGCCTTTAAAAAGGCACTGACGCGTACGACCATGCACTGATAGTGCTTGGATACCTGCTTGTTCAGCGATCTGTGCAATCTCTAATCCATTTCTATTGTCCGGATCCCAACCAGTGCGAATTTTCAAAGTCACGGGCACATCAACGGCATCTACAACACTTTCTAAAATAGCTTTCACTAATTCCGGATGTGGCAATAATGCTGAGCCTGCTTTCTTCTTATTCACCTTTTTAGCGGGACAACCCATATTAATATCAACGATCTGAGCACCTAGCTGTACAGTCAATTGTGCAGCGTTAGCCATTGCTAGCGGATCTGCGCCAGCAATTTGTACAGAACGAATACCTGATTCGTCATGGTAGTCCATTCGTAACTTAGATTTAGTGCTATTCCAAACACGAGGATTCGATGACAACATCTCTGATACTGCTAATCCAGCACCTTGCTTGCGGCAAAGTTCTCTGAATGGGCGATCGGTGACACCTGCCATCGGCGCTAAAATAAGATTATTGTCTAATTGATACTTTCCAATGCGCATATTCTAAGCGTTCTCTAAGTTAAGGCGGCGTAGTCTACGCATTTTTTCAACCAGAATAAAGGTTAATAATTAACCATTTTGAAATTATTTAGCTTGCAAACTAAGCAACACTTTGTTCTCAGTTATTTAGAGTGGCTTTAAGCGTGCTTAATTCCAGACAAACGAGCCCATTCATCTTTGATTTTTGCTGAGTCCATATCAAACCATTGGCCATAAACTGTCAGTAATTCATCTGCTTGTTGTTCTAAAATACCTGATAACGCTAATTTACCATTGGCTTTCACTAGGCATTCAATACTGGTTGATAGTTCACGTAATGGACCTGCTAAAATATTAGCAACCACGACATCGGCAATAATGCCTTCAGGCGCATCTTCTGGTAAATAAAGTTCAAGTTGGTCTGATACATTATTGCGTTGTGCATTATCGCGGCTAGCAGTGATTGCTTGCGGGTCAATATCAATACCGATAACACGTTTTGCACCTAATTTAAGCGCCGCAATGGCTAATATGCCTGAACCACAACCAAAATCGATAACCACTTTATCTTGTAGATCTTGTGCATCTAACCAAGCTAAACAAAGCGCGGTAGTTGGGTGAGTACCTGTACCAAAAGCAAGGCCAGGATCTAACATGACATTAACTGCGTTTTCGTCTGGGACGGGCTTCCAACTTGGGCAAATCCATAAACGTTCACCAAATTTCATTGGGTGGAAGTTATCCATCCATTCGCGTACCCAGTCTTTATCTTCTAATTGTTCTATTTTAAAAGCAAAATCATCAGCTAGTAAGCCACTGCCTTTTAATACGGCGATAACAGGCAGCATGTCTGTTTCTGCTTCATACAGTCCCGTTACGTCGGTATCACCCCATAAACGAGTTTCTCCTGGCATTGGTTCAAAAATAGGCGTGTCTTGCGAATCAGTGAAGGTTGCCGATAGAGCACCGTTGTCCATTAGTAGTTCGCCAATTTCTTCTGCATTTACGTTATTTGCATTTAATTTAAGCTGGATCCAAGGCATGATTTTCTCTTTTTTATTGGGGTAAACAGATAGGGCGCAAGAATACAGGGAATTAATAAATTAATATAGCGATTGAAAAAGTATTCTGGCAGAGGTGTGTTAGCGCAAAAGTCGTATTTATTGTTCTTATTTGGCAAAAGCTTTCTACTTTTAGGTAGCTCTTTTTTTGTTTATATATCGTAAAATAACTAAAAGACTATTCTCATCGTAAGTAGCCTATTTTAATAGGATTATTACTTTAGTTTACTTAAGGACTTGTTTTATTTTATAAAACTTTAACAAATAGTTTGTTCATAATTCAGTATGATGGAGAACTATTAAACAATATTAGTAATATCATTAAAAATGGCCGCTTGTTACGAAAAGGGTATTTCGATGAACAAAATAGTGATTATTGATGATCACCAGTTATTTTTATATGGTTTAAAGTTAACCTTAGAAAATGAAAATAATGTGGTGATAACGTTTGATAACCCAATTAAGGCATTGGCTGAAATAAAAAGTATTCAACCAGACCTCATTTTGATGGATTTATATATGCCAGAAATGAATGGGTTAGAAATGATTGAAGCATTAGTTGAAGCTGAAATTGCTTCTCCTGTGGTTATTTTATCTGCCTGTGAAGATTATCAGGATGTACATTGTGCTTTGCAAAAAGGCGCGATGGGATTTATTCCAAAATCTTATGCGCCTAATGATATGTTGGCTGCTTTAGAGGCTATTTTTACTGGCGAGATTTTTGTCCCTGAAAATGTATTATTAGCCATTGAAAATATAGTACTGCTAGAAGAAAAAAATAAGCAAACATTTCACTTGTCTGAAAGACAAATACAAATTTTGCAATTGATTCATGAAGGAAAGAAGAATCGAGAAATTGCAGACGCGTTATGTATTTCGCAAGATACGGTTAAATTTCATCAAAAAGGCTTATATACAGCATTAGAAGTGTCTGGATCATCCAGCCGTATTAAAGCGGTTGAAAAAGCACTCTCTATCGGCCTAATCAAAAGCTAAGAGCCTTTGAATCTAAGCTCAAGGTTTGCCTAAGGCTTTATTGTTAGATTGGCAGATAGGAACAAAGGAAGGGGGGATGAAAGGTGTCGTTAGTATGATGCTTATGTCTCTGCTTTGAGACTGTCAATCTTGTGTAGACACTTATTAAATATATATTTGAACGGTATTATTTAATAAGTGTTACTTTCATCATAACTGCTTTATGAACAACTCTCTTGGTTTTATCGTCTTAGCTATCATCATCTTAGCGTTTATCATTTTAATAACTGCTTTAATAAAAATCTCAATGAGGCTGGTTTCACTGGTTTATTGAGAATTTTATAATTTATCTCTTTACCTACAGCTTGAACTTCTTGTAATTTTCCAGGATCCGCTTCTCCTGTTAATAAGACGGCAGGAATATCACCTTGCTCTTTAATCTTTTTAATAATATCTAATCCGGTTTTTTGATTCGGTAGGCGATAATCAGATATAACTAAATCATAATGACTTGAATAGAATTTCTCTAATCCTATTTCAGCTGTATCAGCACACTCAACGGTATAACCCCAATTTTCAAGCAACATGCTTAATGCATTAAGAATGCCTTGGTCATCGTCAATTAATAATATTTTATAATCAATTGAATGATTAGATAGTTTATTTAAATCAATATGCTTCTTCGCATTTTCTACGATGTCGACTGTAAAGCCAAAACGACTACCACGTTGGTTACTGATCACTTCAATTTTTGTATCGCACAATATCGCTTTACGTTGAGCAATAGGTAACCCTAATCCGATACCTTTGCTTTTATTATGTAGGGGATTATCAGCTAATAATATTTCATCAAATAAATGTTCAAAAAGAGAAGGTTCAATTTGTGGGCCTTGATTCCACACTTGCAGTAATGCTTTACCTTGGTGGTGTCGAACGCTTAATAATATCTGCGTTCCTTTTTTCTGACTACCGTGAATGATGGCATTATTGAGTAACGTTTCTACTATCTCTATAAATAATCGTTTATCAGTTTTAATGGTTAAATCGGGTAAACGAGTAATGATTTGGATCCCGAGTTCAAATGCCTGAAATTGATATTTTTTGATCGAAGGCAGTAATGTTGATGTGAGTGTGAACTCACTTATTTTGGGTTCAATAGTACTACTATCCATACGTGCTAAATCTAATAAGCTAGATAACCATCTATCTAACTCTTCTGAAGCTAATTTAATGTTTTTTGCTAATTGTAATTGAGGGGTACCCGTGAGTTTATTTTCTAATAAATGGCCATATAAAGATAAACTGCTTAAAGGTTGTCTTATATCGTGAATGATACGCTTTAAGTAATCACCTGTTTTTGGGTCAATCATTTTTGGTTGTTCTTGTTTGACTTCTACTGGCTCTTTACTTCTTTTATTACTGCGTAATTGCGTGAAAATAGTGAGGTAACACATGGTCATTAAGAATGTGCTATTGAATAGAAAAATCAGATAATCCATATTCCCAATGATTGAAGCCAATATATAACAAATCACTAAAAATATATTATTAATGACTAAATTTTTCGTGCTGTAAGCAAATAAATAAGAATAAAAGAGTGGTAGTAATAGCAATAAATATAGAAAGCTACTGACATATAAATGTTCTTGAAAGTGACTATTTACTGCAACAAAAAAGGTAATTGATAAACAATTAAAGGGCATTAATATTTGTACTATTTTATCTTTTTTAGCGACGATGCCAATTAAGTTTATTATTGATAATAAGAGAATAATTGCTGGAATAAATAACGGTGTTATAAATGTCGGAGGGGCATCAAATACAGTATAGCTTTGTCCTATTCCAATGATAAAAAAGAAAACAAATGAGCAAAAGATGATGGTATTAAAAGGGCGTAACGATTGCCATCTTAGTTGGCTTTTTATTGGTGTTGCTTCCTGCATTACGCTCTCTATTTAAAAATATTAATTAAGTGGTACATTTATATACCTATATTTAGTCTGATTTCCAAGTTTTTAGGTCTCAATATGAGGTATTAATGGGGATAATGATTGAACTGCTTAATAAATTGCAGACAAAAAAAAGCCTAACAAAGTTAGGCTCGCCTGTAATATGTCTTTTTATTACAAATTTGAATAAAAAATCCATTTAATTGGCATCAAGTTGGGTGTACTACTATGCCTCAATTCCTTAAGACAGATATACAATGCCTTAAGCCTAATAATAAAGTAACTACCCGATCGGGTAGTTTTAACTATTACCACTTTTTTTAGGCGTTGTTTGAGTGTTTTGTGAGCGCTTCAATCTTTTGAGGTAGTGAATTGTGCCGCACTTTGTAAAGCAAATGAGTAGCCTTTAGCACCCATTCCACAAATCACTGCACATGCTACATCAGATAAGTATGAGTGATGTCTAAATTTTTCACGTTTATGAATATTAGACAAATGTACTTCTACAAAAGGAATAGCAACACCTAATAAAGCATCACGAAGTGCTACGCTAGTATGCGTAAAAGCAGCAGGGTTAATGATAATAAAATCAATCTCTTCAGCACTTTCATGAATTTTCTCAATGAGTTCATATTCACGATTAGATTGAAGGTGTGATAGTTGAATATTTAAGTCAGCGGCTTCTAAGTGAAGAGATTCAATAATATCTGTTAAGGTCTGACTACCGTAAACTTCCGGCTCACGTTTACCCAGTAAATTAAGGTTAGGTCCATTTAATACTAATACTTTCACTTTCTGCTCCTGCTCAATTTAGGCCACATAAAAAAACGCCTCGATAACAGAACCGTTATCGAGGCGTTTAGTATAACCAGAAAAATCACACTTAGTTAATTTCTTGATTCTCTTTAATCAGTTTATCAACCACACTTGGATCGGCTAATGTAGATGTATCACCAAGCTGATCACTTTCGCCTGTTGCAATCTTACGTAATATACGACGCATGATTTTACCTGAACGTGTTTTCGGTAAACCTTCAGCCCAGTGTAAAATATCAGGTGTTGCAATCGCACCAATCTCTTTACGTACCCATTGTTTTACTTCAGCGTATAGCTCTGGAGATGAGTACTCACCCGAGTTCAATGTGACATAAGCATAAATACCTTGTCCTTTGATTTCATGTGGCACACCAACAACGGCCGCTTCTGCAATTTTAGGGTGAGAAACCAATGCACTTTCTATTTCAGCGGTACCCATTCGGTGCCCAGATACGTTTAATACATCATCTACGCGACCAGTGATCCAGTAATAACCATCTTCGTCACGACGAGCCCCATCACCGGTAAAGTACATATCCTTAAAGGTTGAAAAGTAAGTTTGTTCAAAGCGATCATGATTACCATAAAGCGTACGCATTTGACCTGGCCAACTATCAAGCATGACCAAGTTACCTTCAATTGCACCTTCTAGAATGGTACCTTCGTTATCAACTAAGGCAGGCTGTACGCCAAAGAATGGGCGAGTTGCTGAACCTGGTTTTAGATCCGTTGCCCCAGGTAGCGGAGTAATTAAAATACCACCCGTTTCTGTTTGCCACCAGGTATCAACGATTGGGCATTGTTTGTTACCAATTTTATCGTAATACCACTGCCATGCTTCAGGGTTAATAGGCTCACCTACCGACCCTAGAATGCGAAGTGAGTTACGATGGGTGCCTTGTATTGCTTCATCACCTTTTGCCATCAATGCACGAATCGCAGTAGGCGCGGTATATAATAAAGTCACTTGATGTTTATCAACCACTTCACTCATACGTGCAGGAGTCGGGTAGTTTGGTACACCTTCAAATAATAGGGTAGTCGCACCATTCGCTAATGGCCCATAAACTAAGTAACTATGTCCTGTGATCCAACCTACATCGGCAGTACACCAATAAATATCACCTTCTTGATAATCAAATACATATTTGAAGGTCATTGCTGCGTAAACTAGGTAACCACCTGTTGTGTGTAATACACCTTTTGGTGTGCCAGTAGAGCCTGATGTGTAAAGAATGAACAGTGGATCTTCAGCATTCATTGCTTCTGGTTCACAATCCGTTGGTTGTGATTGTGTTACTGTTGTCCAATCTAAATCGCGCCCTTCAATCCAATTAACATCGCCACCCGTATTTTTAAATACGATGACATGTTCAACACAATCAGTGCCATCACGTGTTAACGCTTCATCAACATTTGCTTTTAGTGGCACAGTACGGCCGCCACGTCGACCTTCATCGGCTGTGATCACTAATTTTGAACTACTATCGATGATACGACCAGCAATGGCATCAGGAGAGAAACCACCAAAAACAATAGAATGTACAGCACCAATACGCGTACAGGCTAGCATTGCCACGGCTGCTTCAGGTGTCATTGGCATGTATAAACAAACGACATCGCCTTTCTTAATACCTAACTCTTTTAAGGCATTAGCAAACTGACATACTTTTGTGTAAAGCGCTTGATAAGTGATTTTTGCATCTTGATCAGGAGAGTCGCCTTCCCATAGCAAAGCAACTTGATCCGCTTTTGTCGCTAAATGACGATCGATACAGTTAACAGAGACATTCAACTCTCCATCTTCGAACCATTTAATGTTGACATTACCTGGAGCGTAAGAACTGTTTTTGACTTTAGTGTAAGGTTTCATCCAATCTAAAATTTTACCTTTCTCACCCCAAAATGCGTCTGGATCTTCGATAGATGCTTTATATTCAGATAAATATTGGTCATTGGTTAGCAAGCTTTTTGATGCTAGTTCTGGTGAAACAGGATAAATATTATTTCCGCTCATTGTTCGCTCCGTTATTACATAATAATCAATTGCTCATATTTTTATTGTTTGTATCGTTACTAATAATGCTGTTATAGGTGTTGCTATGGTTCTGTTTAATAAATCATCGTTTTATTCTAGTTCAGAGATTAAATCGTTATTGTGAGGAATGCCTCTGTTGTTAAATAAATGTTAAAACTCACCTGCTTAGCTGTAATTTTGAGATCAACATCAATAAAAAGTTAACGATAGCTAAATATATTGTTAGGCTTTTTATTAACGTTTTTGATATTTACGACTAAGCTCTAATAACACCTTTAGTGGCTGTAAAGTTGTTTTAGCGGAGAAAACCTAAGGGCGTTAGTTTGTATAAACAGACTAAAGTGTGAGGGGGAAGGATGAAAAAACAACAACAGGGTTTTGCCGTATTAACAACGGCCGTTATATTAAGTGTGGCTAGTATTGCTTACACGACACACATGGCCTATTTGCAATTAATCGATAATAAAGTGTTAGCTAATTACTATCGTAACAGTGAAGCTTTTGCTAATGCGGAGTCAGGCGTTAATTTAATTCTGAGTAAATTAAATACGGTGACTGTTGCTACAGAGATGATCGACAACCTGCCTTTTACGTATCCTAATCAAGTCATTCCTACGACACCTTATCAAGTTACGGTCACTGCAATAACAACCAATAAATTACAGGTCTCTTCTATTGGATACTCAGAAGATGGTTCTGCGTTACGTAACATATCCGTCGAGGTCTATTATTATATTGATTTTGACACGCCGATCGCGCCACTTCTGAGTAACGGACAGTTAAAAATTAATGCCTCAGATTCGATTAATGATGGATGTGGTGGATTATCGGTCTCTGAATGTCGAGCCCCTGGTAATATCGCGAAAAAAGTGATCGTTAGCCATCCTGTTGTTAATCAAATAACAGCTAACCAAACCATGCCTAATGGAGCAAATAGCGACGCAGCAGATATCAATGTTGCTAGTTTAATTGATTCTGATACAACTCAGAACTCTACGCTTTGTGTTGATGATATTGAAGGCGCTGGAAATAGCCTTAATTTAGAGGCGATTTATGGCCAGCTTGTTGATGAAGAAGGAGCAACTCGACTTCAGGAGGTCAATAATAATCAATGGGGAGCCATTGCTTCAATAACTAGTCCCATTTTTGATGGGATCGCTGCAATCGAAGATACCGCCAATGCAGGTTCTTTGTTTGAAAGTACTTTTGGGGTGACTTGGGAAAGTGCAAAAGCGCAATTTAGTCATTCAGAGTCTGTTGCGTATATCGATATGACTAGCATAAATACAGTGAGTTGCTCTGAAGAACTGCAATATGTTGATGATGAAATTAACCTTATTTATATCAAGGGAGATTGCGTTATCGATTCACTCGATGCGATAGAGAGCAATGCTTCTAGCATGATTGTTGATAACCATTTTACGATTGGCTCAACGGATAATCCTAAAATGGTCTTCATCGAAGGTGGGGCATTTATCGCTCCAGTTAATATAGTCAGCACAGTGATTGGTATGCTGTACTTAATACCCGCTACTTATGATGTGGTAGATAGCAATGGTAATGCGCTTTATATTGACGGCATTAAACAAACTCAACAAGAGCAAGATATTGATATCGCAGGTATGCAAGTCAATGGCTCTTTATTGAGTGAGTATAATTGTACTGCAAGTGCGCCTAGCAATGTAGATAACAGTGCTCAAAAACACTTTTCCACTCGCTATGATAAAAGTGTCTTAAATTCATTATACAAACAGCTAGGTATGACACCTGTTGAAAGCCATTACCAATTAGTCGCTGGTACATGGAGGGATTTCTAATGCATGTAAAAGTAAAAGGATTTACATTTATAGAGGTGTTAGTGTCATTAATTGTTGTAAGTTTAACTGCAATAAGTATCAGTGGTTTACAAATAAAGGTGGCAGAACAACAAGGCAATAATATTGCTCATGCATCTGCTATTTCGATGGCTACCGCTAAGATAGAACAGATCATCAGTATTATTGATCCTGATGATTTAATCGCATTAAATGAAACGTCAGAAACCAATGTACAGATAGCAAATACCACATTCACCATATTATGGAATATTAATGATGTGGTGGGTGAGTACAATGGAGGAGATGACTTTAAACAGGTTAAGATGAATATTTCTTGGATTAATAACCAAGGGGATCTGCAACACTTCACTCATTTACAGCAAATCAACTTAGGTTCTTTATTATCTAGTGTTGATAAGCTATTCCCTATCATTATCGCCACTGAACTATCACCTGATGAAATTATTTATTTTGATCCTAAAGTAGAGTACCAAGAAGGGGCATTTGTTATTTATGACAGTGCACTATATCAAGCGACATCTCATTATTCGATTGATAATGAGCCGCCTCTGGCCGTTATTGACCCTAATACAGGCCTTTTTATTAGCAGTGGTGGTTGGCAAAGTTATGGCCCAATAGATGATACTAATTTAATAAATAACAGTAACTTAGCGTCACTCTTTTAGAAATAATAACAATGTTATGATTTTGTGATAAATAAGCTATTGTCAATGTGCTATTATTGAACAATTAAAGAGCAGCAATGCCCTAACTTATATATCTTATTTTGAAGGAATGTTTGGCCAATGATTGAAAGCCAACTTATTATATTACAACAAGCTAATACCTACTTGAGCACTGTTTCAGAACAGCAATATACTGAAGTTATTACACCTACTTTTATGAGTTCTGCTGGTGCACATATGCGCCATATTTTAGATCATTATTATTCGGTGATAAATGGTTTCCCAGAAGGATTAATTGACTACGACAAGCGCAGTCGTGGTGGGGTTGTTGAAAGCTGTCCAAAAGCGGCACAAAAGGCAATTGAAGAAATATCTACTTTTCTAACGTCACTAACAACAGAACAACTTCAAAAAACAGTGAAACTATCCACTGAAATCTCAGTGGTCGATAAGCAAGTAGCCATCGTTGATACAACACTTGGTCGAGAAGTTATTTTTGTTGGAAGCCACGCCGTTCATCATTTAGCGACGATTAAACATATTGCACAAGCACAAGAAATAAAAGTAGAGGGTGATTTAGGTATCGCACCTGCAACAGCGACTTTTTTACGTACGGGTTAACTAAATATGTGCACATTAACTTATCGTTTAACTGAACAAGGCTACCAGCTATTTTTTAATCGCGACGAACAACGTACTCGACCTCAAGCCATTCAACCGACTAAAAATACTCTATTAAAATCCGCTTATCCTATCGACCCGACTGGCGGTGGCACATGGATTGCCGTTCATGAAAGTGGCGTAAGTTTAGCGTTACTAAATTATTACCAAGCTCAAATTGACCCTAGTTTCAAAAACTTTGTTAGTCGTGGTGTAATCATTCCACACTTGTTGTCTCATATTGATGATATCCATCAGCAATTATTAAATATGGATTTAAGTGTTTATCAAGCCTTCCAGTTATGTGTATTCGATAATGACTTATCTGCACAAAAAAATAAAACACAACAGGCTTGCCAATATATTTGGGACGGACAACAACTTGCCTTCGCAACATTATCCGTCGAAACATCATTGCCAATCACCTCATCAGGTGTGGATTACGACAGAGTTTATGCTTACCGACAACAACAATTCAATCATATGATTACTGGAAAGCAAGCGACAACCGCTGACTATATTAATTATCATCAGCATCAAGGTGAATCAGGGAAGTGTTCCGTTAAGATGTATCGAGAAGATGCAAAAACGGTGAGTTTTATTCAGATTGAAGTGAACCAAGAGATGAGTTTAGGCAGTAAAGTGCTTATTGAATACGTCGATTATTTAACACCGCTCCCTACTCAGGCTTTATTACTTACTCTCTAAATATGTTTTAGGTAGTAAAATTAATGCTGAATACGTCGATTATTTAACACCGCCTCCTACTACTCAGGTTTTATTACTGATTCTCTAAATATGTTTCGGTAGTAAAATTAATGCTGAATACGTCGATTATTTAACACCGCCTCCAACTCAGGTTTTATTACTTACTCTCTAAATATGTTGAGCAGAAAGTAAATAACTCAACATGACCGATACAGTATAAAAGAGTCGTTAACTGTTTTTCTTTAATAATGTGGTGGGCGCATTTCTTCTTTTTCAGAAGCTAATTGATTCGGCTCACTTTCTTTTAATTTAACCGCTAATAAAGCAACTTGTTCAATAAGCTGCTGAGTGCGTCGCTGTTGTTCAAAGATTTCTTTATTCAATGTATCGATATTATCTTCCTGAAACGCTATTTTCATTTCTAATTGTTCGATACGCTCTTCTAATTCTACTTGTGTGCTATTCATGATCTCTCTTATAAAGGCGCTAACGGCCAAATCTCTAATAATCCTGCAGAACTTTCAGTCACAATCGCTGAATCGTCCCATAATGTTGCAGAGTATACTACAGCTGTTTTAGCGCGTGTTTCTTTTCTTGGGGTAACTGTCCAATCTTGTTTTTTTAAGCCTGTATTGGTATCCCACAGCGTGACTGATTTAGTGGCATTACCGGTTAATAAATATTGGCCATCTTTAACAAAGCGTACCGTTGAAAAAATGGATTGGCGCTCATGATAAATAAGCGTGCTTCTAAGCTTTCTTGTTTTTAAATCCCATATTTGCGATGCCTTTTGCGTATCTGCAATAAAAGCAAAGCGGCCATTCTTTTCTAATCTCACCATACTAATACGTTGATCAAATTGAAACTGTTGTATTACCTGTGCTGTTTCTGTGTCCCATAAAAAAGCTTGATGATCATTACCGCCAGATAATACATAACGGCCATTGTTCGACATATCAATACTGTTTATTTTTTCTCGGTGTAAACGGGCTTCCAAACGACGCCCGTTAGCTAGGTTGATATGAACTAATTTACCGTTAACCTGTCCATACACTACATATTGGCCATTCTCAGATAATTGAATATCACGTATCGGCGAGTCAGATACTTGATAAAAGCCTAACGATTTCCCTGTTTTGGTATCCCAAAGGGCAAATTCATTGCGGCTTGCCGTTAAGGCAACGCTGTTATTTGATGATAAACGAACAATAAATACATCATTATTTTGATTGTTATGGTGATACCAGTTAAATAGTAGTTTATTGTTACGGTTATCCCATAAACTGATACCGTGGTGAATGGAAGAAATAAGCGAATAATCTCCATTTTGAGATATATCGGCACTAAACGCGCCCTGTACAGCATGTTCAAACTGTTGTGAGGGTTGTGAGTATTGCTCACAAGCAGATAATAATAGGGTGCTTACGAGTAAAAGGGATTTAAAAGTATTAGCTAATTGCATGATTAAATTGTCTTTGTTGATAAACAGCTTTAAGGTTAGTATAAGTTAACTGTTTTAGATACTTGCTTTACAATTTTTTGAAGTGAAATCAAAGCTATTTGTTTTAATTTAATATTTGGAGTAACAATGAAAAACATTTTTAAAGTTTCTTTATTAGCAGCAGCTGTTGCATTAACCGTTGGTTGTAATGAAAAAGAAGAGCAAGCAGCACCGACTCAAGAAGCAGCTGCCGCAACATTTAAAGATGCTAACGAAAAAGCAGCCTATGCAATAGGTGCTTCATTTTCTCGTTACGTTTCGACTACATTAGAGAAACAAGCTGAATTCGGTATGGCATTAGATAAAGAAATTATCCTACAAGGTATTACAGATACTTTACGTGATAACTCTAAATTAACTGATGAAGAGATGATCGAAACATTAAAAGCTTACGATACAGAAGTAAAAGCAGCAGCAGCAAAGCAGCAGCTTGAATTAACTGAAAAAGCAGCAGCTGAAGCAAAAGCGTTTTTAGATGAAAATGCGAAAGTAGAAGGCGTAACAGTAACTGATTCTGGTTTACAATATTCTGTTATTACTAAAGCTGAAGGTGCAAAACCTGCTGCAGAAGACACAGTGACAGTACATTACGTAGGTACACTACTTGATGGTACTGAATTTGATAGTTCAGTTGCTCGTGGAGAACCTGCTAAGTTCCCACTTAACCGCGTTATTCCTGGTTGGACTGAAGGTGTTCAATTAATGAGTGTTGGTGAGAAATACAAATTTGTTATCCCTGCTGACTTAGCATACGGAGAACAAGGTGCTGGTTCAATTCCACCAGATGCAACATTGATCTTTGAAGTTGAATTACTAGGTATCGAGCCAAAAGAAGAAGCTGCTGAATAATTAACAGCTAACCCTCTTCTCTTAAATAGGCCACTTAATGTGGCCTTTTTTATATCTGATTTATGCCTAAAATAAGATGAATAAAAATAACGAAATAAAAAAGCTAAATAAAAAACTGCATTAATGTCTCTCTATTAACTTATTACTATTAATCGATTACCTTTAAAAAAGATCATTGCGTTCAATACTTTGTAATAGCCACTTTCCAGACTTAAATGATAAATGACAAACACTGGCATTATGAATATTAAATTGGCGAGGGGCATCTACCGGAATGTGTAAGATCTGTTTAATTAACATCACAATTGATAAACCGTGCGTCATCACCGCAATAGATTGACCAGAGTGCGACGTTTCAATTTCATTTATCTTCTTAAATAACCGCATTTGTACTTCTGCTAACGTTTCACCTTTCCCAATTCGATAGTTTAATTCGCCTGAAAATAAACGATTTAACTTCTGTCTATCTTCTTCCGTTAATTGCTTTTTAGCTTGTCCGTCCAAATAGTCATAACTAATTTCTCGTAATCGAGGGCAAGTTTGTACCGGTAATTTTTTGATTGCTGAGAGAGGCGCTAAAGAAGTGATTGCTCGACCTAAATCACTGCAATAAAGTTGCTGTAATGGAATAGAATCAAAGTAACTCACTAAATGTAAAGCTTGTTGCTGACCAAGTTCGGTTAATGGACTATCTGAATGTCCTTGAAAACAACCCTGTTGATTAAATAAGGTTTCACCGTGGCGAATTAAATATAAGTCAGTCATCGTTACCCCTAACGTAAATGAGCACTAATATTAGCACCTAAAAAAAGCAAATAGTGTATCCTATGCGATAATTTTTAGTCGGTTGTTTACAAGCTTTTAGGTGGTTAATGTGATTGGTTTTGATGTGATTATTATTGGCGCAGGTGCGTCTGGTTTAATGTGTGCAATTGAAGCGGGTAAACGCGGACGTAAAGTATTATTAATTGAACATGCAAAACGCATTGGCCAAAAAATAATAATGAGTGGAGGAGGGCGTTGTAACTTCACTAACTTATATGTTGAGCCAAGTAACTTCCTATGTACTAATCCGCATTTTGTAAAATCAGCACTAAGCCGTTACACACAATGGGACTTTATTGCGCTGGTGGACAAACATAATATCGCTTGGCATGAGCGTGACCATGGGCAATTATTTTGTGATGATAGCGCAAAACAAATTGTAGGCATGTTATTAGATGAAGCGAAAGCCGCTAACGTCACCATCAAAACACAATGTGAAGTAACGGAACATCAGCAAATAGCTGACAATCATTTTACCGTCAACACAACGCAGGGTGAGTTCGAGTGTCAGTCATTAGTGGTAGCAACAGGGGGATTATCTCTCCCTAAACTAGGCGCAACGCCTTTTGCTTATCAATTAGCTGAAAAATACAATCTACCCGTTAAACCAACTCGTGCAGGGCTGGTTCCTTTTACATTACAACCTGTATTAAAAGACAAGCTAACAGAACTCTCAGGTATAAGCCTTCCTGCCACTGCGACTTCCATCAAGAAGAATGCAACAAAGAAAGACTACCCAATGAGTTTTAGTGAAGCACTTTTATTCACACATCGTGGTTTAAGTGGCCCAGTTATTTTACAAATCTCTAACTATTGGCAAGCGGGCGATACGATCTCAATTGACCTTTTACCAGGTGAAGATCTAAGCCAACTACTTAATCAAACACAACAAGATCGTCCTGAAATAGCTTTAAAAACAGTCTTATCACACCATTTACCAAAACGTGTCGTGGAATGTTTATTAGGCTTCGCTGAAATCGAAAGCCGCCCGTTAAAACAGTTTAATGAAAAAGAGCTCTTACAAGTCGTTGAACTCTTCCACCAATGGCAACCACTGATTAATGGCACCGAAGGCTACAGAACAGCCGAAGTGACATTGGGTGGTATAGATACTGATGTTATCTCCTCTAAAACCATGGAATGTAAATCAGTTAAAGGCTTATATTTTGTTGGTGAAGCAATGGACGTCACAGGTTGGCTCGGAGGCTTTAACTTTGCATGGTGCTGGAGTTGTGGTTGGGCTGCAGGGCAAGAAGTTTAGTTTTTGTTGTCACAATAAAGTGGCTATGAGTTTTTTGGGGCGCAGGATTCATCCTGCTTTTTGATTCTGTAAATAATTTTTTAAATATCACTCGTTCCCACGGTCCTCCGTGGTAATGCATAGTTGATAAGTAAATTGATCCTCGCTTTCACGTTAAACTCATTTTTAGGTAAAAGGTAAGCGCTGAACTTCTGACGTTTTTTGAGTGTTGGTTCGTCTGCGCTCATCCAGTCGGTTTGAATTTTATTCACACGGCTAAAACTACCTTCCGTTACTACCGATACAAATGCACGCATGGCGTCGATTCTATCCATTATTAATTTCACCTCTAACGCTATTATCAACGTTATGTTGTTAGTTATTTCTTATTTACTATCTTACTCTTTATTTTTGTTGATAGTAAAGTCTGTGCATCCCAAACGCATGGGACCATATACAACTAACACAATCCAAACAATGATAGAGGAACAAACAATGAATACTTCACTAACAAACAAAATATTTGAATCCAATGCTGGATTCGCTGGCTTGATACTTCGAGCGCCTATTGGTTTGATTTTAGCCGCGCACGGAGCACAAAAATTATTCGCTTGGTTTGGTGGTTACGGCTTAGACGGCACTGGTCAATGGATGGCAAGTATAGGGCTCACACCGGGTTATTTAATGGCAGTACTCGCGGGTAGTGCTGAGTTTTTTGGTGGTTTGGCACTATTATTGGGATTGTTTACACGCCCAGCGGCAGTAGTGGTCGCATTCGCCATGTTGATTGCTATCTTTTCAGTCCATATTGGTAATGGTTTATTTCTTGCGAACAACGGTTATGAATACGGGTTAACCCTTTTTGTTGTTCTGGTTGCCATCGCTGTACAAGGTGGCGGTCGTTTCAGTATTGATAATTTAATTTTCAAAAAATTAAACCGTTAATCTGATTCTTTTAAATACTAATACTAATACTAAGGCAAGTTCGTGGTGAAATTTTAAATAAATAAAAGTGAGAAAACGATTATGTTAATCAATGGTAAATGGACTGATAATTGGCAACCAGTACAAGCAAAAGATGAGCAAGGTCGTTTTATTCGTCAAACTTCATCGTTTCGTAATTGGATCACCGTGGATGGTCAAGCAGGTCCAACAGGTAAGAGTGGTTTTAAAGCAGAAAAAGGGCGATATCATTTATATGTTGCTTTGATCTGTCCTTGGGCATCACGTGCATTAATGGTACGCCAATTGAAAGGTTTACAAGAGATGATTGATATCACTGTAGTAAACCCGACGCTTGGCAATCAAGGCTGGCAGTTTGGTGGATTTGATGGCGCAGGTGAAGATGTCATCAATAGCGCTGAATTTATGCATCAAATCTATACTAAGGTTGACCCAGACTTTACCGGACGAGCAACCGTTCCAGTGATATGGGATAAGCAAAATCATACTATAGTCAATAATGAATCTGCTGATATTATACGTATGCTTAATACGGCCTTTAGCGATTTAGTGCCTAATCAGGTGAATCTTTTTCCTGATGAATTAGCTAATGATATTGAAGCACTCAATACAGAATTGTATCAGCAACTTAATAACGGTGTATATCAGGCTGGGTTTGCAACAACACAAGCCGCTTATGAAGAAGCATATCATCACGTGTTTACTATGCTCGACAAACTTGAGTTGCGTCTTGGCGATGGCTCTCAATATCTGTTTGGTGACAATATTACCGAAAGTGATATTCGTTTATTCGTCACACTAATACGATTTGATGCCGCTTATTATGGTTTATTCAAATGTAATCGCAATCAAATCAAAGAGATGCCTTTATTACATGAGTATATGCAACGCATTTTAGCACTTGATGGCATTGCAGAAACAGTAAGCTTAGATCATATCAAAGCGGGTTACTATTCTATCAAAGCGTTAAATCCTGGTGGCATAGTCCCTATTGGACCTCATGCTCTTTAACCTTTGGTCTTGATAACCTCTGTTTCGAATAAGAAAAACGATGCCGTGTTGTTATTTAATAAATCGGGTCATTAAACCTAAACCGGCTTGGAGAAAAAATGAACAATCTAAATATCGCTTTTATTTCTCATGGCGGTGGTCCAATGCCGCTGCTTAATGATCCTCGCCATACGAAACTAGTGACATACTTAAAGTCACTGGCTAATAAACTACAGAAACCCAGTGCCATTTTGTTGATTAGCGCACATTGGGAAGAGGCAGTGGCGACCATTACCGCCAACGTAAAACCTAAAATGATCTATGATTATGTTGGTTTTCCAGCAGCAACCTATCAGTTGCAATATCCCTGTCCTGGGGAACCCGAGTTGGCAGTAAAAGTCCAACAAGCCCTAAAACAAGCGGATATACCAGTAAAATTAGATTATCAACGGGGTTATGATCACGGTTTGTATGTGCCATTGATGCTGATGTATCCAGAAGCTGATATTCCTAGCATCCAGCTTTCACTAGTGAATAATCTAGATGCCCAACAACATTTAGCCATCGGCAAAGCATTGCAATCACTTGATTATGATAATCTTTTGGTTATTGGCTCTGGTTTCTCATTTCACAATATGCGGGAATTCTTTTCAGCCAATACAAATGATAGCCAGAAGAAAAACCATGAGTTCGAACATTGGTTACATGCCAGTCTAAGTGATGAAAAATTATCTGAAACAGAACGAAATACAAGAATGATAAATTGGTTTAAAGCACCTCATGCTCGTTATTGCCACCCCCGTGAAGAACACTTATTGCCATTACATGTTTGTTACGGTTTGGCAGGTCGGGTCTGTGATGAGCATGAAACAGTCACTATCCTTAACAAACAATCAAGTGCATTTGTATGGTGTAATCAATCGAAAGATATTTAAAAATACAAAATTTTTTAGGTTGAAAAATTGGACTTAAATTTATAGTTCACTGAGGCGCTTTGGGTCACAAACCGAGTTAGAAAGCTATAAATATGTGGCTAAAATACTAAGTAATGCAAAATGAAAGACCTGACCCGAATGGCATGAAATAGCGTTAAAAACAGTCTTATCGCACCATTTATCAAAACGTGTTGTGGAATGTTTATTAGGCTTCGCTGAAATCGAAAGCCGCCCGTTAAAACCGTTTAATGAAAAAGAACTATTACAAGTGGTTGAACTCTTCCAGCAATGGCAACTACTGAACAATGGCACCGAAGGCTACAGAACAGCCGAAGTGACATTAGGCGGTATTGACACTGATGTTATCTCCTCTAAAAACATGGAATATAAATCGGTTAAAGGCTTATATTTTGTCGGAGAAGCAATGGATGTGACAGGCTTGGAGGCTTTAACTTTGCATGGTGCTGGTGCTGCAGGGCAAGAGGTGTAGTGTATTCGATCTATTAAAGCGAAGACGTTTTGAATGGAACGAAGACAATCTTTTTGGTTTTTATTGCTAACCAATTGTATTTAAATGAAATAGATTGTCTTCGTTTGAAAGTTTTGTGTGCTTGAGTCCTTTAAACGGTAAAGAACTTATCACCTTGAGACAGCTTTAAAATTATGTGTTTTCTATATTTATCATCTGGAATATTGTCTGAAAGCATCGATAGAATATGTTGACCAGACAGTTTTATCGACTCATCAAACATCTTCTTGATGTATTGGGCATCAATATCATCAATAGAATCATGAAGAACAAAATTTGGCCTTGCTGACTTTGTATCACCAACAGATTTTATGTATGACATATCGAATGTAATCACTTCAAGCCTTTTTAGGCCACCTTCATTGTTAGACTCTACATCGTCAACAGTAGGGGAGCAGTCACCTTTAACTTTATTTAAATTGAGACTGAAATTATATTCGACACCATAGAATTTTTTCGTGTATTTTTTGAAATTCTTAATTAATGATTTTTCAAAAATTTCTACGTTACTAAGTTCACTTTTAAGTTCACTAGAAAGATCTGTAAGTAAGTCTGTTTTATCATTGAATTTTGTTTCAATTGTGTCTTTTTGTTCAATGATAGCACTAAGCTTTATCAGTTCTTTAGAAAGCTCACCGATGTTCTTAACTGTTTCCGATATGTCTTCAATTTGTTTCTTGGATTTAAGTTCAGCGAAAAGGGCTTCTTTTTTAGGTTTTAATTTTTCAAACTTAATAGTGCACTCACGTTGCTTCTGTTGCAAAGCTGCTAGGTCAGTAGATACAAACTCTTTTTTTGTGCTCAGAAGTTGATTATGGAAGTCTAAAGATGAACTAAAGTCAGTCATCACAGATTCAATTTTAACATTCGCATATTCGTAAACTGCACGAAGTTCATCAATTAGGTAGCACTGGTCTTCACTATGGAGTATCTCATTAGTTTTCAGGATATTTTTTATCTTTAATTCTAATGATAAGATCGATTCTGATAGTGTGTTTTGTTTATCATCAATATCATTTATATCGCTGACAAGTTTAAGTTTATCGACATCTTTATCTGTAGATAGTAATGATTTTTCTAATATTCTAATTTCTTTTTTAATCTTAGTTATGGAGGCGACAGTTTTTTGTTCTGAGATAACACTACTAAAAGAGCTTAATTGATCCTTGTACCTCTTAATAGCAAGCTTCAATTTATGTATATTGGTTAGGATTTCAGTGTCGTTGAAGTTGAATAGATATAAAAATACAGTATTGATGTCTGATTTAGAAATGCCTCTACCATTGTCAAATTTTACTGTATGAAGCATTCTATGCTGATTGGTTCTTAAAAATTTGGGCGCTAGTTTCCGTAGGGTTGGCTTTTCAGAGAACACATTAAAGATTGATTGCATAATATGAGAAGTGTATATTTTCTTGCTAACTTCTTTGCTATTAATAGAATAGCTTTGCAATTCAGTGTTTGTAGATAAACGTCTTTTTAAAACACTATCTTTATTGTCTACACCTAAATACTCCAATGTCGCATATACGATGCTATTGGTGAATAGGTCTTTTATTTCAGCATTTGGTGTTTGAAACTCATCATCGATATATATTGGGTTAATTGAGCCATCAAATAGATAATCTAGAACTCTTCCAAGTGTCGACTTACCAACACTATTTCCCGCGTAAAGAGAGTTTTTATCGTTAGTAATTATGTTTAGCTCGTCATTAAATGGGATATCTCGAACAGTTTTTCCATCAATTTCCAGAAAAAATCTATTTAGCTTCATTGATGAAAACCTCTGTGTCATTGTAATTAATGGCTGAAATAATATAGAGCCAATCTAGCGCTAGTATAATGTGATCAATTGATACTGATAACTCTTTACTTAATGTCTTAAATAGCAAGGTCGTCTTGATGCGCTTGTTCTTGCGATCATTCAATTTTTTTAGGATTTGCGCTCCAATGTATAAAATGTTTATTTCTGGATGATTCCCTTTAATTGGTAGCATTTGGGTTCTCCAAAATTAAACATTCGACAAACGCGTGAGCGACAACAATGTTAATACCTAGCTGAACTTGCTCTTTGTATGGAGGAACATTTGCAGATTTATAAACAAACTTACGTAACTGTTTGATGACGTTATCAACGATATCATCTGCATGTTCTCGAATCTTAGCCATGTCTACATCAAATGGATCTATTTGGTATTTTTCTAATGCATTAAAATACATTTCATTAAGCATCAGCAATGCGGATTGTTTACCATTGATTATATTTTGGTCGACTGTGGCATATGCTTTCTCAATATGAGAGGAAGAAGATTTATACTGTTGAATAATTCTTTTATTTCTTCCTAGATCATTGTGTTTTATTTTTTTTAAAATCGTAGATGGGAATGTACGGTCCCGCAGATCAATTTTCACGGATATCGAAATAATCTCATTAATAATAAGATTGATAATTGAATCGACATTTATTTCTGGTGATTCAACTGTGATTAAATCACCTTCTACTTTCTGTACTGTTATTTGATTTCCGGACATAGGCTATAGCTCGATGCTTACATCGCCCTTAACAACACCCTGATTGACATTATTCTTACCAGTCTGGGTTACTTCCTGATAGTTGTCATGAATATCGTTATTTTCTGCTTGGATTATTTTTTGTTCAAGGGTGGTATTGGTAACTGTAAGGTTTTCGTTACGTATTTGAAGCTTATTATTAGAGGCGTTCAACGATTCACACTCTAGTTTTATTTTAGTTGTTTGAATTTTAAGCTCATTATTAGAAGCGTCTAATATTTCATATTTAACTTTTATTGCGTTTGCTTGTTTTTTTTGTATTAATCCATAAAAGCCACCAATTACAGTAAATACCCAAGCAATGGCTACGCCATTAGGAGAGCTAAAAAAATTGGTAAATTCAGTCATAATGTTCCATATGAGAATAGAGAAAAATATATTATATGTTTATATTAATTTTAATCTAGTCATTGCGATTAAGTATTTAAGATATATAGGATTGATCACAGCGTCCATGTTGTTTTTTGATTATATTTTTATAAAGTAATTGATGGGAAATATTGAAATTATACAAGTGAGTCTACCTCTTTATTTACTTCCATTTGATTTATTGCAACAAATTTTTATTGTGGTCATTGAAGATGGCTATATATGAAAAGTGTAGTGGGCAACTAATTTTAACCACTTAGTTAGAGAATAATCACCAACATCATTTTTTAGAAAACAGGCTAGCTATGTAAAAAGGTAAAAAGGTAAAAAGGTAAAATGGAAGGCTCTGTGACCTTTTTATGGTACCCAAACAAAAAAACGCAGCGAAAGCTGCGTTTTAAGATGGTTGTTTAATCGAGTAGGATTAATTTAAGTTAGTCTCTTCTTCTACTTCATCCGTACTTTCTGGTTCAATTAATTCAGGCTTTTCATGTAAATCTGCTTTTAATTGACCTTTACGGTTTTTTAATACGGTATCTAATTTTTTAGCGGCACTTGTAATAGCAGGGTACATAACAGGATCATTACCTTTAGCAGCAAGGCTGGCTCCTTCATAGTTGGTGCGAATTTCAACATTAAACTCACCGTGCTCTTTGGAAATGATAATATCTAGCGAGATAAGCGAAGGAAAGTGAGTAGATACTTTAGCGAATTTTTCTTCTAAGTGCTTTTTAATGCTATCAGTAATCTCAACATGGTGACCGGAAGTATTTATTTTCATAGATTGCCCTTAATAGATTTAACGTGCATTACAACTATATACTTGCATAAATAAAATCTCTATACAAATACCAACATATATTATTAGAAATCAAATAAATAGATTGTCTTATCCTACTATACGCCCACATTATTTAACATAGTACCCATAGTGATGTGTTAAGTAACTTAACTACAAACCTGTCGCTACCTATCCCATTTTTCGGTAAAGCGACTTAAATTATTTAAGGATTATAGCTTATCTCCGTTTGAATACACTTAAGCGATCGGCTTTAATTTTAAAGTTGGCTTGACCACTACATAACGCCGCTTTACTGCCTTTTAAAATAACTCGCCATTGTCTTCATGTTACGCCTTATCTCGGTGGCTGAACTAACGACTGAATCGTAACTTTTGGTTGGTCGCAGAGTATTTAGGTTCTTGGGGAGGAATAAAGTATTACTTGGTTAGGTTCATGCAAAACAGTTCATGCAAAACAATTGTATAAAAAGCCGATAAACAAGCTTTAACTGGTGTAAAGCTCATTTATCGGTAAAAACTTACTGCATTTGTAATTGAAACTGCTCGATAATCTGTTTGTGTTTTTGTGCTAATGCACCTGCTTTTACAAGAGGAATGCGCGTTAAATCCACTTGTTGATTCGTTTTAGAAAACTCGCTGGCAAAGTGTGCTGCTAATTCATGTTTACGGCTTTGTTGAGATAAGTCTGCAATCTCTGCAATGTCGATAGTCGGGTCAAAACGATGAAAGCCTTTATAATTGAAATGTTTGTCTACTTGTAAATCGCTGAGACGTACAAATTCGTCCATTAAAGCACGACTTAATGTGTTTAAAGATATCGTTTCAAGCATTAAATACAGTGTTACATCAGTCATTTCAGATAATGTACTACGCTCAGTTTGGTGCACTTTTATATCCACTAACCAGAGACCGTTCGGACGTTGTTGCACGTCATCAAGGCTTAAGTGGCTATGATCGTAGGTGATTTTTTCAAGTATATTATTAATGTTTTCTTGAGTGCTTATTTGTATTTCTGCTTCAGGTTCTATTGTGTGTTCTTCACTCTCATCGCTTTTGCTTTCATAGAACTCTGCCATTAACGGTAAATCAATATGTGTATTAAAAGGGGTTGTTGTGCTGTCATTGAGTGTTAGTTTAAATAATTCTCTAACTTCATGTTCGCGTGATTTTTTAATGGCTAAGAAAACACTTTGAATAATCTCTGATGTTGGTAATTCTTTTTCTACTCGCCATTTTCGACCGAATAATAATTTTTCTTGATTTGGTTTCTGTGATGATTTTTTATGGTAGTTATCATGCCCGACAACACCGACTTGAATATAAATATCGCCTAGGTCTTGGGCAGCAAAAACAACATATCTAGGATCATATTCAATATCACAAATAATCGCTTCCACACTCTGTAAAGTATGGTGGTAGGTTAAGTAATGTTGAGGAATACAGTAATTACCATTACTCAGTAAAACCTTTGGCGCTTCAGGCATTACCTTTTCACCTAAACGCAACGGAATTTCTTTTACCATCTGAGAAACCTTATTATATTTATTTAAAACTTATTATATTTATTAAAAATTAATACGTAGTTCAAACCTGTAAGGTTCACTCATCTAGCAAAAAGACCCATGCTATCAATAAATAATTTCATCCTTTTAATATTTATATCAAAAAACCAATATGTCATTGCTTTTTATTGAATAGATATCTTATATGCCTCTTTTATTCGAGAAATGAAGGGCATAAAGGTACCAATATTATAAGGTTATTATTGTGTTCAATAACCAAAGCGCGTTGACTCAAATCGGTTTAACAATAGGTGTACCGTATGGCATAACAATAACGTTAAAATAATGGCGACTGTCATACTACTTATTCGATACATAGCGCTGAATATTAAATCATTATCTGCATTTAAATACTGTCCAAAAAGTATTCCTAAGGTGGTCATTGCGCCAAAACCGATACTGGAACCACCGCCTTCTCGTAAATGAAATTGGCTAAATAAGAAAATACTTATCCATAATAATGGGATAACTAAGAGTAATAAATGCGACCAATCATAAAGTATAAATTGGCATATAACCCCAACAGATACCCCCAGTATAGTCCCGATAGCGCGTTTTCGCGCAGTGTCGAGCACACCATTCCAATGCATTGGAAACAAAATTAAAATGGTGCTTGCTTGCGCTGATAATGAGTCTTGTAAGTCTAAAACTTGAAAGGCAATAAATGAGACGGTTGCGACTGTTGCGCCTAATAATGTTTCATGACGCATTCGATGTGGCGCTTTAGGGCTAGATCCCCTGGGTGTTCTAGGTTCAACATCAGGAAAGAGCGCCATCATTAAATAAGCGATGACGACTGATAATAAAGTTGCGAAAAAATTATTGAATAATAAGTTGTTTAAATCAGTATCGGGATAGCTAGCAAAGTTCAGCATGATGCTTAGCATGACCACACCAAAGGCACCAAATAGAAATGAATTACCTTTCGACATTGCAATAAAACGATAGACAAACAATAAAAAAACCACCGGAATCATCATGCCTGGAAAGCCGCCTAATAAAGTAGTTAATAGACCTACTTCAATAATAGCCATGGCAGATGACGCAATTATTTGGCGCATTGCATGTGCGCTCATTACAGGGGCTAAACCCAGTAATAGCATCGGTGTAATGGTAAAAAATATGCCATAATTCCAATTAAATAGCTTACATAATGTAAAACCAATGGTTGCACCCGTGGTAATACGTATACATTGACGTAAATCGTTTGCAGATAACGGGTTATATCTCGTTGACATGTTAATTACCTTATTTAAAACAGAGCGTTTTAAAACAGCAACTTCTCATTACTCGTTAGCTATGAGAGGTTGCTTATCGTTTAGTGATTATTAATGATGGTTAGTGCTTTAATAAATAAAGAACTAATACATACAGTGTTAATAAATTACAGGGCTAATAAATACAGAGTTAATAGATATAATGCAGAAGGCTGATTAGCTTAATTTGGCTAGTGGCGAAGAACTTAAAAAACACATTCTCAGGTAATAATTGAACCGTGGCTCTTGCTCCGGCAGGTAAGCTAGGAGTTGATAAATCATCTAACGATAAATGCAGTCTTAATCGCTGTGCATCTCGTACCCATCGAGTTGATTCTTCTGGTTCTGCTAAACGCCCATCGGCATTAAATTGCCCTGCACTCACACCTGCATCAATACTTTTTACTGTTGCAGGGTATAAAAGACCCGGTACACCATCAAAGGCAATTAATGCAGAAGAAGTTGCTTTTACATTTCGAAGGTTTTTTTCTCTAAAGTCAGCAATAATATCAACCTTATTCGAGATGACCGCGAGTAGAGGTTGGCCTACAGTGGCAAAGCTACCGACTTCTAATTGTAGATTCGTGACAACGCCAGCTTGGTCTGCGTGTACGTCTGTGTAAGATAAATTGAGTTTTGCTTGTGCTAGGTTATTTTCAGCTCGACGCAATTTTAAATTACCTTCACCATGACTTCCTCGATTAATTTTTAGCTTTTTCAAACGAGCATTCGCAGCTAAATAATTTGCATTTGCTGTCGTTGCATCACTATCTGCTTGGTCTTTTTGTTGCTGTGATACGCCATGATTTGAATATAATGAGTCAAGTCGTTTAGCTTCACTACGCTTTTGTTTGGTTGTTGCTCGACTTGCTTTAATGTCCGCTTCTGCCGCTAATATCGATGCATCTAGTTCGGCATTATCTTGTTTCGCTTGCTCTAATGCTAACTGAGCTTCTAAAAAGGCTAGTTGATAAGGTGCTGGATCTATTCTAAATAATAAATCACCTTTTTGGACAGATTGATTATTGATGACGCGTATTGTTTGAATTTTACCACTAATTTGCGGTGTTATTTTAGTGACTGCTCGAGTAGCCATCGCCTGTGGTGTTAAAGGGATTGTATTGTCGGCCAATAAGAAGTATCCGAAGATCAGAATGAAGCCTAAAGTCGCTATTTTTACTAGACGGGAAAATTGTTGTTCTGGTGTCATGTTCGTTCTCATATAAGGTCGGTTGTTGATTTATCTGATATCTTTAATTTTTTATTTACATTATCGCCAATGATGTTTATTACTCGCTCAAGCTCAAAGAGCTCATCCATACTGACGCCATCCAGCAATTCAATACGCACTTCAATAATACGAGCTTCTATTTTTTTTAATAATACCTTACCGGTTTTCGTTAACGTAACAATTCTTGCTCGCTTATCTTTACGACAAGCGTGGCGCTCAATCAGCCCTTGTGATTCTAATTGCCCTAAGGTGCGCATTAGCGAGGAAACTTCTATTTCCAATGCGTTAGCTAGGACCTTTTGACTCACGTTGCCACCCAAACGTAACAGCTTCCAAAGTGCGGTCCAGCGTGGGTAAGTTAATTCCAATGGGCTCAGTTCAATATCGATAACATTACGCCACATGCGATACAAGCGTCCGAAGTCTTCAGCTAGCGATAGTTCCTTTAATTGCTCTATGTCTTTTGGCATTTATCTTACCTATTGAATTTATGTCATTGAAAATATCAGCTATTACTTAGCGTGCTAAGTATTTTACTTACTTAGCACGCTAAGTAAATAGCAAATAGAAGATTATGGTTTAAATGCTTTAAATGAATAGGGGGTGAAGGTTATTGTGTTGATTGAAGTTGATTAAGTGTTAGCCCTATTGATTCAGAGCTTAGCGTTATTAGTGAGTCACTCGTTATTTTTCGAGTTACAAAGAAAGGGCTAGATACAAAATAATGGCTGTTAATTTGTATCTAGCCCTACAGTTACAGCTATACGCCCAGCCATACATCATTTATAGCCGCACCGTTTTTATTACCGCGTCTCGATGACCTTTTTTGTTAGTGCTTCATGTTAGCTTTTTGCTTTTAAAGGATTTATAGGTAATAAAAGCACTATTTTAATTTAAAGTAACTGACAGAAGTCAGTAGTTCTTTACTGAGATCTGAGAGTGAAGAAGCTGATGCCATGGAGACTTGTGCTCGGTTACTATTTTCTTCGGCCACTTGGTTAACATCACGTACGTTGGTTTGAATTTCATCCAATGTATTAGTTTGCAAAGATGAGACGGCTGACGTTTCTTTAGAAATATCTTTAATCTGTTCAACAGAAACATTAATTTCATCGATGACATGGCCCGTATTTGACACATATTCAACACTTTCTAATGATTTACTATGACTGTGATTGATTACTGATACGGCACTTAATGTACTGCGTTTAAGCGTTTCTAGTGTTAATTGAATTTCACCTGTAGCATCTTGTGTTCGTTTTGCCAAATTCCTTACTTCATCTGCTACAACGGCAAAACCACGACCTTGTTCGCCTGCTCGAGCAGCTTCTATCGCTGCATTTAGTGCGAGTAAGTTAGTTTGATCGGCAATACTTTTAATCACTTCAACAATATTCGTAATGTTATCGGCTTCAGTATCGAGTTGTTGAATCGCGGTGACAGAGTTTTCAATCTCGCCCGCTAACCCTTCAATGGAATGAATCGTCGCGTTAACGATTTCTTTGCCTTTTTGTGCCGACTCAATAGCACCGTCTGATTTTGAAACTGCATTATCGGCATGTTCAGAAAGTTGTGTCGACACAGCATATAACTCATCTACTGAGTTTGATAATTTAGCCATTTGTGAGCGTTGAAACTCAGCATCATTAATACGTTGTTTATTATCGCTGAGTAAACCATCGGTTGAGGTATCTAAGTTATTGGCTAATGAGATAACGGATTTAAAAATAGTTTGTAAGTTGGTTGTCATGGTGAAAACCGATCTTTTAATTTCGCTAATCTCATCTTTATTCTCACCAACCTCAATGGTTCTGCTTAAGTCTCCTTTAGCTAAAGAAGAGGTCACTGACACAATAGAAGATAAGTCTTTTTTGAGCTTTCTGAGCATTAATACAGAAACAATAATAACAATGATAAAAATACTAATAGCTAAAATAGTTGATTGAACTTCGATTTTATTTTCTTCCGCTATTATTCTTTCTGAGCGTAAAGCGACTAATGTGTCATGCATATCGTTGATGTTATTAATGCTGTCGTTAATAGGTACAAAAGCTTGGGAGACTTCTTTTTCTGCTTTTTTTCGAACGACAAAAGTTGCTTGCGTTAACCAAGCATCCGTCAGAGTAGATAATGCTTTATTAAGCTGACGTACTTCTTTTATCAGTTGATCTCTCACTTGGACAAGCCCTTTATTGTCTTCTAGTTCAAGTGTCGTATTCCATTCATTGTGCAACGCTTCACTGGTTATCGATAAGCTGTTGGCATAATCATCAATAAGTGCTTTTGTTTGATTGGTGGTATCTTCTAAGTCTTCTTGTTCGATTGCTTTTGCTGAAAATAACATGCCTATATCTTCAGATAGTTGGTAAGACTTGTTAACGTTTTTCCATTTATTATTAACGCTTGTATAAAACATGCGAATATCTGAATCTAATGTGACGTTATCTACGATCGTTCGACTATTGGTAACCAGGTTAATTGACATAAATAGCAGGGCACACAACAGTAGTATGACAAGGCTGGAAATTTTAAATGATAGCGTTAGGTTTCTAAATAAATTCAAACTAAATCCTTATAGTATAAACATTATTGTGGAAAGTGACTTTTCGACTGTAGCATTACTACCTATAAAGTGTGAGCTATATTTTCCAAATAAAGAGCAAATAAATAGCAAGATTATGTATAAAAATCGCACGAACCGTTCAAAAAAGGTCCATTAACTGGTTTGGCAATGAGCAGATGAGTAAAATACCATGTGATTATTGTTGATAAGGTGTTGCTTTTCGAATATTTGAGGGTGGTTTTTTTAATCGTATATGACGGGCTTTTATGTATCGATGAATTATTTGAAATGAAGATTAAAGTAAGTGAAGACACATGCTGCCTTCACTCTATCGGCTTTAAAGATAGGACTTTAATTGTTTTTGATTAAACCTAAATTGGCCGCGTGGAATCGTAAGTGCGATTCAATAAAGCTACTGATGAAATAATAACTGTGATCATATCCATCACGTATATTAAGCTGAAACACATTTAATTGAGCATTAACATTCGCAATAGCGGTTAAATTTTCTGGTTTTAACTGATCCTGTAAGAACGAATCGTTACTACCTTGATCAATTAAAATTGGTTGATGCTTTTCTTGTTGTGCTAATAATTCACAACTGTCATAGGCTTTCCAGTCTTCAATATTATCACCTAAATAAGCGTTAAAAGCCTTTTGTCCCCATGCACAATTAATAGGGTTGCAGATTGGGCTGAATGCACTGATTGATTGGTATAAATCAGGATTACGTAAACCAATGGTTAATGCGCCATGCCCCCCCATTGAGTGACCGCTGATCACACGTTGTTTAGTCACTGGGAAGTTAGCTTCTATCAATTGCGGTAATTCGTTAACGATGTAATCGTACATTTGATAATGCTTATTCCATGGTGCTTGTGTCGCGTTCAGGTAAAAACCAGCCCCTAAACCAAGGTCGTAAGCTTTATCTTTATCATCAGCCACATTCTCGCCGCGTGGGCTAGTATCTGGTGCAACAATCGCTATGCCCAATTCTGCCGCTAACTTTTGTGCGCCAGCTTTTTGCATAAAATTTTCGTCGCTACAGGTTAAGCCTGATAACCAATACATAACGGGTACTGGGTTACTGCTGTTTGCTTGTGGCGGTAAATAGATAGCAAAGCGCATTTCGCAATTAAGTACACTTGAAGAATGGGTGTATTGTTTATGCCAACCTTCAAATAGTTTATTACTGCTGATATTTTCAAGGATCATCATGTTGTCCCTATAAATGTGATTTAGTTTGAATGTAAGCCGTTCAGTTGGAGTTATTACTCGTATTGAAAATGGCTTAATTTGAAATGTAGCCAGATTAAGCTTGTATCGCTTAATCTGGCTAATCAGGTCACACTATTTATGGTCGAAGTGAATAACACTGCGGATACTTTCACCACTGTGCATTAAATCAAACGATTTATTAATATCTTCAAGTGGCATGGTGTGCGTAATAAAATCACTTAATTTGAATTCGCCTGCTAAGTATTGCTCAACAATGGCTGGTAACTCTGAACGACCTTTAACGCCACCAAATGCTGTTCCACGCCAGACTCGCCCTGTGACTAATTGGAATGGACGTGTAGAGATCTCTTTACCCGCGCCAGCAACACCAACAATCACTGATTCACCCCAGCCTTTATGACAACATTCAAGTGCACTGCGCATCACATCAACATTACCAATACATTCAAACGAGTATTCAACGCCGCCATCAGTCATTTCAACAATCACATCTTGGATTGGTTTGTCATGGTCTTTAGGGTTAATACAATCGGTTGCGCCGAGTTGTTTAGCTAGTTCAAACTTACTTTCATTGATATCGATACCAATAATCTTATTTGCGCCGGCCATTTTCGCGCCGATAATGGCTGATAAACCAATACCGCCTAATCCAAAGACGGCAACATTATCGCCTTTCTCAACTTTAGCCGTGTTTAATACCGCGCCCATACCCGTTGTGACACCACAACCTAATAAACACACTTCTTCAAGTGGTGCCTCTTTATTGACTTTAGCTAATGAAATTTCTGGTAATACTGTGTATTCAGAAAATGTAGAACAACCCATGTAGTGGAAGATAGGTTGACCATCTTTATAGAAGCGGCTAGTCCCATCTGGCATCACGCCACGGCCTTGCGTTTCACGTACTGCGCTACATAAGTTCGTTTTACCTGAAGTACAGAACTTACAGACACCACATTCAGCAGTATAAAGTGGGATAACATGATCGCCGACGCTCACACTCGTCACGCCTTCGCCAATCTGTTCAACAATACCACCACCTTCATGGCCTAAAATAACTGGAAATAAACCTTCAGGATCTTCACCTGATAATGTAAATGCATCGGTATGGCAGACACCAGAGGCGATTACTTTAACCAGTACTTCACCTTTTCTAGGCAGCATTACATCAACTTCTTCAATTACTAATGGTTGATTTGGACCCCAAGCAACCGCGGCTTTTGATTTAATAAATTTGTCAGTCATATCTACTCCAGTTATGTGTGTATTGCATTTTAATAGGTCTATTATATTTGTTTCTGTATTAATGATAATCTACCTAAAATGAAAATTACTTTTACCAGGTGGTAACAATGAAGTGGCAAGGCATCAACGAATTTGTGGCAGTAGCTGAAACTAACAGCTTTTCATTAGCGGCCAAAAATCTCAATATTTCTACTGCACAGGTGAGTCGTCAAATCACTGCATTAGAAAAACGCCTACAGGTAAAGTTATTTTACCGTACCACACGTAAAGTCTCGCTAACACAGGAAGCGCAGTTGTTTTATCAACATTGCCGTCATTTGTTAGATGGGCTAGATACTGCAGAGCAAGCCGTCACCAACCTACAAAGTAAACCACAAGGTAAAATAAAGCTAACGGCACCTGTCACTTATGGAGAGCAGAAAGTCTTGCCATTAATTAATGATTTTGTGGCATTGAACAGTGATATTGAGGTGATAACGGAGTTAACCAATAACCGAGTTGATTTAATTGATGGGGGTTTTGATATTGCTATTCGCCTAGGGCAGTTACAAGATTCAAGCCTAATAGCCAAAAAACTCAGTCAACGATCTAACTTTGTTTGTGCGTCTGAACACTATTTACAAAAACACGGTGAAGCACATTCACTGTCTGAGCTTAAACATCATAACTGTTTATTAGGAACACGCGACTATTGGCGTTTCACGGAGCAAAATAAAGAGAAGAACATTAGAGTTAAAGGGAATTTACGATGTAATAGTGGACTCGCCCTAGTTGATGCCGCCCTAAAAGATATTGGTATTGTGCAATTGCCTGATTACTACGTGCAATCCTATATAGAGTCAGGTCAGTTAGTGACGATTTTAGATCAGTTCAGAGAACCTGCGGAAGGGATATGGGCGGTGTATCCTCAGAATCGCTATTTGTCACCGAAGATAAGGCTATTGATTGATCACCTTGCGGAACATTTACAATAACATTGTCATTAATTAAGTGAGCTGTTGTTGGTGATTATAATAGAGAGAAAAGTGGTATTAGATTTTATTTAATATGATTAGTTGTATTTTAAAGCTTATATATTAAAGCTAAAAAAATAGCGACAGTCCAAGGGAAGAGTGTCGCTACAGAACTATTTACAAGCTCTAAATTTTATAATCAAGCTACTATTTATAATCAAGCTACTATAAGCCAGCTATTATAGCCAAATTACTATAACCAAGCTGCTATAGCCAAGCTACTATACCAAACGAATATAATTAAAGGGTAAACCTCTCTACTGAGCGGTTTAATGAAGCGGCTGAATCTTTTAAACCCTTAGCCATTGTTGAGTTGCTTTCAGCATTATCGAATGTGTGTTTAGACATATCGTTTAAAGTGACAATACTATTATTGATCTCTTCAGCGACGACCGTTTGCTCTTCAGCTGCGGTAGCAATTTGATTATTCATATCTTGAATTTCTTCTACTGAGGTATTGATAGCTTCCAATGCTAAATTAGCCTCATTAGATTTAGTGGCTGTTGCTTCTGCACTTTTTGAATTCGCTTCCATTAAATGTACTGAACGGCCAGCTTCTGCTTGTAAGTTAGCAATCACTTGTTGAATTTCATCAGTACTTTCTTGTGTTCTATTCGCTAAGTTACGTACTTCATCGGCCACTACCGCAAAGCCTCGACCTTGTTCTCCGGCTCGAGCTGCTTCAATAGCTGCGTTAAGTGCTAACAGGTTAGTTTGATCTGCCACTCCTTTAATAACGTCAAGAATGCTACCAATATTATCAGTCTGTTGAGCGAGTTTATTAATAACGACTTGCACATCTTCAATACCACTTAATAATGAACTGATATCACTATTCATTTCACTTACAACGGTCATTCCATTTTTTGAATGCTGTTTAGCCTCATTTGCTGAAGATGAAGCTTGTTGTGCATTTCTAGCAACTTCTAATACCGTGACTGTCATTTCATTCATCGCTGAAGCTGTTTGATCTAATTGATGCATTTGTTGTTGCGTCGTTTCTGTTACGCCATTCGCTGAATTTTCAATCCGTACAGAAGAGTCATTTACCGCTGTACTTGTTGTATTAATTTCACTGATTGTGTTTTTTAGTTGTGTAACCATAGCGAGGACGGCTTTATAAATACCTGTTTCATTTCCCGTTGTTTCGGCGTTTAGGGAAAGGTCTCCATTTGCTATTTTTTGGACAATATTCTCGATAGCTTTAGGCTCTCCACCGATTGGCAAGTACATTAGCTTAATAATCAGGGCGTAAGTAATCGTTAGCGCAATGACGATAAAGATGAAAGCAATGATGAGACTGGTATATAAGTTATCATTAGAGGCAGCATTGATGTTTTCTTGTGAATCCCAAGCCCATACATTCCAGCCTAAATTCTCCATTTTTGATGATGCAACAAAGTAATTCTCACCCTCATAATGATAATTTAAAGATGCTTTATCTAAGTTCTTGAGAGGCTCATAACTTGGGTGTGAAACAAACAGGTTATCGCCTAATAGCTTTTCATCTTTAGCAACTAAAACATACCCATCTTCACGAGAAACGTATATTTGCGAGTTATCCGATAATCCCTTAACAAAGTTAGCGATTGAGTTAACTTCAATATTAACGGCAAGTAATCCAACACGTTTACCTTCTCTAATAACAGGTACAGACATCGCGATAGCTGAATTCCCTTCACCGTTAGTGTAAACCTTGGTCATTACCTCATTTTCACCTTCAAAAATACGGACATACCATTCACGTTTCATTTCTTTTGCATTAACGTTAGGGACAAAACCATTTGCTAACGAAGCATAAATATCACCATTTTTCATGCCTATATGTGCGCCAAGAACATCAAAGTTATCTGCAATGGATTTAAGTGATTTTAAGGTTGCTACTTCATCTATTTTCTCATCACTCGTAATCGCGAGTTCTGCTGCAACGGCATGAAGAACATCAAATGTGCGACCGATTTTTTGTTCTACCGCTTTACCTATTACCATCGCATCATTTTTTAAACCACGATCATAAGTGTTCACTGATTCTGATTTGAAATTTATAAATCCAACAACGGATATCATTAAAACGACGATGGTGATTAACGACCCCATCAATAACATCATTTTTAACTTAACACTCATTAGGCATTTTCCTTGTAAAAAATTGATATGAAGTGCCAACACTATAGCTGTGTTTTTGCAGATAAACGAAATAAATATGTTCGTCCGAATAATATTTAGCTATTTCTTTATGAGTAATTTACGGTCTTATATCAATCGAATGGAAATTACTTAATATTATTGGAGAAATTGAAAGTGATTTTTGAATTTTTATAAACGATTTACAGCTAAGCGAATAGATAATGTTAACTCTGATATCATTTAGATTCTTTATGCTAATTATCTATCATTTATCGCTTTAATTATTTTTGCGGAAATATCCAAGACGTTAACCTGATCATAAGTTATGACAATATTGCGTATGTTAGATCGTCCTTTAATCGTTCTCTATTTATGTCTAGCCCCCTCTGATGTAACCCTAACTAATTGTTTTAAAGTATAAAAAATATAATTTTATTTTATAAATAATTAATTAACACCATAAAAACCATAAGCGCCATTGATTCATCGCGTTTAATTGTCTCGTCTCACATTTCCATTATTAGCCTATCAGTATGCTTACAAAATCAGTTCATTCATTTAACAAATAAAATACATTTATTTAACGCATCAATGAATATTAGGTTTTTACAAAGGATCTATTCTGATAATAAAAATAAAACGAGGGTAAGAGCTATTCGCTCAATACTTTTTATATTTAGGAAATAAGCAAAGGATGTAAGTTGATGATTAAATTAAAACAGCTTTTAACAAGTGCCGTGATTGCAACCACTACACTTCTCTCGGTTAACTCTGCGATGGCAGCAGATTATCCTCCTCATACTATTAATATGGTTGCGCCTTCAGGGGCTGGTGGCGGTTGGGATTTAACCATTCGTACCGTAGGTAAAGTGTTAAAGGATACAGGTATTGTTGATGCGAATATGCCTGTGGTGAATCGTCCCGGTGGTGGTGGTGCTGTTAACTTAGCTTACATGCAAACTCAAAAAGGCAAAGGTGATCTTATTTCAGTATATTCTCCGCCTATTTTGCTAACGAATCTAACGGGGCTGACTCAGTACAGTTATAAAGATACAACCCCTATTGCACGCCTTATCACTGACTATGCTGCTTTTGTGGTACCAGAAGATTCAAAGTACAAAACTATTAAAGAAGTCATGGACGCACTTAAAAAAGATCCTAAGTCGGTCAAGATTGGTGGCACATCTGCCGCAGGATCGATGGATCACATTCAATTCTTATTAGTCGCTAAAGCTGCGGGTGTTGAGAATCTTCGTAATATTGATTACATCTCTTTTCAAAATGGTAGCTTAATAGCACAAGCGTTGGGCGGTCATGTTGACCTTATCTCTACTGGTTTAGGCGATGTAGCGGGGCTTGTTGAAAGTGGTAAATTACATGCATTGGCACAAACGGCAGACAAGCGTATTGGCAGTGGCTTAATCGCGGATATTCCAACGGTAAAAGAAGAAGGCATTAACGTTACGTTTGAAAACTGGCGTGGTCTATTTGGCCCTAAAGATATGCCTGAAGAAGCCGTTGCATATTGGCGTGATGCTTTACAGAAAATGGTTAAAACAACTGAATGGAAAGAAGCACTGAAACGCAATGGTTGGGACAATGCTTACCAAAATGACCAAGATTTCAGTAAATTCTTAGGCAAAACTAACGAACAATATAAAGGATTAATTAAAGAAGTATTTGGTCGATAATCCTCCGGTATTAATAAGATGAAAGAGATGATTTATTTAAACAAGTAGGCACTCTTTCATTAAACAGGTTTGATATCAGTACTGAATTTTTATAAATCAATAACGATTCTATTTTAAAAACAATAATGCTTTGTGTAAAAAACAAAGCTGACTTCCTTATGATTATGCCAAGAAACAAAGTCGTTATAGCCACCGTTTCCATATTAACAATGCATAACTTAATAAACTCGATTATTTGCTAGAGGTGTAACGTGTCAAATATAAAATCCAATTGGGATGGCCTAACAGGACTATTTAGTATCACATTTGGTCTCGCATACGGAGGGTATGCATATAGCTTACCTCAGCCAATGTTTGGCAATCCATTAGAGGCTATTTTCTTACCGCTTGCGGTGTCTGGAATTGCTATTTTTATTGGCGTATTACTGATCATTACTGGTGGAGTAACGCCTTCAATAGTGGCTATCAAGGCATTATTAAATGAAAGCTCACAACGAAAAGAGGATCGCAGGAAAATAGCTATTACTTGTCTTATTTGCTTTTTTTACGCAATGTTATTTGAACATGTCGGTTACGTGATCAGTACTTCTTTATTTATGTTTTCGACGTTGACGGTGACCTGTGGTAAAAGTTTTTGGAAGAAAAGCGCGTTAATTTCAATTATTTTTGCTGTTGGTATTTTTATTACTTTTAATGAATTGCTGTCAGTTAATCTCCCACCATTCCCATTTTTTAATTAATAGAGCTGATCATAATGGATATTTTAACGAATTTAATGAATGGCTTTAGCGTTGCTCTTCAGCCTTATTACTTATTTTTAATCTTAGTTGGCGGTATTTTAGGGACTGTGATTGGCATGCTTCCGGGGCTTGGGCCTGCAACGGGTGTGGCTATTTTATTACCCATGACATTTTCAATGGGGCCAACGGCTTCACTTATCACCATGATGGGCGTTTATATTGGCGCTATGTTTGGCGGGTCTCGAAGCTCCATTTTAATTAATACCCCTGGCGATGGTGCTGCACTGGCTGCAACCTTTGATGGGTACCCCATGGCAATGAAAGGTAAAGCAGAATCTGCACTTGCCATATCTGCTATTGCGTCATTAATTGGCGGTACTATTGCGGCTATATTAATGACATTAATGGCAGAACCTGTTGCTGGTTTGGCTATTAAATTTGGCCCTGCTGAATACTTTTTATTAATGGTTGCTGCACTTTCTATGACGGTCTCTATGTCGAAAGGAAATATGCTGAAAGGTTTTTTATCTATGTGTATTGGACTGGCGATATCGACCGTGGGGATTGATGGACAGTCAGGTTTACAACGCTTTACTTTTGGAGTGTTAGAGCTTCAAACAGGTATTGATTTCTTAGTGGTTATTATTGGTATTTATGCTTTAGGTGAGGTATTTAAAAGTTTCCGAACCTTGAGTGAAGGAGGCAAAAAAGCACAAACTAAGTTTAAGCGAATTTGGATAAGCAAAGAGGAATGGAAGCGTTCAAAATGGCCAATTCTTCGTAGTGCACCTGTCGGCTTCATTATTGGCGCACTGCCTGGTGCGGGCGGTACGATGGCATCGCTGATGTGTTACAACAATGAAAAGCAACTATCTAAAAATAAAGAAGAATTTGGACATGGTGCGATTGAAGGATTAGCAGCACCAGAGTCAGCTAACAATGCCGCTTCTATTGGTGCGATGATTCCAATGTTATCACTGGGTGTTCCGGGATCTGGAACCACTGCGGTAATGATGGGCGCGTTATTAATGCTTGGCATTCAACCTGGGCCACTGTTGTTCGCCCAGCATCCTGATACAGCTTGGGGCTTAATCGCGAGTATGTTTGTTGCCAATGTGATTCTGGCTATTGTGAATATTCCACTTGCAGGTGTATTGGTGCGTTTGTTAGCGATTCCGCCAAAAGTACTTTATCCAATCGTACTCAGCTTAGCTTTTGTGGGGTGTTATGCGATCAGTGCTTCTGTTGTCGATTTCTACATCTTAATCATTTTAGGTGTTGCTGGTGTTATTATGGGGCGTCTTGATATACCGACTTCTCCAATGATTTTAGCGGCAATTGTTGGTGGTCAAATGGAACAATCTTTCCGTCAGGGTTATAGAATCTCGAACCAAGACTTAAGTGTTTTCATGGACTCTGGCATTGCTAAAGGCTTATTAGTCGTGGTATTACTTTCGATATTGTTACCTATTATTAGCGCTATTCGAGCGAAAGTCGCTGAAAGAAAGGTAGCCGCTTAAAATATCAGCTGCTCAAATTGTTAAATTAAACGATTACCCAAGTTGCCCAAATAACGTAAGTTGTAATGATGATGCGTTATTTGGGTTCTTTTTTATTTATAAAGTGAACCACTGTACTGTTCATATAAAACACTGTTTTTATTGAATAAGCTCCATTAAGCGGTAAGAGATAAACGCTAAAACGAGTAAAGTATCACTGTATTCACACTCATTTTGATTTAACATTTACGTTTCAAATGATTTACAAATTAAACTCACTATTTCTTACTCATTACTTTGTATTCACTTCGGTTAGACTTTATGAAAAATACTTTTCCTTCTTTCTTTAAATTGACCTTTCGCATTAAAATATTTTTATTACTATTTGGTCTACTTCTTCTGCAAATGCCAGTGATGGTATGGCATTTCGAAAGTACATTGTTTAAATCTATCAAACATCAAGTGGGCACTCGTGCACTTATCCAAGCTAAAGAAATTTCAAGTGATCCTGTACTCATTAAACAAATTGTAGCAAAAGACCTCGTCGCTCTAAATCTCAATATCAATCGATTATCAGCGATATCTGATGCCAGTTTTATTGTTATTGGTGATGAAAATGGTATTCGCTTATCACACCCAGTAGAAGATCGTATCGGTTTGCCAATGAGAGGGGGAGATAATGCTGGTGCACTAGAGCGTGGTGAGTCTTATATCTCCTTAAGGGAAGGTAGTTTAGGCTATGGAGTGAGAGGAAAGGCGCCTATTTTTGATAGTCATCATAATATCATTGGCGTTATTTCTGTTGGTTATTTACTGAACCGTTTTGATCAATGGCTTGATGTGTATATGACCCCCTTACTTATCGAGGTTTTCAGTCTGTTTGCACTGACCTTAGCCGCTGCTTGGGGGTTCTCCCATCATATTCAAAATAAAATGAATATGATGGAGCCTGAAGAAATTGCACTTGCACTGAATTTACAAAACACAATTTTAAGCTCTGTATATGAAGGTGTTATTGCGATTGATCGTGAAGGATATTTCCTCACTATGAACAAATCAGCCCGAAAGTTATTGGACGCTGAGTATGATATTAACTACCTAAAAACACGGAAAATCTTTGAATATGTTTCAAACTCAGAATTCTTTTTTCGCAAGCCACTGAATAAAAGCCTAAAAGATGAAATGATCAGTCTGAATGAACACCGTTTAATTGCTAACCGTGTTGCTATTTTTAAACAAGATGAATTGATTGGTTGGGTTGTTAGTTTTCGTGAAAAGAGTGATATTGACTCCCTTACCAATGAACTTACACAAGTTCAGCAACATACTGATAGTTTACGCGTATTAAGACATGAATTTTCTAATCGTTTAGCGACTATCTCAGGTCTCATTCAAATGGGAGAATTAGATGAAGTGCAGCAACTGATTGCACAGGAAAATACCAGTAAACAAAAATTGCTAGATTTCATCCATCAGCATATTCATTTGCCACAAGTCGCTGGTTTATTATTAGGGAAATCATTACGTGCAAAAGAGCTGAACATTTCATTGATGTTTGACTCAACTTGCCAACTTCACTCGCTTAATTCTAGATTAAGTGAAACTGAACTATGTGCAATCCTCGGCAATTTAATTGATAATGCCTTCGATGCCACCCAACATAATCCTGATAGTAACTGCATTGTTGACGTTTTAATCACTGATGCAGGGGACGATTTAGTGATTGAAATAAGTGATAACGGTACTGGTTTAGCACCTGATTTAATAGATGAAATCTGGAAGAAAGGCGTCTCCAATAAACAAGACAGTGATAACCATGGCATCGGCTTATATCTAGTACACCGTTATGTCACTCATGCCAATGGCTTTATATTGGTTGATAATGCAGAGCTACAAGGTTGTATTTTTTCTGTCTTTATCCCCAACAAATGTAAAAATAATCCAGTCAATATAGAAGGTAAATTAAATGAGTCTCATTGATGTATTAATCGTGGAAGATGATGCAAAAATTGCACAAATTCACAGCCAAATTTTACGTCAAACGCCTCGTTTTAACCCTATCGGGATTGCTGAAAATCTGCAAATGGCCAGAACCATGGTAAAAATACATAAACCGAATGTTATTATTTTAGATAACTATTTACCTGACGGTTCGGGCATCGACTTGTTTCGTGAGATCATTGCCGATAAAGCGACGCATAAAACCAATGTGGTGTTAATTACTGCTTCAGATGATATTGATACGATTAAAACGGCAATGAAGTTAGGTTGTTTTGATTATTTACTTAAACCCGTGTCATACGAACGCTTGCAAGAAACACTCAATCGTTATTTAACATTAAACACGGCAATGAATGCATACGATAATCTTGAGCAACGTCAAATTGATGAACTCTTCAATATTCAACTGCGTGACAAATACCAACAATTATTGCCGAAAGGAATAGAAAGCATTACGTTAGAAACAATTAAACGGGTTTTTTCTCAAAATGTTGACGTAAAGTTTACCGTTGATCGCTTAGTTCAAGAAACGGGTATTAGTAAAACGACGGCTCGTCGTTATTTAGAATACTGCTCTGCCAATGGTTTATTGGCCGCAGAAAATGAATATGGAAAGGTGGGAAGACCAGAAAGAGTGTATTTAAAGAAGAGTAGTTAAAATTTTAATGGTTAAACATTCAATAGTTAATCGTTGAATTGATGGAAATTAAAGGAGCAGAACCGAGTCCACTCCTTTAATTTCCATCAATTTATAAGCCTATATTTTATAAATTTAAACTATAAAACTATGTTGGAATCAGTCTTATTTTAATACGTTTTGAATCCAAGCTGCAATATCCACTAGCTGCTCTGCGACGACAGAATGCGGCATCGCATAAGATTGCCATTGTGCTTGATAACCTGCAGCCACTAATAAGGTATTGGCTTTCTTGCCTGCACTGATTGGCACAACTTCATCTTGTTCACCGTGATGTTGCAAAATAGGTGTTTGTTGGTTTACTGCTGATAGTTCGGTCGGTAATGCTTCTGGATTGGGTAGATAGCATGACATTGCTAAAATCCCCGCTAACTTTTGTGGGTATCTTAACCCAGAAAATAGACTGATCACGCCACCTTGGCTGAAGCCGGCTAATACAATTTTATCTGCTGCAATACCGCTATCAATCTGCTCTTGAATCAGTGCATGGAGGCGTTTCTCTGAAGCCATGACGCCTGTTATGTCAGCTCGGTTATGTAAATCCATGCTTTTAATATCATACCAAGAACGCATAACCGCACCTTGGTTAATGGTGACTGCTTGTTCTGGGGCATGCGGGAATATAAAACGGATCTGATGATCTTGAGGTAATTGTAATGCTGGCACAATAGGAGAAAACCCGGCGCCTGAATCGCCTAAGCCATGTAACCAAATAACACATGATGTTGCTTTTGAAGATGGATTAACGATTATTTTTTCTAAGGTTGCAGACATATATATTGACCCTGTATTTGTTTGTTGATGAGCTTGTGCTTTAGTTTATCTATTCGCTTATTTATTAACTTATCTATTCTCTTATCTATTAACTTCGATAGTGGTTAATTAAATAGTACGTTATTACTAGTCGAGTGGTAAGGCTGTTTTTTTCAATACTTCACGTAATACAAAGCTGGAATGCACGCCTGTAACACCTTCAAGCTTAGTGATGTGTCCTAATAGGAATTGCTCATAATGTTGCATATCGCGTACCACGACTTTTAATAAAAAGTCAGCAGATTGTCCGGTGACAATTAAGCATTCTAATACTTCCGGTAACGCCGTGACTGAGGCTTCAAAGTTTTCAAATCGCTCAGGAGTATGTCTATCCATACTGATACCAATCATGGCGGTGAGGTTTAATCCTAACGCGGCACTTTTTAATAGCGTGACATGTTTGTCGATAATGCCTGATTCTTCAAGTCGTTTAACACGACGAGAACAAGGGGTTGGAGATAAACCAATGCTATCTGCCAACTCTAAATTACTAATGCGGGCATTGCCTTGCATCAGTTGCAATATTTGTTTATCTATTCGGTCTAATTTTACGATTGATTGCATGGTTATTTCTCAATGTGTATTTAATCACTACGTTTCTTTGTATTTGTAGTTATTTGTTGCAATATTTTGCAGTTATAAGGCTAACTTTGCAACCATTCACTCATAATAATTCGCTATAGTTTACAGCATGAATAGCGAGCGAAGTTTCTTATCGGAAATGGGTGGCAATAACCTTATCATGCTGAGCCAACTCGCTAATTCGCATAAACTACGCTTTACTGTTGCTTTATCGTTATAATGATAACAATCATATCAAAAAATAGTTTTAGGGAATCTCTTATGCCAGTGAATAGCAATCAACCATCTAGTTTTAATCATAAAAAATACCGTGCTTTTGCGCCTATTCAAAAAACCGATAGACGTTGGCCTAACCATGTTATTAGTGTTGCACCTGATTGGTGTAGTGTTGATTTAAGAGATGGTAACCAAGCACTTATTGAGCCAATGAGCCCAAGCCAAAAACTAGAAATGTTTAAGCTATTAGTTGATGTTGGTTTTAAAGAAATTGAAGTAGGTTTCCCTGCAGCCTCTGCCCCTGACTTTGATTTTGTTCGCCAATTGATTGAAGAAGATTTAATTCCTGACGATGTAACGATTCAAGTATTAACACAAGCAAGAGAGCCGTTGATTGCACGTAGCTTTGAGTCATTAAAAGGCGCGAAGAAAGCGATTGTTCATTTATATAATTCAACGTCTACAGTGCAGCGTGAACAAGTTTTCAAAAAATCATGTGAAGAAATTAAAGCCATTGCCATCCAGGGTGCGCAATGGGTAAAAGAGATGGCTTCTCAACAGCCTGATACACGTTGGTCTTTCCAGTATTCTCCTGAAAGCTTTACGGGCACAGAAATGGATTACGCATTAGAAGTGTGTGATGCCGTGATTAATGTATGGCAACCAACGCCAGATAATAAAGTGATCATCAATCTACCTGCTACAGTCGAAGTTTCTACTCCGAACGTTTATGCCGATCAAATTGAATGGATTAACGATAATATCAGTCATCGTGAAGCCGTTAGAATTAGCTTACATACGCATAATGACCGTGGTTGTGGTGTTGCTGCTGCTGAGTTAGGTGTGTTAGCAGGTGCTGACCGTATCGAAGGGACATTATTAGGTAACGGCGAACGTACGGGTAACATGGATATCGTAACGATGGCGATGAATATTTATAGCCAAGGTATTGACCCTGAATTAAATTTATCTGATATGGACCGTATTATTTCTACGGTTGAACGTTGTACTCAATTAGCGGTTCATCCACGTCATGCTTATGCTGGCGAATTAGTCTTTGCGGCTTTCTCTGGTAGCCATCAAGATGCGATTAACAAGTGTATGAGTATTGATGCAGAGCAACGTAAAGAAGACCCTGATGCACATTGGCAAGTGGCTTACTTACCGATTGATCCGCGTGATTTAGGTCGTAGTTATCAGCAAGTGATCCGTATTAATAGTCAATCAGGTAAGGGCGGTGTCGCTTATGTACTTGAGCAAGACTACGGTATTCAAATGCCGCGTTGGATGCAGGTTGATTTTAGCCCGCATATTCAAGCGTTCGCTGAGAAAAGTGAAGCTGAAGTCGGGCCTCAAGTAATACATGATATTTTCTCAAGTACTTACTTAAATCCACAACATGCTGTCAATATTGAAAGCTACCAACTTAACCGCGAAGGTAGTATTGATACATTACAAGCGCAGTTGACAACACAGAACCAAACGCTTGAATTAAATGGTAAAGGTAAAGGTGTATTGGATGCCTTTGTGAAAGGCTTAAGCGCCGCTATTGGCCATGACATTGTATTAATTGATTACACTGAGCATGCTTTACCAAGTAAGTTAGGTTCTGAAAATGAACAAGCTGAAGCGATGGCTTATGTACAAATTAGTATTCAAGGCCACCGTTACTGTGCTGCCTCTAACTGCCACGATATCTTGACAGCCTCTATGCAAGCGGTATTGAATGCATTAGGTCGTAGTAATATCAATGTTGCGTCATCTATTTCATTATCTGCTTAAGCGTTTTAATGATTAATTGGCCATCAATAACTGGCCATAACTGATCATCACTATGGCTTCATGAAGCGTTAAATCATGAAGCTATAGTTATATAGTTATATAGTTACATTAATACTTTTTAATTAGGTAATGTAACTCACTCCAGTAATCAATTCTTCTTAATGAAACTTTTAGCTAAGCTGCTAAAATAAACTCCTCAAAAATTTCCTAAATTAAATTCCAGTCATTCTTTGATTAATTTTACTCATTAACACGATTTTATACTGCATCTATTTTTTATAAAAATAACCAGTATTTACATAACGTTTTGTCTTTTATTCACTTTTTACGTGGATCCTTACACGCAAGCTAAATCGCAGTGTTCTTACTTTTTAAAATACGATAAAAAATAAGTAGGATTAACAATCAATAAATGCAGAAAGAAGTAAACAATTTGTCTGATTGTTACCAAAGAGATATTGATAAAGTCACCCCTTAAAAGTAGAATGCGAATCATTATCGTCCAGGGAGGTTGTTATGTCTTATATCGTGGTGGTTAGTGATAATCTGCAAAGCAGAAGGTTATTAACACAAGTGCTTACTAAAGCTGCTTATCAGGTCACTTGCTTTAGTGATGTTAAAAGTACTTTAGCTCACTTACAGCAGCAGGGCGCTGATGTTGTGATATTAGATAATGAGTTTTCGAATGGTTCATTGACAGATATTTTCACTCCTAATACGCTATCTTCTCATGTTGAAAATGCTCATGAACTACCTGCTCACCTTTCTGAACATAAACGCGATGACTGTCATCAATTTGATGCTCACTTGGTCGCTAAAGAAACACGCAAATTAATTTCAACAATATGTAAACATTTTGCTACCCCTATCTTGTTATTGAGTGAGGCTGAAGACCAAGCAAATTTACTGGATAAGTTAAAAGCAGGTGCAGACCAATATCTTAATAAACCTTATTCAGAGCAAGCTTTATTGGTACATATAGAAGTTCTCTTACGTCGTGTCGCATTAGAAAAACAACGCGCAACATTTGATAATTGCACTGAACGTTTCTCATTTAAAATATCGCGTCTGCCATTAACAGAAACGGAAGTGCAGTTGGTGCAATATTTGAGTAAAAATGATGGTGATATTATCTCTAAAGCGACGTTGCAAAAAGAAGTGTTGAAACGAGAATTATCAGCTTTCGATCGGAATTTAGACGTTCATATTAGTAATATCCGCCGTAAAATGTGTAATGCGGGTTTATCCAAATTACACATAAAAACAGTCCATGGTAAAGGCTATGCTTTTAGCGAGAAAGTTGCACAATTGTCTTGCATGCTTATGTGTTTTTTATAATCTATTTAATTCACCCATACTTTTCCGATTCTATTAAGGTAATTTAATCATTAAGTTACCTTAATATAGTTGTTTTTTTAAGTTCCTTACTTTCTTTTAAATACTTCAGCCCTCCTTATTTTTGCTTATTAATTACACTCTCTTATTTTTCTTTAATAAATGTAAAGAATGTAATTTTGTTGTTATTGATAATTATTATCACGTATTTTTAGCGTGTGTTTCCATCAGTTAGTGTGATTCATCACTCAAATGGAATTGATAATAAACAGGCATTAATGCAAGGGATAAATAGGAAATGTTTAATAGAAGTCAGTTGTCTATATTAATAGGTGCGACGTTAGCCTCATCTGTAATTTATGTCAGTGCTGCTGAAAATACAGGTATCGAAGCCGATCCTGAAAAGTTAATGGTGGTAACTGGTGAGCGCGCTAACTATAAAGCGGACAGCAATACTGGCTCTATGCGCATGGAAATGACTCAACTTGAAACACCGGGGCAAGTTACGGTGATTGATGAGCAAATTATCGATGAACAACGTGCAACGAAATTAAGTGATGTATTAAAAAATGATTCAAGTGTTTCAGCATTAGGCGATAGTCGTAATCGTGAACGCTTCTCTTTACGTGGTTTTGAACTGAGCAGTAGCACAGGTTTCTTACGAGATGGAAAACAACATTGGTCTCATTACCGTCAACCTGTTGAATTATTACAGTCTGTTGAAGTATTAAAAGGTCCTGCCGGGTTGTTATACGGACAATCAGCACCAGGCGGTCTGATTAACATGGTGTCTAAAAAGCCAACGGCAGAGACACATGTTGTCTTTAGCCAAGACTTAGGTTCAAACAATTCTACTCGAAGCACACTGGATATTAGTGGCGCCTTAAATAAAGAAAAAACCTTACGCAGCCGCTTAGTGTTATCGCAACAAAATTATGATTCATGGCGTAGTTATAGTGATGGTTCATCACCTTCAACAGATCGTTTTGTAGGCGGTCTATTTGTTGATTACGATCTCAATGATGCTGTGACTCTTTCTGCACATTACGACCGTACAACAGATAATGGCGGTGTTGACTCTGGTGCTTATGTTGTTGCTGGTAAATCAGTTCTAGGTGACGAATACATTTGGGATACACAATGGTCAAATATCGATAATGAAGTTGAGAATGTCGGTTTTGGTGTTGATGCACAGTTAAATGATAATTGGTCATTAAACGTGAGCTATAACCATCAAGATTTTAAACGTCATGATGTCGAAAGTTATCCTGTTGAAACATCTTATGATGGAACAACGTATACACAAGCAGGCAGTGATCGTAGTGATAACTGGATTTTCCAAACGGCGAGTGCTGATTTAGTCGGTGAATTTGATACCGGTAGTATTGGTCATAAAGTCTTAATTGGCAGTAACTGGTTAGGTTATAGCTATGAGCGTGAGCAGTATTCATTAGTTGGCTCTACAACGACAGTCGGTGAACCAAATTCATCTGCTACGATTGATACAGATGCGAGTGTGAAAACAACTGATACAACTTATAATAGTTATGGTTTTTACGTTCAAGACATGATGACTTTTAATGACCAATGGCAAGCACTTGCTGGTTTACGTTATGACTTAAAAGTGACACCTGGCGATGATGGCGAATCAGATGAAAGATTAGATGCAATCGTACCTAAAGTTGCATTAATTTATCACCCGACTAGTGATGGTTCTATTTACTTAACTTACTCTGAAAGCTTTGAACCTCAGTCTGATGTATCAGACAGTAATGCAACCAATGACGGTGCGTCACTTGACCCAGTCAACGGTAAACTTTATGAGTTAGGTACTAAATGGGAATTATTGGATAAACAATTATTTGCTTCTGGTGCTATTTTTCAAATCACTGAAGAAAATTCAACGATTAATGTGGGTACAGCTGACTCTTATGAAGTAACACAAACGGGTGAACGTGTTCATCGCGGTGTTGAATTCGCCTTCCAAGGTAATATTACTGATGATTTGTCATTAAGTGGTACAGGTACGTATCTTGATGCTGAATACACAACAGATGCTAATTACCAAGGTAATCGTCCTGCTGATGTGCCTAAGTACGCTGCTAGCCTTTGGTCTCGTTATCAAGTAACTCATAATACAGATCTTAACTTAGGGGCTACTTATGTCGGTTCACGTTACGGGGATGCTGCAAATACCTTTAAGAAAGATGGTTATACTCGTTTTGATTTAGGACTTGCTCATCATTTTCAATATGATCAAAACCTAGAAATGGTATTTCGCGTTAACGTAGAGAACTTACTTGATACAGATTACTACGCTGGTGGTGGTTCAACGGGTGATGATTATGCTAGCAACGGAGCACAAAATGTTGTTGTTGGTGAAGGTCGTAACTTTATGGCCACGGTGCAAGTTCGTTATTAAAGTCATTTGATTTAATGATTTGTCAGTTCATCACTCATTTTTATTGTTGAGTTATTAACAAATGTAACGGCTAGGAAACTAGCCGTTTTTATTCGCTAAACCCATTATTATTAACACTGCTATTTTTTCTCCTTTTTAAATCCAACGCCTTATTTTTATTAACTTCCATCACTTTTTTAATTTGGATGTTTTTTATACTTCAAATGTAAAGATTGTAAGTTAGTTGTTATTGATAATTATTCTCATATAGGTTGTGCGCCTTTCTTAGACCATGAGTGTTATAGCAGGACAGATAACACGATAGTCACAATCAAATAATAATAAAAATAAATGCGTTGGAGCAATGGAATATGTTTAAGAGAAATCAATTAGCGATATTAATAGGGGCAATGTTTGTCTCATCAAATATTTATGCCGATACCACAGATAATGAGGCAGCTGATCCTGAAAAATTAATGGTAGTGACTGGTGAGCGTGCTAATTATAAAGCAGATGCGAATACCGGCTCTATGCGAATGGAGATGACACAACTTGAAACACCAGGACAAGTAACGGTACTTGATCAACAATTAATTGAAGATCAAATAGCGACGACGTTAGGTGACGTATTAAAAAATGATGCAAGTGTGTCTACTGGTAGCTTAAATAATAACTTCGAACGTTTTTCTATACGTGGTTTTGATCTCAGTACTAGTACGGGTTACTTACGTGATGGTAAGCAACATTTTTCATATTACCGACAACCTATTGAATTATTAGACTCTATTGAAGTGTTGAAAGGGCCTGCTGGCTTATTATATGGGCAATCAGCACCCGGTGGTTTAATTAATATGGTGTCTAAAAAACCAACTAAAGAAACGCATATTGTTTTTAGTCAAGACCTCGGTTCTGACAATGAAACGCGAACTAGTATAGACGTAAGTGGTTCGTTAAATGAAGAAGAATCATTACGTGCACGTTTGGTTTTATCTCAACACAACTATGACTCTTGGCGTAGTTACAGTGATGGATCAAGTCCATCAACGGATCGTTTTGTAGGTGGGTTATTCGTTGAATACGATATCAATGACGATGTCACTGTTTCTGCTCATTATGATCGTACAACTGATGATTCTGGTGCTGATTCTGGCTCTTATATTGTTGATGGTGAAGCGGTACTTGGCGACGATTATATTTGGGATGCTCAGTGGGCGAATACGTCAATTGAAGTTGAAAATGTTGGGGTGGGTATTGCTGCGCAACTTAATGATACTTGGGCTGTAAAGGCGAGTTTTAATAATCAAGATTACAAACGTAACGATGTAGAAAGTTATCCCGATGAAACGACTTACGATGCTGATAGTGGAACATATTCACATGCAAGTTATGCCAGCGATCGTACTGATAACTGGATTTTTCAAACGGCGAGTGTTGATTTAATTGGTGAATTTAAAACAGGTAGTATTGATCATACATTATTAATTGGTACAAACTGGGTCGGTTATAGCTATGAACAAAGTAAATATACACTCTCTGTTGAAGACACGACAGTAGGTGAAGCAACAGCCGCTGCTACTTATTCCGATACTGCGTCAACGAGTAGCAGTAAATATAATTCTTATGGTTTATATGTACAAGATATGGTGACCCTTAACGAACAATGGCAAGTACTTGCTGGTTTACGTTATGACTTAAAAGTGACACCTGGCGATGATGGTGAAGCAGATGAAAAGTTAGATGCTATTGTGCCTAAGTTTGCTGTTATTTATCATCCTGTCAGTAATGGGTCTATTTACTTAACTTATTCTGAAAGCTTTGAACCACAATCAGATGTGTCAGATAGTTCAGCGACGAACTTTGGTGCAGAACTTGACCCTGTCACTGGTACGCTTTACGAGATCGGTAGTAAGTGGGAGCTAATGGATGATCAACTATTCTTGTCTGGCGCTTTATTCCAAATTACACAAGAAAACTCAACCGTTGACTCTTATTACTCTGATGGTACTTATGAAGTTGCACAAATAGGTGAACGTGTACACCGAGGTGCAGAGATAGCTTTCCAAGGTAACTTAACTGATGACCTATCATTAAGCGGTAGCGGTACTTACCTTGATGCTAAATACACCGTCGATGAAGATTACCAAGGGAATCGCCCTGCTGATGTACCTGAATTCTCTGCTACGCTATGGTCTCGCTATCAAGTAACAGAAGATACTGATGTGAATTTAGGCCTTATTTATGTTGGCTCTCGTTACGGTGATAAAGACAATACGTTTAAAAAAGACGCTTACACACGTTTTGACGCTGGTATTGCACATTCTTTTCAATATGACCAAAACTTAGAAATGGTTTTCCGTTTCAATGTTGAAAACCTATTAGATACTGACTACTACGCTGGTGGATCGACAACTAATGGTGATTACGGATTGAATGGTTCACAAAATGTAGTGATTGGCGAGGAGCGTAATTTTAGCGCTTCTGTACAAGTACGTTACTAATTGATAAATAAGTAAATAATAACGGAACTCGCTGTTCAATATAAGCTACTCAATAATGTGCACATTTCAATTGTTGAGTAGCATTTTAAAATTAACTAAAAAGTAAGAGTGGCTATATTTCGTCTATTTTACTATTGATATTGACGACGAAAAATTAATTAACGAATATTTTCGTCTGATATGTTAACTGAATTATTATTTTTAACTGTTTGTATTTATTGCCTTTTATAATTTATTAATGATAATTTCAAATTGATTTTATTTATTAAAATGGATTTTTCATCTTTATTTTCATATTTCAATGGTTAAAAATTTTAATCCTCTATTATTTAACTCCAATCGCTCCTTCTATTTTATCTTTTTAACAAATGTAAAGAATGTAATTTTATTGGTATTGATAACTATTATCACTAGAATCCACTTCCAGATTTTCCATCTAACTTTTTTATAAAAAGTTCAATGGAATGATAAATAAATTATCGATGAGTATTTAAAACGACAAATTATATGTGTCGTTTTAAGCGTATTGAAAATAAATACAGTTACGTACTTAAGTTTGTTGTGGAAACTTATCTAAAAGGAAATATTAGAAGATGTCTAACCAGTTTTTTAAAAAACCAAAATCAATGACTAACCTAGCAGTTGGATCTGCATTAATTACAGCTTTATCTCCTGCTTCATTTGCTGCGGATGTCGATTCTGACGTGACTAAGTTGGACGTAGTAACGGTAACCGGTCAGTCTGAGCAAGGCATTAATGCCGTCGATAATACCGCAACAAAAATGAACTTATCTTTGAAAGACACAGGCCGCTCTGTTGTAAAAGTCACAAAAGAACAAATCGAGGATATGTCTGCAGAAGACGTTAAAGATATCGCCGAGTATGCAACTAGCATCAATACCAGCAGTTCTGCGGATCGTAATGTGATTATCCGTGGCATATCAACAAATCTTGATAACTTTATGGTGAATGGATTACGTTCACTTCAAGGTGGTGAAGCAGGCTCAGGTTCTCGTTCTCCTAGTACTTATAACGTAGAGTCTGTGACCATACTTAATGGTTCTGATGCTATTTTATATGGCTCAGGTGTGGGTGGCGGTATGGTGAATGTCATTACTAAAAAACCTCAAGAAGAATCAGAAACGACATTAGGTTTAAAGACACGATCTTATGTGTCTGGCGATACGGCTAACTTTAAAAGAAATCAAGTCTCAGTCAGCATTGATTCAACCGGTGAGTTAGTGGCCGATAAAGTGTTATACCGCGTCAATGCTGAATTAACCCCTGAAGGTGAAGAGTTTCAAAATGGGCGTTCTACAGATGAGCAAGCTATTGATGCCTCTTTAACTTTTAAAGTGGGTGAAAACACACGCATTACACCACGCTTTGAATATGTTAACCGTGAGACGACGGGGGGCAGTAGTTATGGTGATGGCATTGTCACTACTAATTTTGCAAACGGAACACTAGGCGATACCACAGATAGTTTCGGTAGCATTATTAATCGTAGTTTTTATTATGGTAGCCCGTTAGACAAAGGTGCTAATAAATCAACTACTTTTGAATTAAGCGCTGAACATCAATTACAAAATTGGACGTTAAATGCAACCGCTGCAGCGGTAAATACTAAATCAAGTGCGCAAGATCTGTATGCCAGCAATAGTAGCGGTTTAGGTAATGTAATTGGTGATACAACATTAGAGAGAAAGTGGGTTTATGCTCAAGGAGAAGACCAATACTTTTTACTTGATACCAATGCTGAAGGGAAATTTGAAACGGGTATTTTTCAACACCATTTATTAACGGGTATTAATGTTCGTAATAAAGAAGTTAAATTTATGCGTAACTTCCAAGATAATGATGATGCAATTGGTAATAATACAATTAATGTCTATGACCCAGATGATCAAATCTATACGTTAATGCCTGACTCTTTAAAAGATGGCAATTATTCAACAACAATCGATAATGAAATCAACTTATACTTAAAAGACCGAATCAGTCTTGGTGATTTCACGTTAGCGTTAGGACTAGGTTATACAAAATTTAAAGGTGAAGAGACAAGTTCAGATGACTCTGATTATGATCAAAGTACTTCTAACTTTATCTATGATGCAGGTGTCGTTTATAAATTGACACAAGACGTGAATTTATTTGCATCTTATAGCCAAGCTTATGAACCGATTGATACGTCGACGTTAGTACAATATGGGCAAGATGGTGTTAGCTATGATCCAGAAGAAAGTGATAACTATGAACTGGGCTTCAAAGGTGACTTTTTCGATGATAAGTTAAGCACCAGTGTGACATTATTTTATATTAATACTAAAAATCAAACTGAGTATGAAACGATTGATGGTGATAGAGCGTTAGTGCAACGTTCAGGTGAAGCGTTCAGATCGACAGGGGTTGAAGTTAATGCGTTAGTTCATATTACTGACCAAATTTCTAGCCGTATAAGTTACGCATACACTGATGCGTCTGATACCTCAGGTGATGATAAAGGTGTGCAAGCAGATTACACGCCTTATAACTCTCTTTCTATTTGGAATAGTTATAAGATGGATAGCGAGCCAGTTCGTTTCGCATTAGGTATGAGAGCTGAGTCAGGTAGTAATGATGGTGATTACAAAGTACCTGGGTATGCTGAATTTGACTTCGGAACTTACTATGAACTAGAAAACTGGGATATCTCATTAGTTGTTCGTAATATGTTTGATAAAAGTCGAGTTGCTTCAACACCAAACTGGGTGTTGGCAGAAGGGAATGACCCTCGCTCTCTTAACTTAAACTTTAAATACCGCTTATAAGTTTCTTGTTATAAAGCACTCAATAGTATTTTAAAATAACAATAAAGCGGGCATATAAGTGTCCGCTTTTTTTATGGGAAGGTTATTCGTTAATGATCACTATTCTTGAAAATGTTCTTTCTGAAGATGAACTAAAACAAATACATCAGACTTTGAGTCGTGGAAAATTTCACGCTGGTGATGAAACCGCTGGTTGGGCTGCTAAATCAGTCAAAAAGAATCTTCAATGGTATGCAGAACCTGAATTAGAAACTGCTCTTTCTAATACGATGACCACTAAATTAGTGACACATCCAGATTTTGCCACTACAACTTATGCTAAAAAAATCGCCCCTTTTTTATTTAGTGAAAGTAAAGATTTTGGTGGTTATGGAAATCATGTTGATGATGCGCTAATGGGGGCTGATGCGATTATTCGCTCTGATATCTCTTGTACTATCTTTCTTTCTGACCCAAAAGATTACAACGGTGGAGAATTAGTATTTTCTATTGGAGCCCAAGAGTTAAGTTATAAATTGTCTGCAGGTCAGGCTATTATTTATCCTTCTACCACATTGCACCGCGTTGAACCTGTCACAGACGGAGTAAGAAGTGTTGCCGTTACTTGGTTAGAGAGTTATGTCCGAGATACTGAAAAACGCGGGATTCTTAGTGATCTCGATTTAGCACGACGTAATATTATGAGTACACAAGGCAAAAATACAGCTTTTGATCAAATCAGCCGCTCTCATGCAAATCTATTACGTCTCTGGGCTGAAACCTAATTATTAACCTCGCTATATAAATCTATTCAAGTAAAGCAAATGTAAAGAATGTAAGTTTCATTATTTTTTAAATGAGAATCAATTACATTTGCATCTTTATCGTCAACCACATTATGAATATGTCTAATACCATTAATAATCCGCTCAAAAATAAGAAAGTACAGTTATGGGCTCGCCGTTTACATATTTATGTTTCGATGGCGTTATTACTGGTTGTGTTGTTCTTTTCGATCACTGGGATCACGTTAAATCGTCCACAACTTTATGTCAGTGACACTCCGAAAGTTGATCGTAATATTTTATCAATACCAGATCGATTCTTTGCATTAGAAGAAGGCAAATTCAGTGTTGATAAAACATCATTATTAAATTATCTCACCACGGAAGGAAAGTTGTCAGGAAAACCTTCCGCGATGCAGATGTTTAGCGAAGTTGAAGAAGGTGAATTAGTCGAAGGGGAGCTTTCCCTGGATTATAAAGGACCAGGTTATAACAGTACTGTGTTCATTGATATGGTGACTCAAGAAGCTGAAATTGAGATAACACATTACGGTGCAATCGCAGTATTAAATGACCTGCATAAAGGCCGAAATAGTGGTGAGGTCTGGACTTGGTTTATTGATATTAGCGCGCTACTGATGGTGTTTTTTGTGTTAACTGGGGTGTGTTTATTAGTCCCTAAAAAGAAGAGCTTTATCTTAGGTCTGAAATGGACGACTTTTGGTTCAATGGTCACGCTATTGATTTACCTGTTTGCTGTGCCGTAGTACTGGCAATTTAAAGACCATAATTTGCATTAAATAATTTAAAGCGCCAGTTGAAAAACAAAAGTTGAAAAAAGTAGAAAAAGCCAAAAACAAGAACCTAAAAACGAGAATCTATTAATGAAAGTTAAAAATCTAACGTGTTTACTGTTTAGTTTATGTATCGCTTTACCCAGCTGGGCTAAAAGTATTCCTAAAACCGCAACCATGGATATTGAGTTTGTTATACCGAATATCGAGGCGAGCATTTATGCACGACCTTATGTTGCTGTTTGGATTGAAGATAAACAACGAGAACCTGTCCGTACCATACAACTATGGGTTGGTGAAGATGAATGGCTAAAAGACCTTCGCAGCTGGTGGAGAAAGGTAGGTCGTAATGATCGTGCAGTGGTTGATGCCGTTACCTCTGCCACAAGACCTGTTGGTCAATATCGTTTTAGTTGGGATGGATTAGATCAGCAAGGTAAACGTGTAGAGCAAGGTGATTACACCTTTTATGTTGAAGTCGTGCGAGAGCACGGTGGACGTAATTATATACGCCAAAAAATACAGCTAGCAGAGGAGGGTTTTAATATACAGCTAGAACCTACCGAAGAAACAGGGTTAATAACCTTAGATTACCATCTGTAGCGCTTACTGAAATATTGTTTTTGAAATGCACGATGACGTTATGTTGATTAACCCATTTTATTTTTAAATTTATTTTTAAACTAGTTATTAAGAGAGAGAAAAATGTTGAATAAAAAAATAAGCACACTGGTTGTCCTTTGCTCTGTAGTGGCAGGCGGCATGCTATCAAGTGTCGCGAATGCACACCCTCGTTGGGTATTACCATCGCACTTTACTATTTCTAAAGAAGGTGGAGATTGGCTGGCCTTTGACGTAACGGCTTCTCACGGTACGTTTGTATTAGACAAGCCTGCAGGTGCAGAAAGTGCACGTATTATTATGCCTGATGGACGTGAAGAACGCCCTGATGCTGTGCTACGTGGTAAGCGCCGCTCTGTATTTGATTTTCACTTTACAGAAGAAGGCACGCACAGAGTACAAATCAATGGTGAGCCAAATTATGTTACAAATTATAAAGTTGGTAAACGAGATACAAATAAAAGAATGCGTGCGAATAAAGTTGAGCGAGCGACATTATTGCCAGAAGGCGCACGTGATGTAACTAGTACATTAAACTACACGCGAGCTGAAACTTATATTACTGTGGGTAAACCAAGTGAAAAACCTTTCGCATTAGAAGGTAAGTACTTGGAGCTTCAAACTATTACGAAACCTGCAGACATTGTGGCGACTGAACCAGTACGCTTTCAGTTATTCTTTAACGGCAAAGCACAAGCGGGCGTAAAAGCTGAAATTACACGTGACGGTATTTTATACCGTAATCAACAGGATCAAATTGACGTGGTCAGCGATGAGCAAGGCTTTGTCGATTTTACGCCTGAAATCGCTGGTCGTTATATTTTAAAAGCGTCACACAGAGCACCCGTTGCTAACAATCCACTAGCAGATAAAATGAATGCGAGTGTACATCTTACTTTTGAAGCAATACTTCCATAGTGGCGGGGCTAACGATGACGTTTAAACAACCCTTAAAAACCTTAAGTGGCGTTGCTTTATTGTTATCAAGTAGCGCAGCTTTCGCTCACTTTCCTTTAATGCATTGCGTATTTAAAGGTGACAATATTGAGTGTGAAGCAGGTTACAGTGACGGCAGTAAAGCCGTTAACTCTAAAGTTAGCATGTATGATTATGATGATAATTTAGTGGCTAAAGAAATCACTGATAAACGTTCTATTGCAACGTTTAAAAAAACCTCAGGGGATTTTTATATCGTGTTTGATTCTGGTCATGAAAGCCCTGTAGAAGTTGACGGTGTTGAGATAACAGACAAATGATAATTCAACAACCTGTTGTCAGTGAAAATAAGAGCCATGAAGGGCAGTGGATCGCTTTTTTATGTGCCCTTATTTTGATGCTGGGCGCGCTGTTATTGCCTTATAACAGCGTTAACCATCAACATAATAATCTACAAGCACATCAAGTGTTGATTACCGATCTAGCGCCGCCTCCTTTATCAATGATTGCCGAGTTACGACTTGCTCATGAAGAAATACGTTATTTCTATGAAGTGAATCAATCTTGGTTGCCTATTGCACAATTAGAAGAAGATTGGATTGCCCCTTTTGTAAAAGATAAAAGCTGGACGCATCAAGGTGAACATCAATGGTCGCTAATTGCCCCTGGTATTTATCAAAGTAACCCGGCACAGGGTGGTCCTCGTTATTTATTAAATAGCCAAGATCAGGATCTCGATATTTGGATTGATTTTAAAAACACAACACCACAAGCAAGCATCATTAAAGTAAATGTTAATGCAGAAGTTAATAGCGATGTTAAAGCACAATCTAACACGATTGATAACACATCATTAATTAAAGCAGGTTGGACTCAAGTGGTATTTGAACTAGAACAAAATGCATCCGATCACGCCCATTAACATCATTCACGAGACCCTCTATCATGTTTAAAACACTCTCTTTAGGTTTACTATTGATGCTAAGCAGCAGTTTAAGCTATGCAGAAAAACTAACCGTTGGTATTACATTACAACCTTATTACAGTTACGTAAAAGCTGTGGTAGGTGATCTCGTTGAAGTACTCCCGTTAGTTGATGAAGGCTTTAATCCTCATAACTATCAACCACAAGCTAATGATTTACGTCGTTTAAATGAAATGGATGTCATTGTGATTAATAATATTGGTCACGATGACTTTGCACTGAAAGTGATTAAAGCCGCTAACCGTGATGATTTAATTATTATAAAGGCCAATAAAGACGTGCCGTTATTACCTGCAATGGGACAATCTGTTGGCAGTGGTGTCGTTAATCCACATACGTTTGTGGGTGTTTCAACCACCATTCAGAAGGTGTATACCATTGCCAATGAGATGGCAAAAATTGACCCAGATAACGCTAAGCAATACCGTGCGAATGCGCGTCAATATGCGCTGAAATTTAGAAAAATGAAACACCAAGCGATGTTAGCGTTAAGCGATATCAATACCGCTGGTATGAAGGTAGCGACAACACATAATGCTTATGGTTATATTCTGCAAGAATTTGGTGTCGAAGTGAGCGCGGTTATAGAACCTGCCCATGGTGTTGAACCGAGTGCGAGTCAATTACAAGAAACCATTGAAAAAATCAGAGAATCTGGAATCGATGTGTTGTTCTATGAACTTAACATGCCGAATCGTTACGTTGATACGATTGAAAAGGAAACGGGTATTAAATTGTATCGTTTCTCTCATATGACGCATGGTGCTTATGAAGTAGATAAAGTAGAAGTTGAAATGCGTCAGAATCTAAACACCTTAGTGGAAGCGATGAAGTTTACTGCTCAACAAAAAGGTGGTGTGTAGTGGGACCTTCAATTTCATTGAGTAATGTTGCTTTACGTTATGAAAACAATATCGTCTTGCAGGATATTTCAGTCTCACTTGATGCGGGAAAATGTCACGTGATCATGGGACCTAACGGTGGCGGTAAAACATCTTTGTTACGTTCAATCTTAGGGTTAACACCTTTTAAAGGTGAGATAAATGTTAACTGGACAGATAAAAAAGGCAAGATAGGTTATGTGCCACAAAAAGCGACCTTTGAACCGAGTTTGCCGTTAACCGTTCTCGATTTTATTCTACTCAATCAAAGCCGTTCCCCGCTATTTTTTAACTTTAATAAAAAACACAAAGTGAAAGCATTAGCGCAATTAGCCCGTTTAGGCATGGCCGATCGCGCGATGTTTCGTATGGGGCAACTATCAGGTGGAGAGCAGCAACGCGTTTTATTTGCTCAAGCATTATTAGATAACCCTGACTTACTTATTTTAGATGAACCCACCAACGGTATGGATGATCAAGGTGTACGTTACTTTGAGTCTTTGATCAGTGATTTAGTGAAAGAGCAAAAAACCATTCTTGTAGTACACCATGATATCAGTGCCGTGCGTCGTTTAGAGGCAATAGTTCACGTGGTCAATGGCGTGTTAATTGAAAGTGGTGATGCAAGTGAAGTATTGCACACCAGTAAGATAGAGCAGCTTTTTAATCATTACCGTAGTACGCCAATGACCGATGTTGCGAATAAATCAACAGCGACGACAACATCGACGAACAGTGAGGTGGCATAGTGGATACGTTACGTTTATTGGCAAGCCAAGGTGCTGAAGCAGGTTGGTTAAGTGAGAGCTTCTCTTATGCGTTTATGGTTAACGCATTAGTTGCGGCATTATTAGTGGGACCTTTGTTAGGAGGGTTAGGCACATTAGTGATTGCCAAGCGATTGGCCTTCTTTTCAGAAGCGGTTGGCCATGCGGCTTTAACCGGGATTGCGATTGGTGTGCTATTAGGTGAACCACCTGAAAACCCAATTATTGGTTTGTTTTGTTTCTGCATGATCTTTGCGTTGTTATTGCATTTTGTACGTAATCGCACCGCAGTGCCTTACGATACATTAGTAGGGGTTTTCCTTGCTGTTGCTTTAGCAGGTGGTGCGGCATTACTGATGTACGTTGCTCGTAAAATCAATATTCACATGTTAGAAAATGTATTATTTGGTTCGATCTTGACGATCACTGACTTTGATTTGTTAGTGTTAGGCGTGAGTTGCTTGTTGATTATTGTCGGGCTTGTTTTTACTTTTAATCGTATTTTATTGGCTTCTATCAGCCCAGATATTGCTAAGGTGCGAGGTTATAATACGCATTTCTATGATTACTTATTTGTGATGATGATTACTTTAGTGACGATTGCTGCGGTTAAGATTGTTGGCGCAGTATTGGTGGGGGCGTTATTGCTTATCCCTGGGGCAACGGCACGTTTAATGACTAAAAGTATGGGCAGTTTTGTGCTGCTATCTTCATTATTAGCGACGCTGAGCTGCTTAATTGGTACGTTATTACCGATGGAGCTAAAACTACCTATTCCCTCTGGTGCATCGATTATTTTAGTGGCAGCTAGTTTCTTTTTAATCGCGACTATTTATCGCATTATTGGTGGACGTTCATAATGAAACAAGTACTTAACTCATTGATACATAAAACACCTAAAATCGCTTTACATAAAGCATCTAAAATCTATTTATATAAAGCACCTACAACCTTTTTATATAAAGCACTTGGCAGACTGAGTAAGTTATCTCGCTATGTGGTTATGTTTGCTAGCTTATTAGCATTATTACCAAGTCAGTTAATGGCGAAAGATATTTTAACGACAATGCCCGTTACTTATATGATGGCGACCCAATTAATGAAAGGTTCGCCGATCACAACTACTTACTTAGCACCAAAACGTTATGGCTTAGACAGGTTAAGTAATTGGTACGCGACGAAGGGAGAGGCTAACGCATTAGAAGCTGGCAAAAAGGCTAAAGTAGCGATTACGCTAAAGGCATTATGGCCGAAAGATCCGCTCTTTGTTTATGCGCGCCAGGGTAATATTAATTTAATTGAAATTGATGCGTCACAATCAATATCTCCACGTGCACGTGGCATTGCGACGGTGCAGTTAAGTGATGGTAGTAGCTCTATTTATGCTTGGCTCAACCCAAATAACATCGGTACGATGTTCAGTATCGTCAGTGAAGATCTAAAACGAATTTGGCCTGAATATGCTGATTTAATTGAGAAGAATCAGCAGGCGTTATTAGTTCAGGTTCGTTTGCTTATTAATCAACAACAGCAAATCTTATTTGATAAAGAGATCGATTCAGTGGTGTTGTTATCAGATCAATTGGAAGACTTTGCTTCTGCCAATCAACTGTTTGTTGTGCAACGTCTGTTTAAAGAAGAATTGGAATGGACTGAGCAAGATAAGTTAGCGTTAAAAACACTATTAACAGAGTCACCGCACTTGTGGCTACTGACCACTAAAAAGGTCTCTCAGCAGCTTAAAACGTTATTGCCTAACTTTACCAATATATTAGTGATTGATAGTATCGACCGTTGGGGTAGTAAAGGTATTCAACTTGAAAAACCATTTCAACGATGGTTGTTTTAACATGACATTCGTTAAGATCCCGTTATTAATGCATTTATTAAATTAAGCACTCATTAACCAGGCAATCGTTAACCAGACAATCTATTAACCAGAAAATGATTAAACAAAAATGCCGTTTAGCTGTAATAAGTTAAACGGCATTTTTATAGATGAAGAAAGCTTTAAACTTTGAACCTTAAATATTAAAGGCGTCGTTTAATGTGCATTAAAGAATACAACGTCGATTGTAACTTCTTATCTTTTTTATCTTTAATTTTTGCTTCGCCTGCTTTTTCTATTTCTATAATACCTGAACGATTTAAAGTGATTCGGTAACGTTCAAATTGCGCTTGATATTGACCCTGGTCTAAGGCAATAATCACGTTGATTTGGTAACGTCGTTCAATCGACGTGGTTTGAATCTTTTCTCTATTCGCTGTTGTATCTAAACGCTCGAAGACTTTACCGGTACCACCTTCCGCATAACGCGTTAACGGACGTAAACTAAAGAAGATATTTTCTTCCATCGTATCGTAACCGGCTTGAAAACCTTGTTTACTGACGCGTGTTTCAATACGGTAATGCAATAACTGCGCACTTTGTTTGTTTTGAGAGTGACGCTCTGCCAGTAAATCTTTACTCTGTTGCGGCAGTTTTTTGCTAATGCTGTAATCTAACCAGACTTTCTGCTTTGCTATTTCTACTTGGCTCGTTGAATCATATAAGGTACGAGCCCATTTAGGCTTCCCTCGTCGTATCCATCGCCATAACATGTTTTTAAATTCATCTTTAAATACTTCACGTACCCCATAAATGATCGCTAATAAGAAGATCATTAACGTCGTTAACTGGCTGAATGCTCCCTGCGTTTTGATGATTAACACTAATACCACACTCATCAATAAAGCGGTCGCAACGCCCGTCACCAATTTCTTTGTATGGTTGCCAAGCACAAGGGTTCGGCTTTTAAAAATCACACCATATTCAATCAAGCGTCGTAATAAACGCATTTTATTCGCAATACGGTTAGGATCTTTTAATGTTGCTTCAGAGTTATAACCTTTTTTCTTACGGTATTGGCTCTCTTCATCACAAATGGCGAGTAACGCTAAACGTGTTTCAGAAAACTCACTTGGGCGAGGTTTTTTAACCAACATACGCATGATAGTTTGTTCGGTATACCATGATAAATAGTTATCAACATTCTCATAGATAGATGTTAATTTGGCACTTTTAGGTTGGTGGCTACGATGTTTTTTTAAAATGTCTAAACAGTGCTCTGTCAATTCAACGGCTGCATCATAAAAATCCGCTAAACTCTCGCTATCATTAATCGCTAATACTTCATTGGCATCAGTATCTAATGCGGAGATATATTGGTAAGCAAATAAGTTGAGGTTACTTTTATACTCTGATGCAGAGCGTTTCATACGGCTTGCAAAACGACGGTGTAATAGAGGTAAATGTAAGCCTTTGGTATGGTAGGCGCGACGCCCATTGATACCTGCATTGAAGTAATCTGTTTCTGATAAGGTGTCTTTATTTATGCCCATCTCTTTTGGTAATGAAAAATATAAATCAATACGCCTAAACGTCCCTTGTTTCATGTGATGGGTCAATTTAATTGATAATTTTTCGTCCTGCTTTAAAGTGAAGTTGGGCAATTTTTCCTCCTTAGTTAGCTGCAGTATATCTGTATTGTAAAGCGTTGTAATGATCAAGAGCGTAATTTTCTAACATTTTAATATACTAATTTATGCGTTTTTTCTTATTTAAAATAGATCTATATATAAAACCTTTGTTATTGATTTTATGACTTTTAATAATGTTTTTTACATTAGGACTTAACTGCTTTGTATTAGTGCTTAGTTGCACCATTTTATGGCATGTTTATTAACATTAAATGAATATTTTTATATTGATCCTCATTAAAATTAGTACTTTAAGGTTGGCATGATTTTGGCTATATTACTCATGCTTTTGGTGATTTTCGGTTGTTAATAATAAAACGCTTGAACAAGGGCTCTGTTTTTATGAGTCAAAAATCATAGTTGTCATTTAATTTGACGTTATTTAACGCAACCTGAATAAATCTAACTATGGGCATTCTTTATGATTCAACAATCAAATACAGTTCTTCGCGCAAGCTTTTTGCATTTTATTAACGATCCAGCCAAAGTAGAAAACATTGATGATGCTTATCAATATATTGCTGATGGCTTACTGGTTATTGAAAATGGCAAAGTAAAGTCATTGACACCATTTAATGATAAAAGTGCAGACTTATACCCTCACCTTGAAGATAAACGTGGGCAATTAATCATGCCTGGTTTTATTGATACACATATCCATTACCCGCAAACAGAAATGATTGCTGCTTACGGTGAGCAACTTTTAGAATGGTTAGAGACTTATACGTTTCCAACCGAGAAACAGTTTAAAGATAAATTATACGCACAAAAAATATCGCAGTTTTTTATTAACGAACTATTAAAAAATGGCACGACTAGCGCTTTAGTTTTTGGAACGGTTCATCCTGAATCTGTTGATGCGTTATTTGAAGAAGCTGAAAAAATAGATATGCGCATGATTGCTGGTAAAGTGATGATGGATCGCAATGCACCGGATTACCTCTTAGATACTGCTCAATCAAGCTATGATCAGTCTAAAGCATTGATTGAAAAATGGCATAATAAAGGGCGTTTACAATACGCTATCACCCCTCGCTTTGCACCTACCTCAACGCCTGAACAACTCGAATTAGCAGGAAAGTTAAAAGCAGAATATCCAGATGTCTATGTTCAAACTCACTTGTCTGAAAATGTCGATGAAATTGAATGGGTCAAATCTTTATTCCCTGAGCGCGAAGGCTACCTAGATGTCTATGAACATTATGGTTTAACGGGTGATAAGAGTGTATTTGCACATTGTATTCATCTGACTGATAAAGAATGGACAATAATGGCAGAGAGTAATTCTGTTATTGCTTTTTGTCCTACTTCAAATTTGTTTTTAGGCAGTGGCCTATTTAATTTAGATAAAGCAGATGATAATAATGTGCCTGTTGGTCTTGCGACTGATGTGGGCGGTGGTACGAGCTTTTCACAATTACGTTCATTAAGTGAAGCTTACAAAATAATGCAGCTACAGGGTAAAAAGCTATCTGTATTTAAAGGGTTATATTTAGCGACATTAGGCAGTGCACAATCGCTTAGCTTAGATCATAAAGTCGGTAACTTTGAAAAAGGAAAAGAAGCTGATTTTATTGTATTAGATTGGGCTGCAACGGAATTACAAACATTACGCCTTGAAAACTCAAACAGTTTACAAGATAAATTATTTGCTTTAATGATGTTAGGTGATGAACGAAATATTCATTCAACCTATGTTGCAGGGAAATTAGTTTATAGCGCTGCTGATTAACTCTATCTGCTCCATTTTCCTGCCTATAATAGAGTGAATAATTTAGTTATAATCAGATTCAGATGTTATAACTAATTTTATAATCAACTTTGTTACAGGTAGGAAATTTCATGAAATTAACTCAATTATCGACTGCTCTTTACGAAAAATTGTATGCCGATATCACTCAGTTCAGAGAAACCTTTGATCTAGCTTGCGCCGCGCCAGAAACGTTAGATGATAAAGCTGATGAGTTACATACTTCATTAATCATCGAAGAACTCACAGAGTTAGCTGAAGCGCCTTGTAAGGTTGAACAGGCTGATGCAATTGTTGATAGCGTTTATGTATTAATGGGGCGTTTAGTACATTTAGGTGATACGAACGTTGAAGATAACCTTGCCATTAGTTACCTGATTGATTTGTTCTTAAATGTAGCGAAACAACGCAAGATTGATTTTATCACTTGTTGGGATGAAGTACATTCAAGCAACATGAGCAAAGTCTGCCGCAATCAACAAGAATACGCAGATACGGTTGCGTTTTATGCAAAACAGGGTGTGACGCTAACGGACAGTGTAAAAGGTGAGTTCATCATCGCTAAATGTGCTGAAGACGTACAGATGGAAAGCAAATTAGTGCGTAAAGGTAAGGTCTTAAAATCTGTTTATTATCGACCTGCTGACTTAGCGCCTTTAGTTAACCTATAAGCTGCTAGTTGAAAGACTTCATTAAGCGTTCAGTTAAACCTAAAACTACTATTTTTAAGGTTTAACTGAACGCTTTTTTATCAATCGCTACAAAAGCATTTTCTATTTATCACCGTTCTTTATAATAAATTATTTTCTGTCAAAGCTGTTCTCTATAAAAACTAACATATTAGAATTTTTAGTGATGGGCCATTACAAAAAATTTATTTCCACATAATGACCATCTTCTGTCGCTACATTCTTATATTGCCAAGCATAGTGTTGTATCAAACGTTCTGTTAATTCTAAACCTAAACCAAACCCTAGTTCATTTTTAAGCTGATTTTCAGTTTTTTCTATTTGTTCAATATTTTCAATTTCTTGAGAGTCAAATTCTCGATTGTTAATGATCAATTTGCTCCCTGCTTGAATAATTCTAATTTTACCTTCAGTGGTATGTTGTAAAGCATTACGAAGTAAATTGTTGATCACAATTCGACATAACGCTTGAGGTAATAACAGTAACGTTTCATCTGTTTTAATCTTAACCTCTACATTTTTTCCACTCAATAAATAAGTGAGTTCTTCTAATAATTGTTCTGTTAATTTACCAATAGAAATACTTATTAATGGAATCGATTTATCTGTTTTTCGGTTTAACCATAACAAGGTTTCAGTCAGGTCTGTCATATTAAAACTCGCACGCTCAATGCGTTCTAATACCTGTAGTTGCTTATCTACACTGATATCTTTTTCTATCATTTTACGTAATAACTCAGTATTCGTACGCGTAATCGCAATAGGTGTACGTAGCTCATGGCTCGCATAACCTAAAAAGCGCTGTTCTCGATCTAAGCCTTCTTGTACTGAACGTAAACTAGATTGAACAATACTGGCTAAGCTATTGAGTTCGCTAAAATGAAAGTCAGGTATTGGCTGTATTAGTTTTTCTTTGCTTAAGTTTTTAGTCCAGGCCATTAGTTTTTCAACTGGGTTAGCGACTTTTCGTATGATGAAATAGGGGACTAAGGCAAATAATGCCATCAGAGCCAAAGCAATTAAAGAAAGGTAAAAAAAGGGGGGGATTTTATCTTGTACAGAAGGTTCCGAGTCTTGCCACTTTGGCGAGACAAACATAGAAGAAATATAACGGATTTTATTTTTTCGCATTACCTTCAATACAAAGTAGCCTGCTTCAGGAGGTCCAAACAATGGATTACCATCAATACTTTTAAGTAGCAGGTTATCAACAACGTCTTCTTGATTAAGGTTTGCTTTTATTAATGGAGGTAAATCCTCCCAACGCGTTGCTACAATGAAATCATTAAGTTGTATAGGATGACCATCAGAAACAGGCTTTTTATAAGCTTGTGCACGCATTGCATTGCTCATGGAAAAGTCTATACCGGTTAAAAAGTAATTAAAGCTTACCGCTGACATAATTGAAATCGTGGTCACGCCAGTGATAATTATCATAATTAAAAAATAGCCTTTTAGACTTGGCCTTATTTTCATACTAGCTACTCATTTTTAATACAAAACCATGCCCTACTAAAGTGTGGACTAGTTTTTGATTATTGGGTGTATAAGTACCACTTGCTTGACCATCGACCACTTTTCTTAAATTAAACATATGTACTTTTAGGCTATTACTATCAGGTTGTTGGTCTCCCCATACACTGCGCATTAATTTATCTCTACTGACTGGATTTGGACTTGCTAACATTAAGGTCTCTAAAATTTTAAAGCCAGTAGGAGATAATTTCAAAGGCACTGAATCGCGAGTAATAACTTGTTGTTTACTGTCTAATTCAAGGCCACATACATTTAATTTTTTAGTTTCTCCGCTACGTCTTCGCGATAAAACTTGTACTCGCGCAATCAGTTCTTCCATTGCAAACGGCTTAACTAAGTAATCATCTGCACCTTTTGAGAAGCCTTGCAATTTATCATCGAGCGTATCTTTAGCGGTCAACATTAAAATAGGAACATCGATACCTTGAGAACGTAATGTTTCACATACTTCTAAGCCATTCATTTTTGGCATATTTAAATCTAGAATAACGACATCATAGTTATTTGACTTTATTAGATTAAAGCCTGATAAACCATTTGCTGCATGATCGCATTTAATTTTCTCAAGCCCGAAGTAATCAATAACCGCAGTCGCTAAGTCAATATCATCTTCGACTAATAATAACTGCAACTTATCTAAATCCATTATCGTATCTCGCTTATTATTTAAGTGTTTTATTTTAGCGTAATAAAATAACAATAATACGGTTAACAGCAGGTTAAGTGAATTTTATTATATTTTTATCTGCGATTTCTAATAATGATTGAAATATTTTGGAGGTGATTCCTTTCTTTTAAAAGTGCTTCATCGTTTAAATTCGTATTGATATTAAATTTACTAGTCTAATGACGAGCTTAAAATTGCATATTTGTATGTTATTTTAGAAAAATATGATTACATAATAACCACCTTAATGATGAACTACTTGTAAAAAATAAACTTTAAAGGAGATTACATGATTGATAATACTGCGGATAATGTTTTTGAAGATATTTTTGAGGATAATCAAACACAACAAAAGATTGATGAGATTGCTAAAAAATCAGGTATGAGTTCAATCTTAGTCATGAAGTCTCATGACAACGAAATGGAAGTGGTATTGAGCGGTGGTGACGCAGGCAAGGAAATTTATCATGCTCGCGATAAGGGCAAAAAAAGCACTCACTCTGAAGGGAAGCATGCTCTGTATTGTGAACGAGTCGTTAATACTAATGAGGTGTTAGAAGTACAAGATGCGGTTCTAGATCCTAATTGGAAAGATAATGAAGATCTAACTGAGTTTGGTTTGGGTACTTACTTAGGTGTACCTATTGAAAAAGATGGCAAGGTTGTAGGTACTGTATGTGCTTTAAATAATGAATCCATCAATTTTGAAAATGAACAATATAATGTATTAGCAGAGTTACAAAAAGTGAAAGGCGAGATTGAAGGTAAATTTTAATTTATTGCTTAAAACACTGACAAAAATAACGATTAAGTAATAGTTAAATAAGTATATTAAGATCGCCTTTTAACTGCGTGAGCCTTAAATAAAGAATAAAAAAAGCGATTCAATGAATCGCTTTTTTTATATATGCAGATTGTTTAAGCTAGTTATAATCTAGCTTTTATTTTTGTATTAACGTACACCCACCAAGATTAGTCCAGGTAAGATGAAGAAGGTGCCAACAACATAACCTAAAGCTAATAATTTATTTTTTGTACCTACGTCTGCTAACTTCTCTGCTCCTTTTAGCGGTAATTCACGTAAGAATGGAATACCGTAAATAACGACGACTGCTAAGAAGTTAAACAAGAAGTGTACTAAAGCAATCGTTAATGCTGCTTCTGCCATTGGTCCCGATATAGCGGTTGCTGCTAATAATGCGGTGATCGTTGTTCCAATGTTTGCACCTAACGTGAAAGGGTATATTTGACGTGTAGTAAACATGCCGCTACCCGCTAATGGGATCATTAAACTTGTTGTCGTTGATGAAGATTGCACCATCACCGTCATTAATGCACCAGAGGTAATACCTGCAACTGGGCCTTTACCTAATGCGTTGTGTAATATTGCTTTAGCGCGACCGACTAATACTTTTTTCAGTACTTTTCCTAAAAAAGTCACTGAGAATAAGATAAGTGCAACACCCGCAATAACCATGGCAATACCAGCCATTTTTCCTGGAATAATCGACGTCATATCTGAAATGATATTTACACCTGGTTTAGTTAACGGTTTCATAAAGTTAAAACCCTTCATCGACATATCAGCACTACCAACGAGTAAATGTGAAGCAGCCCCTGCCATTTTTTCTAATAAACCAAACATTAATTCTAATGGTAGGAAAATAAATACAGCAATTAAATTAAAGAAGTCATGCACTGTTGCTGCACTGAATGCGCGTTTGAAGTCTTCATTGTTACGAACGTGGCCAATTGAAACAATTGAGTTAGTGATAGTCGTACCAATATTGGCACCCATAATTAATGGAATCGCAATTGAAACAGGTAAACCGCCTGCTACTAAGCCAACAGTGACGGCTGTTACTGTTGAAGAAGATTGTACTAACGCGGTTGCTAATGTCCCTAAAATCAATGCAACTAATGGATTGCTTGCAAACTGAAATATTTCAGCGGCGCCAGCAGCACCACCAGAGAATAATTTAAAGCCACTGCTCACACTACTTACAGCGACTAACATGCAATACACTAAAAAAACGACGGCAGTCCAATTAAAGAACTGCTTCATTGTTGTATTGTTATTTGGAGTATTCATTTTTTAAGCCTATTCAATTCAGCGACTATTACGCAATGATGTTAATTATTTAAGTGCGGTGATTAAAACAGAGTTTTGTTACAGAAATATTTCAATTGTCATAAAAGATTCGTTAAATTGAAATATTTCACGTTTTTTAATAGTGGAGCAAGCATTATGCGAATCTAGGCACAGAAAATTAAATAGGTAAAAGAGGTTATATAAAAAACGTCTGCTTCTTCATTATACGTTTAATACCATTTCCTTTTTTATGATGTCAGGTTATGAGAGCAGTGATTGAATGACTGAATTATTGGTAAAGTTAATAGATAAAATGAATAAATATAATGAGGAACGGAGCTTAGTAATATATTTTGGAAAATACAGTTTAGAAATATAGATGGAAGAATCAGTTTAGAAAAATAGCTGGGAGATGTAATTTAGAGTTAAGCTTATAAATAATAAGCATGAAAAAGGGGCTAACATGCCCCTTATAATAAACCGAATAAATAATGAGTCTTTTTATAACTGTTCTTTTAATTGGTAAAGCATGGCTAGCGCTTGCTTAGGTGTTAACTCGTCCGGATCCATTCCTTCAAGTAAAGTGACGGCTTTATGCTTTTCTGGAACTGAGAAGTCGAGGCTAGCCTGAACTTGTGCTTCAGCAATATTATTGAGCGTTTGTTGGTCATTTGCTTGGCTTTCTGCAGACTGAGATTGTTTAGAAGAAGCTTCTAACTGCGCCAGTTTTTGCTTCGCATTATCTAACACTGATTTAGGCACTCCGGCTAATGCAGCAACCTGTAACCCATAACTTTTATTCGCAGCACCTTCCTGTAAGGCGTGTAAAAAGGCAATGGTATCACCATGCTCTACGGCATCTAAATGCACATTCACTAGCTCAGGAATTGTCTCAGGTAAGCGCGTTAACTCAAAGTAGTGTGTTGCAAATAATGTGTAGGCTTGAATTTTCTCTGCTAACTGTTCAGCGCAGGCCCAAGCTAACGATAAACCATCAAAAGTACTCGTTCCGCGGCCAATTTCATCCATTAATACTAATGAATTTGGCGTTGCATTATGCAGAATATTAGCCGTTTCAGTCATTTCTACCATAAAGGTTGAACGACCACTTGCTAGATCGTCAGATGCACCGATACGAGTGAAAATTCGATCAATAGGGCCTATTGTTGCACTTTGAGCTGGAATGAAGCTACCGATGTGCGCCATTAGCACCATCAATGCAACTTGACGCATATAGGTTGATTTACCGCCCATGTTAGGGCCAGTGATAATTAACATACGGCGTTGATTATGTAAGTTAACCGGATTGGCAATAAAAGGTGTTTTACTCACTTGCTCAACAACAGGGTGACGGCCTTCTTCAATGTGAATACCGTTTTGTGCCTGTAATACAGGACGAACATAATTTAAGGTTAATGCACGCTCTGTTAACGTATTTAATACATCCAATTCTGCTAATGCTTTTGCTGTGAATTGTAAGTTTTTTAAATGTGGCAATAACAGATCAATTAATTGCTCATAGAGTTTCTTCTCTAGTGCTAATGCTTTACCTTGGCTAGAGAGTACTTTCTCTTCGTGTTCTTTTAGTTCGGCAATAATGTAACGCTCAGCACCTTTAAGTGTTTGGCGACGTACATAATGCTCAGGCACATGTTCAGATTGATTTCGGCTTATCTCAATGAAGTAACCATGTACTCGGTTATAACCCACTTTTAAAGTATTAATACCTGTACTTTCACGCTCACGTTTTTCTAACGCTTCTAAGTAGTCTGTGGCACCTTTGGATAGATTACGCCAATGATCTAATTCTTCGTTATAACCCGCTTTGATCACGCCACCGTCACGTATTAAAACAGGTGGGTTATCGATCACTGCGGTTTCTAATAGGGTTAATAATTCAGGATAGTTACCCATTTCCTGGCTGAGTGTTGAAACCAGCTCAGAAGGCAACTCTGCAATTAAATGCTGTAATTCAGGTAACAAAGAAAAAGCACAACGTAAGCGTGTTAAATCACGAGGGCGAGCAGAACGTAATGCTAAACGTGCAATGACACGTTCAATATCGCCAATCTGCTTTAATGGGATAGAAAGTGCGTCTGTTAAATCAAAATCCATTAATGTTTGGATCATAGTTTGACGGTAATTTAAGACCGTTAAATTACGAATTGGCTGGTGGATCCAACGTTTTAATAAACGACTGCCCATCGGGGTTACCGTTGTATCTAATATTTGCGCTAGCGTATTATCAGTCCCGCCGGCTAGATTAAAGGTTAATTCTAGGTTACGGCGTGTGGCGGCATCTAAAATAACCGTGTCTGTACTTTGCTCCAACGTAATTGATTGAATATGCGTAAGCACTGTACGTTGAGTATCTTTTAAATATTGTAATAACGCACCAGCAGCACAAATGGCAAAGTGTGCTTTTTCAATACCAAAACCCACTAGATCTTTAGTGCCTAATTGCTGAGTTAATAGTTTTTTACAGGTGCCTAACTCAAATTCCCATTCAGGACGACGACGAATTGTCGGTAAATGCTCAATTAATTCTAAGCATTCAAAGTTATCTGGATATAATAATTCAGCAGGATTAAGTCTTTGTATTTCTGCTTGTAGTGATTCTGCTTTATTGAGTTCATTAACAATAAAACGGCCACTACCAATATCCAATGAAGCAATACCAAAGGTGTCACCTTGTTGGTAAACTGAACATAATAAGTTATCTTGTTTATCATCTAATAACGCTTCATCAGTGATCGTACCAGGGGTGATGATACGTACTATCTTACGTTCAACAGGGCCTTTACTCGTTGCTGGGTCGCCGATTTGCTCACAAATGGCAATCGATTCACCTAGCGCAATCAATTTTGCAAGGTAACCTTCAACACTGTGATAAGGAACGCCTGCCATTGGAATGGCATTACCGCCTGTTTTGCCACGTTGAGTCAGGGAAATACCTAATAATTGTGACGCTTTACGGGCATCATCAAAAAACAGTTCGTAGAAGTCACCCATACGATAAAAGAGTAAGGTGTCTGGCACTTCACTTTTTAAGGTTAAAAACTGTTGCATCATCGGAGTATGTTGTTTTAATTCTTGCGCTGTTGGCTTCATAATGAATACACTTAATAACTATTTCTAAAAAAAGGCGGAAAATGATGTTTACTGAAAAAACCGTTAAAGAATTGGCGCAAGTATTAGGTGAAAAACTGACTAATGCTGGCTTGGTTGCTACAACCGCTGAATCCTGTACCGGAGGTGGTGTAGCATACGCTATTACAGAAATTTCTGGAAGTTCGCTGTGGTTTGACCGTAGTTTTGTTACTTATAGTAATGGTGCTAAAACACAGATGCTAGGTGTTGAAGACCTGTTGATTCAAGAGTGTGGGGCGGTTTCTAAAGAAGTGGTTAATGCCATGGCGATTGGCGCCATAAAAAACTCAGATGCCGATATTGCTGTTGCGATCAGTGGGATTGCTGGACCTGATGGCGGCAGCGAAGAAAAACCAGTTGGTACGGTTTGTATTGCTTGGTATAACGCACATAGTGGACATAAAACTGAAACCTATTTATTTGTAGGTGATCGCTCTGAAGTGAGAACACAAGCAATTCGTTTAGCACTTTTAGGGCTTATAGATAACGTTGATATGCTAAACTAAATAAATATCATCATATTGTTAATAAAAAACTTGATACTGTATAAATGAGCAGTATACTGCATGCATATACAGTAAAACATAAGAAAAACACTGGAGAAAACATGAGTCAGGACGCAAATAAAGATAAAGCATTAGCGGCGGCATTAGGCCAAATTGAGAAACAATTTGGTAAAGGTTCAATCATGCGTCTAGGAGACGGTGCTGCAGCAATGGAAATTGAATCTGTTTCAACTGGCTCATTAGGTTTAGATGTTGCTCTTGGAATAGGTGGTTTACCGTACGGTCGTGTTGTTGAAATATACGGTCCAGAAAGTTCTGGTAAAACGACGCTAACATTGCAAGTTATTGCTGAAGCGCAAAAACAAGGTAAAACTTGTGCGTTTATCGATGCTGAGCATGCGTTAGACCCAAGCTATGCAAAAAAATTAGGTGTTAATGTTGATGATCTTCTTATCTCGCAACCAGATACAGGTGAGCAAGCATTAGAAATCTGTGACATGTTAGTACGTTCAGGTGCTGTTGGTGTCGTGATTGTCGATTCTGTTGCTGCCTTAACACCAAAAGCGGAAATTGAAGGTGACATGGGTGACTCACACATGGGTCTTCAAGCACGTTTAATGTCTCAAGCATTACGTAAACTAACGGGTAACATTAAACAAACGAATACGATGGTTATCTTTATTAACCAAATCCGTATGAAAATTGGTGTGATGTTTGGTAATCCAGAAACAACAACGGGTGGTAATGCATTAAAATTCTATGCATCAGTTCGTTTAGATATTCGTCGTATTGGCGCTGTTAAAAATGGTGACGAAATCACGGGTAATGAAACACGCGTTAAAGTAGTTAAAAATAAAGTATCACCACCGTTTAAACAAGCAGAGTTCCAAATTTTATACGGTCAAGGTATTAATAATTACGGTGAGCTGATCGATTTAGGCGTTAAACAAGAGCTAGTTGAAAAGTCTGGATCTTGGTATTCATATAACGGTAATAAAATCGGACAAGGTAAAACGAATGCATGTAAATTCTTAGATGAAAATCCAGCTTCAGCTAAAGAGTTAGATGCTAAATTACGTGAGATATTATTAAGTAAGCCTGAATTGACACCAGAAGCAGAGAAAGAGCAAGATGCTCCTGAGTAGTAATAGCTTATTACTGTAATGGTTTATTGGCATAACATTTGTTAGCCAGTTTCTAAAACAGCAACAAAAAAGGCGTGATTTCTCACGCCTTTTTTGTTGCTGTCGATTTTGTAACTATCTATTTTGTAAGTAGTTATTTTGTAAATAGCTATTTAGCATCAGTAATTCGTTATCACCTATTTACTCGTTACCTCATTACCCCAACGTATTTAATATTTCGATTTAGCTTTTTAATTTTTTAGGTTATTAATAGTTTAAGTAATAAAAATACGAGCATGCCAAAGAAAATCGTTTTTAAAAGGCTCTTCGTGACTAAGCTAATCACTACACTAATAATCGCTGCCAATAAATAAACATTAGTAAAGCTGATTTCAATATCACCATAAGGCATGACGACTGCAGGTACTATTATTGCGGTTAACACAGCAGGAGGGACAAACTTTAAGGATTGTTGCATCCATATTGGAAAAGTGATTTTCCCTGCAAAAGCAAACATGACAAAACGAATGCCAAATGTAATGGCAAACATTCCTAAAATTAACCAGACTTCATTCATATTTTCTTCTCCTGATTATTAATAGACATTTTTTGCAATTGCATTACTGATAAGCCAGCGGCAACGCCTATTAATGCACTAAGAATCAATCCAAGCTTATTAGGTAAATAAGAAAAGTATAAAGAGGCTATCGCAGCACTGAAGGTTGCACTTAACATCGCTTTACTATTAATGTAAGGCACCACCATACCGATAAAGGTCACTGACATCGCAAACTCTAGACCCCAACTTGTCATATCAGGAATTATATTGCCAAGTACTAAACCAATTGCTGTTGCCGATGACCAGGCGATATAAAAGCTTAATAATGATCCAATATAGAAAAAATGAGCGTACCGATGATCATTACCTAACGGAGAATCAGGTTGATAACGTTGACTCATATTGGCAAAGGTTTCATCGGTTAACCCAAAGGCTAAAAAAGAACGTAATGCGATTGGTAAATGAGCGACTCGAGGTACTAACGCTGTTGCGTATAAAAGATGACGTAAATTAACAACAAAAGTCGTTAATAAAATAATTTCCAGCGGTGCTTGTACTGCAATTAATGCTAAAACAATGAATTGAGCGGACCCTGCAAAAACAAATAATGACATCGCCATCGTTGCCCAAACCGAAAGACCACTCGTTGGTGCCAATGTACCGAATAAAATACCAAAAGGAATACCGCCTATTATCAATGGGATTGCTGCTTTGCAACCCGCTTTCATTTCGGTCTTTTTTAGCTGTTGGGGATTGATAATATTCTCCACGGTTAAGTTGATAAAATAATGACAGTATTTGACCACAGCTGAATGATTTAATAAAACCTTTTGAATAAATTATCAATTAAAGTCGTTTTGATTAATGACATTGACCTATCGATACTAAGGTCTTATCGATCTAGGAAATTTTTGCCATTGAAAATTAGTGCGCTTGGAATATTTATATCGACCTGTTGTTAGAGATAAGTGACATAAATCATAAGCAGTTAACGAATCTTGTTTAAATAATAATTTATGATGCTAATTTGAATCTGCGAATTAAAAAAATAAAATCAATTAAATTATATAGTGATAGATAGTCTTATACTTTAAAAAGGAACATAAATGACAAACCTGACTATTGTAGCGAGTATTAATGTTAAACAAGATAAGATCGATTTTGTAAAAAATGAAATGATTAAGTTGATAGATAAAACTTTACTGGAGGAAGGCTGTGTTCAGTATCGTTTACACCAAGATAATAATAATCCCACTCACTTTCTATTTTATGAATGTTGGGAGTCTCGTGAGTTATGGCAAACACACAGAGAAAATACACACATGATTACATATCGCGCTGCGGTTGAAGGGGCCATCGAATCCTTTGATGTCAGCGAAATGACCGAATTAAGCTAAGCTAAACTGAGTTAAACTTATCTATATCAGTTGTATTCTTCTCATGAGGAATACATTACTACCATTATTTATTAATAAAATTTCGGTTAAGCATTAATAATTTTTTGGTTGAATTTTGTTAAACCTCGACCAAATATAACCCTTCGTTTACTGCATTGTCATTTTTATTGTAGGTTATCCCACAGCGGTTTTTGTGCAAATTTCTCGCTGATAAAATCGATCAATAAACGACAGCGTTGTGATAAAAAACGAGTCTGAGGATACACCGCATAAGCATGAAGAGTCGGTAATTGATGATCCGTTAATATCGGCACTAATTGCCCTTGAGTAATGGCTTGATGAGTAATAAACAGCGGTAAAGCGACAATACCCTGTCCATTAATTGCGACCATTTTTAAAAAATCGCCATTGTTAGCCTTAATTTTTGCACTCACATCAAGTTGATGTTGTTTATGCTGAGGATCTGTAATGTGTAATTTATGATGATCATTTTGTGTATATTGCAATATACGGTGTTGGCTCAATTGGTCGAGATTGGTAGGTTGACCATGTTGCTTTAAATAATCTGGACTCGCACATAAAAAATGACGAATGCTGGTCAGACGCTTGGCTTTTAACGTCGAGTCTTTTAAGTTTGAAATACGAATCGCTAATTCATAACCTTCTTCAACCAAATCAACATGACGATCAGAGAAGTCGATATCAATACAAAGGCTTGTGTGTCGTTGACTAAATTCATCAATAATTGGTGCAAGGTGTGTTAATCCAAAAGACAAAGGAGCAGTTAGCTTTAAAGTGCCTTCTATATTGGTGCTAATACCACTTGTTTGCGCATTTAACTCTGCGACATCATTTAAAATAGTTAATGCTTTTTGATAATAAATACGGCCTGCATCAGTGAGATGAGACTGGCGAGTTGTACGAGAAAGGAGTTGTGTATCAAGTTGTTTTTCTAGTTCGACTAAGCGCCTACTTACCGCAGATTTAGCAATGTCTAATTGTGCTGCTGCTTTACCGATACCGCCAGCCTCTACGATCCTAACAAAGAGTGACATATTTTCCATTTGTCCCATCTATTGTTCTCCATTTGGCAATTATAAATTGAAATTATTGCTGTTTATTCTCCATAGTTCAACAGCTATGATTTGTTTATCTCAATAACTGAGAGCAATACCTGAGATCAATAACTAATAACAGTAACTAATAACAGTAACTAAGAACCATAACTAAGAACAGTAACAGAGGTGAAATATGAATCATATAACAAATGCCACGATGCATAACGTCCAACATCGCTCAGTAAAACCGAGTGAGCGTAGTGTCAAAAAAATTGTTGCTGGTGTTAAAACCTCTGATGGTGATGGCGTTAAGTTAACGCGCATTATTGGTTCTTCACAGCTGGATATGTTGGATCCCTTCCTGTTATTAGACTGTTTTGAAAGTGACCAAGCAGAAGATTATATTGGTGGCTTTCCAACGCATCCTCATCGAGGATTTGAAACGGTGACTTATTTATTGAACGGAAAAATGCGCCATAAAGACAGTGCTGGCAATGAAGGTGTTATTGAGCCGGGTGGTGTGCAATGGATGACCGCAGGTAAAGGTATTTTACATTCAGAAATGCCAGAGCAAGAAGATGGTTTATTAAAAGGTTTCCAGTTATGGGTGAACCTGCCGAGCCATGCAAAAATGAATGAGCCTCAATATCAAGAGTTTTTGCCTGATTCGATGGCGTGTGAACAATTAACCAATGGTGGTCAAATAAACGTTATTGCAGGGACAACGAATCAAGGCACTACTGGTGCAGTAAAAAATGTTCATAGTGAACCTTTATATTTGGATGTTCATTTATCTGCAGGGCAAGTGTTAACACAATCGATTACGTTAAATCATAATGCATTCATCTATGTTATCGAAGGTGAAGTGACTGTTCAAAGTGAACAAAGCAACACTGCTATAGAAGCACTGAAATTAGCTGTTTTAACTAACGGAGAGCAAGTTTCTTTGCAAAGCGGAGTAGAGGGGAGCCGATTTTTATTAATTGCTGGCAAACCTTTCAATGAACCTATTGCGCGTCATGGCCCTTTTGTTATGAATACAAGAGATCAATTATTGCAGGCTTTTGACGATTTTAATCAAGGTAAATTTGCTTAAGTTAATTTAAGAAAAAGCCAATGAATTGGCATGTATATGAAATTTAAAACTCAGTGTGCATTAGTCATTTAAATGGTCAGAAGCTTTAAATGATCGAGTGATTTAAATGATCGCTGAAGTGTTATTAAAAAACAGATAATGAGGAGTAAGTCATGGGATTATTAGTAGACGGGCAGTGGCATAACCAGTGGTACGACACCAAATCAAACAATGGTAAGTTTGTGAGGAGTGAAGCACAATTTAGAAACTGGATCACAGCAGATGGCCAAGCAGGACCTACGGGTAAAGCTGGCTTTAAGGCTGAGGCTGGACGTTATCATTTATATATTTCATTAGCGTGCCCTTGGGCTCACCGCACTTTAATTTTTAGGGAGTTAAAAGGGCTCCAGTCAATGATTGATATTTCGGTAGTAAACTCATTGATGGCAGATGAAGGCTGGACGTTTAAACCAGGAGCGGGCGTTATTGCTGATAGTGTTAATGATGTTTCATTCGCTCACCAGTTATATACGTTGGCAGACCCGACTTATTCAGGGCGGGTTACGGTGCCCATTTTATGGGATAAACAGCAACAAACTATCGTTAGCAACGAGTCTGCAGATATTATTCGTATGTTTAATAGTGCATTTGACGATGTTGGCGCATCTGAAGGGGATTATTATCCTGAACATGCTCAAGATGAGATTAACGAAGTAAACGATTGGATATACCGAGATATTAATAATGGGGTTTACCGTGCAGGTTTTGCAACCACTCAAGCGGCTTATGAAGGTGCGGTCCATGCCGTATTTGAGGCGTTAGATAAAGTAGAGTTACGTTTAAGTACACAGCGTTATTTGTTGGGTAATCAGTTAACAGAGGCCGATTGGCGTTTATTTACGACCTTAATACGTTTTGATGCCGCGTATGTTGGGCATTTTAAATGCAATAAAAAGCGAATTGCTGACTATCCTTCTCTGTCTAATTATCTTCGTGATTTATACCAACATGAAGGCATTGCAAGCACCGTTGATATTGATTATATCAAAGCGCATTATTATGGTTCACATGAGACGATTAACCCAACTCGAATTATTCCTGTTGGTCCTGAGGTCGACTTTATGCAAACTCATGATCGGTCGCGTTTCGCTTAACGTATTGCGTTAATGATTAAAACCGTTACTAGAACGTAATGAAATAGTAACGGTTATCTGTTTGCTAAGTTGATGGAAGTATAGAAACAGGCTTCTTAGAGAGTGTTTATTACTCCATAAAAATGGTTAATAATTCATTTAAGTATCGATGTCCGAAGGGCGTTACTTGGCAGGTGTCTTCTGCGACAGTTATTAAGTTTTTATTAATCGCTTCTTCTAATTGCTTGTCTAAGACACTGCGTGGTAAACCGGTATAGTCTTCAAATTCTATGAATGGAATTGCTTCCATTAAACGTAATCGATTCATCATATACTCAAAGACAAGATCCTCTTTTTGTACAGTATTATAATCATCCATATAAGCGCGTTGTGGATCTAAGTATCCTTTAGGGTGTTTTATCTTTGTCGTTCTCAATATTTTATTTTCTAGTGGTAATGATATTTTTCCGTGCGCACCACATCCAATCCCTAAATAATCACCAAAGCGCCAATAATTTAAATTATGCTGGCATTCCCAGTTCTCTTGGCTATAACCAGAAATTTCATATTGTTGATAACCATGCTCCGCTAATAGTTTCACTCCTTCCAGTTGAATAGCCCACAGAGTTTCATCATCCGGTAATGTAGGTGGGTGTGAAAAGTATTGTGTATTCGGTTCAATAGTCAGTTGATACCATGAAAGGTGTGTCGGCTTTAAGGCAATCGCTGTGTTTAAGTCGCTCATCGCATCTTCTAAACTTTGGTCTGGCAATCCATGCATCAAATCAAGGTTGAATGTTTTCATGCCAACATGATGCGCTTGTTTAGCGGCAGTTTTTGCTTCTTCTACACCATGAATTCTGCCTAGTTTCGTCAGCTTTTCTTGCTGAAAGCTTTGTACGCCAAATGAAAAACGATTAACGCCCGCTTCTTTAAAATCAGCAATTTTTTGATTCTCAATCGCTCCTGGATTTGCTTCTAGGGTTATTTCAATATCGGCTTTAAAGGGAATTAAGTTCTGAACGTTTTCCAGTAACCATTTAATACCCTCAGCAGATATTAAGCTAGGTGTACCTCCTCCAATAAAAATACTGAACAAATCACGTCCTTGAACAAAACTTAGGTCTTGTCTCAGGTCGTCAATAAGCGCGGTTAAATATTCTTTCTCTGGGATCTCGCCACGTAATTTGTGAGAGTTAAAGTCGCAGTAAGGACATTTTTCAATGCACCATGGAATATGAATATATAAACTGAGAGGGGGTAGCTGTAACATGATTTATCCAATCTAAAAAGCGACCTAAATGGTCGCTTCAAAATGTAATGCAATTAATATTTTAAACTGCAAAGTGTAAAGAAAAGAGCTGTGGCGCTAAGCTGATAACTGTTCTTTTAATAAATTAACTAATTGCGTTAATGCTTTACCGCGATGACTTAATTCACTTTTACGCTGTTTTTCTAATTGTGCTGAAGTCGATTGCTCGCTTTCAACCCAAAATACAGGGTCATAACCAAATCCATTCTTACCAACAACACTTTCAGTAATACTGCCTTCCCAAGACCCTTGGCATATAATCGGAGTAGGATCTAATGCATGACGTAAATACACTAAAACACATTGAAAACGTGCTTTACGTTGTTCAGGGTTAATGCCTTCAAGTTTATTAAGTAACTTATCAATATTGTCTTGGTCAGTTGCTGTTTCTCCTGCATAACGAGCAGAGTAAATACCCGGTTGCCCATTTAGGAAATCAACCTCTAATCCTGAGTCATCTGCAATAGCGGGTAAGCCTGTTAGTTTGGCTGCATGACGAGCTTTGATAATCGCATTTTCTACAAAAGTAGTACCTGTTTCAGGGACGTCTGGGACGTTAAATTGGCTTTGTGGTAAAACTTCAATAGAAAAGCTATTTAATAATTCGCTCATCTCTTTTACTTTGCCTTGATTGCCGGTGGCAAGTACCCATTTTTGTTTCATTATATTTCCTTAATCAACATAGAATTTATGTTGAAATTTAAGCGTATTCGATTTTTTTTCTGTTTTGATATTAATATCAAAGTTAACAATTTCTTCATTAGTAAAAGGGTATTCAGCAATATAATAAATGGCCTTACCTTCTTTTATTTGTGTGAATGTTAATTGATGAGTTTGACCAATTAGGTTTTTGCCTGTGCCTTTCAACGTGGCAGCAACCGCTTGGTTATTTTGTCTCGTATCAAGTATCGAAATATTTAATAACCCATTATTTTTGCTTCGTGTTATTTTGTATTGTGTTGCCGTTTCTGGCTGAATAAAGGTACTTGGAATAGCCATATAATGGACTTCAAGGTTTGCAAACTTTTTAAACTGCTCAGCTGTTACCATTGAACTGTTTAATAGCAGTAGACTTAAAAATAACGTTTTAAATATCATCATTGAGCGAAACATATAATCCCTTATTGCGAAAAAAGTGAAGGTAGGTTTTTAGGTTGTTTAATTCGAACTAATTTATGTCGACTTTGTAAGCCTTTTTCTACAGTAATTGCACTTTTTGCTACGTTAAATTGTTTACTTAAGAACTTCACTAAATGTGCATTAGCTTTACCATCAACAGGTGGTGCAGTAATCGCTATTTTCAACTCTTCACCATGCTGGCCAACAAACTGATCTCGGCTCGCTTTAGGTTGTAGATAAAGGCGAAGCAATAAATCTTCGCCTTGATATGAATAATAGTCGCTCATTTAAATGTGCTCATTACAATTATTTGATTGTTAATACTTTGACTATTATTGCTTTTGACATTAATTGTCATTTAGCCTAATAACTGTGCAAGTAAGTCAGTCACTAGTTTTTCTACAAACTGAAGTCCCAGTAATACAACAAGCATTGATAAGTCTAAACCACCCATTGAAGGAATAATGCGACGAACAGGGCTTAATAATGGTTCAGTTAATTGAATCATTACAGCTTCAATTGGGTTTTGACCTTTACTTACCCAGCTTAAGATTGCGCGTATCACTAATACCCAGAATAATAGTTTGAACACTGCTGTGATCAAAATAAACAACGCTGAGATTAATATAATCATCGGGTCAATTGAGTAATTTAATATGGCACTCAAAACTAATATCTTTCCTGCCGCGACAACAAACGCAAACAATATAGTCGCAATATCTAAACCACCATAACCTGGTATGAAACGACGTAATGGCGCGACAATAGGTTGAGTTGCTTTTACAATAAATTGGCTAAACGGATTATAAAAATCCGCTCGAGCTAATTGTAACCAAACTCGTAACAATACAATCATCAAATACAGGTCAAACACAGTATCGATTAAAAAATTAACAGCATTCATTTATTTACTACCTTTTTATACAACTATTAAATATTTTGATTTATCAAGTTCCGCACTTTTAATACGATGCCATTAAACTCAAGTTTTCACACTATTGACTTTAAAAGTCAGAACTATTAAATATAGAATCATTAAATACAGCTATTAAAACAATTTTTCCATTTCAGCGCCACGGTCTGATGCTGCTTGCATTGCTTTCCCTACAATTTCTGGCAAATCTAATTCGTTAAAAGTACGCACCGCTTCTGCCGTTGTGCCACCTTTTGAAATGACGTTATTACGCAGTGTTGCTAAATCCAATTGTGGATTTTGTTTTACCATTTCAGCACTACCAATCGCGGCTTGTTGCACTAGTAAGCGTGCATCTTCTTCACTAAAGCCCATTTCCATTGCTTTAGTTTGCATTGCTTCCATGAATAAGAAGAAATAAGCAGGGGCTGAACCCGCTGCTGCAATCACGCCATTAATTTGAGTTTCTTCTTCTACCCAAACTATCTCACCGACAGCAGCCATTAATTCACCAGAAAATGCTTTATCTTCTTTTGACACTTGTTGTGAGGCGAATAAGCCTGTCATGCCTTTTTGCAGTAATGAGGGGGTATTTGGCATGGTGCGGATCACCGCCGTATTCTCACCTAATATTGATTGTAGTCGTGCCACAGAAACACCCGCAGCAATCGAGATAACTAATTTATTAGCAAAATCAACACCTGCATCGACTAAAGTCTGACAAACAGCTGCCATCATTTGTGGTTTGACACCTAATACAACAACATCAGCCCATTGCGCAGATTGATTATTATCTTGGCTGTTTAAAATAGAAAGATCGTCAGCTAGTTTTTGTGTATTAGTGAGGCTTGGCGCAGAAGCACATATTTGTTTTGCTGGGTAGCCGCTCTTAACTAAACCATTAATGATGCTACCTGCCATGTTGCCTGCACCAATGAAGGTAATGTTTTTATGTTGCATTTTATTATTCCTTACTATTAATTTTTATCTTGAACCAAAAATATCAGTACCAATACGAACCATCGTACTGCCGCATTTAATTGCACTTTCTAAGTCACCGCTCATACCCATGGATAAGGTATCAATATCGGGATACTGCTGTTGTAATGTTTGATATATTTTATGTAATGCTAAAAATTGTTGCTCGACAACTTCTGGGTCATCGCTCTTTTGTGGGATGGCCATAATACCACGAAGTTTTAACCGTGGAAGATCTTGCACTTGTGATGCTAATTCAATTACTTGTGATAAAGTAGTACCCGATTTGCTTTCTTCTCCGCTAATATTAACTTGTAAGCAAATATTGAGAACTGGCAGGCTTTCTGGACGTTGTTCATTTAATCTTTGTGCTATCTTTAAACGGTCTACACTTTGTACCCAATCAAAGTTTTCCGCCACTGGGCGAGTCTTGTTGGATTGTAGTGGACCGATAAAATACCAATGAATTGGTCTATCAAAATCACTATCTGTTTTGATTTGTTGGATTTTTTCTATACTTTCTTGCACATAATTTTCTCCAAAGTGAGATAAACCTTGTGCAAATGCTTGTTTAATTAATGAAACCGGTTTGGTTTTACTGACTGCTAATAACCGCACAGCGTCTTGGCGTTGTGCATTGATACTAGCTTGAGCTATTTTTTGTTCAACAGCTACGATATTGTTAGGTATATTAGTCATATTATTAGGATTTTAAATTATGGATATAACGGAATTATTAGCCTTTAGTGTAAAGCATAAAGCATCAGATCTACACCTTTCTGCAGGTGTTCCTCCAATGATTCGTGTAGATGGTGAAGTACGTAAAATAAATATGCCTGCATTAGAGCATAAAGAAGTACATAGTTTAATATATGACATCATGAATGATAAGCAGCGTAAGGATTTTGAAGAGCAGCTTGAAACCGATTTTTCTTTTGAAATTAAAGAACTAGCACGTTTTCGTGTTAATGCCTTTAATCAAAATCGTGGTGCAGCGGCTGTATTTCGTACCATCCCTAGTGAAGTATTAACATTAGATGACATTAACGCACCTGCTATCTTTAAAGATATTTCAGATTATCCTCGTGGTTTAGTATTAGTGACAGGCCCAACCGGTTCGGGTAAATCGACGACACTTGCGGCAATGGTTGACTACATTAATGAGACTCGAAATGAACATATCCTAACCATTGAAGATCCTATCGAGTTTGTTCACTCCACTAAAAAATCATTAATTAACCAACGTGAAATTCATAAAGATACGTTAAGTTTTGATATGGCACTACGTAGTGCATTGCGTGAAGATCCCGATGTTATTCTCATTGGTGAGATGCGTGATCTTGAAACAATTCGTTTGGCATTAACCGCCGCTGAAACAGGTCACTTAGTCTTTGGTACCTTACACACAACTTCGGCTGCTAAAACCATTAGTCGTATTGTTGATGTATTTCCTGCTGCAGAAAAAGCAATGGTACGTTCAATGTTATCTGAGTCGCTCCGTGCCGTTATTTCACAAACATTACTGAAGAAAAATGGAGGGGGACGAGTAGCTGCACATGAAATTATGATTGGTGTTCCAGCTATTCGTAACTTAATCCGAGAAGATAAAGTCGCACAAATGTACTCGGTTATTCAAACGGGTAAAATACATGGCATGCAAACACTTGATCAATGTCTTCGTGATTTAGTTGCTCAAGGAGTTGCATCTTATGAAGATGCAGCATCAAAAGCGATGGATCCTAAAACATTTTAAGAGGTTGTTATGTTAGAGAAATTATTAGGTTACTTAGATAAATCAAAAGGATCTGACTTATATATTTCTGTTGGTCTTCCACCAACGATTAAATTAAATGGTCGGTTAGAGTCGTTATCAGAAGATGACCTTATGGCCGATGATATTTATGATTTATTAGAAAGCGCATTGGATGAAGATAGCTTCATTGAATTTAAACGTAAAAAAGAAGCTAACTTTGCTCTGCATATTCCAAGTATCGGGCGTTTTCGTATTAGTGCTTTTATGCAAAAAGACTCCCCTGGTATTGTGGTGCGTCGGATCCAAGAAAAAATTCCTACTTTTAATGACTTACTATTACCTGAACAATTAAAAGATGCCTGCATGGCTAAACGTGGCTTAATCTTATTTGTTGGAGCGACAGGGGCAGGTAAGTCAAGCACACAAGCAGCAATGATTGGCTACCGTAATACACATGCATCGGGGCATATTTTTACTGTTGAAGATCCGATTGAATTTATACATGAACATGCTCGTTCTGTTATTACGCAAAGAGAAGTAGGGTTAGATACAGATTCTTTTGAGGAAGCATTACGTAATTCATTACGACAAGCACCTGATGTCATTGTTCAAGGTGAGATTAGAACCCGTGAAACAATGGAGTTTGCATTAAACTTTGCTGGAACAGGGCATCTTTGTATGGCAACTTTACATGCAAATAATGCAAACCAAGCGTTAGACCGTATTTTACATTTAGTGCCTAAAGAAGTTCATCGTCAATTCTTGTATGATTTGTCTGTTAATTTAAAAGCGATTGTGGCTCAACAATTAATTCCTACACCAGACGGGAAAGGAAGCAGAGCGGCTTTTGAAATTTTGTTTAATACGCCGACGGTTGCCAATGCAATTCGTAAAGGTGAATTATATGATCTCAAAGAAATCATGACCTCATCAACAGAGCACGGAATGCAAACCTTTGACCAAGCTCTATTTAAATTATATTCAGATGGTAGAATAAGTTATGTTGAAGCATTAGCGCATGCGGATTCAGAAAATGATTTACGTTTAATGATTAAATTGGAAATGGGCACTGAATCAACACCCAACACTTTAAGTCATTTAACCATTAACTGATATTGATAGATTAGGAAAAAATATGATAGTTGTTATCTCTCCGGCAAAAACATTAGATTTTGAAACACCGGCGACGACTTCTGAATTTACAGAAGCAAATTTATTAAAGCAAAGTCAGTTATTAATAAATCGTTGTCAAGAATTATCAATGCAAGATATTGCTTCATTAATGAAAGTCAGCGATAAAATTGCAGGCTTAAATGTCGCGCGTTTTGCAGAATGGAAAACACCTTTTTCATTAACTAAAGATGCTAAACAATGTTTGTTCGCCTTTAAAGGTGATGTTTATACTGGTTTAGATGCTGAAACGTTAAATGAAACGGCATTGCAATATTCACAACAGAATTTACGCATTCTATCTGGTTTATATGGTTTATTACGTCCTTTAGATTTAATGCTCGCATACAGACTTGAAATGGGCACTCGTTTAGATAATGAACGTGGTACTAACCTTTATCAATTCTGGGGTGATTTAATCACTGAGCAATTAAACAAACAGCTAGCCGCTCAAGATTCTGCCTATTTAGTTAACTTAGCGTCTAATGAGTACTTTAAAGCGGTTAAAACTAAAGCGTTAAAAGCGACAGTGATAACGCCTATTTTTAAAGATCAAAAAAATGGACAGTACAAAGTTATTAGCTTCTATGCGAAAAAAGCACGTGGTTTAATGACACGCTATATTATGGAAAATGAAATAACTGATATTGAACAATTAAAAGGTTTCAGTGTTGATGGTTATTACTTTGTTGAAGCCGCTTCAACAGCAACTGATTTAGTTTTTCAGCGTGATGAGCAATAATAACTGATTAGTTTTATAGCTTACGTACGCAGCTTAGTGAAAAGCCCCATTCTGTTATTGATACGGAATGGGGCTTTAATATTTTAGATTGAAACGTTTAGGTATTTAAAGGTTTATATGCTCTACTATTCGCGCTTAATTATTTAATTTAAAGCAACGCTTAAAATCGCATCCATCTTAATCGCAACACCATGCTCTTTGGATGATTGAGTAATTTCGGCATCAGGCAGTGCATTTAAAAGATCTTGTTGTGAGTTAGCCATTAATATAGGTTTACCAACCATTTTTAACATTTCAACGTCATTCATTCCATCACCAAAAGCAATTGCTTGTTGGGTGGTTAAATTCATTGTCTTCAGAACGGCATTTACCGCTGCACCTTTATTGGTATTCGCTTCCATGACCTCTAAGCATTTATCTAATGAGAAAGTCAGGTTAATCCTATCTGCAAACTGTGCGTGTAATGTTTTATAAATCACATCTAACTTTTCTCTATCTCCCCAAAAAAATATTTTAATAGTGTTTGATTTGTCGATTACTTTTAAGTCAGTTGCTTGGCAATGAAAGTCTGTATCAATGCTCATGCCTGTTAACGCTTGTATTGAAAAGTTAGCGAACCATGCTTGATCTGTAAATAAGTTTATTTGTACCGATGGATCGAAACTACTTTCACAGATAGCCGTTGCGATATCAGTAGGTAAGTTCTGCTTTAAAATAATATGGCCGTGTTGATCATGTATACGCGCCCCATTTGAAGTGATCAGAGGAATTGGTGCACCTAACTCATCTTGAATTTTTTTGGCCTCTATGTAATGGCGTCCAGTGGCGATAACAAACTTTCTACCACTGTTTCTCCATTGCTGAATACTTTCTGTAGTTTTACTTGACACTTTATGGTCTGGTCCAAGTAAGGTTCCATCAAGATCTGAGATGGCTATTTTATACATGACAGTTTACCTTGTTGAGATTGTTGAAAGAAATCGAGTACTTCGTTTATTGCTGGTATTCTGTATTGGTCTTGCTCTAACAGTAGTTCATGTCGAGCACCTTCTATACGTATCAACTTATTACCCTTGCAATGTTTTGTATTGGCAAAAAATGCATCTTGGCCTTGTTCTGTTACAACCGTGTCTGCGCCACCCTTAATAACCATAATAGGGATATCAATATTCGAGGCATTTTGAATCGCTTTTTCTGTTGCAAATAAACTTTCATTTATCCAGCGCATTGTCGGTCCACCCAATTGAGTTTCAGGTGTTTCATTGAATGTATTTGAACTAGATAGGAAGCGTTTAGAACTACTGGTTAATACATTGTGCTCAAAAGGAGTTTGTTTATAAGGGCCTACTCCTGGTGCATAACAAGCTATATCACTAAACCAACGACAGATTAGGTTACTGATATAAGTAATTACCTTTGCAACAAAAACAGGCAGAGCCCCGAGATTAATAGAAAACATAGGGCTCAATAAAACAGCTGCAGAGAAAGGGTGTGGTTGTTCTTCTAAATATAAAGCGCCTATCGCACTGCCCATTGAATGAGCCAATATAAAACGAGACTGGTAATGTCGTTCTAACTGTAATGAATTTACAAAGGTAGTTAGGTCGGTAATATAATCATTAAAATTTTGAACATGACCACGATGTGCATCACCACCTAAGCGACTTGAAAATCCCTGACCACGATGATCAATTAAAAAAACGTCATATCCTTGGTGACTTAAATCAAAAGCTAATTCTTTATATTTTAATACAGATTCATTGCGACCTTGACTAATGACAATAGCACTAGCACTGCCTGTTTTAATGTGAACGGTATTAATGGTGCCGCCCACTTCACTTTTGAATGTTTTAATTTGAGCATGTTTATCCCAAAAAGCATTAATAACAGGAGAGAAATGACTATCAAGGCTCGCTTCTGTATTGAGTTGATACTTATTATCTAAGCTGTTATCTAATTTACTGTTTAGTGTGCTCTCTAGCATTGGGGTATCAGCCTGACCTACGATAGGTAATAAAGTAAAAAGAAAAGGTAATAATAAAACTCTTAAAAAGTATGCCATATAAACTCTGTTTTGATTAAGTGTTAACTAGGTTTTGTTTAAGAGGATATTGATACTAATCTACTATGAAAGTAGTTTAATAAAAAGAGTAGGAATGTGTCGGCGTTGCTTTAAGAAAGTGTAGTGACAAAAAACCACGCAATAAAAGCGTGGTTTTAATAAGTGTATATTAAAAGGTTATGTTCTTATTTAAGCAAATTTCGCTTTAATAAATTCAACCACTTCCTCAATTTTAACTTCTTTTTTCTCACCAGAAGCACGATCTTTATATTCAATAACACCGTTATCAATACTACGATCGCCAATGACTAAGGTATGTGGAATACCGATTAGCTCAGCATCTGCAAACATAATACCTGGACGTTCTTTACGATCATCTAATAATACTTCAATACCGGCTGCTGTTAACTCGGCGTAATATTGCTCTGCTAAATCTGCAACACGATGAGATTTTTTCATATTCATCGGCACGATAACAACAGCGAAAGGCGCAAGTGTATCATTCCAGATAATACCGTTTGCATCATTGTTCTGTTCAATGGCTGCTGCAACAATACGTGAAATACCAATGCCGTAACAACCCATGGTCATTACTTGGTTTTTGCCTTGTTGGTTTAATACTGCAGCATTCATTGATTTTGCGTACGTATCACCTAATTGGAAAATATGACCCACTTCGATACCACGTGCTATTGATAGTGTACCTTTACCACATGGACTTGGGTCACCTTCAACAACTTCACGTAAATCAGCAATTTCATAATCACTAATATCGCGATCCCAGTTAACGCCAGTTAAATGTTTACCTGTTTCGTTTGCACCACAAACAAAGTCAGCTAATTTTTCAGCTGAGCGATCCACAATAGTACGGATAGTTAAGCCTTTAGGACCGATTGAACCCGCATCACAATTTGCAGCATCCATAATCTGTTGAGCACTTGCAAAGCATAATGGACTTGCAATGCCTTCAATATGCTCAACTTTAATCTCGTTCAAGTTGTGATCGCCGCGTAATACTAATGCGATAACAGGTACAGCCTCATCTTTCTTTACTTCACCTTGTACTAATAGGGTTTTTACTACTTGTGAAGCAGGAATATTAAGTAAGTTACTAACATCATCAATAGTATGTACATCTGGTGTATCAATGATTGCAACATCTGCATTTGCTGCTGGGCGTTCAAACGTTGGCGTAAGCGCTTCTGCTTTTTCAATGTTTGCTGCGTAATCACTTTGGTCCGAAAATACAATCGCATCTTCACCGCTTGATGCTAAAACATGGAACTCATGAGAAGCACTACCACCAATACTACCTGTATCAGCTATCACTGGACGATACTCTAGCCCTAAACGATCAAAAATACGGCAGTAAGCATTGAACATATTTTGATATGTTTTTTCTAAACACTCTTGCTCAAGGTGGAAAGAGTAAGCGTCTTTCATGGTGAATTCACGTGCGCGCATCACACCAAAACGAGGACGAGTTTCATCACGGAATTTAGTTTGAATTTGGAATAAGTTAAGTGGCAGCTGTTTGTAACTATTAACTTCTTTACGTACTAATTCTGTTACCACTTCTTCATGCGTTGGACCTAAAACGAAATCACGGTTGTTACGATCTTTAATACGTAACAACTCTCCACCGAATTTGTCCCAACGACCTGTTTCATGCCATAAATCTGCTGGTTGTACGACGGGCATTAAAATTTCAACAACACCTGCACGTTCCATTTCTTCACGCACAATGTTTTCTACTTTACGTAAAACGCGCAAACCTGTCGGCAACCAAGTGTATAGACCTGATGCTAATTTACGGATCATACCTGCGCGTAACATCAGCTGGTGGCTGGCAATTACTGCATCACTTGGTGCTTCTTTTTGAGTGGATAATAAATAATTGGTAGTACGCATGGTGATCCTTGTTGATAGTTTTCTATCGATTGCTTATATAAAAGTTGGCTGATTTTAGCAGTCGATGGCTATGGACTAAAGCACTGTTAACTGTTTTAACTCAATAATGTTGTGTTTTTGCCCTAAATTTAGTTAGTTTTACATAATCTTTAAGAGGAACCTATATGCAACGATATCTAAAACCAGCAAAACATAGTTTAGTGATTATGTTGTGCTGTACCATTTTATTACTTATTAATAGTGTTTTTACCGTTAATCGTTTTGGTATTGCTCCGCGAGAAGCCAGCCATTTATCGGGAATACTCTTTGCTCCATTTCTACATGGCGGTTGGGCACATCTGATTAGTAACTTTTTTCCTTTTGTTATTTTTTCAAGTTTAATTGGATTACATAGTTTAAGACGTTTTTGGCTTGTTTTTATATTATCGATATTAAGCACGGGGACTTTAGTTTGGTTATTTGCGAGAGGTGGCAGTATTCATATTGGGATGAGTGGGGTCGTTTATGCCATGTGGGGATACTTAATTGTTTACGGATTTAGACAAAGGCATTTTAGAGATATCATTATCTCTGTATTAGTCTTAGTCGTTTATGGAGGGTTAGTGTTTGGTGTCTTACCGAGTTCACCCAACATCTCTTATGAAAGTCATTTATTTGGTGCTTTAGCGGGTGGTGTTATTGGTTATCTTTTATCAAAGTCTAAAGTAAGTGTATAAAAATAAGAACGACTTAATGGTATGACAGCGTTTACCATTAGGTCGCTACAAGTTAAGCTTTGGATCTTTAAAAATTGACTATTGAATCGAAGTAATTGCACTTATCTATGCAAATTTAGGTTTATGCGAATCTAGGAAGAATCAAACCAATTCAATAGATAAAACAGTAATTGTGTCCAATGTGCATTGCCACTTAATATTAAAGTCAGAAAGGTGCATTGCATAAACCTTTGTATCTGGTTTTAGTTTTTTATAAGCAGGTCGCGGATCTTGTTGTAATACTTCAATAATAAATTGTTGTAAATCTTGATATTGTTCAGATAACGCGTGAAGTTGTAAGCGAGCTTTGTCATTAAAGCTCACTGCTAATGTTAGTGCTGGAGATATTTGTGCAAAACCTGCTTTAGCTTCTGGAATAGAGTCGGCATAGGGAATATAAGGTTTAATATCAACAATAGGTGTGCCATCTACTAAATCTATATTACTCAATGAAAGGAATAACTTGCCATCGCGTTGAATCAATCCATGAAACTCTACTAATGATAAACCAATTGAATTAGGACGATTTGGGCTACGAGTGGCAAATACACCAACTCGTTTATTACCTCCTAAGCGTGGAGGACGTACAGTAGGAGACCACTTACTTTCAGTATCAGTGGTTGTTATGTTTTTATGGAACTCAAAAATTAGCCATAAATGACTAAAATCATCTAACCCATTAAAAGCATTAATATCATCATAGGGCGGTAATATCTCTAACTCCGCTTTTGCACTAGGCACTAAGCCCGGCTGTCTTGGTACTGCAAACTTCTCTTTATAGGGAGAGTGAATCGTTGCTATTACCTGATGCTGAAAATTATTCATCAACAGGTAGTTCTACATCTAATGCACGTCCGTAACAAATCACATTACTAACGCAGGTTTCATCTCGTTCAATATTGAGACAAGAGTGAAATATAATACCGTTAGCATTCATATCTGCGGCATTGAATCTTGCTTTAGTACGTGCTTCGCGTTGACTGGCAGGAACATCTATTTCAGCTTCCTGACAACTACTTCCTTCGACTGCACCTAAAACAGTATATTCGAGATCTAATAACTGTTTTTTATCATAAACAATTACGTGAGAGGGTTTGAAGTAATTATCGAAGTTTTCCTTATCAACATTGGAGTGAAATTGATAATTACTACAACCAGAAACAAGGGCGATGAAAATAATAACAATAAGTCTATTCATAGTAGGTACTCTTTATTGATAGTAGGAGATAATAATGGATGGCATAATAACATCATTAAACAACGCTGAAATAGAGAAGTAAAATGAGTAATGCAAAACCCGCAATATTTTTAGACCGAGATGGTGTCATTAACAAAGATAATGGTTATGTTTCACAGAGAGATGATTTTGAATTTATTGAAGGTACTATTGAAGCCTGTATTGAACTTCAGAAAAAAGGTTACCTACTAGTTGTTATCACCAACCAATCAGGAATTGCACGTGGTTTATTCACTGAAGCGCAATTTAATACATTAACTGAATGGATGGATTGGTCTATGTCTGATCGCGGTGTCGATTTAGATGGTATTTACTATTGTCCTCATCATAGTGAAGAAGGCCAAGGTGAATTTAAAATTGACTGTGAATGCCGTAAGCCAAAACCTGGGATGTTAATGAATGCCATTGAAGATCTCAATATAGATATAGATGCATCAATTTTGGTGGGCGATAAAACGTCTGACTTACAAGCAGGTATCGCTGCAGGGATTAAAACTAACTATTTAGTACGTTCAGGTAAAGAGATCACTGAACAGGGCGAATCATTAGCAACGGCTATATTTGATGATCTTGCTGCAATTGCTAAAGCCATCTAATAACTCTGTGGATAACTTGGTCATTTTTGTGTGTAACTTGTGGCCAAAGTAAGTATAAAAATTAATTGTAAATAATCATCATAAAACGCTTGCGAATAGTTTCGCTATCCCTATAATACGCCGCACAGACAAGGACGGAGGCGCAAGCCACTAACCAAAACTGAGAATAGTTTTTAACGTATTAACGCTTCGTAGTTCGCTTCGAAATTAAGTTAAATTAAGACGTTGACATTGTTCGAAAGGCGCGTAATATACGCCGCCTAGCCTAAAGGCACGCTCTTTAACAATTTAATCAAACAATCTGTGTGAGCACTTGTTGTTGATGTGATTTCAAAAAAATCAAAGTCCTTTCTTGTAAAGGCAACATCAATAATAGTGACACACGAATTAATTCATTAATTCAGAATAACAATCGTTGTTTATTTATAAGCAACAATAGTTTTAGTCAGTAATATTGAGTCGCAACTTAGGTTGCAAATTAAACTTTAAATTGAAGAGTTTGATCATGGCTCAGATTGAACGCTGGCGGCAGGCTTAACACATGCAAGT
>NZ_CANLFB010000003.1 GCF_947489755.1 uncultured Psychromonas sp.
CCGTACTCGCCAGAATTAAACCCGATAGAACAAGTATGGAGCTGGTTGCGTCAACATCATTTAGCTAATCGTTGTTTTAATGGCTATGAATCAATTGTGGATGCTGTTTGTGATGCATGGAATGACTTTGTAAGTGATAGTCAAAGAGTAATAAAAATGTGCACTAGGGATTGGATGAATCTGATCAGCTAATTAGGCGGAATGGTATTATTTACTGCTCAAAATATAGATGGAACATTCAGTAGCGGTGTAAATGATGATATTTATAATGCGAATGAGCTTGATTGGGAATGGAGTTCAATAGTTTCTTTAGACGGCGATGGAACATATGATTATTATTCATTTACCGCATTAGCAAACCAAAATTATATTTTTGATATTGACTATGGTATGCCAAATTTAGATGCTGAAATTGGTTTGTGGTCAATCAGTGATACTACTTCAGCTTTACTTGCTGATCAAGATGATAGTTGTGTAGAAAATGGAGTATCATTTTGTAGTATAGTAGATATTGGTTCAGTACATTCATATGATCCTAAATTCTCTTGGGAATCAAGCTCTTCAGGCCTTTATGTGATTGGTGTTGCTCGATACCCTACAAGTGCAACCGATAGTGGTTTTAATGGCAGTGCACCGATTTCAGGGGATGATTATACTTTGCAAGTTTCTCGAGATCTTGCCGTAAGTGTACCAGCTCCTGCTGGTGTTATGTTGTTTGTATTAAGCTTAATGGGGTTTGCCGCGACACGTAAAGTTAAAAAATGATATTCTAACTTTAGTATTGAATTAATAGAGACCCTTTATTTACAGGCGCATTTTAATTCTTAATGTAATAATTAAAAAATCCTGAATTCATATTCAGGATTTTTTATATTCTAGACAGAATTAATACTATTTATGTCTATTTTATTTATGCCGTTAATTCTAATATTTCCCAGCTAAGGCCAATTTTAGGCATTAATGCTAAGAAATGGTCTGGGTTCAGTTGTTCAACGTTATATAAGCCTTTATCGCTCCATTTCCCTTGGAAATAAAGTAACGCGGCGGTAATCGCTGGTACACCTGTTGTGTAAGAAATCGCTTGATGTTCTACTTCATTGTATGATTCTTTATGGTCACAAATATTGTAGATAAAGATACTTTTAGCAACGCCATCTTTTTTACCACGTAACCAAGTACCAATACAGGTTTTACCCGTATAACCAGGTGCTAGTGACGTCGGGTCAGGTAAAATAGCTTTTAATACTTTAAGCGGCTCAACGGTAATACCATCACAAGTGGTCACTGGTTTTGTATCTAACAAGCCTATAGTGCGCATTACGTTAAAGAAGTTTAAGTAACTGTCTGAAAAACCCATCCAAAATTCAATACGTTTAGCAGGAATAAACTCAGCCATAGAGCGTACTTCATCGTGCGCCATTGAATATACTTTTTGTTTACCAACAACAGGGAAATCAAATTCCATCATACGGCTATGACAAGGTACTTGGTTCCATTCGCCATTTTCGTAATAGAAAGAGTCGCCTTGAATTTCTAACATATTGGTTTCAGGGTCAAAATTAGTGGCAAACTTTTGTCCGTGATCGCCGGCATTCACATCCATCACATCGATACTATCGATCTCATCGAATAAGTGTTTATGAGCGTAAGTCGCAAATACACTGACGACACCTGGATCAAAACCAGCGCCTAAAATACCCGTGATGCCTGCTTCTTTAAAGCGGTCTGCAAAAGCCCATTGTGGATCGTACGCTTCTGGTACTTGTTGGCCTGGACTACAAAGATCCGTGGCAACAGAGGTATCTAGGTAAGCGGTTTTAGTTTGTACACACGCTTCCATAATCGCTACGTTCACCCAAGGAGGACCCGCATTAATGACTAAGTCAGGTTGTACTTGTTTAATCAAAGCAACTAACGCGTCAACATCATCGGCATTGATGACTTGCGCTGTGATATTTTTAGTGGTGTCTTTAAGGTTATTACGACCTTTGATTGACGTAATAATTTTTTCACATTTAGAAAGCGTACGAGAAGCGATAGTTATATCACCAAACACATCATTATTTTGAGCACATTTATGTGCGATCACCCATCCCACGCCACCGGCGCCAATTTGTAGTACAGACATTATCAATTCCTATTCTTTAATTCTTAATATTATTTTTTACTTAACTACTGCCTAATACACTAGGCAGTGTCAGTAATCTCAATGTAATAAACGTGTTGTATTGACTAATTTAATAGTTGTAGTGCTGTCTCTTCAATTTTGGCGATCAGTGAATCAAAATCACTGATGTGTAAACAAGGGTTTAATAAGGTAAATTTAAGGACTAATTGACCATCTACTTTCGTTTCCGCAATAACCGCTTCACCAGTGGTTAGCATGGTTAAACGTAATGTTTGATGCAATTTATTAAATTCAGCCTCACTTAAATCGCCTTGTAATAAAGGTGATAAGCGGAACAATACCGTCGATAATAATGGCGTACAGCATAATTCAAAGTGTTTGTTCTGTTCAAATTTGCTCGCCACTTCTTGCGTCAGTAATAAAAGGTAATCGTAAAACTCACCTAATTGCTTTTCGCCTACTGCTTTGAGTGTCATAAACATTTTTAAAGCATCAAAGCGTTTTGTGGTTGCAATGCTTTTATCGACTAAATTAGGTAATTCATCACCTTCACGATTCAGGTAATCTGCATGGTGTAGTAAGGTATTAAAATTAGCTTTATTTTTGATCAGTAGGGCGCCACAACTAATTGTTTGATAGAACAGCTTGTGGAAATCAACACTTACTGAGTCAGCTAACTCAATACCTTTAAGGCGAGACTTATGTTGCTCACTTAATTGTAATGCAGCACCGTAAGCCCCATCAATATGCGACCAACAACCCGCTGCTCGCGCAATATCGACAACAGCTGTTAAATCATCAATGGCACCATGGTCAGTTGTACCAGCCATACCGACAACGACAAAAGGTAATAAATCCTGCGCTTTCAAAGCATCGATAGTGAGTTGTAATGCTTGGACATCAATTTGTCCTTGTACATTGGTGTTAACTAAAACAACACTACGCTCGCCTAAACCCATTAAGGACGCTGATTTTTGTACCGTAAAATGACTTTTATCAGAACAAATAATACGCATCTTGTGTGCATACTCAGGTAAACCATCTTGTTGCACATCATGTTGAGAACGATTCGCTGCAAACCAATCACGCGCTAACAATAAGCCCATTAAATTACTTTGCGTACCGCCACTGGTGAATACACCGTCAGAGTGCTCACCTAGTTGATAGGTTTTGCATAACCAATCGACCATTTGCTGTTCTACATAAGTCGCAGCAGGAGCTTGATCCCACGAGTCCATCGATTGATTTAAGGCAGCAATAAAATGTTCTGCAACAATCGACGCAATGAGTGGCGGTGTATGTAAATGAGCAATAGTATGTGGATGCTGTACTAATAATGAGTTTTTAGCGATCAGCTCATTAGTACTTTCAATGACGTCTTGTAACGAAGCTGGTTGTGAAAAATCCACCGCATTAATTTGTTGTTTCAATAAAGCTGGCTCAAGCCCAGAGTAGGGTTTATCCGCATTTTTAAATAAACTATTAATAGCTTGTTGTGTTTGTGCCGTTGCTTGCTCAAAAGCTTGGTTTTCACCAAGCTGAGCAAAATAATGTGACCACTTATTACCTTGAGTCATTATTTAGCATCCACCGCAATTGCAATTGCAATCGCTTTTGCCATTGTTTCAGCAACAAAGTTGATTTGTACTTCACTGATGATTAATGGTGGTAAGAAGCGTAATACAGCGCCTTGACGTCCACCTTTTTCAATAATCAAACCTAACTCTAGCGCAGCACGTTGAATTTTAATCGCTAATTGAGGATCGGCTTCAGCTTGACCTAGTGAATTAAACTCACCTGGTTTAACAATTTCAATCCCGTTCATTAAACCACGGCCACGTACATCACCAATTTGAGGGAAATCCGTTTGAATTTGGCGTAATGCTTCACGTAATTGCTCACCGCGTTCAGCGGCATTTTTTGCTAAGTTATCACGTTGAATAATTTCTAATGTTTTTGCACCACTTGCCATTGCTAATTGGTTACCACGGAATGTACCCGTGTGTTCACCTGCATTCCAACAATCAAATTTATCATTGTATAAAATAACTGACATCGGCATACCGCCACCAATCGCTTTAGATAAAATAAGAATATCTGGTTCAATGCCTGATTCTTCAAATGCAAAGTGATCGCCACTACGGCCAATGCCACATTGTACTTCGTCAAATATTAACAAAATACCGTGTTCAGTCGTGATGCGACGTAGTTCTTGTAGCCATTTTTTCGGCGCAGGTATTACACCACCTTCACCTTGGATTGGTTCAACAATAATAGCAGCAGGTTTCGTAATACCTGATTCATCATCACATAACACAGATTCGATATAACGAATGCTTTGCTTAGCGCCTTCTTCGCCACCTAAACCGAATTTACAACGAAAATCATAAGGGAAAGGCATAAAGTGCACATCAGACATCAAACCAGTACGGCGGCTCTTAGAACCCAAGTTACCTGTCAAGGCTAATGCACCATTAGTCATACCGTGGTAAGCGCCTTGAAAAGACATCATGGTATTACGTTTAGTGTATAGTTTTGCTAATTTAATCGATGCTTCTACTGCGTCTGCGCCCGATGGGCCACAAAACTGAATACGTGCTGTTTTAGCAAAGTTAGCCGGTAAAAACTGCATCACTGCTTTAATGAATGCGTCTTTGCTTGGCGTTGTTAAATCTAACGTTTGGTAAGGAACACCTGTATTAATTTGGTTAATTAATACTTGGTTAATCTCACTGTGGTTATAACCCAACGGTAAAGCACCAGCACAAGCTAGACAATCAAGGTAAACCTGTCCTTTTGTATCTTCAATGATAGCACCACGACCGCTTTTGATAGCAATCGGTAAGCGACGAGGGTACGAACGCACTTCAGATTCATAATGCTCTTGGCTGAGTAACACTTCATCAGGTGTTAAATCATAAGGTGAAGTAATAACAGGTACTTCTGAATAGTTTTCTGCGTGACATTCTGGTGCTAAATTTAGGACGTTTGGCATTTTACGCTCCGCTAAATTGGAATAAATAAAGTAAATCATCCTATTTATAAAATATAAATAGGATCGATAAATAAGGGTAGCAATAATTGTAATTACAAGTAATCGTTAGTGAACTAGGGCTAGATGAATTGGTTAATTCAAGGTTCTACCGCACGTTCTCGACACTGTATTAAATACTGATCTTGGGGAGTAAAATAACGCTTGAGAGGTTTAGATGAATCAATGTAAGTGTGTTGCATTGTAATAAGCCTCCGTAATAATAAGTCGTTATAATAAAATAGTTGAATTGGAAAAACGCGCGCATTTTATCATCGTTATTAGTCAGTGCAAGCTTAAAAAACATCTTTATTTAAATTAAACTAAATGTAGGTAGTAACTAACTGATATTTATATTTTTATTGGTTTAATTGTTTGAATATTAATCTGAGAGGTTGTTGTTTAATCATGGTCATTTTGTCATGATTTTGCGCGCTGACTCGATACTTCAACATAAAACTATAACGAATAATGTCCGCTATAACTTATTTGCTTTAAAATAAGCGCCATAAATCAAAAAGGTTAAATGGTTAACTTTCAAGTGATAAGCGAGTCAGTGTGGACAATACAAAGCAAATATTAGTCGTTGATGATGATAAATCGATACGTGAATTATTATCTGAATATTTAGCAAAAGCAGGGTTTTCAATAATATCTGCCGAAGATGGTATTGAGATGACGTTGAAATTGAAAGATAACCAACCCGATTTAATTATTTTAGATGTAATGATGCCCGGTGACGATGGCTTTACTTTATGCCAACGTATTCGCCAAACATCAAATGTCCCGATTATTATGCTAACGGCTAACTCAGATGAAGTAGACAAAGTATTAGGTCTTGAGATTGGTGCAGATGATTATATTGCTAAACCTTTTAGCCCGCGTGAATTGTTAGCGCGTATCAAAGCGTTATTACGCAGAAGCAGCTTCATTAAAGATGAATCGACGCCCGCTAAACTACGTTATATTAAATTTGCTCAGTGGAAGCTAGATACGCAGCAACATAACTTAGAAACTGAATCTGGTGAAACGTTATCCTTAACGGGCGCAGACTACCAATTATTAATGTTATTTTTAAACAAACCTTATACCGCTATTTCGAGAGACCAAATATGCCAAGCACTGCACGGTCGTGATGCATTTGCTAACGAACGCGGAATAGACGTGCACCTAAGTCGTTTACGCCAAAGCTTAGGGGATAATGCTAAATTCCCTCAAATTATTAAAACAGTCCGTGGCGCAGGTTATACCTTTATTGCTGAAGTACAGCATTTAGCCCAATAAGTACTTTAGTTTTTAATCATCTATTTCAATGTGAAAATATCAGGCGTGTATGGCATATATTAGAAAGCTATTTGGTTCATTAATCTCTCGTATGCTATTACTGACCATTGTGTCAGTCGTTGTTGCACAAAGCCTCACCAGTATTTTTTGGGTGACACAGATTGCAGACAGTGAGAAAAATGTTGTATTAACCAATGCTGAAAACCTTGGTAATAGCGCTGTCAGTACCATTTCATTCTTTCAAAAACTGCCTAATACCTATCGTCATTTAGTGCTTGAGCAATTACGAGACTTAGGCGGCTCACGATTCTTTGTGTCACTTAACAAGCAAAGAGTCGATATTAACCCTATTAATGACAGTGAATTAAAGCAACAAGTACTCACTAATATAAAAAGCATTGTTTATAAAAAACTAGGGCAACACAGAACACTGTTGTTAGAGTTTTCAAGTCCTGATGATTTACATGTCATTAATAACAATATTTTACTTAAAGATTTGCCACCATCGTGGGGGGCTTATAACTTAATTATACCGTCAGTTAGTTCCCCTATTTTGGTGTTACAAATGGAACTGGCACAAGACGAATGGTTATATTTAGCAGCGGTATTACCTCCACCATACCTGTTAGATGATTTACCGGTTATTTCTGCGCAACAATTTGTATCTATCACCTTTACTACCTTGATTTTATTGGTATTGATTTACATCGCATTTCATTGGCAAACCAAGCCATTAAAAAACTTAGCCTCGGCTGTTGGTGAATTCAGTATTGATTTCACTAAACCGCCTTTACAAGAGAAAGGGGCCACGGAAATTATTGCTGCTACGCGTGCTTTTAACCACATGCAACAAAAGCTACAAAGTTATATTAAAGACAGAGAGGTACTGTTTCGATCAGTGTCTCACGATTTAAAAACGCCTATTACTCGCCTTCGACTTCGTGCTGAATTATTAGATGATGAAAAACAAACAGATGCCTTCAATGTCGACTTAGAAGACTTAGAAATGTTAGTGAAAGCGGCTTTACAAACAGTCAAAGACACTGATATTCACGAGAATATAGCCGACATTGATATTCAAAAATTATTATTACAAATAGTCGGTACTCAGCAAGACGTGGTGACTTTACATATTAATACGCACACTAATTTCAGAGGAAAACCACACGCCTTAAAACGGAGTTTATCGAACCTCATTGACAACGCTGTTAAGTATGGTGAAAAAGTCGATATCTATGTTAAAGATTCCGCACAATCGTTAGTCATCGTGATTAAAGATCAAGGTCCGGGCATTGCAGAGTCTGCGCTATCATCAATTTTCACACCCTATGTCAGGTTACATGATGATCAAGAAGGGCACGGTTTAGGTTTGGGTATCGCGCGTAATATCATTCAGGCACATGGTGGTGATATTCGCATATTTAATCATCCAAAAGGTGGGTTAGAAGTTTGCGTGGTTCTACCAAGGGCATACCGATGAAATATTACATAACTTGCTACATAGATTACATACGTCTCCACATAGCTTGCAACTCACTAATAAAGTTACTTGCCCCTTTTAACAAGGGCACTTTATCCATATTAACGCTATTTAGTTTAGGGCTTAGCTTTTCTAATCATGCACTTGCAGCCCCTTTTGAAGTATTGCATTGGTGGACAGAGCAAGGCGAGCTACAGTCTAAGCAAGTGCTCGTTGATCATTTAAAAGTTAACAATATTGAATTTGAAGACTTTGCGATTGTAGGCAGTGGCGGCGGCGGTGCCATACACGTTTTACAAATGCGCGCTTTATCGGGGAATCCACCTGAAGCCGCGCAAATTAAAGGACCCGATATCGCAGAATGGAACAACTTGAGCATGTTAGTTGGCATTAATGAATTGACCGATACCAGCGCTTGGCAGCAGTTTTTACCTAAGGTCGTGATTGACGATATTAGCGTTGATAACAACTATATGGCTGTGCCCATTAATATACACAGAGTGAACTGGTTATGGTTGAATACAAAAATATTTAAGCAATATGGTTTAGCAGCGCCAACAACTTGGAAGCAATTTTTTGCGACGGCGACGTTTTTAACCTCAAAAGGTATCAAACCTTTAGTATTTGGCGGAACACCTTGGCAAGATGCTTTATTGTTTGAATCGATTGCGATATCAGAGCTTGGCGCAGAACAGTATAAACAAGCGTTCGTTGAATTTAATCATGACGTGATCTCCTCACCAGAAATGGTTAATACCTTTAAACTATTTAAACGGTTTCATCGTTACGCAACACCCGAACAACAAGGCCAAGATTGGACTTGGTCTTCTCAGGCTTTCATTAATAATGAAGCGGCCATGCTATTTATGGGCGATTGGGTAAAAGGCAGTTGGACAGCAATGGGTAAAAAAGCGATGCAAGATTATCAATGTATCCCTGCACCTGGCACACAAGGCGTATTTAGTTACAATATTGATAGCTTCGTATTATTTAAAAAAGCCCACTTATCACCGGATCAACACAGCCAAAGCATATTCGTTGACACACTTATGTCACCCAGTTTTCAACAAGACTTCAGCCAACTAAAAGGCTCACTACCTGCACGTACCGATCTCGATTTGTCAGGTTTTGATGCCTGTTCTCAACTCTCATCGACTGACTTTAAACATGACAGTAAAGTACCGTCTTTCACTCAAAACATGGCCACCAGTAGCCATCAAAAAGCACAAATCATTCAATTGATCAGCGATTACTTCAATAGCGACTCATTAAGCGCAGAAGATGCCGTAAGGCAATTAGGCGTATTGGTGAAAGCCTTAACGTCTAAATAAAGAAAGTTAAATAAAGTAAGCTAAATAAGAGAGACGAATAAAACCTATATTAAATGATGTCGATAGTGCCGTATTTCAGCCTTGGATTCAGTTAATATGGAGCTATTCGGTCTATCTACATGATTAATAATTTAGACTTATATTTAACATGTTGATTAATTTGTTTTTATCGGTATTGTTTAATCAAATTTAAGTAAATTAGAAGGTTCTATTTATCCACTGGAAGCACGGATAAATTCTGTTTAATACACAGTTACGCTTTACTTAGCATTGGAGACCAAATTGTTCAAAAAAATAATTGCGATTAGTGAAATCTTTTTACTAGTAGTTGCATTAATTATTGGTGGGCTTTGGATACAAACACCCGAAGGAAACTATGAGCCTATTTTGGTATTTATAGGGTTTCTGCTTCTTGTTTTAGAAGTTGCTAGACGACAAATAAAACCTTCAGAGGAAGCTGATGTAGGCGAAAAGAATCGTCCAAGTAAGGATTATGATAGAAGGTATTTAGATCAACCTCACCAATGTCACTTTATTAACAATCTACCCAAACTTAAAAAAGTTGTAGAACAAAGCTCTCAAGAATTATGGGATAGTGGAATTACGGCTAATATGAGGCAAGGTAGCTACGATCTTATTAATTCTTTACAAGATTACTGGGTAAAATTATCCGAGTTTTTCCCGCCAGCGCATTTTGATGGTAAAGAGCCTAGAGAATACATATCTGAATATACTAAAAGCCGTTTTACATTTCACCGTGCAAACATGGAGCCTGATGGTGCTGGAACTGGCGGTTCAATCGTACATGTTATGTGTGGCGGTGACGTAATTGAGGATCTAGAGAAAATGATAGAAGAAACAGTCTGTATGTTATCGTTAAATTCTGACTCTATAGATTTTAAAGACTGGAAGAAACAGTGGCGTGGAAAAGCCTAACAAAATATTCCAAACGATAATAAATAGTTAGTTTTCAATTCTTTAACCAACTATTTTTTGCTTCTGAATAAGACGTTATACTTAAAGGTAATATTAATGGAAGATTATATTTTATTTGTAGCCATTGCCTCGGCAACTATTGCAAGTCCTGGACCTGGTGTCGTTTTGACTATAACAAACTCAATCAAAGATGGTTTTAGAGGAGCAATTTCTGGAATAATCGGTGTGGCTACTGCAATGCTTTGTATCGCTATAATATCTGCTACTAGTCTTGCTGCAATTCTTTCTACTTCTGCCTTAGCTTTTACTATTTTAAAATGTATAGGAGCAGCCTACCTCATTTATTTGGGTATAAAAATGTGGAGATCTTCTTCAAGCTCAAACATCAGTCCTAATAGAATAACTAAAAGTAATAAGAAAAAGTTCATCGAAGGTTTTCTAATTACATTATTGAACCCAAAACCTATTTTCTTTTTTATGGCTCTTTTTCCTCAATTCATAAATCCCAATCAAGCTTATATATTTCAGTTTCTATCATTAGCCATAACATTTAGCGTACTAGTCGTAATCATTCACTCTAGCTATGCATTGTTTGCTAAATCAGCAAGAGCTAAGTTATCAACACCAAAAGGAAGCCAAATTTTAAGCAAAGCGAGTGGTGCTTTTTACATGCTTTTTGGTGCTGGGCTAGCTACTGCGAAGTAATAGATATTACTACAGTCGTTTACGGGTAAGTAAAATAATAGGGGCAGCCTTGCCCTTTGCCTGTAGAGAAAACAATACCTGACTCGGTTATTCTCACCACCACATTAACTATAGCTATTTATTTAATTAACCTTTGGAAATGAAATGGACATTGTATCTCCATCAAGTAAATACAAAAGCAGTTATATCGAATACATTAAAGAGCTAGGTGATGAAGTGCGTTATCCATTTACGCTAGGTTTTGATTATGAAAATTTTGACGCTTTATTGGTAAAGTTAGATGACTTTGCTAATGGGGAAAACTTACCTGAAGGTAAAGTACCAAGCACCACTCTTTGGCTAATAAAAGATCAAGAAATTATTGGTGTCACTAACATTAGGCATTTTTTAAATAGCGACATTGAATATTGCGGTGGTCACATTGGTTTAGGTATTCGTCCATCTTATAGAGGTCAAAATTTCGGGTCTCTACTCATGAAAGAGTCGATTGATGTATTACATAAAATGGGCGTAAGCAATATACACATTCATTGTCATAAAACTAACTTACCCTCTGCTTTTACCATTATAAATAATGGTGGTGAACTTGATTCTGAAATAGTGTTAAATGACGGAATTGTTCAACGATATATTGTTAATAATATTGGATAACAAAAAACAGGACATCCTATCTTTTTGGATTAATATTTAAATGGAATCTATTTTTTAGTCATACCATTTTTATTGCGAGGGGGTGTAGTGGCTCAATCTAGACAATCCCAAGTATTACTGTCAGCAGTCGATGATTCAAGACATGCGCCATCTTGATTCAATCTTTAATCTCTCAATATCTGCGCTTATGCCATTATGTCCAATCACTACCATCTAGTGTTGTATCATTAATGAATTTGAAATTAATGCGTTAGTTTTGCGTAATAAACTTTTCTATTCATATCTGCTATAAAAATATCTTCACTTAACTTCATTTTAATAGACATTTACTTTCAATTTTTGAACTCTTTTAATCTGAATCCATGACGTAATGTTATTACGTCATATTGATTTTATTCTTTTATCACTCGCACCAAAATAGGATGCTTTTCTGCGTTAATCTGGTGCAACAACCCTAAGTCTTGACCAAACGGTTATGTCGAAGCTTGATATGCAAGGGTTGACTGAACTGGCATAGTGATTGCGTTGAAAGGTGTATAGCATTGGCAGGTTGTATCTTCTAGTGACAAAGGTTATTCATTATTGATGGGTAATATTTCAATCTGCTTGAATATTTTCATAAAGGATAAGAAATAATGAAAGCATTAATTATAGGCGCTGGAATTGGTGGTATGTCTGCTGCAGCGGCACTAAAAAAACAGGGTATTGAGTGTGAGATTTTTGAAGCGGTTAAAGAGATAAAACCTGTTGGCGCTGCTATTTCAATTTGGTCTAATGGTGTGAAATGTATGAACCATCTTGGCATGGGGTACATTATGGATAAGTTAGGTGGGCCAATGTTGAACATGGCATATCAAGACGGCAAAACAGCGGAAGTCATGACGCAGTTTAGCCTTGCTCCTTTAATCGAAGCTGTTGGTGAGCGTCCATGCCCTGTCTCTCGTGCAGATTTACAATCAATGATGATTGATGATTGGGGACGTGACAAAGTTCAGTTTGGTAAGCGCATTGAACGTGTTGAGCAAGATGATAAAGGGGTGACGGCTTATTTTGAAGACGGTTCTGTAGCACATGGTGATTTTATGATTGCTTCTGACGGAGTCAACTCTGTCGTGCGTGCTGATATCATTGGTTACAACTTAGAACGTCGTTACTCAGGTTATGTTAACTGGAATGGTTTAGTCGAAGCTGATGAAGCAATTGCACCTACAAAGCAGTGGACCATCTTTGTTGCTGATGGGCAACGTGTTTCAGTGATGCCAATTTCAGAAAATCGCTTTTATTTCTTCTTAGATGTTCCATTACCACTGGGGTTACCTGAAAATCGCGATACATTAAAAACTGATTTAAAAGGGTACTTTGCAGGATGGGCTGAACCTGTTCAGCACTTAATTGATGTGCTGGATCCTTCAACGACTAATCGTATCGAAATTCACGATGCTGAACCATTTGATACTTTTGTTAAAGGTCGTATTGCTTTATTAGGTGATTCTGCGCATCCTACAACGCCTGATATTGGGCAAGGCGGTTGCTCTGCAATGGAAGATGCTGTTGCGTTGGGCATAGCATTTTCTAAAACCAAAGAGATTGAAATCGCTTTGAAAGATTATGAACTTAAACGTAATGGACGTGCTAAAAACTTAGTATTAAAAGCGCGTAAACGTTGTGATGTGGTTCATGGTAAAGATATGAATATTACTGAAGCTTGGTATGCTGACCTTAGACAAGAAAAAGGCGACAACATCATGGCTGGATTAAAAGAAACAATATTGGGTGGGCCACTCGGTTAAGTTAGTGTTGAACCGTTAATAATGTTGGTCATACTTATTAAATGATCAGCGTTCATTTTTAATAAATCGACCCAAAATCGTGCTTGGGTCGTTTATTAGACGTTCATTAGTAATTTCTAGGCTTTACGTATAAAACCAATACACTTTCAATTTCTAATACATTCTTTATTACTTACTTTTTAGGGCGCATTTTTTCATTCGACCATTCAGCAAACTCTTGCAACGAACAGGTATCTGTCGTTCCTTTTCTATCACCGTCTGCGATTCGGTAAATCACTAGGTAACGAGAAGGGTCGTTATGTTCACGTCGGTCTATTACTTGCCGTACTGCCCATTGTCTTCCTGGTTTACTATTGGTATAGAAAGCACCTAGTTCAAGCACAAACTGTTCAATCAATTCTTCATGATAAATAGCATCGGCTAAATCAACAACGCGTTTGATTTGTTCATCACTTGCGTCGACCACCAGATCTGAACGTTTTATTGCTTCATGTATATGCTGCATTTTGATGCGACGCGTATCTGGGTGGTACCCAACACTTTGATAATGCATGAAGCTTTGTGGATAGCGCCTCCAGCTGAATAGGTTATTAAAAATCATAGCGATTAAAAACAATATACTGCAATTAATTAGCGTTGGCGTAATCACATACCAATAGCCGAGCCCGTGAATGGTAGGGCCGCCGATCACTGCTGCTAACGCTGTTGCACCGCCGGGTGGATGTAAGCTACGAGTGAGATGCATGACTAAAATTGATAGTGCAACGGCCACGGGAGCAGCGATAAGCATAGAGTCTATGAATGTTGCACAGGTCACCCCCACAATCGCGGAAAGAATATTACCTGCAAAAAAAGCCCATGGCGTAGAAAGCTGACCGTGCGGGACTGCAAAAAGCAATACCGCGGAAGCGCCCATCGAGGGCAAAATGGCGACGGAACCAGCATCTCCTGTAAAATAGATGGTTGCATAAAAACAACAAAAAATAGCTAACATACCGCCTATTGTTGCTACCGTCTTTTCAGAATTGACAACATTACTTTGTAACCCTAAAAACCGAATCACTTCCTTAATCATTTTATCTCGCTTATACATTTTATAATCATTTTGCACTTTACACTTAAGTTGTTATCTTAAAATAGTCAGCTTAAATAAGGTGGCAGAGTATATCGGTCGTGCCTCTTATAATAAAGTATTGAAAAATAACATTTTAAAAAACTGTAAAAGTTTCATTGAACATCGCTTTGTGAGATAGCATTTTTGAAAAGAGTGTTTCATGCTATTTTTTGAATTTATATTGGTAAAGGTGTTTTTCTATAAAAGAAAATAAATACTTGTCGCCACCATTCAAAATATTTTATAAAGTCTGGTTAAGCCATTCGACTTAAATGAATGCTATGAGTGTAATTAAAAGTGTAATTAAAAGTGTAATGAAGAGTGAAATGATGAGTAACTATGATAAATAAAACAATGTTGTTTATTGGGTTGTCCGTCGCAGTAACCTTAACCAGTGTTGTTAAAGCAGACACTATTTTTTCCTGTGAAACAGCTAACAATAAAAAAATCGAAGTTAAGGATCTAGGGAATCACATTGAGTATCGATTTGGACGACACTTAGAAAATCCGGAGTTGGTCTTATCTGTGCTTCGAGAGCAAGCTTCAACATGGCAATGGAACGGTGTTGGTCGAGAGATGGGGTATTCAGTGACTATTCCGAATGGAAAGATTAATTATATTGTGTTTGTTTCAATGGAGCGATTTACTGAAGAACATTCAATATCATCAGGTGTGATCATTGAAGATAATCAACAATTAGTGACAACCCTTTATTGTTTATCAGATACGTTAATCCAATCCTTAGAAGGTATTGACCTTAAAGAAAGTAATTGAGTGCATCTGAATTCAAGAACCGATAAAAGTAGTGTTTATTCATTTATGGTTGTATCGATATTATTTTATAACGGTTAACGGTAAGGAATATCATGGAAGTCTATTTATTAGCATCTAATGATGAGTTAGAAAAAGTAGCGCAAATCCTTTTACAGCTTCGCCCTCAATATGATCTTAAAGATTTACAAGCGCAAATAGAACGACAACAAGAGACGGGCTATCAAATCGCTTATGTAAAAAAAGAAGAAGAAATACTTTGTGTTGCAGGTTTTGTTGTTGGTGAAAAGTTAGCATGGGGTAAGTCTATTTATATTGATGATCTTGTGACTAATGAAGCATCTCGCTCAACAGGGGCAGGGTCTCTCCTCATTAACTGGTTGAAAAAATACGCTAAAGAAATGGGGTGCCAACAATTGCATCTCGATTCAGGTGTTCAACGTTTTTCCGCTCATCGATTCTACTTAAGAGAACGTTTCGATATTGTAAGTCATCATTTTACGACAACAGATATTTAACGGATTAAAATTCATTAGCAGACATGTTGAATCTGTGTTTTTGTTATCGATTGTAATACTTTCCTCACTTTAAGATAAATGGAGTTATCGATGAATATTGCTATTTTAACCTTTGAAGGTTTTAACGAATTAGATTCATTTGTTGCAGCAAGCATCATGAACCGCATGAAAGAGTTTGGCTGGAATGTACAAATAACCTGCCCATCAGAATCTGTTACCTCTATGAACGGCGTGACTGTACTTGCACAACAACCACTTGAATTCGCTAACAGTGCAGATGTTGTTTTGTTCGGTAGTGGATTACAAACTCGTGATATTTCAAAAGACCCTAGCATATTAAGCCGTCTATCTTTGAACCCTGAGAAACAATTAATTGCAGGGCAATGCTCAGGCGCGCTGTTGATGTCGGTGTTGGGGTTATTGGATGATATTCCTGCATGTACTGATTTAACCACAAAACCTTGGGTCATTGAGTCCGGCGTTGAGGTACTCAATCAGCCTTTTTTTGCAAAAGGCAATATAGCCACTGCTGGTGGATGTTTAGCCTCACAGTATTTAGCAACATGGGTCATTAGTAAGTTAGCAGATAAAAGCGCTGCAGAAGCGGCAATACATTACGTTGCATCTGTCGGTGAGAAAGATGAAACGGTTAAACATTGCTTATCGGTTGTCTCTGACTATCTCTAGTATTGAGTTTTTGTTTTGCACTTCAACATTGAATCTGCCAAACATGAAAAGGTAATCACTTTATTCTGCAGGTTGCATGAATTAATGATTACCTTTTTCTTTAATGGCTTTATTTAACTTAAGTAAGCTATTTTAATTAGCGTTTTTATTTAGCTAAATAAGCTTCCATATCTGTTTTTAAGTTGTCTGACTTAGTACCAAAGATAGCTTGGACACCGTTACCAGAAACAACAACACCTGCAGCGCCTAATTTTTTAAGACCCGCTTGATCAACTAGCGCAATATCATTAACGCTAATACGTAAGCGCGTAATACAAGCATCTAGATTATCGATGTTTGCTTTGCCGCCAAATGCTGCAACTAATGCAGAAGACATCTCTTCGTTGTTCAATACAACTGACGCTACTTGTTCTTCATCTTCACGACCTGGTGTTTTTAGGTTGAGTGCTTTGATGACGATACGGAATAGCGAGTAGTAAATCACCGCGTAGATAAGACCAATGATAATGAAGTACGTTATTTTTTGAGCGTTAGCTGATAGTACTAAGAAGTCTATCAAACCGTGTGAGAATGAGGTTCCGTGAACCATGCCTAACATGTTCGTTACAACAAATGCAGAACCCGCTAATAGAGCGTGAATAGCATATAAAACTGGCGCAACAAACATAAACGAGAATTCAATCGGTTCAGTAATGCCTGTTAAGAAAGACGTTAATGCAGCTGATGCCATGATGCCCATTACTTTGGCGCGATTTTCTGGTTTAGCAGAGTGTGCAATCGCAATCGCAGCAGCTGGTAGACCAAACATTTTGAACATGTAACCGCCAGCTAGTTGGCCAAAACCATTACCCGCTGCACGAGATGCATCATCAGCCGATAAGTAACATGTTAAGATGCCGTGTAGTTCTTTACCGTTAGCGTTAACACAATCACCTGCTTCGAAAAAGAAAGGGACATTCCAAATATGGTGTAAACCAAATGGAATTAATGAGCGTTCTACCACACCGTAAATACCAAATGCGACGGTTGGATTTTGGTGTGCAGCCCATTCAGAAAACGATGAGATAGCTGCGCCAATTGGCGGCCAGATAATGGATAGTATTGCGCCCGCAATAATAGCTGCAAAACCCGTCATGATCGGTACGGCACGTTTACCGGCAAAGAAGCCGAGATAATCAGGTAATGAAATATTATAGAAACGGTTAAACATGGCAGCAGCGATACCACCTGCAATTATCCCACCGAGTACACCGGTATTGGCGCCAGGTGCTAATGTTTCAATTGTTTGCATCATGATGTAATAACCAACCGCAGCAGCAAGTGCTGATACACCATCATTCTTAGTAAAACCAAGTGCAACACCAATGGCGAATAATAACGCCATATTACCAAACACAGCGCCACCTGCTTGTTCCATTAGTTGTGAAACAACATCAGGTAAAATACTAAATTTAGCGGCGCCGACACCCAATAAAATACCTGCAATAGGTAACACTGATACAGGAAGCATTAATGACTTCCCGACTTTTTGTAAACTTCCAAATATATTCATAACTCACTCCGTTGTGGTTTATTAGCGTTTGTTCGATTAACTCGATGGCGGCAGTGTAACGGTCATGATTTAGAAAAAATGATAAAATGCTCACATAAAAAAAGAAGTTACATTTACTTACAATTGCGGAAACATTTTTACAAAACATTACAAATTAGTGTTGGAAGGGTGGTTAAATCTGATCTATAGATGTTGAGCGTTGTATGCTTTTAGAGTTTAAAATCGAAATTGATATCGTATTAAAGTTAGGTTCACTTTTGAAACAAAAAGTAAGTCATGGTTAGCTTTAAAAAGGGGAGACGTTGATATTCATGTGTTAATAGTGAGTGGAGGGTTGTTATATATGAGTAGTCATTTTATTTATAAGGAAAGTACCAGTTTAATTTGATCAAATTAAACTGGTACTTGATTTTATATTTAACCTCTTACTACCATTACACGGAAGCTTCTGCCTTTCAGTTTACCTTCACTTAATTTTTTAAAGGCAATTTTAAGGTGCTCACGCTGTACTGCAACATAAGACCAATATTCAGACACTGCAATTTTACCGACTTGTTGGCCTGTAATACCATCTTGTCCTGTTAATGCGCCTACAATATCACCCGGACGAATTTTTTGCTTTTTACCGCCTTCAATACGTATGGTGATCATTTCAGAGGCTGCTGGTGGTGTCTCTAATAATGCATTATCTGGTAATGGACTTGGGCTGATATTACGGTCAAGAATATCTTCTAATAATTTGATTCTATGGTCATCTTTATTACTGTAAAAAGTAAATGCTAAACCTTTACTGCCAGCGCGACCAGTACGACCGATACGGTGAACATGCACTTCTTGGTCATGCGCAACATGGAAGTTAAATACTGCACTTAAGTTATCAATGTCTAATCCACGCGCCGCTACATCGGTTGCTACTAAAATACGGGCACTTTTATTAGAGAATCGAATTAATGCTTGATCGCGATCTTTCTGTTCTAAATCGCCATGAAGCGCAATCGCACTGTAGCCACGGTTTGCAAGCTCATCTGTTACTTCTTGTACTTCACGTTTGGTGTTACAAAACACCACACTCGATTCTGGCTGATGGCGGTTTAATAATAAACGTAACGCTATCATACGATCTTGGTTGTTTTGTACTGAGTAAAACGTTTGCTCAATGACGTTGTTATCGTGTGTTGCTTTGACGGTAACTTGCTTTGGCGCATTCATAATACGTTTTGCGATTTTTTCAATTTGCTCTGGGTAAGTTGCACTGAATAGCAAAGTTTGACGTTGTTTTGGACTATGTTCAATAATGCAATCAATCGCATCTTGGAAACCCATTTCTAACATGCGGTCTGCTTCATCAAGTACTAATACACTTAAATGTTCAAGCTTCAATGAACCTCTATTAAGGTGATCTTGAAGACGACCTGGCGTGCCTACAATAATATGTGCGCCATGCTCTAAAGAAGCTGCTTGTGGGCTTAGTGGTGTACCGCCGCATAACGTCATGACTTTAATATTATGAATCGAGCGTGCTAGTTTTCTGATATCTGCAGCGACTTGATCTGCTAATTCACGAGTAGGGCAAACAACTAATGATTGGATTCTGAATTGCTTAACGTTTAAGCGATGTAATATACCAAGCGTAAAGGCCGCTGTTTTACCGGAGCCCGTTTTGCCCTGTGCAATAACATCTTCTCCATTTAAAATTAATGGTAAAGATTGCGCCTGTATTTCAGTCATCTTTTGATAGTTTAAAGACTCTAAATTAGTTAAAAGACTTTTTGATAAAGGTAAGGTTGCAAAAGAGGTTTCACTCACGATAATAACTTCCTGATAGGCTGTAAAAATAGGGTGGTAATAATGGACGCTACCATAACAGTTTGTATGGTAGGTCACAAAAAATTGTTAGTAGTATAGCGTTAAATTCGCTTTAAACTTGGATTATTTACTACTAACAAGAGAAAGCCTGAATAACGGCTGTTTAAATGCGCTGACTATCAGTAATAAACATAAAGTCCACCAGTGTAAACTACCGCCACCGCTACTGCTACTACTGGAGATTACTGTTGTGGTGTCTATAGCCGGCAATTCTGTTCCTGTGTTTGTGGATGATTCATTAGTATCAGTTATGCGGACATTATGTAAAAAGGCCGCATCCAAACCAGTACTGATACTTCCATCTTTAGTATATCGCCAAGTAATCACTGTATTTGCGCCTGTTATTTGATAGCTTTCTGAAATGAAATCTTGCGATCCGGAAATGCTATCCATCGCGATGCCATTAATAAACAAGGTTAAAAAATCATATCCTGCTTCCGAGCTTGTTGCCCAATCGAAAGAGAGTATCCAATCACCTGAAATAATAGTGGTTATTTGTGTTGAACCATTATCGCTAATAGAAGGGGATTGAAGGTAGCTATCATCTTCTGAAAGTAACCATGGTTGTGAGTTTGATTGATACCAGGTTACATCGGCATTATCTATAAAAGTTATTTCATTCGCATTTACACTTTTCATTCCCCTTGCTGCAATTTCAATTGTTGAGTCTGAAACAGCATCGTCATTGGTTGTTACGAAGAGGGTCGTTGTATCGGTTTGATAAGCGTCTGGAGTATAGTCAAAGCTAATTGTACAAGTGTTTTTTGCTGCTAAATTAGCGCATTCGGTTGTCTGTAGTGAAAATTTTGTGTTATCAGATAAAGAGAAATCAGGTGAAATGGTATTCTCAGAGTTATTTTCAATGGTGATACTAAAACGTTTTGATTCATTGATATCCGCTACAAAATAATCGGTGCCATAAACACTGCTTACGCCATTTATTTGCGCGCTAATCCATTCTGTATAATTAGCAACTTTAGTATAAACCCCTGGATTATTAGGAGCTGCACAACCAAATCCAAAGCTGACAATACCGATTTGTTGTGTTTCATTTTGGTCTATTGATTCTACAACTAATGGACCACCGCTATCACCTTGACATGAATCGAGGCCACCATTTGCAATATCTCCTGCACATATCATGTTATTAGTGAAAGGGCCTTGATTACCATTGAAACGGTTGAGGCTAGATTCACATGTGTCTGTAGAGAGTAGCGGAAGCGATACTGCATTTAAAATGTCAGGGTATATTGGGTCTACATCATCTTCATCAGATGAGTATCCAGCCGTTGACCCCCAGCCAATAGCCGTTGATATTATGGTGTCAACGTCAGTAAATTCTGATGTTTCTAAACTTGATAATATCGCAATTGTTGTATTAGTCACAGGCGTTGATAGTTTAATGAGTGCAATATCATTATCTAAACTAGCTGAATTAAAATCAGGATGAATAATTATTTTATCTATGCTGGTAGAGGTTGTTTCAGGATAAGATGATAAGTCGTACTCACCAATTGTTGCTACTATATTGTTTGCTGTAACATCTTCCATGCAATGTGATGCTGTTAATACCCATTGTTCATCGATTAAAGAGCCGCCACAAAAATGGTTTTCTGTGTTTGCTGTTTTAATGCTCACAATCCATGGATAAGTTGATTTATCGGCGACTTCGTTACCGCCTATAATACGTGTAGATAATTGCTGCGACTCTTCTGCAAATGCGTTAATCGATATGATTAATAAACATGAGAAAGTAAGCTGCTTAGCAAATGTTGTGTTATTCATAATATCCCTATTAAATAAAATCCGTTTAAGGTGTTATTGGTGACTCTTAGTTTTTATATGTGAAGATGATGGTTAATATTCTCTCTATAACTTATACGTTTGGGGCATCATAGTGAGCGGGTTGATCACTATAAACACAGACATTGTGTGCTTCAACTAAACCGTCTTCAGCAACACATTGTTGTTCAAAAAATGCGACAATTTCTTTGCGTTGGCAGTGTGCCTCAAACGCCGCTTTACTTGCCCAAATTTCATTAAATACTAAAGGGAAACTTTCCCCTGTCGCAAAGTCACTTTGTACGTGACGGGTGGCTAAATATTGAATACAACCATCTTCACGTTGTGAATTAGGTTCAAGTGATTGTAATATTTTAAATAATGCGTTTTCTTGCCCTGGTTTAGCTCTAAACATTGCAATGCAGTAAACTTTTTGTGACATGTTATTTTCCTCATAAAATGGGAATGAGCGCCATAACTTTTAGTAAAGTTACAACTATTCCCTTTAACCTAATTTCTTCAACGTAAGTGTTTATGTGACCTTTATATCGATAATCTACGTATATTGTTAGTGAGAGTATTATCTGTAATAAAAATCTAGTTGATAATGATATTTCGCTATATCTACTTTAAGTTTTAATGTTGGCAGATGATAGTGGTAGTTTGACATAAATTTGACTGCATAAAAACTAATGTAGTACATGAATCACAATATTTAAATACAAAAATTTATGTTAACGGTAGAGGGGAATGAGTTGTGTTATTTAATGAGGCAACACGTTATTATCACTTAATTATATAATTTTACTAAAGGAATCAATATGGACCTCTTATTTGAATACATCTTCAATATACAAGTTTTCATTCTAGTGTTAGTTGTCATTATCTTAAAAAAATCAATTGTTTTTGTGCCACAAAATCGTGCGTACTTAATCGAACGATTTGGTAAATACCAATCCACTCGAGAAGCGGGGTTAAACTTCCTTGTTCCTTTCATCGATCATATTGGTGCAGATCGCTCATTAAAAGAGCAAGCAGTTGATGTGCCAAGTCAAAGTGCAATTACTAAAGATAACATTTCATTAAGTGTTGATGGCGTGCTGTTTTTCAGAGTACTAGACCCGCATAAAGCGACTTATGGTATCGATGATTATGTATTTGCAGTAACGCAGTTATCACAAACCACTATGCGTTCTGAATTAGGTAAAATGGAATTAGACAAAACGTTCGAAGAACGTGATGTGTTGAATACCAATATTGTTGCATCAATTAATGAAGCGGCAGGTCCATGGGGTATTCAAGTGTTACGTTATGAGATTAAAGATATTGTGCCGCCGACAACCGTGATGGAAGCGATGGAAACACAAATGAAAGCGGAGCGTGTTAAACGTGCTCAAATTTTAGAATCTGAAGGTGACCGTCAAGCGGCTATTAATGTTGCTGAAGGTCAAAAACGCTCAGTAGTATTAAAAGCAGAAGCTGAAAAAGAAGAGCAAGTACTTCAAGCTCAAGGTGAAGCTGAGGCTATTATTGCTGTTGCAACAGCTCAGGCTGAAGCATTAAATCGCGTTGGTGAAGCGGCAAATACAGACTCTGGTCAAAAAGCGATTCAATTAGATTTAGCGACTAAAGCGATTCAAGCGAAAGCGGCTATTGCTAAAGAGTCGTCTGTGGTTTTATTACCTGATAGTGGTAACGATGCAGCGTCTATGGTGGCTCAAGCGATGACCATTATTACTAGCTTAAATAAAAAATAAAGGCTGAGTTATGGAATATATTCTTTTACATTTACCGCAGGCTTTAGTGGTACTGGGTCTTATTCTTTTAGCTATTGAAGTATTGGTACTGGGCTTTTCAACTTTTGTATTATTTTTTGTTGGGCTCGGTACGATCATTACTGGTATTTTAATGGCGTTAGGTGTTATGCCTGCGACTATGCTTAATGCATTATTAGCAACCGCTATTATATCGACAATTGTTGCTTTGATTAGCTGGCAACCGATGAAGCGATTACAAAATAAAGGCGAAGTACATCAAGTAAGCAATGGCATGATTGGCGAGCAATTTACATTGTCTGAAGATCTATTAGTGGGTAAAACGATTAACCATCGTTACTCAGGAATTGATTGGAAAGTGAAAGCAAATGAACCTTTGAGTGCCGGCACGGAAGTCAAAATTAAGGCTATGCAAGTGGGCTTATTGACCGTTGAACCAGTTATTTAAGTTTTAAAGTGTTGTAAATGTAAAAATATACAGTCATATAGTGTAAACAAGAGGTTTACGTTATATGACTTTCTTACTGTTAACCCTGTCTATTTATCCTCTCTTTTTTGTAACAACAATTTCTTAATACAAACATAATATTTTCTACCTTTCCTTTTTCTATAACGCTTTGCTTTTAAAACTATTTTTTGACGCAGCTGTACCCTGGACAGTTGAGTCGTAGGGATTTTATACTGATTTTAAATGTTCGATAAAAGTGTATTTAAAGAGTATCTGAAGTTAGCTATCAGGGGAGATATCTATAGGAAATGGCCATTGAGAAAATGGTCATTGGGGAAATGGGTAAAATAGCTATAAAAAAGCCGATAAAATTATCGGCTTATGAAGGTCAATTAAAGCGTTATCTATAGGATTTTTGCTTAACAATAAGTGAACAAAGTCAGTTTACAAAATAACCCTACATGAGCTTATGCACGACCCATGAATTTCTTTTCAGTGGTGTTAACACGGATTTTGTCACCCGTTGAAATATGCTCTGGTACTTGTACTGTTAAGCCAGTTGATAAAATAGCTGGTTTTGTACGAGCAGTGGCAGATCCACCTTTAATAGAAGGGTCTGTTTCTACAATCACTAAATCAACACTGGCTGGTAATTCAACGCCTACTGGTGAACCATCAACGATAACCACTTGTAAACCTTGTGTATTTTCATCAATAAATAACACTTCATCAGCAATGCTGTCTTTATTTAAGTTGTATGGTGTGTAATCTTCACTGTCCATGAATACTAGCTCATCACCATCTAGGTATGAAAACATAACATTACGACGAATTAAGTCTGCTAATGTCAGCATGTCACTGTCTTTGAATGTTTCATCTGTTTTTGCACCAGAAACCACATCGTACATACGCATACGATATAAACTGCCGCCTGCACGACCTTGAGGAACTGAACGTTCGATGTCTTTAATTATGTAAACGCTGTTGTTAAATTCAACTGCAGTATTTTTTTTGATATCACTTGCCTTAGGCATATTAACTTTCCTTTATATTGTGCTTATATACAACGTGCTGGTTTAGGTAAACCAGCAATTTTAGTGGCTTGCTTCGCTGGGCCATCTGGGAATAATCTGTATAAATAACGGCTATTGATTTTTTCTTTACCGTATTTGTTTTGCATCGCTTTGACCAGTGCTCGAATCGCTGGTGAAGTATTAAATTGTTCATAAAAATCACGAACAAAATAGATAACTTGCCAGTGTTCATCTGTCATTGCTATCGTTTCTAATTGTGCTATTTCATCTGCTAATGCTACATCCCACTGTGTTGAGTCGAGTAAGTAACCTTGTGCATCTGTTGCAATTTCTTGACCATTAAATATCAAGTCTCATTCCTTTACCTAGTGAGTGCTTTATTGGAGCAAAATTCTATATTAAAAGTGATAAATTGCCTATCCTAAAAAGAGCAATCTTTTACATTGTTTACACTTGTATGAGTTATTTACACAGCTGCAGGTGATTCGCGTTGTGCTCTACGTTCAATTTTTTGTAAGAGAGCTTGTATATCTAACGCGGTAAAAGCAATCAATCGTAATTGCTCAACAATTAATTTAGATTCATCTGACATTGTTTCTTTATATAATTGAAATGACTCAATTTCAATTTTTTCAATTGCAGTCTCTTTTAATTCAGGGCGATAGGTATATAAAATTTGCTCCGAAGTGGCGACAAAAAGCTGCTTTAATAGCGCTAAATCCTGCTCTGATTCAATTTTATGACGGTGTGAAGAGAGGGCCGCAATATAGCAATTTAATGCATCACAACGATTAACTAAACCGAACACTTCTTGTTTAAGGTGTTGTTTTGAATTGGGTTCAAAAAGCATGCTTTGCCAAGCAGATGTTAATGCCGCATCTGATTTGAATGACGCAAAGCGAGTTTGGCGGAATATAATACTTTCACTTCGCCCAAACTGATATTGTTGTGCTATTTGTTTAAAGTAACGACTGCTATTGAGCAAATGACTACTCACTAAAGTCGGGAAGCGTTTGAATTGCCAATCAGGGTAAATAAAACTAATCGCTAAAAAGCTTAATATACAACCAATTAAGGTCTCATAAATGCGTGCGTATAAAACATCAATACCAGAAGGAGCCAGTAGATTCGTTAATATCATTACAAATAAAGTAATAAATATAACGGCTAAACCGTAATTTGTTCGCACGTAGTTAATGAATAAAAATGCTGAAACAACCATTAATATTGATTGTAATAGCTCATTTTCAATCATGATAAAAACCGGAAAACTCAGCAAGATGCCCAATAGTGTACCAAAACTTCTCAACGTAAGGCGTTTACGGGTTTCACTGAAGCTAGGCTGACAAACAAATAACACCGTCGATAGGATCCAAAAGCCATTGTTAAGTTGAAACTGTACTTGGATAAGATAAGCAATGACTAATGAGATACTAATACGAACAGCATGTTTAAATACTGGTGTTTTTTGTTGATAGGCTTTTTGGATTGTTTTCCAGAAGTTAAGTGGTTGCTTTTTTTCGCTATCAACAACAATTACTGGATTTTCTTTGTTATTAATAGTTAAAGAATGCAATAGGTTGTCTATCCCATTCAGGTTGTCGTAAATAGCTTGTAAAGCTTGCATTGCCTCTTGATTATTATCGAATAACTGTAGTTTTTGTTTTAATACATAAAGTTGATCTGCGAGTGCTTCTATTGTCCACTTTAAACGACGTGAATGTTGGTATCGTTTTTTTTCACTGATATTGGCGCCTACCTGATGGCAATCGGCACTTAATTGCAAAAGTAGTTGGTGAAATCCTTCTAGTATTTGGCTTCGACCAAAGGTGTTTTCTAATTGACTATATAAATATTGGCTCGCACTAATACGTTCATGAATTTGCTCTGCAACTAAATAATATTGGTTCAATAAACTTAGCTCTTGTTGTCGTCTATTCGCTTTGTATTGACCTTTGATCATGCTTTTAGAGGATTCTAAACGGGCCATGATACTGATGTTTAAGACCGCTAGCTTCTGTCTTGTATCAATAATGGCTTGTTTAGAATTCCCTTTTTGCGCATCAAATAAGTCTGACTTTTGTAGCTGATATCGGCTTATCGCATAAAAGAGTTGTGATAATTGTTCTCGCAAGGTTCTATTAGGACTTAAATGCGACCAATAAATCGCAAATAAACCATACCAGAGAGCACCGATAGCTAATAAAAGAGGTTGTTCAAACCAAACTACGTTAGCTTTGTGGCCAATCATGGTATAGATCGCGATTAAAATCGCACCAAAACCAATTTTAGTATAATGCGTTCCAAGACTCGCTAACATCATAAAAGCAAAGGTAGAGGTGCCTAAACCGAGGGCAAAAAAGAGAGGGTAGGGTAATAACAATTCAACACTAGAGGCAGCAACAAAGAAGCAAGCGATAACCGTTGCAATGAATTTCTTTCTCTCTTTGGTATTTTCATCAACTTCAACAATAGCACTCGCCATTACTCCCAAGCAAAGTGACAGTGAAACCGCTAAATTAGATTGTTCAAATAAGCCTAGATGAAAGTCAAATAACACAGGTATAAAGGTGCATGCCATGGCAATGACAACACGGAATCCAGAGTGTGCATTAGAGTCAGAAATTAATCGTCTAAGCATTAAAGCAAAAGAGTATTGCATGTACTATTTCTCATTAGCGTGGTTAATCGCAATCAGTGTCGGCACAGAAATCTTGTTATTGATAAAATACTTGGATTAAGTATTAATAATCTATACCGAACTTGTTTCGTTAACTTATCATCATTAACAATGACTTTATAAGCTGAATATCAGCATAAACAAAGGCAGTGAATCAAAGAGTTGATTTTAACCTTAATTCTTAAGCTTAAGTTACTAATTTTTGTATCTTTGATGTGACATTTTAAGTGAGTTTTGCGACAATAGCGTCGAATTTTTTAACTTAAAAGAGTAATGTTTGATGTCTGCACAAATCATTGATGGAAAAGCGATTGCTGCTAAGGTTACGGATAAAGTAGCTATTGGGGTTCAAGCCCGTAAAGACAAGGGGTTACGTGTTCCCGGTCTTGCTGTAGTGTTAGTGGGCGGAGATCCTGCTTCGCAAATTTATGTACAAAGTAAACGCCGTACCTGTGAAAAAGTAGGATTCACTTCTAAAGCATTTGATTTACCAGCAACGACATCTCAACAAGACTTATTATCACTTATCGATGAACTGAATGAAGATTCAACGATTGATGGTATTTTAGTGCAGTTTCCATTACCTGAAGGTTTGGATGAAACATCAGTAATTGAACGTATTAAACCAAGTAAAGATGTTGATGGTTTTCATCCTTATAATGTTGGTCGCTTAGCGCAACGTATTCCTTTATTAAGATCATGTACACCACGCGGTATGATCACTATGCTTGAATCCATTGATATTGATTTGCATGGTAAACATGCGGTTGTTGTTGGTGCATCAAACATCGTGGGTCGTCCGATGACGTTAGAGCTTTTACTTGCGGGTTGTACAACAACGACGTGTCATCGTTTTACTAAAGACCTTGAACACCATGTACGTCAAGCAGAGATACTTGTGGTTGCGCGTGGTAAAGCTAACTTTATTCCGGGCGAATGGATTAGAGAGGGCGCTATCGTATTAGATGTGGGCATTAATCGTTTAGAAAATGGCAAAATTACTGGTGATGTAGAATTTGAAGCGGCAAAAGAAAAAGCAGCTTGGATTTCGCCTGTGCCAGGTGGCGTAGGGCCAATGACGGTCGCGACACTAATAGAAAATACATTGTTTGCTTGTAATGAATACCACTCATAAAAAGCATGGTATTAAATTAATCTTTTCGTTAATTAATTTATACTTATCGAGCTTCTGCTGAAAGCGACAGAATCAAAATTTTGGTAATAAAAAAACCATAATAAAAAAGACTGCAATTGCAGTCTTTTTTAATTTTAAGCTTAAGGACTTATTGATAATAGCTAAATCTTTAGCATCTACCCTTAAAAAGGGATGGCCAGAGAATTAAATTTCTCTAGCAAATAAGCTTATAAGTTATCTAAGTATCTTTCTGCATCTAACGCAGCCATACAACCTGTTCCAGCAGAAGTGATTGCTTGACGGTAAATATGGTCAGACACATCACCCGCAGCAAATACACCTGGGATAGTGGTTTGCGTTGCATTACCTTCGCTACCTGTTTGTACTTTCAGGTAACCATGGTTCATTTCTAATTGATCAACAAACATATCAGTATTTGGTTTATGGCCAATGGCAATGAATACACCCATTACTGCTAGTTCTTCTGTTTTATCAGATAACGTGTCTTTTAAACGTAAACCAGTTACGCCCATATCATCACCTAATACTTCATCTAAAGTACGGTCGGTATGTAATACGATGTTGCCGTTTTTAACTTTTTCGTTTAAACGGTCTAATAAAATTTTCTCTGAACGGAACGTAGTACGACGGTGTACTAAATGTACTTCTGAAGCAATATTAGAAAGGTATAATGCTTCTTCAACAGCCGTATTACCACCACCCACAACGGCCACTTTTTGATTACGGTAGAAAAATCCATCACAAGTTGCACATGCTGAAACACCGCGACCTTTAAATGCTTCTTCTGACTCTAGGCCTAAGTAGCGTGCCGAAGCACCTGTTGCTATGATTAATGCATCACAAGTATAAGTTCCAGTATCACCTTTAAGTGTAAAAGGAGGCTTAGTGAGTTCAACTTCGTTGATATGATCAAAAATTATTTCAGTATCAAAACGTAAAGCATGTTCTTTCATGCTTTCCATTAAACCTGGACCGGTCATATCCGCTGCACCACCTGGCCAGTTTTCAACTTCAGTGGTAGTCGTTAATTGTCCACCTTGCTGCATACCTGTAATTAATACTGGTTTAAGGTTGGCACGAGCTGCATAGACGGCAGCGGTATAACCTGCAGGGCCTGAACCTAAAATCAATAATTTGTTATGTATAGTTTCGCTCATATCGTTACCTTGAATAATGAAAAAACAGATCAGCTAATATGTAATGCTGACCTTAATAATTAATAAATGACGCTAATACTAAACTTTTAGTACATAAATTTCAGTAAAAAAAAACGGATACTTCATAGAAATATCCGTTTTTATTAATAGTTGTCATCTATTAGAATGTTACCTATTAAGTTATAGCGATGTTTTTACTGTCTCGCTACTTGCTTTATTACTTGCAAATGAACTACCAGCTTGTTGTGTTGCTTTCACAATTGCTTGGCGATTTGTTGCTGCAACAATTGTAATCTCTTTAGATAAATCTAATGGTGCTGAGATTGTCTTCACCGTTGCTGATGTAGATTGACCTTTAGCGATACTAACGGTTCCATTTTTACTTGTTGGAACTGTCGCTGCTTTAGTTGCTTTAGTTGCTGTAGTTGTTGTAGCTGTCTCAGGTACTTCAGTTTTTGCAGGCGTCACGTTGACTTCTTCTGCTTTAACTTCAACATTTTCAACTTTAGGCGCTTCAGCTATTACAGGTGCTTCAACGTTAGGCTCTTCTGGCTTTGTTTCTTCAACAATAGCTTCAGTAACCGCAGGTGCTTCAACATTAACGTCTTCAACGATAGGTGTCGTTGTTTCAGTTGCAACAGGGGTAGTAATTTCTTTTACTTTCGTTGTTGTTTTAGCCTTTTGTACTGGCAATATCTTTTGTGCTTGTGTCACAGGAGATTGCTCAGCGATTTGTTGAAGTTGTTCAACTTCTTGCTGCTGTGTTTTATTTTCAGCGATTTCATCAACTGTTTTAGCAACTGGAACGGTTGCTTTCACATTTGTTGTTTCTGAGTCTGAATTCGTATCCGTTTCTGGGTAACGACTTGTCACTGCTTGAGCTTGTTGATCATCTTGCTGATCACGCTTGTTACGTTGTCCATTATTACGTAAATAGCGAGAACGACGCTGTGGAATCTCAACAGGTGTGTAACCTTCATCATTTGATGATGGTACATTATCTGTAGACTCTGTTTCAGCTGAGTTGTCTGTAACAACAGGTGCTTGATTAGCTTCAACTTTTTTAGCGGCTTCAGGTGATTTTCTCACTTTAGCTTTTGGCTTTTTAGTTTCAGCGTTAGCAGTAGGTTGAGCTGTTATATCTACATTAGCATCAGCGACTTCTGTATTATTTTCAACTGTGTTTTCTACTACGTTCTCAGGCTGTTGAACACGTACTTTTTTACGCATGTTACGACGTTTACGTCGCGCTACAACAACTTCTTGAGTATTCGTCTTTTCAGTATTTTCTGGAGAAGGTTTTACTTCACTCTCATACTTCTTAGTTTGTTGTGCTGGTTTGCGAACCGAAGGTTTTCGATCTGAAGGTTTGCGGTTACCGCGACGTTCAGTTGAGCTATCAGCAGGTTTTTCATTACGGTTACGGTTCGAGTTACCTTTCGTATTACGAGGGTTACGCGGAGTACGGTTCGGTTCAGTTTTTGCTTCAGGTTGTACTTGAACTTCTGGTTTCGCTTCAACTTTTGAATCATCACTGAAGAATTTAACGATTGCATTGATGACTTTAGTCACGAAAGATTCTGACGTGTCAGCTACTTTTGCGTGTACTGGCGCTTCAGGTTTAACTTTAGCGGCAGGTACTTCTTTCGTTGGTGCACTGAAGCCACTTAATAAAGGTTCTTCTAATTCTTCATGCTCTTTTTGAGCGATGTTAGGAATATAAACAGTATGCTGTTTTTCCAACGCATCGTAATTGATATCTTCTTTACCATCTTTACGAGTACGTTTAATTTCGAAATGAGGCGTTAATAAGTTAGCGTCAGGTACGATATAAACTTCACATCCATGACGGTTTTCAATTTTAGCCACGGCTTTGCGTTTTTCATTAAGTAAGTATGCAGCAACGGCTACAGGTACACGCGCTTGAATTTGAGCTGTATTTTCTTTTAAGCCTTCTTCTTCAATCAAACGAAGAATAGCTAAAGATAATGAGTCATTATCTCGAATAGTACCTTGGCCATGACAGCGAGGACATACGCGGGAAGCCGATTCACCTAAAGAAGGACGAATACGTTGACGCGACATTTCCATCAAACCAAAACGAGAAATTCGACCTAATTGAATACGCGCTCTATCTTGACGAACTGATTCACGCATTCTATTTTCAACTTCACGTTGATGGCGAGCTGGTGTCATATCGATAAAGTCGATAACCACTAAACCACCCAAATCACGTAAACGTAGTTGACGAGCGATTTCTTCAGCTGCTTCTAAGTTAGTGTTGAAGGCTGTCTCTTCGATATCGCCACCACGTGTTGCACGTGCTGAGTTAATGTCGATAGAGGTTAATGCTTCAGTAGGGTCAATGACAATTGAACCACCAGATGGTAAACGCACTTCACGTTGGAAAGCAGATTCAATTTGGCTTTCTACTTGGTAATGTGTAAATAGTGGGATTTCACCTTGGTATAATTTAAGGCGATTAACGTAGTCTGGACGCACCATTTCGATATGGCTTTTAGCCGTTTCAAATGTTTTTGCATTATCGATAACAATTTCACCGATATCACGACGTAAATAATCACGAATCGAACGTACAATGACGTTACTTTCACGGTGAATTAAAAAAGGAGCTGCTTTAGTTTTTGACGCTTGGTCAATCGCTTGCCAATGATTAACAAGGACATTTAAATCCCATTCTAATTCTTCAGCTGATTTACCAACACCTGCAGTACGAACGATTAAACCCATACCATTTGGTAATTTAAGATTTGATAACGCTGCTTTTAATTCAGTGCGTTCATCACCTTCGATACGACGAGAGATACCGCCAGCACGAGGATTGTTTGGCATTAAAACAAGGTAGCTACCCGCTAAACTTATAAAGGTAGTTAAGGCTGCACCTTTATTACCACGTTCTTCTTTTTCAATTTGAACAATAACTTCTTGGCCTTCTTTAATAACATCTTTGATGTTAGGGCGGCCTTTGAATGAATATCCTTCTGGGAAGTAGTTGCGAGCAATTTCTTTAAGCGGTAAAAAACCATGGCGTTCAGCGCCGTAATCTACAAATGCAGCTTCTAAACTTGCTTCAACACGTGTGATTTTACCCTTATAAATATTTGCTTTCTTTTGTTCGTGACCTGGACTTTCGATATCAAGATCATACAGCTTTTGCCCATCTACTAGGGCTACACGTAACTCTTCTGCTTGAGTTGCGTTGATTAACATTCTTTTCATTTGTGAACTCTTGTTTAATTTTTTCGTTATTTTTATATGTACTAACTGTTATTTGCATGCTGACCTCATGTCTGGTTATACAATCTCTCGACTGGAAGTATTCTGAGGTGCGTTAAAAGCGGATACAAATAGGTTAAATCAACATTAATTTAACACGGCAGCGTTACATTCTAATCATTTGATTTGCTTTCATAATAGCTATGCCTACTAGCGATTTTATAGTCATAAAATCACGAGGCATTAACTTTGTTATTGTCGCACTTATATCTACTTACAAGCAACAAAGTTTTTACATATTATGCGATCAGGCGTGATAAACTTAACGAATGGAACAGATAAATCACTCAGTACGCATTATTGACATCGCTCAAGAAAATGCACAACAACGCATCGATAACTTTCTTCGCTTACATCTTAAGGGCGTGCCTAAAAGCATGATCTATAGAATAGTACGAAAGGGAGAAGTTCGAGTAAATAAAAAACGCATTAAACCAGATTATAAATTACAGGTTGGCGACAGTGTTCGTATTCCTCCTGTTAAAGTTGATCCTGATAATGCGTTACCGTCACCTAAACTTAACAGCATTAAGAATTTAGAGTCAGAGATTGTTTATGAAGATGATGGCTTAATCATTCTTAATAAACCTTCAGGGCTTGCCGTTCATGGTGGAAGTGGTTTGGATTTTGGCGCCATCGAAGGATTGCGCGCATTACGTCCTGACGCTCGATTTTTAGAGTTAGTACATCGCCTTGATAAAGCAACGTCAGGGTGTTTATTAATTGCTAAAAAGCGCAGTGTGCTACGTGCATTACACGAACAACTTCGTCAAAAAACCATGAAAAAGCAATATTTTGCTTTAGTAAAAGGGCAGTGGAATATAAAAGACCGCTTAGTCCGTGAACCGTTATTAAAAATTCCTCAGGATTCCGTGGTTAAAGTGAGCCCCTTAGGAAAAGCATCAGAAACACACTTTAAAATTGTTCAACGTTATGAAGGCGCTACTTTAGTTGAAGCCAGCCCTGTTACTGGGCGAACACATCAAATTCGTGTTCACGCGGCTTGTAAAGGTCATAATATTGCTTGTGATGAACGCTATGGCGATAAAACCTTTGATAGTAAAATGAAAGCATTAGGGTTGAATCGACTATTTTTGCATGCGGCTCATATTACTTTCTTTCACCCTGTGCTTGAGAAAAGAATGACAGTGAGCGCACCACTTTGTCCTCGTTTAGAGGAATTATTAGAGAAGTTACAGCGAAGCTAATATGAAATACCAATTAATTATTTTTGACTGGGATGGCACCTTAATGGATTCCATTGATAAAATTGTTCTGTGTATGCAACAAGCTGCTGAACAACAACTGCAGGCAATTCCTGATGTGCAGGCTGTCAAAAATATTATTGGGTTAAGCTTATTAAAAGCAATGCAACAGCTTTTCCCCTCGTTATCATTAATTGAACATGGGCGATTAGTTGAAGCGTATCGAGATCAATATAATAGAATGCATGAGATCGACACTCCATTTTATGATGGTATTGCTGAGTTATTAATAGATCTGAAAGCACAGGGGTATACGCTTGCTGTTGCAACAGGTAAAGGGCGTAACGGGTTAAACCGCATGATGAGTAAAACAAATACTGAACATTTGTTTTCAGCCACAATATGCGCTGATGAATCTACTTCGAAACCAGATCCATCGATGATTTACGCCTTATTAAATGAATTAAATATAAATCCATCGGAAGCATTAATGGTGGGGGATTCAAGTTATGATCTAGACATGGCTGCTAATGCTGGCGTAAATAGCCTAGGCGTTAGTTATGGTGTGCATGGTCGCGATATTCTAATGTTGTCTGCACCTGTTACGGTTGTTGATTGCTTAGCGACGCAACTATATGACTACATTTAATGGCTATGTTTAGTTTTGTTGTCATCGGTAGATAGTCAATGGCTGTCGTGTCGAATAAGTGATCGTTAATAGTTTGTGCTTAGTTGGTATTGTAACTAAGTCTTGGTGAAATATTCATCGATTAAAAGGAATGATAATGTTTAGTGAATATATTAAATTAACGGGCCGTGGTGAAAAAGGCCGTCGCCCTTTAACCATGGATGAATCAAAACAAGCCTTAACGGATTACTTAAATGGTGATGCTACTTTATTACAGTTAGCTGTGTTGTTGATGTTACAACGCGTTCGTTGTGAAACACCTGAAGAAGCAGCTGGCTATATTGCAGCACTGCGTACTAAAGTTTCAAATGATTGGCATACGTTAACGCCAGATCTCGATTGGCCATGTTTTGCGGGCAAAAAAAGACAACCACCTTGGTTACTGTTAGCCGCTAAGGTGCTTGCTGCCAATGGCGTGAAAATATTTTTACACGGTCACATGACGGTTGATTTAGTAAAATACCAAGTTGAGTCAGCCTGTCCTTTACTCAATATTGTTATTGCCGACACACCTGAGAAAGCCAACATCGCATTAGAAAATGATTCATTGGTGTATGTACCTTTATCGTCTTATTGTCCTGAGTTAATTGAGTTATTAGCATTACGCGAACAAGTTGGTTTACGTACTCCGCTTAATACCGTTGCTAGAAGTATCAATCCAAGTAATGCGCCTTATAGTATTCATGGCGTATTTCATAAAAGTTATGAAAAGATTCATGCACAAGCTGCATTATTAAATAACGAACACAGTATTATTGCATTTAAAGGGGAAGGCGGAGAAAGTGAAGTTAATCCTCGTGTTTCTACTTTGGCTTGTGGTGTAACGCAAGTAAATGGTAAAGCGCAATATGTTGAACAAGATTGGCCAACGTACTTAGAAGACTTCTCTGGCGCTCATACAGAAGTTTCTGCTGAGTACTTGTTGAAAGTTTGGAATAAAGAGATTGAGGATGCTTATGGTGATGCGGCTGTTATCACTACCGTTGCAATGGTCTTAAAACAAATGCAACCGGATAGTTCGCAAGACGAAGCATTACAAAAAGCAAAACAACTATGGGAAAGTCGAACGATTTAACGTTTTCCATAAATAGATAAACAGCACAAACAAAAAAGGAAGCTCATTAGCTTCCTTTTTTATGATACTGACTGACCCGTTCTAAATTAAGCTTATTGTATTCAGTCGCTTAAATTAGTTTAAATTAGTTAAGGTATAGTCTTATATTTAAAAACTATCTGCGTATCTGAATAATAATCCCAAATAAAGGGTGATCTAAATAATGGATTTCACCGCTCTTTAAACGTCTTGTTTGATCAAACAAGGTTTCTGTTATTACTTTCTCTGTTCTAACATTTCTTTTAGGGATGGGTTCTTGAGCAACAACTTCTGCTGTAGCATCTGTTTCGACAGCCGGCGCTTCAGTTGCGAGTACCGATACTGAAGAAGAGACAGGTTTTTCTGTTTCAGTTCTAACAATTAACTGTGCTTCTATTTGTAAATAATGTTGAACATAAATCAAAAAGTTACCATCTATTTCATAGAGATCTTGCAGGATTTCATTTTTTTGTAGTGATGATAGAACATCTAATTTCTTCGAATCTGCTGTAAGCTCATTTGACACTGTGGTGGCTTGTGCTTTTTCAAGATTCGCCGATTGAGGCATATCTAATGCGTAGTTTTTACCTGCAAACAAATGAATTGGCAATGCATCTTGTTTATTTTGAATCGGCATACGCCATGCAGTATGTAATAGTGGCGTAAATAATTGATGATTATTAAGTCTTCTAAGTTGCTCTTTAAGTCTTAATCCTTTCAATAATATAAGTCTATTACCTTCTTTTACCATTTCATTATCAGTTATTTGAACTGGATTTTGTTTATGTAAACAAGGTTGACCTGATATACAACTTGTTGCAGGTTGCGCTTTAATGACTTCTAGGCGATCACGTTGTTTCAAATAAACATTATTCTGATCTAACTGTTCACTGGTATTTTTCACATCAACATTACGTTTAAATACAATTATTTCGACGTCAAACCAACGATCTCCCGCTTGTACGTTGAATGAGCATGTTGTTGCGATCAGTAATGGTAAAATATAACGTAAATTCAAAGCTTATCCTTTCTTGGATTTATTTAATTAGGTGTAATTTAAAGCTATCAAGTAATTGTTTCAACCAATTTAGACGCTCTGCGCTATTTTCTAGTGCCATGGTGAATTTTAGTTTACTTGGACCGTCTAGTTTAAAGGTATTTGATTGAGTTTGCAGTAACGAAACAAGAAACATCGGATCTACTTTTGAATGTTCAGTAAACGTAACTGCACCACCTAAAGCATGTGCTTCAATGCGTGCAATGCCCAGTTTTGAACAACGTTGTTTGATGGCCGTTACCGCCACTAAGTTTTTAGTCGCGTCCGGCAATAAGCCAAATCTGTCAATTAGTTCAACTTGAATCTCATTGAGTTCATTATTGTTTTTGCTATTCGCAATACGTTTGTATAGAGAAAGGCGCATGTTCACATCTGGAATGTAATCATCTGGTATGAGGGCCGGTATACGTAACTCGACCTCTGCTTGCGTTGCTAGTAGGTGTTCTAAACTTGGTTCTTGACCATTACGTAATGCATCAACTGCTTGATTTAACATATCCATGTAAAGGTTAAAGCCGATACTAGTTATTTGGCCTGATTGTTCGTCACCCAGTAACTCACCCGCACCACGAATTTCTAGATCGTGTGTTGCTAAGGTAAATCCTGCCCCTAATGTGTCTAATGAGCCGATGGCTTGTAAGCGTTTTTTTGCATCTTTGGTCATTAATTTCGGCGTTGGCGTTAATAAATATGCATAAGCTTGATGATGTGAGCGACCCACTCGACCACGTAATTGATGCAATTGAGCAAGACCTAGATGATCGGCTCTGTTGATGATGATGGTGTTAGCCGTTGGAATATCAATACCCGTTTCAATAATGGTGGTACACACTAAAACGTTTTGACGCTGATGATAAAAGTCAGACATCACACGTTCAAGTTGTTGTTCGTTCATTTGGCCATGTGCAACAGAAATACGCGCCTGTGGTAATAGAACTTCTAAATCTGCTGCTGCTTTGGCAATCGTCTCAACATTATTATGTAAAAAGTAAACTTGTCCACCGCGCATAATTTCACGGGTGATAGCATCACTGATGGTTTGATCAGTTCTTTGTTCTACAAATGTTTTAACCGCTAAACGTTTTGCTGGCGGAGATGCAATGATAGATAAGTCACGCATGCCATTCATCGACATGTTTAATGTTCGTGGGATAGGTGTGGCCGTTAACGTTAGAATATCAATTTGAGCACGAAGGCGTTTGATTTTTTCTTTTTGACGCACACCAAAACGATGTTCTTCATCAATAATTAATAAACCTAAATCAGCAAACTTAATGCCATCACTTAATAGTTTATGTGTGCCTATTAATATATCGATTTTACCTTCAGCGGCTTCTTGTAAAATAAGCTTCTGTTCTTTTGCTGTTTTAAAACGAGACAACACTTCTATTTTAACTGGCCAGTTGGCAAATCGATCCCGAAAGTTCTCAAAATGTTGCTGTGCAAGTAGTGTCGTTGGTACGAGGAGAGCAACTTGTCGAGCATTATCTGTCGCCATAAATGCCGCACGCATTGCAACTTCTGTTTTACCAAAACCTACATCGCCACAAACAAGCCTATCCATTGGTTGTGATGAACACATATCGGAAATGACAGAATTAATAGACAATGCCTGATCATGGGTTTCTTCAAAAGGGAAGTCATCGCTAAAGGCGGCGTAATTAGTTTGATTAAATTGATATTTAAAGCCTTTTTTAGCCGCACGTTGTGCATAAATTTCAAGTAATTCAGCCGCGACATCACGTACTTTTTCAGCAGCACGTTTTTTAGCTTTAGCCCAAGTATCATTACCCAGTTTACTAATGGGTGCTGTTTCAACATCACTACCACTATAACGTCCAATAAGGTGTAAGGAGGTTACCGGGACATATAACTTATCACCTCGAAGGTATTCAAGAGTTACAAACTCATTAATGCTGCCTGATACTTCAATCGTTTGTAGCCCTAAATAACGTGCAACACCATGGTCTATATGAACAACAGGTTGACCTACTTTTAATTCAGCGAGGTTACGTACTATATGTTCAGAGCTTTCTTCGCTTTGGTTCTCTTTATTTTGACGTCGACGTTGTGTGATTTTACTACCGAGTAATTCCGTTTCAGTAATAAAAGCAAATTGACTGTCGATAATTAAGAAGCTGTTTTCAACACGGCTAATGGTAATAGACACTTTGTTTTTACTTTGATGGCATTCAGTAATGCTATCGACTGATTTGATAGATAATTTAAGAGGGCTCAATAAGGTTAATAAGGCTTCTTTACGTCCAGCTGACTCAACACTTAATAAGACTTTACCTGGAAAGCCTTCAATGAAAGCAGCAATGTTGGCCAGTGGGTTTTTATCTTTATGGTGAATCTTTATTTCTGGCAGGGTCGTTAGCGGTAAATTAGTTTTACCTGTTTTAGGCGCTGCAAAAGAATCTTGTTGTAATTGATACTTAGGAAACTCATTTAAACGTTTAAAACATTGTTCTTGTCGTAAATAAACGGCGATAGGTTGTAGTAGAGGACGTAATAAATCAACCCCTCGTTCTTCAAAGCGGTGTTCTATTGTTTTCCAAAAACTATCAATTGCACTATTAATGTCGCCAACAATACATAAGCGAGTATGTTTAGGGAAATAGTCAAATAAAGTAGCGGTTTCATTAAAAAACAGTGGTAAGTAGTATTCGATACCTGCAGGTAAGTTGGATTGCGATATTTGCTGGTAAATAGAATCAGCACTAGTCGACAATTTTGCAGTGAATTTTTCACTATAAGCGGTTTTAAAGTTGGTAATCGCTTGTTTATCCGTTGCAAATTCATGCGCAGGTAACATTTTTATTTGTTTTATCGTTGGTAATGAACGTTGCGTTTCAGTATCAAAAGGGCGGATCGAGTCGACTTCATCATCAAAGAAATCAATACGGTAAGGTGTATCACTGGCCATTGGGTAAATATCTAACAATGACCCTCTTGCACAAAACTCACCATGTTCGCGTACTTGGTCTACTGCGTAATAACCGGCTTCTTGAAGTTGCTCTCGTAGTAACTGTAATTCTAATTTTTGGCCTGTATTAACGAGTAAAGTGTGTTGTTTTAAATAGCTTGGTGGCGCTAGTCTCAATAACAATGTCGTCACAGGTACTATCAAAATGCCATCTTTCATTGATGGTAATTGATATAAGGTTTCTATACGGGTTGAGATAATATCTTGGTGAGGTGAGAAGTGATCGTAAGGCAATGTTTCCCAATCAGGGAACAATTTCACTTCAAACTTGCCTTCAGCAAAATAAAGTAACTCTTGATGCAACTTAATGGCACTAGGCGTGTCATTAACCACAACCACTAACGGCGACTTCTGTGGGTTAGCTTGAGCACATTGATTAATGACAAAGCTTTGACTACTGCCAACTAAATTAGCCAGTTGTTGTGTGTCAGTAGAAGATTTTAATGGTTGTATATCGAGTAAACTGTTCATATTATTGACTTATTTTCACTATATTTTTGCTAATTATAAATGCGTTATCTAATTTTTTGTACCTGAGTCGATGATGAATGCAGGTCCTGAATTTAAGTGTTTAATTCGCGTTGCTTTGCTCTGTTTTTTAGCTGTTGCGATTGTACATGTAGGCTCGCTCTAATTAATAATTCTCGGTCTTGCTCACGTATAAAGGTGTATGTGAAAGCGACCTCTGAGTCATTAATGTCTGACACTGTAGCATAACAATAGATAGCAGAAGATTCTTCAGGCAAAAATATTTTTAGTCTAATATTATCATCTACTTTCAATGTGTTGTTGTTTTTAATAACAAGACTGCCAGCACTAAACTTAATGGTTTGATGACGAGATTTCTGATCATCTTGTTGTGTCAGGACATAACTCAGTAACGTATTGATTTTTTGGTTTTGTGCCTGTAGATAATTCCATAATGCTTGTGTATTATCGCTGTTTAATTTTAACGGCGCTAATACGCTGGCATCTGCTTTTGCAAGATCGCTGGCCATTCTGAATGGTCCGGGGATCTCATCTTCAAAAGCGTGTTGGTTAAGTGGTAAGTCGCACTTTTCAATTGATTTTAAATTGATTGAAAGTGCATGATCTACTAAAAAATATTCATTATTATTCATATCTACAAACCAGGCTGTTATTGAATGATACAGAAACACCTTATTGTAGGAGTTTTGTCTGTCTTAGCGAATAAAGATACATTAGAATGGCCTCCATTAAAATGTAATCAACAAGTTAAGTCTAGATTTAGCGCTATTAATCTTGATTGTTGGCGGATAACGCTATTTTTATAACAATCATGCTTTATTAAGACAACTAAAAATAAAAAGGTAACTATGTTTTATCCTTTGAGTGTATTTATCGGTTTGCGATATACAAAATCTAAACGTAATAATCAATTTGTGTCGTTTGTTTCTTTATTTTCCACTGGTGGCATTATTTTAGGTGTTTTAGCCTTAATTACTGTTTTGTCTGTGATGAATGGTTTTGAAGGTGAGTTAAAACAACGCATCCTCGGTGCGATTCCTCATGCTAAGTTAACTAATGAATCCCAAACCATCAATCACTGGCAACAACGTATTGATTCAATCCCTAATGATCCTTTAGTCGTCAATATTGAGCCGATGATTAATACGGAGGCCATTTTACAAAGTAAAACGGGGTTACAAGGTGTCAAAATAGAAGGTATCTACCCCGAAAAATACGGCAGTCAAACAGTAAAAGATAATATTATTATTGGTAGTGTTGATGACTTACAAGCGAGTGAATATAAAATCATTATTGGTGATCAACTTGCCAATCAATTAGGTGTGCGTTTGGGTGATAAAGTCAGAGTGACCTCGACAAGAGGCGTTCGATATACACCACTTGGCCAAGTACCTAGTCAGCGTAACTTCACCATCGCAGGTTTCTTTAATGTCGGCTCTGATGTTGACCAATATCTTGTGTTAATGCATGCGGAAGATGCGGCTCGTTTGATTCGTATCGACACCAATCAAGTGACGGATTTACGCTTTTATTTTACTGAACCTTTTGCTGTTGAGTCTTGGGTACCGCCTACGCTTGAAAAGGGAGAAATGATTGTCGATTGGCGAAGCACACATGGCGAACTTTTTGCAGCGGTCAAAATGGAAAAAAATATGATTTGGTTATTGTTATGCCTGATCATTGCTGTCGCTGCGTTTAACATATTATCTTCTTCGGTGATGGTTGTGACAGATAAAAGTGCAGAAGTTGCCATTTTAAAAACATTAGGGATTCAAGCTTCCACCATTAATTTCATTTTTATTATCCAAGGTGCATTTAGCGGCATTATCGGCGCATTAATCGGCACTGGCTTAGGATTGTTATTAAGTACTTATATTAATGAAGTCATGACATTTCTAGGGTTACATTTATTAGCGAATGCTTCTGGTGGCGCTCGTTTATTACCCGTTGTACATGAACCAATACAAATAGTCTCAATCATGTTTGGTGCTATGTTTTTAAGTTTATTAGCTACTTTATATCCTGCTTATCGTGCAGGTAAAGTCAGCCCAGTAGAGGCATTAAGATATGAATAATTCAATTATAGTATGTAATGATTTAAGTAAAATTTATCAAGAAGGGCGTTTAGCAACACCAGTATTACAGGGTGTCAACTTATCCGTGACTCAAGGTGAGTTATTGGCGATAGTTGGAACATCTGGTTCTGGTAAAAGTACACTTCTACATTTATTAGGTGCATTGGATGCGCCTACGACCGGTAATATTGTATTCAATGGTAAAGATATACATCAATTGTCTTCAAAGCAGCAGTCAAAATGGCGTAATCAAGAATTAGGGTTCGTTTACCAATTTCATCACTTGTTATCGGAGTTTAGTGCATTAGAGAATGTTGCCATGCCATTATTGATTGCTGGTGAATCAATAAAGGCAGCACAGAAAAAAGCCACTGAATTATTAGAACGGGTTGGGTTAAGTGAGCGTATTGAACATAGACCTTCTGAGTTGTCGGGTGGTGAAAGACAACGCGTTGCGATTGCAAGAGCTTTGATTAATAAACCTTCTTTAGTGCTTGCTGATGAACCAACCGGTAATTTAGATGCTAAGAGTGCTGAATCTGTTTATCAGTTACTAAAAGAGCTCAATACGGAATTTGGTACTGCATTTATTGTTGTGACACACGATCAACAGTTAGCGAATAAGCTCGATAGACAGTTATATATGAGTAACGGCATTTTAAAGGACACACAATAATGTTTAGGCCTTTATCGTTATTTGTTGGTTTACGTTATAGCAAAGCCAAACATAAAAATAAGTTTGTTTCTTTTATTTCAATGGCTTCTATTTTTGGTATTGTGCTGGGAGTGGCGGTGTTAATCGTTGGCCTGTCAACCATGAACGGTTTTGAAAATGCGTTAAGGGATAAGTTATTATCGGTGATCCCGCATGCGGAGTTAGAAGTTGTCAAAGGTGATTTTGAGGATGAAACTAATATCCTTAAACAAGTCAGAACTCACCCTGGTGTAACGGGAGCGAGCCCTTATATTGTGATGAATGCTTTGTTACAAAACAATATTAAGATGAAAGCCTTACAAATGAGGGCGATCACGCCAGAAACTGAAACCCAAGTGACCTCGGTTGAAAAGTATATTAAACAAGGTGGTTGGGAATTATTATCTACCACCGATAGCAGTATTATTTTAGGTGAACCTGTTGCTAAGGAGCTTGGTTTAGCTGTTGGAGAGCACGTTACCCTATTGTTGCCTCAAACGGGCAGTGATAAGTTAAGAGCGCCACGTAAATTTATGTTTACATTAACTGGCACGTTTAAAATGGGTGGTCAAGTTGATAGTACTTTAGGCTTTATTCATATTAATAAAGCGAAAGAAATGCTTAACCTTAAGCATGCAACGGGTATTGCCTTTAAGGTCGATGATGTATTACAAGCACAGGTATTGTCGAGAGAAGTGGCTTATAGCATTCCTGTTTATATGTATATAAAGAGTTGGATCACTAGTCAAGGCTACCTTTATCAAGATATTCAAATGGTTAAATCACTGATGTACGTTATTTTATTGTTAGTCGTTGCCGTTGCTTGTTTCAATATCGTATCGACTTTAGTCATGGCTGTGAATGAAAAGCGTGGGGATATAGCTATCTTAAAAACAATGGGGGCTGATAAATGGTCTTTACGCGCTATCTTTATTGTTCAAGGTGCTTTTAATGGTTTAGTGGGATGTATTTTCGGCGCTTTACTTGGTGTGTATTTAGCTATTAACTTAAGCAGCATCTTTAGTGCATTTGAAGAGCTGTTAGGGCGTAAATTACTTTCTGGTGATATCTATTTCATTGATTACTTACCGTCACAATTAGATTATAAACAAGTATTTATTATTGCTGGTGTCGCCTTTGTGATGAGTATTGTTGCAACAATCTATCCTGCTTGGACAGCCAGTAATATTGAGCCAGCGAAAGAGTTAGGCTATAGCCATTAATTCACGACTTTATAAATAAAAAATCTATATATAAGTAACTAAAAAAGGATAGAATGCGTTCGATATTTCTATCCTTTTTTATGTGTCACTTTCAAGTAGCTTACTAACTTAAGTTGATTTTTTCTCACTTATTTTAATGCGCCATGTTCTTCTAATAACTCGTAAACCGCTTCTGCTATTAAACGGTAACCTTGGGCATTGGGATGTATTGCATCACTGTGTAATGAAGGTTTTTTTAATACGTCTTTTATAATGTTATTTTCTAATGGAATCTTATATTGCTCTGCAAGTTCTTGGTATTGTTTAATATCAGGTAAGAATAGAGATGCCTCCGGTACTGAAATAAGCACGACTTGTATGTCTCTGCTTTGCGCCATTTCAATCATATGAGCTAGGTTTTCTTTCATGCTCTCTAGGCTTTGCTTTTTAAGCACATCATTACCGCCATGACATAGCACTAATAATTGCGGTTGATGTTCATCTAATAAAGCGTTTAGTCGTTCTAGTCCTTGTTTGCTTCTTTCTCCACTGACCCCGGCATTAATGACTTTCATGCCTAATAACTGACTAAGTTGTACTGGATAACTTTGTGCTGTAGCGGCTCCGTATCCATAAGTTAAGCTATCGCCAAAAGCTAAAATAGGTTGTTGGTTGTTAAGAGGAGTAAGCGTCTCTGAATTACCACAAGCTGTCAGTAAAAGAGTGAAGGCGATCGAAAGCAATTTTTTCATTAATGAGTATCTCGTCATAGTTGTTCAATTAAACTTTTGTATACATCAAGTAGGCTCATTAGTTGTAATGAAAGTACTGAGCAAGGTAACAATAAATTATGGGCAAAAAAAAGCGTACTTAACAGTACGCTATTTTATTAATCAGCTTTGATAAAACTTAACGCTAATGATTAATCGTCTAAAATACCAAGAATACTTAGTAAGTGAACGAAAATATTGAAGATATTTAGGTATAAAGAAACCGTTGCACGAATGTAATTTGTTTCACCACCGTTAATGATACGACTTGTATCAACTAAAATTAAACCAGACATAATCATAACAACAACACTACTGATGACTAATTGCAGTAATGGAATTTGTAAGAAGATGTTTGCAATGATAGCAACAATAACTGCAATCATACCTGCCATTAAAAAGCCGCTCATGAATGAGAAGTCTTTACGTGTTGTTAATACATATGCAGATAAAGCAAAGAAGATAATGGCTGTTGTACCTAATGCTTGCATTATTAGTGCAGGGCCATTTGCCATTGTTAAATAGTGGTTTAGCATATTACCAAGTGATGCACCCATCACGCCTGTAAACATGAATACCCAGAATAACCCTTTACTAGAGTCTGCTGTTTTTGAAACAACAAATAAAAGGCCAAAACCAACTAGCATTAAACCTAATGATGCCATTGGACCAATGCCAACCATTGTCGCTATCGTTGCAGTAACTGCACTAAACGCTAATGTCATACCTAATAGCATATATGTATTTTTTAATACTTTGTTAATTGAAACGCCAACACCTTGGGCGTTAGTGTTAATTGAAGAATTCATAATGTACTCCAGTTGATGAATTATAATTATTAACATCATAACATCAGATTTTAGCTTGTGCAGTGTTTTTGTTTTAGATCATAAAATAGTGGGAATTTTTATTGCAGGTTGTGATATTGGCTTGTTTTAGAAAGCGTTATAAAGAAGCTAAAGCTTAATCGTAAGAGACGTTCGTAATCAATAACAGTATAAAGAATTATTTACAGGGTCTAAAAAGGCACTTAAAGTGCCTTTTATCATTTCAGTTTATTGAAAGAGCTTATTTAGCGCCTTCGATAATACCTACAAATTCTTCAATCATTAGTGCTGCACCACCTACTAAACCACCGTCGATGTCTGCTTGAGCAAATAGCTCTTTTGCACTGTTTGCTTTAACGCTACCGCCGTAAAGGATTTGCACTTTTTCTGCAACGACTTCACTTTGTGCTTTTAACCAATTACGGATATGTGCATGCACTTCTTGTGCTTGCTCAGATGTTGCAACTTTACCTGTTCCGATTGCCCAAACTGGTTCATAAGCAATAACTGCATTTTCAAGTGCAGCAATACCAGCAACTTCAACAACTGCTTTAAGTTGTGTTTCAACTACTGCAAATGTTTTATCAGTTTCACGCTCTTCTAGCGTTTCACCAATACAAAGAACAGGTACTAGACCATTTTCTTGAATAGCAACGAATTTAGCAGCAACAACTGCATCAGTTTCGTTATGGTATTGACGACGCTCAGAGTGACCTACTAAACTGTATTTAGCGCCAAACTCTTTAACCATTACTGGTGAAGTTTCACCCGTAAATGCACCAGCAACATTTGTGCTTACATCTTGTGCACCAAATTCAATGCTGCTGTTTGTAGTTAGGTTCGCAACTTGTTCAATGAAAATTGCTGGCGGACATACTGCTACTTCAACATTAGTCGCAGCGTCTGCAGCACTTTCAATGCCTTTGATTAGCGTAGAAACTGATTCTTTTGTACCGTTTAGTTTCCAGTTACCCATTACAAGAGGTGTTCTCATGTTTGACTCCATTGTTATATTAAAATTGAATGCTTTTCTGATATTTGTGTAATTATAAATTACTTCACTTACCATTACTTGATCTATCCGAGTAAATTATCTGTTATCTCCTCTAAATACAAGCAAGCGTTGACTGAAAGTCTTATTTTTATTGTGTTCAATCAATAATGTATTAATTTATTTCGGTAAATAGCACTGCTGGCTGTTGTTTATAAAAATCATTGTTTAAATCTTCGTCAATGACGGCTGGTTGAGCAAAAGATTCTTTATCGAATGCGATATCGCCACCATCAATAATACCCGAGTCTTTAGTGATAGATTTAAAGTCGTATAAACTCGTATCTGCTAAATGTGAAGGTACTACATTTTGTATTGCAGTAAACATGGTTTCTAATCGCCCTGGGTATTTAACATCCCATTCATTTAACATGTCTTTGGTTAATTGACGTTGCAAGTTAGGCTGAGAGCCACATAGGTTACAAGGAATGATAGGGAACTGTTGTAATTTAGCAAAGGCTTCAATGTCTTTTTCTTTACAGTAGGCAAGCGGACGGATAACCACATGTTCACCATTATCCGAAACCAATTTTGCCGGCATTGATTTCATTTTACCTGCAAAAAACAAGTTCAACATCATTGTCGCCAGCATGTCGTCGCGATGATGACCTAATGCGATTTTTGTTGCACCTAATTCTTTTGCAGTTTTATATAAAATACCACGACGTAAACGAGAACAAAGGCTACAAGTTGTCTTTCCTGGCTCTAATTTCTCTTTCACAATGCTGTACGTGTCTTGCTCTACTATTTTGTAATCGACGCCTAATTGATCAAGGTATTCAGGTAATACGTGTTCAGGGAAACCAGGTTGTTTTTGGTCGAGATTAACGGCAATAATATCAAACTTGATTGGCGCTACTTTTTTTAATTGGCTTAAGATTTCTAATAAAGTATAGCTATCTTTTCCTCCTGATAAACAAACCATGATTTTATCGCCATCTTCGATCATATTGTAATCGGCAATCGCTTGGCCTGTTTGTCTACGCAACACTTTGTTTAATTTTTTAAGATCGAATAATTCTTTTTCTGAAAGTTGTTGCGTCATGGTAAGCCTTGTTTAGAGAGAGTAAAAACAACGCGCATTGTATAAAAAGAGGGGAGTGAATGTAAAGAGCTGGCGAATAGCAATCAGGATAAATAAGGCATCTATTTGATTGGTGAAAATAACGTATTTGTATGTTGTAAATTTAATCAAGGAAAGTAAGTGATTAGATTAATTAATGCTTATCATTAACTTACTTTCATCCTATTAATTTTTAGACTGTCGATGGTTTGAAATCAGTCCCTAAAGCCCTAAAACTCAACCGAAACGCATCACTTTACAAATCAGTTGGGCGGGCAATCAAGAAACCCTGTACTCCATCAATATACATGCTTTCAAGTATCTGCCTTTGCTCTGGGGTTTCAATCCCTTCAGCGATGACTTGACACTCCATGCGCTGTGCTACGTCAATGATCATGCGAATGAATTGTTGATTTGAACTATCATGTTCAAGATCAGCAACTAAGCTTGCATCAATTTTAATGTAGTCTGGCTTTAACTCTTTAAATAAACTAAACGAGCCGATACCTTTACCAAAATTACAAATGACTGAGTGACTACCTACTCTTTTTAACATATCAAAAAAGCGTTTGCTAGAAGCTAAATTGCTATCTAATAATCGTTCCTGTATTTCAAAAAACAACGAACTGGCAATATCAGGTTCTCTTAGTAACAAACGTTCTAACCAAATAATAAAACTACTATTTTGTATCGCTGTAGAACTAACATTAATTCCCCAACGTGTATTAGGTTTGGCTTTACGGTGGTAATTAGATATCACTTTTTCAAGAATTATTTTCTCAAGTTTAATAATGGTATCAGTTCTTTGTGCCATAGAGAAAACAGTACTTGTTGGAATCGTATTATCATTATCACCTAGGAATCGAGTGAATATTTCTTGATAGCCTTTCATATTGCGATGTACCGCTTGAACGGGTTGCTGTAGAAAAGAAAATGAACGTTTTTCCATTATGTCTATAATCACTGCACGCCAATATTTTTCGCCTAGCTCGAACTCTTGGTTAATACTTTTACTATCTTCAAATGCCCACGCATTTGAGCCGCTAATTTGTGCTTTCGCTAGCGCGATATCTGCACGGGCTAATACTTGCTCTGGTAACTGATTAGATGAGATAGAAGTGACACCGTTAAAAGCAACACTTTCCAATTCATTAATCGATTGATATTGGTCGAATCTTATTTTTAATTCATTACTGAATTTTTGGGCATTAGTGATACTCATGTTATGCGCTATGACGGCAAAATCTGAACCGCTAATTCTGAATACATTTACATTTTTAAATTTAGCGGCAACGTCACGAATAATATTCGCGATACTGAGTATATATTCATCGCCTTGTTGCGAACCACGCGTAATATTAACCGCTGATAATTCAAATATTCTTATGATAGATAATATTGCATGTTGTTGTTGATATTCATCAGATAAAAATTGTGTCAATTCTTTACGGAATGCATGGCGATTATTTAGACCGGTTAAATTATCCAACGTTGCTTGGCTGGTCAATTTAATGATTTTTTCTTCTTTTAGTTGAAGCTGTATTTCAAATAAATGTCTTTTGTCCTCAATGTGTTTTGAAACGGTCTTAAGCGGTGATTTTTTAGCTTTACTATTGATTATTTCACCCACTATCATGCGTTCAATATAGTTAAACAGTCTAAAGTAGATAATATTATTGAATAAGAAAGTGAGTAATAAGCCGCCCAGCATTAAATAAATAATGTTTTCATATAACTGATAAAGGTCGTTATTTGCTGCTGAGTATTCAATGACTTGATTCGTTGTTGTTGATACTTCTAACGATTCAGCAATCGGTAATAATTTAGGTATGAAAGAGTTGACGCCTGACTCATGATCTAAGGTAAGAGGCGAAGGCAATTGATCATTGCTTATCTTGATATAACTAAACTTATCAATATCTATCACTTCAGTAAGTTGATTTAATGATGTGATATCAGGTAAAGCAGATAACTGCTCACTACCACTTAATAATTGCTGTTGGTGTATTAGGTTTGCATTAAACATGGCTTTGGTAGCAATAGTTAATGCAACGGCTAGAATAATAAAAAATAGGCTAGAGGCCCAAAGGCTGTGTTTGAAGTTGTTCAAGTAGGGTGCCTCTTGGTGTGATTAGACTCTGGAAAGTGGCTGCTTAATTTTACTACATTACACTATTTACATTAATTATTTGATTTTATTGCTCACCATTAAACATCTATTTTTTAGTAAGGCTTACAATTAGTTACAAAATTGTTGATTACTGATAAACGTATTTGATAATAAGATGACAGTAAAAGGTAAATATTGATAACTATAATTTAGCGATAGGGTAAAGTATCTTTTTTTATGATAATTTTGTCAACTATAAGTTACTTTCTGTAGTCTGGTTGGTGCGTTAATAGTAAATATTTTGTTTGTTCTTGTTGAGGGTGCTCACAAATAGTTGCTGTTGAGCCTTTTTCTATTATTTTTCCCTGATGCAATACCATAATTTGATCACTCATGTGTTTCACTAAATGCATGTTGTGAGCAACAAAAATATAACTTGTACCTTTTTCTCTCTGAATTTTAAGTAGCAAATTAACGATTTTAAACCTTAATGAGATATCTAATGTTGTTAAAATTTCATCTGCTAAGATGATGTCGGGGTCTAAAATCATCGCACGTGCAATCGCGACTTGATGCTTTTGAACACTAGACAACATATTAGGAAAGAACGCTAAATAATCCGGTAGTAACCCAACCAGCTTTAATGTTTCAAGAATTTTCTCATGTCGTTCAGTTGCATTCTTATTGGTGTTTAATTCTAATGGTGCATTGAGGATTTTACCTACCGTCATTTTAGGATTCAATGAACTGCTTGGGTCTTGAAATATCATACGAATAGATAAACAGCGTTGTTGAGAACTAAGAGATTCGAGAGGTTCACCTTTTATAAATATATTACCTGATGTTGCTTTTAATACGCCCGCTATGGTTCTTACTAAAGCACTTTTTCCTGAGCCACTTTCACCGACTACTGCTAATGTTTGTCCTGCTTCAATAGTAAAGCTAACCGGGCCGTAGGCTACTTTTTCACGCGTAGTAAATAACCCAGAAGGTTGTGTGAAACTTTTACAAAGATTAGTAACTTTTAATAATGACGGCATAATTAACTCAGTTTGATTGGATAATGACAGCGAAAACTATGACCTTTCTTGATCGTCAAGGTAGGGTTTTTGACACAAATACGTTGTGCTCTCGGACATCTTGGTCCTAAACGGCAACCAATGGGTAATTGATTTGAAGAGGGAATGTTACCCGGCAACGTATAAAGCTGTGCTTTATGCTCATAGATTTCTTCATTATTGATCATTGTTTTAAGCATTGCTTGCGTATAAGGATGCATTGCAGAACCCATAATTTGCTTATACGAACCAGATTCAACTGTTTGCCCACAATAAACTAAGGTCATGTAATCTGATATGCCACTTGTATTGGCAAAATTGTTACTTAATATTAGCAATGTCGTATTGTTTAATTGATTAAGCTTGTACAACAAACGGAATATTTGTGATTGTGTTACGGCTTCCATTGATGTTGTCGGTTCATCGGCAATAATTAATCGAGGGTTGTTAGCAATCGCCATCGCAATCATGACCTTTTGACATACACCTTCAGATAGTTGATGAGGATAACAGTTTAACACTGCTACATCATTTTGAATGCCTACTTTATGTAATAACTCTTTAATTTGTAAACGTCTTGACGAAATATGAACTCGTTTTATTTTACTTAAAATTCGTCTAAAACGCTGTTGCATTGTTTTTTTGGGTAAAACAGATTCTATTTGAGTATGTATTTTTTGACTGGGATCTAAGTAAGAACTTGGTTCCTGAAAAATCATTGATATTTCAGTCCCTAGAATCTGGCGTCGTTCTTTTTGTGATAATTTTGATAGGTCTGTTTTACCTAAGAACATACGGTCAGCCGTAACCGTCCAGTTGCTGTTATGCAAACCTAGTATGGCCTTAGCAATTAATGTTTTACCTGAACCTGACTCACCGATTAAACCGTGTATTGAACCATCGACAATATTCAATGAGGCTTTATCGATAACACGAATTTTGCCCTGTGCCGTCTCAATATCAATACTTAAATTTCTGATATCTAATAATGCCATTACTCTTCTCCTTCAATAACAGCGTGACGAAGGCCTTCTGCAAAAATATTCACGATAATGATCACGAGGAAAATAGCTAAGCCCGGAAAGGTCACTAACCAAGGAGATAAATAAATAAGCTCCATACTATTGGCAATTAATGAGCCTAATTCTGTTTGTGGTAATTGAGCACCAAACCCTAAAAATCCCAATGTGGCAATTTCGATAATAGACATAGTGAATAGACGATTAAGGATAGTAATCGTTGGTTCTAAAATATTAGGTAAAATGCCATAACGGAATAACCGTGTTTTTGTTGCTCCGTCTAATTGTAAAGCAACGATGTATTGTTTACTTAGTTCTTGTTCAATGACGATGTAGCTGGCTCGTATAAACTGAGGTAAGAGTGAAAGTCCAATGGCAATTAAACAGTTGCTATAACTAGGCCCAAAAATAGTAATCAATATTAATGCCGACAATAAAGAAGGGATCGCTAACAGGGCGTCTAATAAATGATGTAAAACACTGGCTTTAACACCTTTTGTTAATGCCGCTCCTGCGCCAATTACCATTCCTAAAAAAGCGACAAAAAAGGTAATCGTTAAAGCGCCACCCAGTGTAAATTGCAATCCCTGAAATAAACGAGATAGCGTATCTCGTCCTAAATCATCCGTCCCTAATATATGATTTATATTGCCGCCTTCTGCCCAGTAGGGAGGGAGTAACATACTTTCAGGGTCTTGCGTTAAAGGGGAATGTGGCATAAACCAAGGTGATAAAATAGAGGAGATAATTAATATAATCATCAACCACATTGCGACGACCGCAATACTTTTACCTTTAAAAATAGACCAGATATAACGCAATGGTGATTGAATTTTATCTTCATTAAACCCGTTATTTATCAACATATAACGAACCTCTTCTTAGTGGGCTAATGAGTACCATAAAGATTTCTGTGGCGATACTGAATATTAAAATAAAGCCGCTGATAATCAACATACCCGCAGGAAGCACTAGATAATCGCCAGACTTTAAGGAAATGAATAACCATTTTCCAATACCGTTTAGGTTAAATACAATTTCTATGGTCATAGCGAACGAAAGAATAGTACTTAATTGTAAACGTAATTGGGGAATAATGGGGGGGAGTGCGTTCTTCAGTGCATGAGTGAAAACGATTTTAGTTCTTGAAAAACCCTTAGCGTAAGCAGTTTGTATATAGTTGCTGCGCATCACCATGGTCATCGAATGACGTGTCAAACGAACTATCTCTGCAATTAAGAAAAAGGATAATACCAAGGCCGGTAATATTAAGTGGGCAACGCGGTCAATAAAAGCGAAAACACCGTATTGTTGAGTCACCAATAAAGTATCGATTAATAAAAAGCCAGTGACCACTGGAATGTCATACACTAAACTTAAATTGCCATCGACGGGTAAAATATCACCGCCGATACTCGGTAATAAAATAGCCATCACCCCAACCCAAAACACAGGTAATGCAAGGCCGACAATAGCAATGGTCATGATCATATAATCAAGTTTTGTATTTCTGAATAACCCTGCGAGTAATCCTAGCGGGATAGCCATTAAGCTTGAAAATAATAAAGCAACAAAACAGAGCTCTAAGGTTGAAGCAAAAAAGACGAGTCCACGTTTTAGTAAACCATGTTGGTCAATTGAAGAGTAACCAAAATTACCATTGATAATCTGCCATAGATAAGAGAAATATTGGGCAATATAATTTCTGTCATCTAACGTTGCCATTGCGTGGCTTATTGTCACTGTCCGATCAATTATAAAAGCAATAATCGTTAAAATAAGTGCAGTGATTAATAGTAGGTTTAAACGTCTGATTAAAAATGACAGCATATTAATTCAAATCTTGTTTAATGGCATTCTGAAAATTAATGCCGGTTAATGGATTAACTTCTACATTCAAGATCGATTTTGAAATCGCATCTAATCTTAAAACATGTGCAATAGGTAAGTACGGACGTTGACTAAATACTTCATCTTGGATGTGATAGTAGTTTTTAATACGTTGTGCGAAATTAGATTCAGTTAATGATTGGTCCAACAGTACTTGTGTATTCACCGAGCACCATTGGCTGCTGTTGCCTGTTTCTGGCGTAGAGTTACAACTGAGTAGGGGTCTGAATATACTGTCGGGATCATTGATATGAACGTTAATGCCGGTTAGGTAAGTGTCATAATCCCCGCTGTCTAGTTCAGCTTTTAATGCGATTTCATTTAAACTTTCAATACGACTTTTAACGCCAACAGCGGCTAAATTAGCTTGAATTAATTCAGCCGTTTTATGAAAGTTAGGGTTAAATACATCTGCTCCGTCAGGCAGTAAAATGCGCAGTGTTTGTGAGAAATCAAAGTGTCGATCTTTTAATGTTTGTTCTGCCTGTTCTGGGTTAAATAAATCGTTATCAAAACGTGGCTTTAATGCCCATGATTGTTTACTTAATAATGTTTCTGTTTGTATTGCACTTTGAAAATAAACCGCGTTTAAAATAGTTTCCGTATCGACAGCTTGGGCTAAGGCTTGTCTAATTTTTGGGTCTTTCAGCTTGTCTTGTTGAGTGTTGAATGCCCATAATGAAATGTTCGCGGTAGACTTACTGTTCAATGTGATGTTTTTATTATGGCTAATGGTTTCTAACTGGCTAGCAGCAGGGTACGAGATAGCATCACATTCACCAGATAATAATTTAGTATAACGTTTCGTCGCACTTGGATTAGTGAAGAAAATAAGATTTTCGATATTAGTCATCGATTGCCAATAAAGATCATTTTTTGTATAGCGAATGGTACTGTTATTATCAAAGCTCTTGAATTTAAATGGCCCTGTGCCGATCGGCTGAAAATCAATTTTTTCTGGATGTCCTTCTTTTAGTAACTGTTCACTATATTCCTTAGAATGGATGACTGCATAATGTGCCGCTAAATTAGCGATTAAAGTGACATCTGGTTTTGATAAAACAAACTCAACGGTATCTTCATCGATTTTGTTTATTGCAGATAATAAATTAGTAAAAGGGTGGTTATAGAAGTAATTTACTGATTGATTATTAACAGTATGGTAAGGGCTCGTTACATCTAGCATACGATTGAAACTAAACAACACATCGTCTGCATTTAAAAATCTAGTTGGCTTAAAATAATCAGTTTCATGAAAGCTGATGTTATTGCGTAATGTAAAACGGTAACGCAATTTGTCATCACTACGTTCCCAGCTTTTCGCTAAGTCAGGTACAAACTCATTAGTTTTAGAGTCGATTTTTACTAATCGGCTAAATATTTGATGCGTTGTTGCATCTAAGCTCGCGATGTCATCGCTAATTTGGGGATTAAATGACGTCGGCTGACTATCAGTACAATAAATAAGCGTATTTTGTGTCAGCGCTTTATTTTGATAACAACCACTGAGGCTGACAATTGAGAACAATAAGCATATTAAACGCATAGTGTTTGCTATTCCATTAGAGTAATAAGGCTAATTTAACATTTGATAAGCTGAAATAAAATATTAAATATCAGAAGGAGAGGTTAACTCGGTAATTTAATGAAATTAATACAATAAATTCATTCGAATTGAGCTAATTATAATCTAATTTGCGCAGTATTTGATAGCATATCGTAATGGCAATGATAGCAAATATAACACTGCCTAATGCTTGGCCGATTAATATGCCTTGAGCACCATAATAATAAGCGCCAATACTCACAAAAGGAATAGTACCTAACGACATTTTTGCGAGATTAAGGGTACTTGCTATTTTTGGATGCCCCACATTATTCAAAAATGACATCGCAACTAAATTCATGGCAACAAAAATAAAGCTAATACTAATATATTGGCAGAAAAATCGAATCATAATAGCTGCCCCATCCTGCGCATTAAACAAGGTAACCAAATATTCTTGTAATAAAGACAGCGCTAATGCCAATACAAACACATATTTAATAATAAAATTAAGTGATTGGTTTAATGTTTTTCTAACACGTTTGAATTGCGTTGCACCAAGATTTTGGCTAATGATTGGTCCAATAGCGCCTGGCATTGCAAATAGCATCATAAAAACAACAGGGATTAATCGACTAATGATAGCCCAGCCAGCCACAAAGCTTGGTCCAAATTTAGCTATTTCATAGGTAATGTAAAGTTGGCTAAGCGGTGTTGCCATTTGTGTGAGTGAAACGGGAATCGCCACTTTTAAAATATTTTTAGCTTGCTGTTTAAACGCTGTAAATCCAATTTTGGTTATAAATTTAGCCTTGAGCAATAAATAATATGCCGCAAGCAATAACATCGCGCTTTTAGCGATTAAGGAAGCAAAAGCAGCACCTTTAAGGTCCCATTCAAAATAAAAAATCATTAAAGGGTCAAGAAGAATATTGACTACGCCTGCGGTAACCGTGCAATACATGCCTAACTTTGCTTTACCTAATGCACGTAATGTTGAGGTTATTTGCATACCAAGTGCAATGATAGGGAATGCGAACAGCGTGATATTTAAATAATCATTCGCTGCTTGTAATTCGTCACCTTTGGCGCCTAATAATGTTAATAAGCTATTTGTGTTACAAAAAATAAGCAAGCTAACTAGTAAGCTAAAAATAAAGGTGAGTAGATAGCAAGTCATTGCTGCTTGCTTAGCTTGTTGATATTGTTGTTGTCCAATCATTCTTGCGACAACTACTGAGTTTGCAATCATCATTGCGATGGTAATAGACGTTGTGAAAAACAAAATCGCAGCAGCGTAGCCAATGGCAGATAAAAGTAGAGGTTGATTTAATAAACTAATAAAGTAGATATCAACAAGATCGACAATAAAGAAGACACTCAATCCAATCACATTGGTGAGTGCCATTTTTATAATGTGTCCGGAGATATCTCCTTGTGTAAATTTAGCGGTTAACGACACCGTTAATTAACGTATAAAGTAGCGAATTTATCTAACAACTGTTGTTGTGTTTCTTTGTTATTAGGGTCAACAATAATACAGTTAATAGGACAGACAGCGACGCAAGTTGCTTTTTCATAAAAACCAACACACTCAGTACAAAGATCTGCATTTATTTCATATATTTCTGCACCAAATGTGATTGCTTCATTTGGGCATTCTGGATCGCACATATCGCAATTGATACAGCTATCTTCTATTAGTAGAGCCATTTTATAGTAGTACCATTTTATAACTAAGCCATCTTATTTAGAGTGCGGATTGCGGGTATCGTTACCTTCAACAAGATTACGCATTAATAACCCATGGTTTAAATCAATTTCTTTTGGCACTGGGATATATAAAGTATGGCCAGAGCCTGGCGCAACATCGACTAATTCGCCTTTGCGGTTATGTAGCTCTTCAAGTTTAAAGTTGATATTACCTTGTGGTGTCATTAATTCTAGTTTGTCACCGACTAAAAATTTGTTTTTAACGTTAACTTCAGCAAGCCCTTGAGCATTACGTCCCATTATTTCACCGACAAACTGTTGTGTATCACTGACAGAGTAACCAACATCATAATTTTGATATTGGTCATGAGTATGGCGGCTTAAAAAACCTTCGGTATAGCCACGATGTGCCAAGTTCTCTAAAGAACTCATTAATGATGGGTCAAAAGGGCGCCCAGCGATTGCATCATCCATTGCTTTACGATAAATCTGCGCAGTACGTGCACAGTAATAAAAGCTCTTGGTACGACCTTCAATTTTTAATGAATGAACGCCTATTTTTAAAAGTCGCTCTACATGTTGAATCGCTCGTAAATCTTTTGAATTCATTATATAAGTGCCATGCTCATCTTCAAAAGCGGGCATATATTCACCAGGGCGACCTTGTTCTTGTAACAAAAATAGTTGATCTGTTGTTTGCCCGCTACCTAAGGTAGGCTCAACGGGCGTAGGTTCAGCAGGTTGGATAGCAACAATATCACCGGTTTCATTTTCTGTCGCTTCATGCGCATCATATTTCCAGCGGCATGAGTTGGTACAAGTCCCTTGATTTGGGTCTCGTTTATTAATATAGCCAGATAATAAGCAACGTCCTGAATAAGCCATACATAACGCACCATGAACAAACACTTCAATTTCAATCTCAGGACAGTGGTAACGTATATCTTCGATTTCATCTAGTGATAGTTCACGAGATAAAATGACGCGTTCAATACCTTGTTGATACCAAAACTTAACGGTTGCCCAGTTGACAGCATTTGCTTGTACGCTTAAATGGATCGGCATATCAGGGAACACGTCTCGTACCATCATAATTAAGCCAGGATCAGACATAATTAATGCATCTGGTTTTAAATCGACAACAGGTTTCATATCGCGGATAAATGTTTTTAGTTTAGAGTTATGAGGTTGTATATTACAAACTACATATAATTTTTTACCTTGAGCATGTGCTTCATTAATGCCAATCTGTAATTTTTCGAGATTAAATTCATTATTTCGTACGCGTAAAGAGTAACGAGGCTGACCTGCATAAACAGCATCTGCTCCATAAGCAAAAGCATACCGCATGTTCTTTAAAGTGCCTGCTGGCGATAATAATTCTGGTTTCATTTGTCTCTCTTAAGTAATAATGTAGGCGTAATATTGAAAAATTAAGCTAAATATACTACTTGTTTTTCTAAAAAAGGTGTAGAAGAAGCTGATAAACCTTAACTTTTCATAATAAATATCAATAAATTGACGCGAATAGGTTCCTATAACAATAATTCGGTTCACATTTAATAAACGCAACACTATACTACCGAGTAATTTTCTTAATGATAATCAGAAATTTATTCTGGATATCTTTCAACATCGTTTTTAAATATTAGGTTTTACATGGAAATCACAGAAAAGTTTACAAATAACAAACAAATCATTGCCTTCTTAACAGAACAGTTTCCTGCTTGTTTCATCGCTGGTTCAGAATCTGCAAAACCATTAAAAATTGGTGTGTTCCAAGAATTAGCAGCTCGTTTAGAAAATGAACCTCGTGTAAGTAAAACACAGCTTAGAGGTGCATTACGTCAATACACTATGAGCTGGCGCTACCTTCACTGTGTTAAAGCGGGTGCTAAACGCATCGACTTAGACGGTGTCGAGGGAGATGAAGTGTCACAAGAGCATGCAGACCACGCTCAATTGTCGCTAAAAGAAAGCAAAGAAAAAGCATTTGCTAATAAGAAAAAAACAGACTCAAATAAAGCGCCTGCCCGCGCTGCTAAAAAAGTATCTGTGCCAAGTCGTAAAAAAGAGGCGCCTAAAAAAGTAGCTAAAAAACCTGAAATTGATTTAAGCCAATATAAAGAAGCTAACCATAATGAACTAAAAGTGGCGCAATCAGTCAAAGTTCTTTTAGGTAAGTCTCCAGTCTCTGCAACCGTAGTAGAAATTTTAAAAGAAGAAGTACAAGTACAACTAGACTCAGGAATGGTTGTGAAAGTTAAAGCTAAGCATTTAATCGTATAAAAGGTCTTTTTAATGAAAAAACTCTTTCGTCATGCATTAATTCTCTCTCAGTTATGTTTTGTCGGGGCGACATTTTCCGCCACCGATAGTGTCACTTTAAAAGATATTCCACAGTTGAAGCAAGAATCTCAACATGCAAAAGTGGCGAAAAGAGTGAGTGACTTATTCAGTCGCTCTCATTACAAATATATTCCTTTAAACGATGAATTATCTGCCAAGGTATTTGAGCGTTATATAGAGCAATTAGACTTTAATAAACAAATTTTCATGCAAAGTGATATTGATGATATGAAAGCATATCAATTCACTTTTGATGATAATTTGAAGTTTGGTCAATTAGATTCGATCTACGCAATTTATCAACTTAACTTAACACGTCGATTTGAACGTTATACTTATGCATTATCTTTATTAGACAATGAAATTAAGTTCGATACAGAAGAAGAGTATCAATACGATCGAAGTGATGCAGCTTGGGCTAAAGATAAAGCAGAGTTAGATTTGCTTTGGCAAGCTCGTGTTAAATCCGATGCATTGACATTAAAATTATCTGATAAAAAGTGGCCTGAGATTAAAACGTTATTAACTAAACGTTATAAATATGCTCTCAAACATTTAACGCAGACGGAAAGCGAAGATGTTTTCCAAACATTCATGAATGCTTATGCATACACGATTGAACCACATACAAGTTACTTATCTCCTCGTAATGCTGAACGTTTTAAAATGGAAATGAATCTTTCTTTAGAAGGAATTGGTGCCGTTTTACAACTTGAAGATGATTACACGGTTGTACGTAGCCTTGTACCTGGCGGTCCTGCTGATAAATCTAAACTATTGTCAAAAGATGACAAAATAATCGGTGTTGGTCAAAAAGGTGAAAAAATTGTTGATGTGGTTGGATGGCGTTTAGACGACATCGTTGAATTAATCAAAGGTCCGAAAGGCACCACAGTTCAACTACAAATTCTATCGGGTAAAGCTGGCGCTGTTAATAAAGTCATCAATATCGTACGTGAAGAAATTCACCTTGAAGACAGAGAAGCTAAATCATCAGTAGAAGTGATTGATGGTAAAAATATTGGTGTCATCACTATTCCAAGCTTTTATATTAATCTTAGTGAAGATGTTGACCGTGAGTTAGCTGCATTAGCTAAAAAAGATGTTAAAGGTATTGTGATTGATTTACGCAACAATGGTGGTGGTGCATTAAGCGAAGCAACATTATTAACAGGGTTATTTATTAAAACAGGTCCTGTTGTGCAAGTAAGAGATAGCCGTCAAGAAATCTCTGTTCAAGTAGACGACAATGAGTCTATTTCTTACGATGGTCCTCTCACCGTATTGATTAATCGTAATAGTGCTTCTGCATCAGAGATCTTTGCTGCTGCATTACAAGATTATGGCCGAGCTATTATTATTGGTGAGCAAAGTTACGGTAAAGGGACGGTTCAACAACATCGTCGTATTGCGCGTTATTACGATACTAATCAAGATGCTGTCGGTTCAGTGCAATATACCATTGCAAAATTTTATCGAATTAATGGTGGAAGCACACAAAATAAAGGTGTGATTCCTGATATTGCTTTCCCAACTGGGATCGACCCTAAAGATACAGGCGAAAGTTTAGCGAAGAATGCGTTACCGTGGGATAATGTTAAATCAGCAAAATATAATAAAGTTGATGATCTACAAGAACAAATAAAAGAACTAACATTAGATCATAAGAAACGTATTAAAGATGAAATCGAGTTTAGTTATCTAGCCGATGATATTAATGAATATATACTTGAAAAAGATAAAAAAAGCATTTCATTAGTTGAAAAAGATCGCGTCTCTGAACGAGAAGCAAATGAAGCAGATAACCTAAAACGCACGAATGAACGCCTTAAGCGTGCAGGTTTAAAAGAAGTTAAATCATTAGATGATTTACCAGATGATTTTGAACCTGTTGATGCATTTTTAATTGAAGCTGGCCACATCACTTTGGATTATGCCAACCTATAGATAATCGATCGGTATTAAAATAAAAACCGACTTCTATAGTCGGTTTTTTTATTTTAGTAGGAATTGATTATGTTTAAACCTTGGTTAGATAAATACCCACCTGGTATTAGTAGCGATATTAACGAAAAAACACTAATTAACCTAGTTGATATGTTTGAACATTCATTCGATGAATATGCAGATCACATTGCTTTTATCAACATGGATGAAACGTTAACCTACAGAGAGTTAGAGTCACAATCGCGTGATATAGCGACTTATCTGCAACAAACCTCCCAATTATCAAAAGGTGACCGCGTTGCAGTAATGATGCCTAACCTTCTACAGTATCCTATTATTTTACTGGGTATATTAAGGTCGGGCTTGGTTGCTGTGAATGTTAATCCTTTATATACCGCTTCAGAATTAAAACATCAACTTAACGATTCTGGTGCTAAAGCCATATTTATCGTTTCTAATTATGCGCAGACATTAGAGAGTATTGTTAAAGAGACTGACATTGAGCATGTGGTATTAACTAAAATCGGTGATGCATTGCCATTGATGAAGCGTAAATTAGTTAACTTTATCGTTGCTTATGTCAAAAAAATGGTCCCTAAATTTAAATTACCAAGTGCGAAGAGTTATCGAAATGCTCTAAAAGAAGGCGCAAAAGGTCAATATATTCGACCTGTTATTAATTTGGATGATATCGCATTTATACAGTACACCGGTGGGACAACTGGGTTATCTAAAGGCGCTGTCATGTCTCATCGAAATATGGCGGCAAGCCTTGCACAAGCAGATGCAGTCTTTGGCTTAACAATTGAACAAGAAACAGAAATGATTGTGACTGCCTTGCCTCTCTACCATGCTTTTGCGTTAACTGTAAATTGCCTATTCTTTATTAAAAGAGGGGCGACCAACTTACTTATTACTAATCCACGCGACTTAGATACCTTCATTAAAACCCTGAGTAAATATAGGTTTACTTACTTTACTGCGCTTAATACATTATTTAATGCGTTATTAAACCACCCGAAAATAAATACCGTTGATTTTTCTCATTTAAAAATTACGCTGGCGGGGGGAATGGCCACACAAACCAAAGTTGCTAAAAAATGGAAAGAAGTGACTGGCAGTACGGTTATTGAAGGATATGGTTTAACTGAATGTGCACCGATGGTTAGTGTTAACGCGTATAACGTTGAAGTACATGATGGGTCTATCGGACTTCCCATGCCGGGCACTGATCTGCGATTAATAAATGATCAAAATGAGGTCATCGAAGCCGTAAATTGTGTTGGCGAGATCGAAATTAAAGGCCCGCAAGTCATGGTCGGTTATTGGGGGAGCCCAACCGAGACAGAAGAGGCATTTAATGATGGTTGGTTTAAAAGCGGTGATATAGGATTGTTTAATGAAGATGGACTTCTGTATTTGGTCGATCGTAAAAAAGACATGATATTAGTCTCTGGTTTTAATGTTTACCCTAATGAAATTGAAGATATAGTGGTTCAGTTGGATGGTGTGCTTGAAGCTGCGGTTATTGGCATTGACGATGAAGCAACAGGTGAAAAAGTTAAACTGTTTGTTGTATTGAACGATCATAAGGTCACGGTTGGAAACATTAAAACCCATTGTGCGAAATATTTGACGCGCTATAAGCAGCCTAAACTAATAGAGATTGTGACTGAATTGCCTAAAAATAATGTCGGAAAAGTATTACGGCGTTTATTAAAGGAAAGGTAGGTGTTACTCAGTGATCAGATTTTAGTCAGAACTAAGAACTAAGAACTAAGAACTAAGAACTAAGAACTAAGAACTAAGAACTAAGAACTAAGAAATAAAAATAGGAAAGCGAGTTAATTTATATTATTTAAATAATATTGTTTAATAAATTAACTCGTTTAGCCTCTGTAAATGACGCAGTGTTATTGCTGGTAATAATCTATCGGTAAAATAACTAACTCAACACCCTCTGGATTAGCATCAACAAAACTCAAGTTTGTGAACCAATCCCCTACATCAAAGCGCTGTGCTGCTTGCTCATTAACCGTAAAATCATGAACAAAAGCTTGGTGAGTATGACCGTGTATTAAACGTTGTACTTTATGATATTCCATTAAACGAATGACTTCTTGGTCAGTAACGCCCATCATATTAGTATTTTTATACACTTTTTTAGATTGGCTCGCTGTGCGGATTTTCCATCCAATACGTTTACGTAATTTTAACGGTAAACAATTAAATATAAACTGTAATATTGGGTTATGAATGACTTTGCGCATACGTTGATAATTTTTATCAAATAAACAAAGTGTATCACCGTGCATGATTAACGTTTTTGTACCGTATAAATCTATTTCAGTGTGCTCAGGTAACAAGGTCATTGAAGCTTGTTTTGCATAACGTTTACCGATCATAAAATCACGGTTTCCGTGTATATAGAATATGTTGGCATTATTTTTTTTAGCAAAACTGGTTAGCTTTTGCGCCACTTCATCCATTAAAGGTGTGTGTTCATCGTCTCCAATCCATACTTCAAACATGTCGCCTAAAATATAAAGCGTTTCTGCATTAGTTGCTTCTTTTTCAAGAAAAGAAAAAAGAGCATCGGTGATATGACGATGATTCTCGCTGAGATGTAAATCTGCAATGAATAAAGTGCGCATAGTAACTACGCTACTGTAACACTAGTGATAACAACGTCATCTAGTGGCACATCTTGATGTACGTAATGTGCATTACCTGTTGCGACGCCTTTAATTTTATCAACTACATCTTCGCCTGCAGTTACTTTAGCGAATACACAGTATCCCCAACCATCAGTTGTTTCTGATTTAAAGTCTAAGAATTTATTATCGCCAACATTGATAAAGAACTGAGCTGAAGCTGAATGTGGTTCCATCGTGCGAGCCATTGCTACTGAATATTTAACGTTTGATAAACCGTTGTTTGCTTCATTTTTAATTGGCTTTTGGCTATCTTTTTCTTCCATACCCGCTGCGAAACCGCCACCTTGAACCATGAAACCATCGATTACACGGTGAAAAATGGTGTTGTCGTAATGGCCACTTGTTGCATATTTAATGAAGTTAGCAACCGTTTTAGGTGCTTTTTCTTCATTCATTTCTAATGTGATGTCGCCAAAGTTTGTATGTAAAGTAATCATTATAAAATCCTATCCTAAAAAGAGTCTTATTGTACCTTAATAGCAATGAAATTAAAAAGATGCTCGCTCTCACGTATTCAAATCGAGTCCTTGTTAGTGATGATTTTTAAAGAAAAATAACTCTCTTTTTTATTTCATACTGAGTTAATATTCATTTTAGAGCATAATACTTGAGCAGTTGATGACTGCCTTCGATATAACCTGCTAATTCATTCCATTCAAAGGGTGAATTTGTCACTTTAGCAGGTTAGAATAAACTTTTTTACAGTAATCGCATTGGATGGAAAATGTTAAAAATATATAACACACTAACTCGTAGCAAAGAACAATTTAAACCCCTTGTTGAAGGCAAAGTGGGAATGTATGTGTGTGGTGTTACCATCTACGATTATTGTCATATAGGCCATGGACGTACATTTGTTGCTTTTGATACTGTTGCACGTTATTTGCGCTTTAGTGGTTACGACTTAAATTTTATTCGTAATATCACGGATGTTGATGACAAGATCATTAAACGCGCCAATGAAAATGGTGAAACGTGTGATCAATTAACTGCTCGCTTTACTGATGCAATGCATGCCGATTTTGATGCATTAAATATGATCAGACCTGATATTGAACCTCGTGTGACAGACCACATGCCTGAAGTCATTGAAATGGTAGAAGCATTAATTGCTAAAAAGCATGCTTACGTTTCTGAGTCCGGTGATGTGCTGTTCTCTGTTTCATCTTTTCCTGAATATGGCCAATTAAGCGGACAAAATCTAGAGATGCTACAAGCTGGATCTCGTGTTGAATTAGAAGACAGTAAACACGATCCGCTTGATTTTGTGTTATGGAAAATGGCTAAACCAGGTGAACCTGCTTGGTCATCTCCTTGGGGGGAAGGGCGCCCAGGTTGGCATATAGAATGTTCAGCGATGAATAAAAAACATTTAGGTGAAGTCTTTGATATTCACGGTGGCGGTTCAGATTTAAGCTTCCCACATCATGAAAATGAAATTGCACAATCATGTTGTGCACATCACGGTCAATACGTTAATACTTGGATGCATTCAGGTATGGTGCAAGTCGATAAAGTTAAAATGTCTAAATCATTGAATAACTTTTTTACGATTAAAGATGTATTAGATGTTTACGACAGTGAATCAGTGCGATATTTCTTAATCTCAGGTCATTACCGCAGCCAATTAAATTACTCTGAAGATAATTTAAAACAAGCTAGAGCAAGCCTTGAGCGTCTCTACACGGCAATCCGTGATATCGATATTACTGACATTACAACATCAGATGTTGCCGTTAAAGAAAGTAAGTTTTATCAAGGTTTTGTTAAAGCAATGGATGATGATTTTAATACGCCTGAAGCTTTGGCTGTATTGTTCGACCTTGCTAAAGAGCTTAACCGTGTTAAATCTAACGACGCAGACAAAGCAATACAGTTAGCAAGTATGTTAGTTAAATTTGCTAATGTATTGGGTTTATTAACACAAAATCCAGATCAATTTTTGCAAGGTGATAGTGGTTCAGACGATCAAGCTGCTGAAATTGAAGCGTTAATCGTTCAACGTAATACGGCAAGAGCCAATAAAGATTGGACTAGCGCAGATGATGCACGTGATAAATTAGCGGCTTTAAACGTAGTACTTGAAGACGGTGCTAACGGCACAACGTGGCGTAAAGTTTAAGCTTTGTAAATTGTAAGCTAGGCAGATTCAACCTTGAAGTGCATAGCAGACAGTAGCAACTAATTCTTTGTAATAAGTCCTTGTAATAAGTGACTGTAATAACGGTAAGCCTACAAAAAAGGAGAACAATAGTTCTCCTTTTTACTTTTAGTTTTAATTCCTAATAGCTACTTCCTATACCTACTTTCTAAGTCTCGCTTTAAACGTATCATTTATTCTGAATAGTTCGCTTATTTTTAAAGTCTGCTAATACAATTTCTAATGCTTGAATGGTTGTTTCTAATTCAAGTTCATTTTCTTCTAACAGTTGTATTAAATCGACTGCTAATTTTATTTCCTCTGGTGCTGTTTCCAGACCGGTATTTTGTTCATTTTTACTATTAGTCATTGTCTAATGCTTCCATCTTAAATTCTAATGATTGTGTGAACTCATTGCATTTTTGATAACGCTCTTTGAGTACGCCAACTCTGGTTTTATGTATTTCTTTATGTGCACTGGTTGCATCTCGATAAAGGGTATTTTCTTCATCTATCATGGTTAATAATCTTTTCTCATATTGATATTGGCGTTGTAACTGTTGGTATACTTTTTCTTGTTGTGTGGAGTAGCGTTTATACAAACCTTCCGCTTTACCTGCATCCAACTGGTTTACAATATTTAATAAAGCTGAAAACTGATTGATGAACTTTTCGCATTCATAATTAATGATGGTATTACCCATGCTTTTGGTAATGACGTGTTTTAAATGCTCAAAGGTTGTTTGTATTTGTTGACAGTAACCAGACAAGGTTAAGCTACTGGCGTTAAATAAATGCACTTCAAAACGAAATGACTTATTTTCTGATAAAGTGATTTTATTATCCCATTCTCTGCAACGCAAACTAAGCGCTTCAAGCTGTGTAAATAAAGCGTTTAAGTGTTTTAAGTCTATTGACTGAACCATGCGTTATATCCAAGGTTAATGGCCATTATTAATACAATAATAATGAACAAGGGGCGAATAAACTTAGCGCCAAAATAGATAGCGGAATGGGCACCAATAAAAGCCCCTAACATCAAACAAGCTCCCATGGTTAAACCGATTAGCCAATTGACTTGGCCGAAGTAGATGAAGGTTAATAGCGAAACAAAATTGCTGGTAAAGTTCATTGCCTTCGCGATACCGCTGGATAACAAAATATTTAAACGGTATAAACGCATATTTGAAATAACCCAAAATGCGCCCGTTCCTGGGCCTGATATCCCATCATAAAACCCTAAGATAACCCCTTGAATTCGTTGTTTAATTTTTAATAAATGTGTTTGCTCGGGTAAGGTATCATTATCAATTTCTTTAACGCGGCTAAATAAAGTATAAATAGCGGCAGCTAATATTACTAACGGGAGAAACTTATTGAGGAATTCTGTAGAAATGTAATTAACTAAAATTGTGCCGCATAAAGCGCCAATAAAAGTACTATAGAAACAATGCTTCCAAAACTGTGGATCAAACAACTTCTTTCTAAAGTAAGTAAAAGCAGCGGTGCCTGATGCAAAGCTTGCAGATAGTTTATTAGTACCTAGCGTTAAATGTGGCGGTAAACCAACGCTTAATAAAGTAGGGACGGTTAACATGCCACCTCCGCCGACTACAGCATCAATGAATCCTGCTACTAGGCCTACTAATGCTAATAGCATCCAACTGTTTGGATCTAATGCAAACTCGGTCATTTTATTTCTCTACGTTGAAAGCAAAAGGAGGAAGGGAGTCAATTAAGCTTTTGCCATATCGTTTGGTAACCACTCGTTTATCTAAAATAGTAATTTTTCCTGTATCTTCTTCTTTACGAATTAATCGACCGCAAGATTGTATTAATTTTTTACTGGCTTCTGGGATAGTGATTTGCATAAACGGATTACCCCCTTTCGATGTTATCCATTCTGCATGGGCTTCTTCGACAGGTGAGTCTGGCACTGCAAAGGGTAATTTAGTAATCATGAGATTGGTTAAGTAATGCCCTGGAAGATCTAACCCTTCAGCCAAACTGCCGGTGCCAAATAAAATACTCGTTAGCCCTTGATCACAGTTCTTTTTATGAGTGGTGATCATTTTAGTACGTGAGCTTTCACCTTGTACTAACAAAGAGGTTGGAAACTTTCGACGTAACTTATCTGCGACTAAATTCATTTGCCAATATGAAGCAAATAAAACTAAGTTACCTGCTTTGTCTTCTATTCGCTGTGCAATATTATCAATTAATTCGTTATCAAAGCCTTTCTCTGTTGGGTCATATTGCATCTTCGCGACATTCAATGAGATAGCAGGGTAGTCGAATGGTGATTTTAAGCGTAAGTATTGAGTACCATCATTATTTTTTAAACCGGCTTGACGCATAAAGTAATCAAAACTGTTTAATGAAGTTAACGTTGCCGAACATAAAATCACGCCCGCCGCTTGTGACCACAACATATATTCTAATAAACCACCGACTTCTAATGGGCTAGCACAGAGTGTGAATCCATCATTTTCGTTGTTTACCCATGCTGCAATAGGTGCTTGGTTTGTTGCTCTATCTTTTAGTAACATTTTCCATAATGATGCTAAGTTTTCTAAGCGCTGAATATAGAAACCTGTTTCGATTAAAATAGGCTCAGCGTCTGATAATTTAATACTCGCGTCTTTTAATTCTTCAGAGGTTATGTTCGATAACTTATTAACGGCACTTAAACACTTTTTTGTTTCTTCTTTTAAACTAATTAAAGAGTTAACAATAGGTTGTGGTACTTCACCCATTGAAAATCGATATTGATTCGATTTATTGTAGTCGAGTGGGTTATTTCTAAAATAGAGTTCAATGCTCTGTAAGTCATTCACCATTTCATTAGCACTTTCTAGCATATTAATACCAGGAGTGATGGTCGTTTGGCGATGCACAACTCGATTAACATGCGCACTGACTTGTTTTATTTTTTTAAGCCAATCTTGACTGGTTTTAATGTTGACGTTTGCGCTTGAAAAGTCACGCGAAATTTTTGGTAAGTGATGTGCTTCATCCAATACATAAAAACAAGCATCTGGCTCAGGTAAAATAACCCCGCCACCTAACTCTAAATCAGCTAACAGTAATGCATGGTTAACCACAATAACGTCTGCTTTGTTGATGTTATCTCGTGCACGATGAAACGGGCATTGACGATGATTCGCCAAGGCTTTTTTACAACTGTGTTTATCAGAAATGATTTGTTGCCAAATACGGCGAGGAATGGGCATTGGCCAACTGTCTTGATCGCCATTCCATTTCCCGTCTAAATAAGCATTTTTTAGTTTAGCTAATAATTCAGTATCGCCAGCCTGCGGTTTTTCAGCGAATAATAATGTTTGTTCTGGATCATTCGCTTGGAGATTTAATAATTTATGCTCACAACAATAACGTTGTCTGCCTTTTGCTAGCGTAAAGGTAAATTTATAATCGCTATGCTGAAGAAAGAAAGGCAGCTCTTTACTGATCAACTGTTCTTGTAATGTCACTGTCGCGGTTGAAATAATAAGTTTTTTGTTAAGTCTTAAGGCGACTGGTAAGCCGGCTAAAATATACGCTAAAGATTTACCAATACCTGTTCCGGCCTCTGCCACTAAAATACGACGTGACTTATCGTAATTTCCAGCTAATACTTTTGCTATTTCTGCGACTAAATAGTTTTGAGCTTTACGCGCTTTGAATTGCGGTAATGATTGAGTAATAAGCTCGTAGTTAGTACGAATTTCTTTTTTGAGTGAGTCTGAAAGCATAAATTTTTTGTATTCTCGGTGCATTAACAAACAGAATAGTAAACGAACAAAAGCAAAAAACCTTTATTTCGGGAGTTTACCAAAATAAAGGTTATTTAGCTGCGATAATATCGCTATATGTTATTTCATAATATTGCTATTTGTTATCTCATAACACAGATCTTTTTTATTTTAATGCTGACTACTTAGGTTGCTCTAAGAATAAGACCGCCGCTTCAACCCGAGATTTAATGGCTAATTTTTTAAGTAAACTCTTAACGTGTACTTTAACAGTACCTTCAGAGATATTAAGATTTTCAGAGATTTCTTTGTTACTTAATCCTCGTGAAATTTCTTCCATGATTTGATTTTCACGGCGTGTTAATGTCGCGATTTTTTCTCTGATGTTGTTTTCTTGATCTAAACAATCTAAGTATTGTGTTAACCCTTCACTCACCACTAATTTACCTTGTTGAATGCGGTGTAAACTATCCAATAAGATTTCTGGATCGGTATCTTTTAATAAGTAACCGTCAGCACCTTGATTGATTAAAGAAATAACATCTTGTTTAGCATCAGATACCGTTAAAATTACAATTTTACTGGTGATACCATCATTTCGTAATGCTTTAAGTGTCTCTAAACCTGACACCGCTTTCATGTTTAAATCTAACAATACCATATCAGGGTGCTGTTTCTTTACCATGCTGACAGCTTCGATACCATTGGTCGCTTCGTCGATAACAACAAAGTTAGGGTCAATACTTAATAGTTGTGTAATGCCTTTACGCATAAGGGGATGGTCATCAACAACAATAACGGTAGATACATTGCTCATTTGTGATTCCTTTACTGGTGATATTTAAATTACACATACTAAAACAGTATAAATGCGAATTTAAAGTAATAATAAAAGTGAAATATAAATGATTTTTTAATAAAAAGCTAAATTTCAAATATAAGTTTTATTTCTGTGCCGACGGGTAAGTTTTTGATTTCTAAAATACCATTGAGCTCATTTGCTCTTTGGTTCATGATTTCTATCCCATAATGATTATCTTTGCCTGGTTTTTCTTCTATTCCGACACCATCATCACAAATAGTAATGATAACCTTTTGTGTAGCAAGTTTTTGGTCGATAACCACACAATTAATAACAATGTTGTCACAATTTGCATGTTTCATCGCATTTATTATCGCTTCTCTTATTATTTGTAATAAATGTATATGTTGATTGGCATGGGTTTGGAAGTTGGATTCAAATAATCCTAATTGGATTTTTGCAGCTGTTTGTTTCTGTAATTGAGAGGTCATAATTAACACCGCTTCTTTAAAATCAGAAACACTGATATTTAACCTGAAAGTAGAAAGTAATGATCGAAGTTGCACATAAGCATCGGTAACCGCTTCTTTAATATTACTGACTGAGCTTTTAACTTGTTCACTGTCTGCATTTGAGTCAATTTGACGATTTAATACCGTACATTGTATTTTAAGGAATGAAAGTGCTTGTGCAATAGAATCATGAAGTTCGCGAGCAATAACACCACGCTCATCCATTAATAATAATTTCTGTTCTTGTAAGCTGTATTCTTCTTGGTATAAAGCCCGGGCTAACAAACTACTAAAGCTAACAATGATAGAGGTGTTTTCATCCGTTGTGATTGCTTGAATATAGTTTAAATAACCATAAGGTTCGCCATTAATAATAATAGGGATACGCTTGTTATTTTTATCTTCTGTTGCACAGCCATAGTCACTGTCTATTTGCACACCGTTCACAAGCTCTAAACATAATTTTGTCAGGTGAGTTTGCTTTGCTAATGCGTTTAAGGCTTCAATAATAATAGGATGGGTTAATTTAACGGTGCTTAGTTTTTGAGAAATAGTGAATAAGAATTGAATGCTTTCATTGGCACTTTCTAATTCGGTTTTTTTATCGAATACTTTCTTTTGCATTGCCGCAATTAAAGATTCAAGTTCTGCTGACATGCTTTTTAAACCAGTTGAAACCACGCCAATTTCGTTTGAGTGATCTAAAAATTCGACATTAAAATGATGGTTAGAAATTGACAGTACATTTTCTTCTAATTGATTAAGCGGCGTGACGATGTATCGTCTGCAATAAACTAATAGAAATAATGAAATAAGTAATATAAATAAAAATACAACTATTTGAGAGATGAAGATAACCGACGCTTCCTTTTCTAATAGAAGGTCATACTGTTTTACCGTCAAAATAATGTTATCGACTAAATTTGCTAGCTGTGTATCCAGTTCAGCATCTGAAAGTTCACTGAATTTTTCTTGTAGTGCTGATAATTTAAATTTTAGTTCTGTGTTTGCTGAGTAGATATGAGTGACATCAAAAAACTTTCTTTCGAGTAATTTATTTGCAAGCAGTGGTGAGAACTTATTAAAAGAAGTAACGATGTCATCGCGATCGACTTTTTTCATATTGATGAAGTTTTGGGCCTCGTTTTTGAGAACAACTAAATTTTTAATGGCTTCTCTATTAATATTTTGACTGTGCGTTGTCGTAAGAAAAATAAAAATATGAGACCCTGATATGATTAATATCAGTAAAGCGATCGTTGTAATCACCTTCGTAATAGAAAGTGAATGAAATAGTAGATTAATCTTCATACATAGTTAAGACATAGTTAAAAATTGTAGGTAACATGTTGATCGAGTTTCCGTTATTAAAGGAGGCTTACGTCATTTATATTTAATTTAGCTCCGAGCTCATATCGCTAACTTTAACATATTTTTTTAAATATGCGATATAAGCCGCTTAACTGATAAATGGTTAAGAAGGGTAAACTTAGAAATGGGTTTGCCTCCCGTGTTTGGAAAGGAACTGACCATGCAACTAATTGATAAGTATCATCGAAAGTTTGAATACTTACGTTTGTCGATTACCGATGAATGTAATTTCAAATGTAATTATTGTTTACCTGATGGCTACCAGCGTACTCATCAAAAGCAATTTTTATCTCAAAATGAAATCAAAAATCTAATTGATGCTTTTGCAGAATTAGGCACTAGTAAAGTTAGAATTACAGGAGGGGAGCCTAGCTTACGCAAAGACTTCCCGAATATTATCGAACAGATAGCCGATACTGACGGTATTAAAAAAGTAGTAACGACGACTAACGGATTTAATTTAAGTAAACATGCTGAAGATTGGTTTGAAGCAGGTTTAAGTGCAATTAACGTGAGTATAGATAGTTTAGATGCCAATACTTTTAACCTAATTACGGGAAAAAATATCTTTCACAAGGTAATGGAAGGTGTTGAAGCCTGTATTGCTGCTGGTTTTGAACAAGTCAAAGTGAACAGTGTATTAATGAAAGGGTTGAATGATAACGACCTCAGTACATTTTTAACTTGGATTCAAAAACAACCAATACAGCTTAGGTTTATTGAGTTAATGCAGACTGATGATAATGCCGAGTTTTTTAATCGATATCATCTATCTGGTCAAAGTATTAAAGATGTCTTGCTAAGCCAACAATGGGTTCAAAAAACGCGATATGCTAACGATGGTCCAGCGGAAGTTTTTTCCCATCCTGATTATTTAGGAGAGATCGGTTTAATCATGCCTTACAGTAAAGATTTCTGTGATAATTGTAATCGATTACGTGTTTCTGCTGTTGGACGTTTACACCTTTGTTTATTTGGTGAAGATGGTGTTGATCTTCGTCATTTGTTACAAAATAGTGCTGATAAAAACGAATTAAAATCGACAATTTTAGCTGCTTTAAAAGAAAAGAAATCCTCACACTTTCTCGATTTAGGCTTAACTGGTGGCACTCCTCACTTAGCATCTATTGGCGGTTAGTTACTCATTTGTTTATAATTTCTCCGCTTTTGCGGAGAATGTCTAAATAGCTCATAAATTCAGTTGATCCAAATCAAGCAACATTCAATCTATCTCACTTCTTAAAATAGTTCTGCTACAGTTACACTTATCTTATTTTACATTAAATTAACATATATTTTATACCTATGGTTGATATACAAAAACGCAATTTATTTCGCCGAAAATCAGACCTCATTATTAATAATTTAATGCCGTGGATTGATGACCAACAGCAATTTTTTGATAGCTGTACTCAATGCGAAAGCTGCGTAACAAGTTGCCCTGAAAATATTATCCTAAAAGGCGATGGTGGTTTCCCTGTGATTGATTTTTCATTGGGAGAGTGCACCTTTTGTGGCAAATGTGCTGAAAGTTGTCAGGAGGATATTTTTACACCAATAACAGAGCAAGCTTGGCATAAAAAAGCCGTGATCAGCGATGCCTGTTTAGCACTTGAAAATGTGTATTGCAGAAGTTGTGGGGAAAGTTGTCCTGAGGAAGCGTTACATTTTCAAATTGGCATTAATGCGGTTCCAGAAATTGATTTAGAAAAATGTAATGGTTGCGGCGCATGCTTTTCACCTTGCCCAACAAGTGCCATTAATATTGAACAAAGTAAATGATGCAGTTAAATGATGAGAATAGACACAGTAAGTCAAGTCAGAGAAGGGTGGAGAGTTAATGAGGAAAGTAAATGAGAACAGATGAATTGCATATATCAAGCTTAATTGTTCATGTTAAGCCTGAAAATATATCAAACCTTACAACTTGCATTGAAGCGTCACAACAAGCGGAATTGGTTACGGTCACTGAAAAAGGTAAAGCCATTGTAGTAATAGAAGCTGCAAACCAACGAGAAATAATGAAGTGTATTGACAATATTAACGACATAGACGGCGTTGTACATACCAGTCTTGTTTACCATGAGTTTGAACAATCTACGCAAAATAACAGCGAGGAAGCACAATGAATTTTACCAGACGTGATTTTATGAAAGCACAAGCAGTAGCTGCAGCCGCAACGGCTGCGGGTATTGCATTACCTGTCTCTGCAAGCAATCTTATTGCTAGCAAAGATGCCACTAAAATTAAATGGGATAAAGCGCCATGTCGCTTTTGTGGTACAGGTTGTGGTGTGTTAGTTGGAACACAAAATGGCAAAGTAGTTGCTACACAGGGTGATCCTGAAGCGCCTGTTAATAAAGGGCTTAACTGTGTAAAAGGCTATTTTCTTTCTAAAATAATGTACGGTAAAGATCGCTTAACAACGCCGTTATTACGTATGACAAATGGGGTTTATGATAAAGAAGGTGAGTTTGAGCCTATCTCTTGGGATGCCGCCTTTGACATCATGGCTGATAAATTTAAAGCCGCTCTGAAAAAAACAGGACCCACCTCTGTAGGAATGTTTGGTTCGGGTCAATGGACAGTGATGGAAGGCTATGCCGCGAGTAAATTAATGAAAGCGGGTTTTCGTAGTAATAACCTAGATCCTAACGCACGTCACTGTATGGCTTCAGCTGTCGGTGGTTTTATGCGTACTTTTGGTATTGATGAACCAATGGGTTGTTATGATGATCTTGAAAATGCAGATGCCTTTGTATTATGGGGATCAAACATGGCAGAGATGCATCCTATTTTATGGTCGCGTTTAACTGATCGTCGTTTAAGCAGTCCTGATGTGAGTGTGCATGTATTATCAACCTATACGCATCGTTCTTTTGAGCTTGCCGATAACGGAATGATTTTCACACCTCAAACTGATTTAGCGATATTAAACTTTATCGCCAATTACATTATTCAAAATGATGCGGTTGATAAAGACTTTGTCAATAAACACATTAATTTCCGTAAAGGTACGACTGATATTGGTTATGGCTTACGTCCTACTAATCCTTTACAAGCGGCAGCTAAAAACCCTGATTCAGGTGCTTCAACGCCAATGTCATTTGAAGAGTTTGCTGACTATGTTTCTGAATTTGATGTTGAGTATGCAGAAAGAATGTCAGGCGTACCGGCTGATAAATTAATTCGACTTGCCAAAATATACGCCGATCCAAAAATCAAAGTAACATCATACTGGACCATGGGCTTTAACCAACATACTCGTGGCGTATGGGCTAATAATTTAATGTACAACGTGCATTTATTAACAGGCAAGATATCAAAACCAGGTTCAGGTCCGTTCTCTTTAACGGGTCAACCATCTGCTTGTGGTACTGCTCGTGAAGTGGGCACGTTCTCACATCGTTTACCTGCAGACTTAGTCGTTAACAACCCTAAGCATCGTGCTATCGCTGAAAAGCTATGGAAGTTACCTGAAGGCACTATTCCTGCTAAACCTGGATATCATGCGGTGTTACAAAATCGTATGTTAAAAGATGGCAAATTGAATGCTTACTGGGTGATGTGTAATAACAATGTGCAAGCGGCTGCTAATATTAATGAAGAAGTTATTCCGGGTTACAGAAATCCAGATAATTTTATTGTGGTATCAGACCCTTATCCTACCGTTACTGCGCAACTAGGTGATCTTATTTTGCCGACGGCAATGTGGGTAGAAAAAGAGGGGGCTTATGGTAATGCTGAACGCCGTACTCAAGCTTGGCATCAACAAGTTAAAGCGCCAGAAGGTGCACAGTCTGATTTATGGCAAATGATGGAGTTTGCTAAACGATTCAAGATTGAAGAAGTTTGGAGCGAAGATTTGATCGCTAAAATGCCAGAAGTTAAAGGCAAAACCATGTACGACGTACTGTATCGAAATGGCAATGTTGATGCATTTAGCTTAGATGAAATCAAAGATGATCAACTAAATGATGATGCGCGTCATTTTGGCTTTTACGTTCATAAAGGTTTATTCGAAGAGTATGCAAGTTTTGGTCGTGGTCATGGTCATGATCTCGCACCTTATGATAGATATCATGAAGAACGTGGCTTACGTTGGCCTGTGGTGAACGGTAAAGAAACACAATGGCGTTTCAGAGAAGGTTCTGACCCTTATGTAGAAAAAGGAACTGGTTACCAGTTTTATGGGCATGCAGATAAAAAAGCGGTTATTTTTGCTTTACCTTACGAGCCACCTGCAGAGTCTCCAGATGAAGAATATGACTTATGGTTAAGCACTGGACGTGTACTTGAGCATTGGCATTCAGGCTCGATGACAAGACGTGTGCCTGAATTGTATAAAGCATTTCCAGATGCAGTGGTATTTATGCATCCTGATGATGCACAACAACGTGGCTTACGTCGCGGGGATCAAATTGTGATGGCGTCAAGACGCGGTGAGCTAACGTCTCGTGTTGAAACGCGTGGTCGTAACCGTCCGCCTAAAGGCTTAGTGTTTATGCCTTGGTTTGATGCAAAGCAGTTAGTCAATAAGATAACGCTGGATGCAACTGATCCATTGTCAAAACAAACTGACTATAAAAAATGTGCCGTTAAAATCACTAAAAAAGCCTAATTAAATGCGGTATTTATAATGCCGCTTAATTATATGATTGAGCACTTATTTAAATTTAGCGCACTTTGTTACAACGGATAACTTATTCATATCAGTTGTAACAAAATGGAGAAAGAGTATGAAAAAAATATTAACAGCGATCTTCACTGCCTCTGTCATCGCATTTTCTTCGCCTGCTGTGTTTAGCACAGAAGAAGTTGTTTTAACTAATAATGGTGGCGTACCCTCATTACGTAGTTTAGTTGAAGTTTCAGATGTGAATAAAGCAGAAGCCTTAAAGAAAGTACCACGTGAGCAACACTTGATTGACCGAAATTATGTGCAACAGCCGCCTTTAATTCCTCACTCTATACGAGGTTATCAGGTGAATTTAAACGCGAATAAATGTTTGTCATGCCATAGCTTTAAAAATGCCGGTGCGATGGGTGCAACGAAAGTAAGCGTCACGCACTTTATTACACGTGAAGGTACCACATTGTCAGATGTGTCGCCTCGTCGTTACTTCTGCTTACAGTGTCACGTAACGCAGGCAGATGCTAAGCCGTTAGTAGATAATACATTTATCCCGGTTGATTCATTACGCTAAGCAGGAGCACAAAATATGCTTAAACTATTAAAGCGTTTATGGGTGATCATGAAGTCACCTTCGACAGCCTCGTTTGGCTTTATCCTGGTCATTGGTTTTCTAGGAGGCATCATCTTTTGGGGCGGATTTAATACTGGCATGGAGGCGACTAATACAGAAGCCTTTTGTTCAGGTTGTCATGCACCTATCGTAAAAGAAATTCGTGAAACCATTCACTATTCTAATCGTTCAGGAGTACGTGCTATTTGTTCTGATTGTCATGTGCCACATAAATGGACTGATAAAATTGTACGTAAAGTGCAAGCTTCTAAAGAGTTGTTCGCATTTGCAATAGGGACAATCGATACTGATGAGAAATTTAAAGCTCGTCGTGCTCATTTAGCTAACCGTGAATGGCAGCGAATGAAAGAAAATAATTCACAAGAATGTCGTAACTGTCATCAATTTGAATATATGGATTTCAGTGAACAAGGTAAACGCAGTGTAAGCCAACATTCAACAGCGCTTGCCTCTGGCGATAAAACCTGTGTTGACTGCCATAAAGGCATTGCACATCAATTACCTGATATGAAAGGTATTGAAGGCTGGCAGTAATATGTAACACTCTATTTGGCAATTGAGTAAGGAGTAAATTAAATGTTTATTACTCTCAAAACAATGATTTGCTCAGCTTAAATAAATAGTTGAACAGATCAGCAACGTAGTTGTTACAATGGTTTAGATGCTAAAATTGGTGTTCTAATCAATAAAAAGGGGCTTATAGCTCCTTTTTTGTTTATGGTATAAAGCGAGTTAAACGATGTACAACGTTGATTAAGCTATTTAAGTGAGTTAACTCATTTTCATCGTTGTCAAAAGGGCATTTTAATGTTCCAGTTTAATAACGATACCGAGTGGGTATAGTTTGATTTTTAGTATGGAAGTGCATGAAAGTGTACGGAAATCATTAGGTGTTGATGTGAGAATTGCAGGTGTTGTTTTAGCGGGTGGACAGTCATTACGAATGGGGCGAGATAAAGCGACGCTAACTATTGAACAACAAACTTTATTGGAACGAAGCGTTGACCTATTACATCGCGTTGGGTTCGACGATTGCTTTGTAAGTGGACAATATGAAGGCTTTGATTGTATTGCTGATCAACAAACTGACTTAGGCCCAATTGCAGGCATTGCGGCATGTGCTAAGCAGCTTGATCGTGATTATGACGCAGTGTTTATTATTCCTGTCGACATGCCGTTATTAGCTGAACAAGACTGCCGTTATTTACTACAGTATTTTCTTACATTAAACACAACAAATACTGAGTTATCCCTCTCGCAGGGTGTCTACTATCAGAAAACAACCTTTCCGATGTTGCTCACATTAAACCAAGCGTTGCTAGATTATTTAGCTGACGTTGTTACGACCACCAATAAAAAACACCGTTCTTTGTATCGTCTACTTGAATCCCTTGATATAAAAGGGTTTAATCAAAAAGAAGAAGACGCATTTCGATTTGAAAATACGAATACTCCGGAACAATGGCAACACTGCTTAACCCTATTACGGGCGATGCAACAAACAACCTAATCAAAGCCATACCCAATTAAGCAAAGCAATACTAAATAAAGCAATACCAAATAAAGAAAAGTGATACTAAATAAGTACAAAAAGAATTAAACAATATAATCGTGTATTTTAGAATGAGATCAACAAGGATTAATATGAGTCATTTATCAAGCCAAGAATTTACTGCTGCAAAAATTGCAGTGTTAACAGTTTCCGACACGCGTAATGAAACGACTGACACATCAGGTGGGTATTTAGTTGAAGCGTTAACGACGGCAGGTCACCAACTAGTCGATAAGACAATTGTCATTGATGACCCGTATAAAATCCGCGCAATTGTGTCACAGTGGATTGCAGATGAGAAAATTGAAGTTGTGTTAATCACAGGTGGAACTGGTTTTACAGCCCGTGATACAACGCCTGAAGCAGTATCAGTATTATTTGATAAACAAGTCGAAGGGTTTGGTGAGTTATTCCGCGCTGTTTCTTATCAGGAAATTGGATCTTCAACGATCCAAAGTCGTGCATTAGCGGGTTTTGCTAACAATACCGTTATTTTTTGTATGCCTGGATCTACTGGTGCTTGTAAAACAGCTTGGACTAAAATAATTGAAGAGCAAATCAACGCTCAACATAAGCCATGCAACTTTATGCCGCACCTAGGAGCTAAATAATGTCTGCTACTTTTACCCATATTAACCAAGATGGCAAAGCTAATATGGTTGATGTCACAGCAAAAGAAGTGACGGTCCGTCAAGCGATTGCTGAAGCCTATGTCGATATGTCCGCAGAAACCTTAGCGTTAATTGTTAATGGTCAACATCATAAAGGTGACGTATTTGCCACTGCTCGCATTGCAGGCATCATGGCCGCTAAAAAAACATCAGACATTATTCCATTATGCCATCCACTTGCCTTAACTAAAGTCGAAGTGAATATCACCGCAGAGCCTGAATACAATAGAGTACGTATTGAAAGTCTCTGTAAGTTATCGGGTAAAACAGGTGTTGAAATGGAAGCATTAACGGCTGCATCGGTCGCGGCATTAACTATTTATGATATGTGTAAAGCGATTCAAAAAGACATGGTTATTTCCGCTGTGAAGTTGTTAGAAAAAACAGGTGGAAAATCTGGCCACTTCAAAGCCGCAGAATAGGGTTGTTAAATGATTAAAGTACTTTTTTTTGCCAAGCTGAGCGAACAACTTGGTTGTCGAGAACTACAAGTCGATGCGACTGCCGTTGAAAATACTGATCAGCTATTTCAATATTTGATTGAACAAAAAGCTGAGTGGAGCTCTATTTTAACGTCACAGTTTTGTTTGAAAGCCGTTAATCAAGCGATGGTTAACAACAATGTGTTATTAAAAGACGGTGACGAAGTAGCTTATTTCCCACCGGTGACAGGCGGATAAATGATCAGTGTTCAAGAACAAGACTTTAATCAGCAAGAAGAATACGACCGCTTAAAATGTAAAACATCGGTCGGTGCCATTGTGACTTTTACAGGCTTAGTACGTGATATTAATAATGGTCAAAGTGTTAGCGATTTATCGTTAGAGCATTATCCTGGTATGACTGAAAAGTGCTTAATAGACATTGTTGCACAAGCAAAACAGCGTTGGAATATTATAGAATCAACGGTGATCCATCGTGTAGGGCACTTGGCTATTTCAGACCAAATTGTATTTGTTGGTATTGCCAGCCAACATCGAGGTGATGCGTTTTCTGCCTGTGAATTCATCATGGATTACTTAAAAACCCAAGCACCATTTTGGAAAAAAGAGACGATGTCCGATGGCCAAACTCAATGGGTAGATGCTCGCGAAGTTGACCAAGATGCGCTGTCTAAGTGGGCTGTTAAATAAAACAGTAAACTAATTCACGTGGTGATTTAGTTGCAATAATAGGCTTTTTATTAATCGGTGCACTATGTTGTTTTACTATATTGTTTTACTATATTGTTTTGCTATGTGGTGCCACTGTATGATGCTGCTTCGTTATATTGCTTAATGGCGCTTTTAAGTGGTTAATTCGTTTCATCGTAAAGTGATTTGGTTTTATTTTTCTAAGTTATTTTTTTAAGTGGCAGATTCAAGTTATGTTCGAATCAATTTTTGTATTCACTTTGTTACTGTATTCACTTTGTTACACCGCCCTCTATGCTTGATTGGTTCTAGTTTAAGGGATAGAGTTCTCCACCTCTGTATTTGAACCCTTTTTTTTTGAGCATCGTCATAAAGGTTATTAACATTAATGAATAAATATCTAAGCATTATTATTTTTATATTCACTGGTTTAGTGAGCTTGCAAAGTCATGCTGCTTTAAATGTTGCAGTCGCTAGTAACTTTAAATTATTAGCATTAGATATTGGACAACAATTTTCTGATAAATACGCTATCGAGGTTAATATCTCTAGCGCTTCAACAGGCACGTTGTACCAACAAATATTACGTGGCGCTCCTTTTGATCTATTTTTATCGGCGGATCAAAAGCATGTCGATCTATTAAAAGCAGAAAACAAAACAACACAACCAGACTTTATCTATGCACAGGGGCGCTTAGTATTTTGGCAACCCAATGCTTTAAGTAATCCTACAATAGATGATTTTATGGCTTACACAGGCCGGCTCGCCATCGCAAATCCTAAGTTTGCTCCTTATGGTATTGCCGCACAACAATCGCTTGAATTCACCAATAAGTGGCAATCCCTTGAATATATCCAAGGTAATAACATCAACCAAGCCTATCAATTTGTAGAATCTAAAAATGTTGTTGCAGGGTTAGTGTCGTACGCCGCAGTACTGCAAAAAAATCAACAGCATTATTTGTTAATTCCCACCGCATGGCATCAACCATTAATACAATCAGGTATCGTACTCAATGATAAGAAGTTAAAGGAAGCTAATTTGTTTCGAGACTTCTTACTGTCTAAGGAAGTACAACAACAGATTAAATCTCAGGGTTATAATTAATGCTAAGCGCTGGAGATTACCAAGCAATTTGGTTAACCCTTAAATTAGCGAGTTTGACTACGTTATTGCTGATGATCATTGCTCCTCCTTTGGCGTGGTGGTTAGCGCGCAGCCAAACAAAAATACGTCCGCTAATAGAGTCGCTTGTGGCCTTACCTTTAGTCTTACCTCCCACTGTTTTAGGCTTTTATTTATTAATCGCTTTTTCTCCAGAACATTTTTTAGGCGAATGGTGGTTGAGCTTTAACGATACTTCATTGGCATTTTCATTTACTGGTTTAGTAATTGCTTCAGTGATCTACTCATTACCCTTTGTTGTTCAGCCTTTGCAAAGCGCTTTTGTGCATTTAGACAAAAGCTATTTAGAAGTCAGTGCGACACTTGGTTATGGAAAGTATGAACGGTTATACAAAATAATATTTCCAATGTTATTACCTAGTTTTATTATTGCTGGTGCATTAGGTTTTGCACATACCATTGGCGAGTTTGGCGTGGTGTTGATGATTGGCGGTAATATTCCTGGGGAGACGCAAGTGTTATCTATTCTCTTATTTGATCATGTTGAATCTTTACAATACAGCGCTGCACATCAACTCTCTTTCATCTTATTAGCTTTTTCGACCTCTTTGCTAGTGGTGATATATGGATTCCTACAAAAGCGTCAACAGAGAGTGTTAAATGCTTAAATTTAATATTCAAAAATCCTTTAAAGGACAAGACAAGCACAGTAAAGATTTACACTTTAAAGGTGAAGTTGACTTATCCGGCGTGTGTACGATATTCGGTGATTCAGGCGCAGGTAAAACCACGTTATTACGTTGTTTAATAGGGTTAGAAAGCTGTACGGGTAATATTACCTTTCAAGGACAACAGTGGTTAGGATCTAATAGTAATAACAAGATCCATAAGTTAGCAGTGGAAGATCGGAACATCGGCGTTGTCTTTCAAGAACCCAGGTTGTTCCCGCATTTGAATGTGCAACAAAACTTGGAATTGGCAGTACGAAAAGCAAAAAACAGCACGTTTACCATTCACCATTTAGCAGAAAAATTAGGCTTTTCAGATCTTTTATCACACCAAACAACTCAGTTGTCTGGAGGACAAAAGCAACGAATTGCCATTGCTCGCGCGTTATTAACTAATCCTGCATTATTGGTAATGGATGAACCTCTTTCGTCGTTAGATGTGACCAGTAAACGACTACTATTGCCTTTTTTAAAGCAGGTAAGTGAACAAATTCCCATTCTTTATATTACTCATTCAGAGCATGAGCTGTTTTATCTTAGTAAACAGATGTTGTTGGTTAATAATGGCCAAGTTGAAGCTATTGGGGAACCACAGAAGCTATTTTTAGACAGTCATTTATCGTTGATAAAGTTTGCGCAACAAGGCTTAATTTTAACGGTATTAGTGAAAGAATATGATCAACAAGAAGCGTTGATTAAAGGGTGCTTAGACGGTCAAACATTGTATGTTTCTGCAGAACAAGCACCTACCACATCGCAAATACAAGTAAAAATAAACAGCCGTGATGTCATTATTGCACTTCAGCCTATTGAAGGGAGTTCGTTATTAAACTGCTTATCAGCGCAAATAGTCGACTTCTCTCAAGACAACCAAAAAGCAGTGGTCTTGACCTTACAAGTAGAATCACAATCAATCTATGCGTACATTACGCTACGTTCATTTAATAAACTTAACTTAGCGATTGGAAGTCATGTTTATGCTCATGTTAAAACCATGAGCATAATTAATTAATGTGTTAACTAATATATTAACTAATGTATTAGCGAATGTATTTACTGGTTAATCACCCTTAAAGTAAATCAACTTAACCTTGTAAAGAAAGGCCTGCAATTTGATGCCAATAACCATTACATTGTAAGTTATCGTGCTTAACGTATTGCTCTGCCCCTAATATCCTTTGTTTGAACTGATGTAATGTGGTTAAGCTATCCATAGAGCTTGGGCTAACGCGTGCGACATCAACGAGACCAGTCATACTTTCAATATCATTGAGTAAATTATAACAATAACCAGATTGAGTTTGTATGCCGTTCAGTACAAATACTTGTTGGCCTTCCTGAGTACTCGTCGCTCTTCCCTGTGGGTATTTGATACAACAAAGTTCGCAATCATCTTTGGCTTTATTTTCAGACCTTGCGGTAAAGCAACGTGCAGAATAAGCTAACGGTAAATGACCATGTGCAAAAACTTCTACTTCGAAATGACCTCTTATGCCTATTTTTTCTGCATCTGTTAATGCTTTTTGTAACCAGTCTCGAGAAAGTTCGACAGGCATTACCCAACGATGCATGCCTTTATTCACAAATAACTTAAGCGTATGAGCGTTATAACAATTGATGGCAGGGCCGCAAACAAAAGGCACTTTCTTTTCTGATAACAATTGAATGCCGCCAATATCATTGGCTTCTACGGACATCGCTCCATTTTCACAAAGTTGTTTTAATACTTTGATTTCTGATGGGGCTTCTAATAACGCCATGCTCGATAAGACAATCTCTTTGCCTTGGTGATTGAGCTCTTTAGCTAAATTTATCCAATCACGCGCTTTCAATTCACGGCGTTTGCTACAGACAGTTTCGCCTAAATAAATAATATCAGCATCGCTGCTCATGGCTTGTTGATAAAAGTCTTCGGTTGTTTGTTTTGGCCAATAATATAATAAAGGCCCTAATGATAATTTCATATTTAATCCTAACTTTGATGCGTTAAAATAGAGCGACTATTGCCAATCGCGATGATAAGCACCTAAGGTTGTTTGGCTACCTTCAGATACATTGGCTAAAACAGCATTCCAGTCAGCTTTTACTTTATAATCCGCTGGTGATTGCTTGTAGTTATCAATGGCCGCACGCCATACTTTAGTGATTTGCTCAACATAAGCTGGGCTGCGTTGACGACCTTCAATTTTGACTGATTTGACGTTGGCCATAAATAATTCAGGCAATATGGATAAGGTATTCAAACTGGTGGGTTCTTCAAGCGCGTGGTAAAGGATCTTCTCTTCATTATCAATGCTATCTACGGTAAATTTGCCTTTACATAAAGTAGGGTAGCCAGCCTTTTCGTTTGCTTGATAACGATCGATTAAAATATCATTGAGACGAGACTCCAGGCCTTTCTCTGTTTCTTGCCAACGAACATATTTAGCAGGAGAGCAAGCGCCAACTGTATTGGGTGACTCACCCGTAAAGTAAGACGACAAATAACAACGGCCTTCAGCCATAATACATAGGCTACCAAAAGCGAAGACTTCTAAGTCGATAGACGTATTACGCGCTAATTGCTTTACCTGATGAAGCGACAAAACCCGAGGCAATACCACACGTTTTACATTAAAGTTTTGTTGATAAAAATCGATAGCGGCAGTGTTTGTTGCTGAAGCCTGAACCGATAAATGTAATTCTAAATCAGGGTACTTGTTAGCCGCATAATCAAGTGTCGCAATATCGGCAATAATGGCGGCATTCGCTCCTAAATCTACACATTTATCAACGGCATTAAACCAACGCTTTTCTTCGCCTGGGTGAGCGAATGTATTAATGGCTACGTGTAAATGTTTATTGTGATCACGTACATATTGAGCGCCTTTTGCGAGTTTTTTATCGTTAAAGTTTAACCCTACAAAATGGCGTGCGTTAGTATCATCTTTTAACCCCACGTAGACAGCATCTGCACCACAATCAATGGCGGTCTTTAATGCGGGTAAACTACCTGCTGGACATAACAATTCCATACAATAACTCCATTTTTATTAATATCGTTATTGTAAAAAGTTATTTTAATTGTTTATTGATGTAGGGCATGCAACTTACATTCATCATGATATTTTCAAAAAATAAGCGTCAATAATAGAGCGTATGTTGATTTAAACTAAGTTGTGGTTTTTACGAGCGTTTATAATTTGTTTCTTATTTTTAAAAAATGATCATTGAAAGGAATATTATGCTGATGCCATTACGTAACAAACTATTACAAAAGCTGGTGGTCATTACACCTCAATTATTAGCGGTACCCAGTCAATTTATTCCATTTAGCGTGCAACAAAAATGTTTGCTCTCAATCATTAATCATATTTTTAAAGAAGCGATTGAAGACGATGATTTAGCTTTTTTAGAGGGAAAATGGTTGAAAGTGACGGTGACTGATTTGAAGTTAACGTGGTTCATCAGTTTTGATGACAATATTATCGTTAAAGATAAAGCGGAGCAGACCGATGTGTCATTCAGTGCGACGCTGAATGACCTTATTTTAGTTGCTGGCCGCAAAGAAGATCCTGATACGTTATTTTTTCAAAGACGTTTAAACATACAAGGCGATACAGAACTAGGTTTAGAAGTTAAAAATCTATTGGATAACATTGAGTTTGATCAGTTATCACCATTAATTGAAAAAATAATCGTGACCTTGTCTGGTTTGATTAAAACAGGTGTGTCGATACCAGCTTTGCCTGATACTAATCCAGATACTAATGTGCTTAACATTAAAATTTGAAAGTAAAAATAGACTGTTGATGACAACAAGGTATCTTTTAAAGGCTTAGCGCTATAGGCTTAGCACTTTACATTTTAATAACTACATTGTGGATGAATGACTGACTCTAACCCTATAGCAATAAAAGAAGTAAATAGCCCTGATTTAACCTGTGCTAAATGCAATGCTGCGTGCTGCCAATTAGAGGTCATGCTAATCACGGATACCGGTGTGCCTGATCAATATATCGAACATGATCAGTGGGGCGGTGAAACGATGAAACGTTTAGATGATGGATGGTGTATCTGTGTTGACCGAGATACAAAGCTCTGCACTATCTATGAAAACAGACCTTGGGTATGCCGAATATTCGAAATGGGCTCTTACGAATGTAGTGTTGAATTTGTGGCGGCTAAATAAAGGTGTTTTAAAAAGACGTTTATTGAATGGCTGAAATAATAAACTCATCACTATCAAGTATTTGACTGCAGAATAAAGCTTTCATGCTGAATAGAAGAATAGAAGAATAGAAGAATAGAAGAATAGAAGAATAGAGTGTTGAATAAGACTTAACCGTGTATTAATAACACTATCAATTTATGCAGTTTAGGATTTTACGATTATTAATCAACCCTAAGCTGCACCAACTTCATGACTTCACCAACGTCATAACGACCAATCTGAAACTTACTGCTCTGATAATTTCTTTAAGTGTAAGCAAGTATCTAATAAACGATTAGCAAAACCCCATTCATTATCACACCACACTAATAGTTTAACTAAGTTACCATCGCTCACACGTGTTTGAGTACCATCAATAATACAAGAGCGTGGGTCATGATTAAAATCCACTGACACTAATGGCGCTTCCGTGTAACCTAAAATACCTTTTAATTCGCCTTCTGCCATCTGTTTTAAGCATTGGTTTATATCAGCAATTGAAACGCTTTTATCAACGGTAATACTCAAATCCATGGCCGTGACATTAATGGTGGGTACACGTACGGCAATTGCTTCAAACTTATTAGCAAACTTAGGTAAAATTCGCTCTATACCTGCTGCTAGTTTTGTATCAACAGGGATAATTGATTGGCTAGCTGCTCGCGTTCTACGTAAGTCATGGTGATAAGAGTCAATGACGGGTTGGTCATTCATTGCCGAATGAATAGTGGTAATAGTGCCGCACTTAATACTGAAAGCGTCATCTAAAATAGCAATCACAGGAACAATACAATTGGTTGTACAAGATGCCCCTGAAATATATTGCTCTTTACCCGTTAATTGTTGGTGGTTAACACCATAAACAACCGTGGCATCAACATCTTGATCGGCTGGGTGTGAAAACACTACTTTCTTAGCACCCGCTAACAAATGTGCATCGGCATCCGCTTTTGAACCATAGATACCGGTACAATCAATAACGATATCAATGTCTAATGCTTTCCAAGGTAATTCATTAATGTCTTTAAACGCTAATAATTGAATAGGGTGCTGTTCAATTATCAGTAAGTCATGGCTTTGTGTGACTTCGAAAGGAAAGCGTCCATGTGTTGAATCATATTGAGTTAGGTGACAAATCGCCTCGGGTGTCGCTAATTCATTGATCGCGACTATATCGATTTGTGTTTGATGATGACCTTCAAATAGTGCTCGTACCACACTACGTCCAATACGCCCATAACCATTTATCGCAATTCGAAGTGCCATTAACATTCCACATAAAAAAGGTAAAAAAGCATTGTAATGCCAAAACCATTAATTATCTATCATTTCCCTTAGTGTTGAGAAGGTTGTTTGTATTAATAAGGAGGTCTAATTAAGCAACAAGAACAATGAGTTATCGTTATCTTTTTTAGTAATAAATTTTTTGATAAAACAGTTAAAGAAGCAGAAGGCCGTGTTAGCAGGTTCAAGACGTTTTTATGTTTAATATTTAAAGTCGATATCACCGTATACAAAATATTAGACAAGAGGTTAGACAAGAGAATAGATAAGAACAAATGAGAGAGTATATATGACAATCCATTGTCATTTTTATTACCTTCTAATGGCCAGTTTTAGACCAATTTCAGATAAATATGAGCTAATTGATAATGTACCGCTGAAATGTAACATTGATTTTGCTATTATGTTTCACCGACATATGTTTGTTATTATGCATTCGGTCAAATGGATTAATAATGAAGAGCGGTATGCTCTAAATGAGGATTAATGAGTTTAAATAAAGATAAGTACAGTATCGATAACACCGATTACACTGTCGGTCAGGATAATGTTCAAAAATGGGGATTTGATGTTCACAACCCTGTTTTTGGATTTAGTGCAGGTTTCATTGCACTGTTTTTAATTGCGATTATGTTAGTTGACCCTGAAGTTTCAAAAGCGGCATTAGACGGGTTAAAGTGGCAAATTATTGGTATGTTTGATGGGCTATTTATGTGGTCTGCTAATATATTTGTTGTTTTCTGTTTAGCCTTAGTGGTATCACCTTTTGGTAAAATTCGCCTTGGTGGTGATGATGCTAAAAGCGACTACTCAACCATGTCTTGGATAGCAATGTTATTTGCTGCCGGTATGGGTATTGGTCTTATGTTTTGGGGGGTTGCTGAACCTGTTGCATATTTCACTGGTTGGTATGAAACACCATTAAATGTCACACCTAATACACCAGAAGCGGCTAAGCTAGCGTTAGGCGCAACCATGTTCCATTGGGGTTTACACCCTTGGGCAATTTACGGTGTTGTTGCATTATCATTAGCTTTCTTTGCTTATAACAAAGGTTTACCGCTTTCAATGCGTTCTGTGTTCTATCCTATTTTAGGTGATCGCACATGGGGTTGGCCTGGTCATATTGTTGATATCTTTGCTGTTATCGCAACCTTGTTTGGTCTTGCAACGTCTTTAGGTTTAGGCGCTCAACAAGCTGCAAGTGGTTTTCATCATGTATTTGGTATTGATGATGGCTTATTAACGCAAATCATCATTATTGTCGTTGTCACACTATTAGCCGTTGTATCGGTTGTACGTGGTATTGATGGTGGTGTTAAAGTCATCAGTAACATTAATATGTTATTAGCGATTGTATTAATTGTTTTTGTTGCACTAGTCACAATGGCTGTTTCAATGGGCACTATTCCTACGACTGTAATGGGCTACATAGAAAACATTATCCCCCTAAGTAACCCGATTGGTCGTGAAGATGAAGCGTGGATGCACGGTTGGACTGTGTTCTATTGGGCTTGGTGGATTTCATGGTCTCCTTTCGTAGGTATGTTCATTGCACGTGTTTCACGTGGTCGTACGGTACGTGAATTCCTTATCGCTGTATTAATTATTCCAACGGTTGTCACCATTCTTTGGATGTCAGTGTTCGGTGGTGTAGCGATTGATCAAATCATTAATAACGTCGGTGAGTTAGGTGCAAACGGTTTAACTGAAGTACCGCTTGCTATGTTCCAAATGTTTGACCAATTACCATTTGGTAACATTCTTTCACTATTGGCTGTGGTCTTAGTATTGGTATTCTTTATTACCTCTTCTGACTCTGGTTCATTAGTTATCGACAGTATTACTGCTGGTGGTAAAGTTGATGCGCCTGTTCCACAACGTATTTTCTGGGCATTAATAGAAGGTGCTATCGCAATTGCATTGCTTTGGGTTGGCGGAACAAACGCGATTCAAGCACTACAAGCGGGCGCTATCTCAACGGCATTACCATTCACTATTATTCTGTTAATAATGTGTGTGAGCTTGTTGATGGGTATGCGTACTGAAAAACATAATAAAAGCTAGTTTGACTGCTACCAGTTTCACTATTATTAGTTTAATAGGTAGCTTTCATTATTAGTTTGCAACAATAGTTTGACTATTCGTTGTATTAAAGCGGAATCATTAAAAGTGATTCCGCTTTTTTTATGGGGTTTGTATTAGTAAGGCTGAGTTAATGGGATGTATAGAACACCCCAATACAGTATAAGCAAAGCGATACAACACCGCTATATCCATAGATTTCTACGTTAAATTATCTCTCATTAACCCGTTATTGCTTCAATAATTCGCCTCGAACTACGCAAAACTAACGGCACTGACTAGTAAAAATATAGCTCTATGATTTTAAATATAATGCCGCTTTCATTAACCAGAATTGGGGTTGGATATTAAACTTAATGGATATATTAAAGCTAATGCGATTGAAAATGGGATTATTTAAAAAAGTTCGATTAATAAAAAGGAGGGGGTAAATTCAATAGAGGGATTTAGTGCTACAAAGACATGAGGCTAAACGGTATTGCAACTGTGTGGCGTTTTATAGATGTGGTGTTTATAGAAGTTGCGTTTTATAGATATTGACTCTGGCTACACTTCTTCCAATCTATCTTTGATTCATTGGCTTTAAAGTATTACCTCATCGTCGCTCACGATAAGGAAATACTCATTTCAATGTTGTTTAAAGCTTATAACCAGATGTTTTTAATCGGCGTTTCAGGGCTGTAATAATAACTCACTTGTGCTTGTAATAACTCTGCAGTCGCAATCGCATCGGTTAATGCATCATGTGGTTGATAACCGGGTAAGTTATAACGCAGACGACTATTTCCTAAACGAATCGAACCTGGTCTTTTACCTTTCAGCCAATTAAAAAAGCCTTGTATTTGTTTATTCTGAATTTCAGCTTCAATTTGCATCGTATCAATCACTGGGAAAATAATCCCTTCATCAATCAAAGCGCGTAAGTTTAAATCTAAAAAATCACGTTCAATATTACGGTAATGTACCACTACAATTTTACCTGCTAACTCATCAAGTAACTGATTTAAAATACGTCTTAAATCAGGTGCACCTTTCAAGTCAGAATGAGTGATTCCGTGGATAATCACTGACTCCTCCTCAAGCTTATCTTGTGGATTAACGTACCATTTTTTTGCTTGGTTACAGAATATTCTGTTTAAGGTAAAAGGTACTAAACCAATACTAATAATACTATTTTGTTTAGGGTCTAAACCTGTCGTTTCAAAATCTAAAGCAACAAACTCTATCTCTTTTAACTGGGTGTCATCATGGTAAGTACCTGTCTTATAGAATGTTTTGAGCCGTGAATCTTTACAGTTTTGTGCCTGTAACTGTAAATAAGCATTCCAATTTAAGATTTTTTTATTAGTAAAATTATGCATCTATAAACCTTAAAATTTGTTTGCTGTGTAACGATATTTTAAAAAGTTCTGAGCATTACTTAATACTAAAAATGCATCCTTAAGATTACGCCTTTCAAGATCGGACATATTCTCTGGCTCAATATTATTATCAGGCTCAATGTCAGACTCAACATCCAATGACTGATGACGTAAACGAACTAAGGAGATTAACTCCATGGCATGCCTTAAATCAGCACCTTTAGATTTAGGTAATATCCCCGCTTCAATAATGTCTTCTAAACGGTCAAATGAGTTTTGAGATTGAGAGCCAATCGCTAACGCGTGAACTCGAATAAGATCCGCAAGTGGGGCGGTACCACGACGTTTTAGGTTAATAGAATTGTTATGTCGCCCATCATTTTCCATTACAAAGTCTTTAAAGAAACCTAATGGTGGCTTTCTATTAAGTGCATTACGCGCCATACAAGCAAGGAATCGATTGTTCTTTTTTGCTCGACGTAAAATGAAGGCATTAAGTTGTTCAGCCCATTTCACTCGGCCGTATACACCGGTTAAATCAAAGAAAATATTACAGTTTAATAATGCTTTAGGATTGGGGTTATCTATCCAGTCGGTAAAACAAGTTTCCCACTGCGTTTGCGTTTTACGATATTCTGGATTGGTCGCCATTATTTCGCCAGTACAATAAACATAACCACAGGCATCTAAGCCGTCACATACAAAGTGAGATAGCTTTTCAAAGTATTCGCCGTGTAACTTTTCATCGTAACTATTATCTAAAATCAGTCCATTATCTTGGTCTGTTACTAAGAGTTGCTCGTCACGTGCCATTGAACCCAATGCTAAAAAGCAATACGGAATAGGCGGTGGTCCAAACTGCTCTTCTGCTAATTCTAATAAACGCTGCTTAAAGCTACGTCCAATTTCAGACATCGCTCGTCCAACCATGTGTGAATTAGCGTCTTCATTAACCATTCGTACAAAACAATCTTTTAATTGAGCAGATAGTTGGGCGAGATCTTCAGTACTTTGTTGTTGAAAAATACTGCTTACAAATAACAAACTGTTTTGAGACTCATAACGAATAATGTCAGAGACTTCAATTAAGCCGATTGGGCGCTTATTTTTCATAATAGGTAAGTGATGTACGTTATGGCGTAACATGAGTAACATCGCTTCAAAAATGTAGGCATTATGATCTAATGACATTAATTCTGTAGACATCACCTCTGATACAGGCGTTTCAACACTTAAGCCAGAGGCAATTACTTTTGCACAAAGGTCATGCTCAGTAATTAAACCAACAAAACTGTAACCTTCTTGGTCATCAATACTCGGGTCTTTAATTAACGCGGCTGACTGGCTTTCTTCTGCCATTATTTTTGCAACAGATTGAATACTGCTATCGCTTTGTAAAATTAGCGGCTCTCTGGTTAATAAGGTTTTCACTTTCGAGGTAGTTAGTGCATTCGCATTATCACTTTTGCTTTTTACGGCTTGTTTTAAGCGAGTGCTATCTTCCGCTTCTACAAAATCAGCGAAGCTTTCAAAGCGATCACATAAGTCATAAAAAACAGAACCTGGAATACAATATAAGAGCGTATCTTTAGTCGTTTTAGCAGGAAAACGGACTTTATTATTGGTTAATAAGCCCATTTGACCAAAGAGTTTCCCTTGATCTAATCGGTTATAAAGATTGCCATTACGTCTATAAATTTCAACTACGCCACTGCGTATCATATACAGCTCATTAATATCATCTTTAAAGTCAATAATATTAGTTTCTGCACGGTAATAAGAAATTTCAACACTGCGTACAACATCAGCTAATGCTTCTTCGGGAAGTTGGTCAAAAGGGGCGTGTTGGCTGATAAAATCTTGAATTTCTAATAGTTCAACTTCCATGAGGAGCTCGATATATAGGTGGATAGATAATGATCTGATATTACACAACTTCTATTGACTATGTTAGTCGCGAGTTAATAAATACAGTCATTTTTTCAGCTGTTCAGTACATAATTTAATAGCAACAATATTATGTATAAAATCAATGTATTTGTTACTAGTATTTTACTCTCTAAATTTATAATCGTCTAAACAAAAGCTTAGATACCGTTAGCAAATAATTTAAAGTAACATGTCATGAAAATGTATAGTAATGATTAAAAAATCATTGCTAAGTAGTAATAGTGAAACAATCAACAATCAACAATAATAATTAAGTAAAACGTTACCAACCCGTTTTGTAAGGAAACAGAATGACTGACTCAGATGCTCGTCGCCCCTTAAAAGTTCGTGACTTAAAAATAATGAATCAAATCGCGATTGCTTTAAGTAAACGTAATATTTCACCTAACCAAATCTCAATTACCAGTGTCTTTTTTGCGCTTTTATCTGGCCTCTGTTTAATTGCTGTCGGTTCAGGCAGTAGCATTTGGTTAAGTTGGTTAGCCGCCATATTGGTTCAATGTCGATTATTATGTAACTTATTCGATGGAATGGTCGCGATGGAAGGGGGAAAATCAACGCCTTCAGGTGAGTTGTTTAATGATATTCCCGATAGAGTCGCTGACCCATTAATTTTGGTGTGTGCTGGTTATGCCATTGCTGTTTTTCCATGGGCAACAGAGTTAGGTTGGTTAGCTGGATTGTTAGCCGTAATGACGGCTTATGTACGCGTGCTGGCTACGTCAATGAATGCTCCGACTTTGTTTACCGGACCAATGGCAAAACAACATCGAATGGCAATCATGACTATCGCATTATTGTTAATGCCATTTGAAGCTCTTTTATTTGATACTCAAGTTTATGTTCTATTGATAGCATTGCTTAGTATTTGTATTGGTTGTGTGATCACGTTATTTAATCGCAGCCACGATGCTTACGAGTATTTAGAGTCTCCTCAATATAGTGAAAAAGGGATGACTGTCGAGCAAGAAACGAGTGAAACCATCAATCAAAGTAAGGAGAACGATAATGTTTAATATACCGTTACATTCTTTTTATATGATGTTGTTTGTGATTCTTTTATTAGTCGCAGGGTCTTTAATTCGATTACGTTTACAACGTAAAAATCCGTCTGTGGACTACACTGAGCTAAAACAGCGAATTCAATCTTGGTGGTGGATGATTGCCATTCTATTTGGAATTTTATTAGCGCCGACCACTATTTCAATTATATTTTTTGCATTATTGAGTTTCCTCGCATTAAAAGAATTTTTCTCAATAATGCCTACACGTCAAGCGGATAGACGCGTTATTCTTTGGGCTTATTTAGCAATACCCGCTCAATATTATTGGGTTGAGACGGCTTGGTATGGCATGTTTCTTATTTTTATCCCTATTTACGTCTTTCTATTTTTACCGATGCGAGCTGTTTTTATTGGTGAAACCAAAGGATTTATTCGTTCTTTAGGTACCATTCATTGGGCTGTGATGTTATCAGTACTGTGCATTAGTCATATTGCTTATCTGTTGCAACTGCCTGTTATTAATGAAGAAGCAGGAGCCTTAGGGCTTGTATTATTCTTGATTTTTATCACGCAGTTTAATGATGTATGCCAATATATTTGGGGGAAAACATTCGGTAAACATAAAATAATACCAAAAGTCAGTCCTAAAAAAACATGGGAAGGGTTTATTGGTGGGGTGGTTACCGTCACTATTATTTCAGGGTTACTCGCACCTTATTTAACCCCATTAACTATAACGCAAGGTTTTGTCGCGGGTGCGTTAATTGCAGTGAGTGGGTTTGTTGGCGACGTGGTTATTTCATCGGTTAAACGAGATTTAGCGATTAAGGATAGCGGAACCTTAATTCCAGGACATGGCGGATTATTAGACCGAATCGACAGTCTTATTTATACTGCGCCATTGTTTTTCCACTTTCTGTACTATTTATATTATTAATCGTAACCCCATAGCATCATTACAAAGCCTAATAGAATGATTAGGCTTAGCAGCATCAACAAGGACAGTTTATGAATCGTTGTTTAAAAATACTATTTTTTGCACTATTAGTTAAACCGATGGTGTTGTTGGGGTTAGGGTTAAATATCTTTTTCAAAGCAAGGTTACCTAAAGCAGGCCCTGCGATGGTTGTTGCAAATCATAATAGTCATTTAGATACCCTAGTATTAATGAGCCTGTATCCACTCAGTCAGATCCATAAAATACGACCTGTCGCTGCTGCTGATTATTTCTTATGTAATAAAGCCGTTGCTTGGTTCTCACTTAATATCATAGGCATCATTCCTATTCAGCGCAGCAATATTCGAGATAAAGAAGCGCTCTTTGCTGAGTGCCATAAAGCGCTGGATAATGGCAATATATTACTCATCTTTCCTGAGGGTTCTCGTGGAAAGCCTGAAGCGTTAAGCGCATTAAAACGAGGTATTCACCACATTATTAAACAACGTTCATCCCTAAAAGTAGTTCCAGTGATGATGCATGGACTTGGGCGAGCGTTACCTAAAGGTGAAAGGGTGTTTGTGCCTTTTAACTGTGATGTGGTGGTTGGTGAAGCGATTCCATTTGAAGAAGATGCAAAACACTATATTGATTCCGTTTCTCAGTCATTAAACCAATTATTGGCGTTATGCATGACGCGTCAATCCATTGTGCAGGATGAATATTAAAGACTTATTCATTATTAAAACAAAATTTATGAGCTCAAACATTAATAAGCGAAAAACGAAAACATAAATTCGAACCATAATATTAAAAATAATAAGCAACGTTATGATTGATAATGAGAACATTATTGTTAATTTTTAATAAACCGTGAAGTAGCGTTTTATTACTTGAATTCAAGCTATCAAAAGGGATATTACATGGGGATGTCGACTAGACTGGACCTTTTTATTGATGTTGTCATACAGGGCTCATTTGCAAAAGCAGCGGGAATACGCAACATTGATCGCTCAGCGTTATCAAAACAGATAAAAATATTAGAAGATGATTTAGGTGTACGCTTATTAAACCGTTCAACACGTGCTATCTCCTTGACTGATGCCGGTAAAGAAATCTATAAACAAGCGGAATTAGTAAGAGAACTATTAGCCAATACGCAACGAATAGCCGAGTCATACCATTCAACACCGAAAGGACTACTTAGAATAACCAGTTCAACATTGTTCGGGAAAATATATATTCAACCTGCTGTAAATTTGTTTATGGAAAAGTATCCCGATACACATATCAAATTGGTGCTCGAAGATAGACGAGTTGACATTATAGGCGAGAGTTTTGATATCGCATTTCGTATTGGTCCGCCGCGAGATTCAAGTTTAATTGCGCGTAAGATAGCAAATAGCAACTCTGCAATATTAGCTTCTGAAAGTTTTATTGAAAAATATGGTAACCCCGAAACCCCAGAAGAGTTGGCCAAATTACCTGCCATTATTTTTTCAAGTGGAGATAGTGTATTTAACAAACTCACCATATCTGAATCACCAGGTAGTGATGTTATGTGTACACACAATATATCAGGTCGACTTGAAGTGAATGAGGTCAGTGTTATTTTTAATGCATTAGAAGCAGGGTTAGGCTATTCACATCGAGGTTTATTTACGTTAGAAAAAAACATTAAAGAAATGGGCTTAGTACCATTACTCACTAATTATAAATTTCCAGAAACAAACTGGGGGATCTATGCTGTTTATCCACATCGTAATCAAACACCTTTAATCAAACTATTTATTGAAACCGTACAAGGGATTATAGGCACGCCACCTGTTTGGGATAGTTATGTAGATGGTTACGATAAGATGTATAAATAATATTAGAAATATCAATAAAATAGGTTAGTCACTAGTGTTACTTTACTACTAGTGACTATTTCTCATATTAACGGTTATCTGTTCTAAGTGTTGTAAATTGATAATCAACGTCAATGACAGCACGATAAACAATTTGACCACGCACTTCTGCAAACTCTTCAACAGAGACTTTAGACTCATTAATCTTTACATCATGGGCAGCAGACTGAGAAATAACTAACAGTTTATGCTTTAATTGTGTTTCAGATAAGTTGTTTAAGTTTTCTAAATAAGCAAACCCTGCTTCATATGCTGCTGATTTATCAGCAAACGCATCGGTATTAAAATTTTTGTCTGAGTGCACTACTTGTGAACTTGCAAAAACACTTGAGCTAATTAATAAAGCGCTTACCAATGTCATTAATTTTTTCATTTTCCTACCTTTAAATTTATTTTTTAGTTGTCTTATCGCTACGGCTAGTGGCTAGCGATGATCTTTTATGGATACGTTTCAGAATTAGTTATCTGTTTTTAATGTTGTGAAGTGGTAATCAACATCCACAACGGCACGGTAAGCAATTTGGCCACGTGTTTGTGCAAATTCTTGAATAGACACTTTTGAATCATCAATTTTAATGTTGTGTGCTGGTGTTTGAGAAATCACGATTAATTTCTGACGTAATTCAGCATCGCTTAATGTTTTTAAGCTGTCTAAGTAATTAAAGCCTGCTTCATATGCTTGTGTTTTATCAGTGAATGCATCTGTGCTGAAGTTTTTGTCTGAGTGAACCACTTGTGAACTTGCAAAAACGCTTGAGCTAATGAGTAATGTTGCCGCTAATGTTGTTAATTTTTTCATTTCGATACCTTTAAATTTTATAGTTTGCTGTTAGTTTGAGTGAATAACATTCTTGTCTTGGCATCGTTGCCTCACTCGATGAAACTATTATCTATTTATTTTGTGTGAGCGTCATCACACTTTTTTTCCATTCATTGTGGCAATTTTGTCACCAATCAATATATAAAAGGTAAAAAACGTATTTGATATGTATTTTGAGTAGTGATTGATCCATGACTTCAACCATTAATAGACTACAAACTTAACTCTCTTCATCAGTATTATTGGTGCTGTTCTATCTTGTATTTCTCTCACTAATAGTGATATGTGTAAAACAGGTGCCTTTAAAGTTAGGGATGGGACTATTAGAATAAATAAACAGTAGAATAAGTAAAAAGATTGAATATAGAGCAAATAAAAAGCTTAATAAATTTACGCTGCACAGCTAATAAAACGTAAATACATAATGTCTGATACTTTATCTTATTCATCGTGCTTTCCTGAACAGCTAGAAATTAAGGGATAATTTATTAAACCAAATGCAAAGCCCTTTAACTTCTCTAATCCTATCTAGTTAACCTTATAAAAACCTTTACAACTCAGTTTAATCAATCATTTATTGAGAATTAAAGAATCTATTTGAATCTCAAGTAAATATGAAATATTGTGTTTTTATAATTAAAATTTGGGCTGAGAATGAGAAATTCTACAGGCTCGTTAGGCATTACTATGAGGTTAGATGATTTTGAATTAAAACCTATTCCAGATGCTGAATCTTCCGATGAAAAAGAGGTTTTTGCATTTTTTGGATTGGCTTCATTTAATGCTCAATGTGCAGAAAAATCATTGGTTAATTTTACAATGGCATATAAATTAATTGATCAATCGTCATTGACGCAAGAGCAGTGGCTTGAATTATATGAACATTTAAATAGTCAAACTTTCGGGCGGTTATTAAATCAAATAAAAACAAAGGTTCAACTTCCTGATGAACTTGTTGAACATTTAAATCTATCGCTTCAAAAGCGTAATTGTTTGGCGCATGATTTCTTTTATGATCATGCCGTCCTGATGAGTGATGAAAGCGGTCGGAAAAAAGTGATCAAAAAATTACAAAAGTTAATTAAATTATTTCAAATTACAGATTTAGCCGTTGAGTCATTAAGTCTAAAAGTTTGGAAGAAGTTTGGTATAACTGAAGAATGGATTGAAGAAGAAATGAGAAAACAATATCAAGAATATAATAGCAGTATAAACACTTAACAAAGTATTAAATATGAACAAAAATAATTTGTTAGGTCCTATTTCTCTTCATATTCTAATCAATCATTATTGCCCGTTTAAACGGGTATTATTTTCTTACTGGAGTATCAATGTCAATCGTAATACGAGAAGCAAATAGAGATGATTCAAGTTTAATTCTCAAGTTTGTAAAGGAGTTAGCAAAGTATGAGAAAGCAGAGCACGAAGTTATAGCGACTGTTTCTTCTATTGAAAGCTCTATTTTTGGCGAGAACTCGTCAACAAAAGCCCTTATTTGTGAAAGTAACGATCAACCAATTGGTTTTGCTGTTTATTTTTTTAATTATTCAACTTGGCAAGGTAAAAATGGTCTTTACCTTGAAGACTTATATATTCGTCACTCAGAACGAGGTAGCGGTGCTGGTAAGTTACTCCTTAAATATTTAGCAAAGCTTGCTGTAGAAAATGATTGTGGAAGGTTTGAATGGAGTGTTTTAGAGTGGAATACTCCTGCTATCAAGTTTTATGAATCACTTGGAGCTAAACCTAAAAGTGAATGGCTCGGTTACCAATTAACAGGTGCAAGCCTACTCACGTTAGCAGCGTTTTAAAAACATACAAGCACATTAAGTCGTAACAAAAATAGTGTGGTATGTTTTGCCTTGCTTTGCTTCATATTTCAACCCCTTTTTAGTCTGTTTATTGCGGTGTTATATGGTTGTTACGCTTAAAAAATATTGTAAATTTAACGAATAGAAGTCTATTTTTAATGAAAAAGGAAGTCATAGTGGCTAGATTTAAATTATCAAAATACGAGCAAGAGTTGAAATGGTTTGCATTAGTTTTAGGCATATTAAGTACAATCGCTATTGTGCAAAACTGGTATCCATTTACAATGTTTATCAGCCTACCTTTTTGTTTAATTTGGATATATTGCGCTTGGCTCCATACTGAAAAACAACTGAAATATGTTAATATCATTTTTTCTTTGCTTTATATTTACGGAATTATTCGGTATTTTCTTATTGAGTAAGTTAATTAAAATATATCGAGTATTTTTAATTAATTTCAACCCCCTAAATAAGTGATTATAGTCCCAAGTCTTAATTTATATTCATTTTTGAAACCTGAAAGTCTTAACGGATAGCCATCGACTTTCTTGTTATCTTTTAGTTGAAAATTAGTTTTTCATTACACCATTCGAAATTTGGTGAGATGCTCCTTTCATTTTTTATTGTTCGTAATATTCTTTTTCAGAAAATTAATTACGGTTTAAGCTTCTACTCGTTGAACATTTTTATCCTTAAAAATGGTTGGGTAACTATATTACTAATTTGAATTACTGGATATGCTTTCCATGAATGCTTATTGTGTTTAAATTTATAAGTGATTGATAAAGAATATTTAAAAAAGTATGCTACGTTTTTTATAAAAGTTTGATGCATTTTTTGTAGAAACTTTAATTATTCAGTCCAACTATCTGTTGTTTACTCAAAGGTAAAATATGTCCGTAGAATCATCTGAGAATCTGCCTAAAAAAAGCGAACCACCTAAAAACCGTTCAAAAAAAATGATATTAGCTATTGGTGTTATTTTAGTGCTTGCTGGGGCTGCTACTTTAATTGCAATTGCATATCTAATCACTGACGCATTAATTAACCCCGAAGATTTTGGTCCAATTAATTTCTTATTAGACAAACTTACTGGTACTGAGCGAGCAATAACTATTACCACGGAAAGTGGGCATTTTATATTTGGCTTTGACCAGCCTGTAGGTACATTGCTTTTGGTTTTGATGTGTATATGGGTTCTATCTGCAGTAACAGGTATAATTAGAACGATTATATCTACTGGCTTAAAGTTAGTAGATGTGGCCAATAGCTGGCGGAACTAATAGCGTTAACGGGTTGATTTGGTAAAGGTTGTTAAATTACTTTTGGATCTTTAAAAGGGGGATTTCACTTACCGAGCATACCAGTCAACTCTGTATAGCCATTAAAACGAATTATGACGAACCATTAATTAATTTAACGCCTCAATCTTCTTTAATATTGTCATTTGTATTCGCTAATTTTAAATATGTATAACATTTAGAGTTGGCCATCAAATCTTGAGGTAGTAAAATTTTGGTGTGATGTAAATGTTATCAATCAATCGATTTTTTGTCATTCAACAGTAATGGACTTGTAATATTTATCTGTTTAAATTATCGGTTGTCCTACTGTTTTTTAATTCACGCTGCTATTTCAATTTCATTAGTATGTAATACAAGGTGATGATGATTAGACATAATTACATAATTACATAATTACATAATTACATAATTACATAATTACATAAGAGCCAACATCACATTAAAAAATATTACTGAAGAAGCGAAAACAGTCAACTATCCATTGGCTATGATGCTCACGTTTTACCTCTGTACTTGTCCTGACTACACAAAAAGTGCATCAATACAGACGCACACAACGAGAGATACTGTGATAATAGACTTGTCATCAAGTGAGATTAAAGAAGAAGGTGATTATAATTTTATACGTACCTTAATCAATGTATATAAAAACACAGTTTAAATAGTAGGTATGAAATTATAATCAATTAAAATACTGTGAATGTCTCTGAATTTATCAGCTAGGATAAAAAACGATAAACGTTCTTTAAATTGATAGCATCAGCGTTCAAAGCAAAGTGCTTATTTTCTTAAAACATCAATAAACCGGAACACAGTATTGAATATTCGCTTAATTACACTTGGTTGAGCATCTTCAGTTTCATTTTTATTATAAATTTTACTTTCCAATTTACTAATAACGGCATTCTTAACTGATTCATCAATATCTAATTCCGTTATAATATCGATAACTTCCATAACAGATAGGGGAGTACGCGCTTCAAAATTGTCATAAATATACTTGCACGCTTTTTTCTGGTACAAATCAACAATCAGTTTAATAAAACGCAGTCGATGTTCAGGGCTAAGAGATCAAACAAATTGAGCTGGATGATAATGTATCAACATATCTTTAATTAACGGAAAAGAAAGACGCATAAATCTATGATATATCTTTTTAATTTCCAGTATATAAGGCAAACAACTAGGTGCTATTGAGCCAACTTTATTTAAAGTCGGGAGCGGTAATATCACCGTGAATAAAAGGATGAATAAATTTATCCTACGTGGCCAAGATAATGTGACTACCCAGTGACATATAGTTTGCCTTGTTCATACTGTTACTTATGATCACAACAATAAGTGAAGGAGTCGTTTACATTAAACCAAGGCAAACCCTTTAGCCTGAATAATACAGCCTCATTATGTATCTGTGAGTTATTAATTATCCCTTTAATGTAATCAACCAATATATTGATGCAATGAGGTATATTTCGAGATATTTTAAATAAGCACAATTAATTAAATAATTAGTTAATTAATCTCCGCCGCCGCCTCCACAACTACTCCCGCAGCTACTACCACAATCACTTCCGGAGCTACTATCGCTACTAGATGAGTCATCAGATATATCTATTACGCTAATCCCAGCCATCGTATTTGTTGAGGAAGAGCGACTAATGCCGGCTGAAGATTTAACTTTAATAATACGTTTGAGCTTACTACTGTTATCAAAAACGCTATGATTAAAATCAATTGAGTAAATAAAACCATTCTTTATTTTTAACTTACGATCAATATCAAATATCATCGGTAATCGTTCAGGTGATTTATGATCGATGGATTCATTATCACATGCCAATCGCCAAGCTAATTTAATTCCATTCTTTGCTGTTGTTGCAGATTTCATCGCTTCTGTTGGCGTATGATGTAAAAATTGACCAAAAGCTCTGTTGCAGAAATATTCATAGTCTTTAGTGAAAATAATAAACTCATGCCAAGCAAGGTCGACTACTTGTGAGGGCATTGCGACCGGTTTTAATCCTGCACGATGAGAAATAATAAAAAATGATTTTAATGACTTTAGCGTAAAATCAATCTCTTCTTGGCTTAAGTGTGGATAAACCTTTGCAATCTTAGCCTTTATAGCTCTAGGAAAAATAAAACCCTCGATAAAATTAATTTGTATTCTTGTTTTTAGGTCAACCCGCAATGCAACCTCTTTTTTTCTCTTATCTCCTCCATCAGAGTTTACTGATACAAGAATGAAAATGAAAATAATGACAAACATCATTTCGACCATATAAAAATATTCCGTATTTATAACTGTATTATTAATAAGTTGCGTAAGATAACGATAATGACAAAGTTAATCAATAAATAAAAATTAAAACAAATATAAATCATAGTGCTTTTTACTTTAAAAAATAAAACCTAACCTCTTGAATAATATTTTTTAGGGTTAAGTTAAAAATTTTATTAATTTTAATAAATTATATTTGAGTAAATGATGTGAGCTATTTATATCGTCTTATTTTTATGACTATTAAAAATAGCGATAAATTCTATTAGATTGAAGAAGCATCAATCACGTTATTAAACCTTACAGATACACATCGGAATTTAGACGTATTCACAGGATTATTTCAAAGTATGAAACTAAAGGTCATGTTGGATGACTAAACTTTGATTTTACTTAAAATGTATAAAAGTAATCAACAAGGAAAGACTATTCCTTATGTTTAATAAATTACTTTGAACTTGTTGACTGGAACGACAATGGTATTAGATAGGGCAACATAAAAAGTACAACGTTATGTCATTGCTCGATGAGTTGACTATGCTGACATTCAGCTTTATCAGTGCGGTTTGGAATAGTCGATAATTAATCAGCGGAATCCGTGCAGTGCAATCATTTTTATCAGACTCAATTTATTGGAGATTATTTTTATGAAATTAAAGTTATGTATTGCAATTACTTTTGCTACGTCGATGTCGTCTTACGCAGTGGAAGGGGGAGATAAAACGACATTTACATTCGAAGACTTAAAGGCGCTTGCAAAAGCTTCAGCATCGAAACCCTATTCCCCACCTACGGTGCCTGCCCCTGAGATAATTGATAAAATTACTTATGATCAACACTGGAAAATACGCTTTAAAGAAGAGGAAACGTTATATCCAAGTGGAAAAAGCGCACCAGTACAATTTTTTTATCCCGGACGATATTTTCAAGAACCTGTCAGTATTTATGTTAGAGATAATAAAAATCTAATTGAAAACATACCTTTTAGTAATGCATTTTTTGATATGCCATCCGATAGTCCCGCCCATGATCTGCCCGAAGGATTCGGATTTGCAGGCTTTAGAATAATGCGACCAGATATGAAACCCGATTGGATATCTTTTCTTGGCGCATCCTATTTTCGTACCGATGGACCCGAAGGGCAATATGGTTTGTCTGCTCGAGGTATCGCGATTAATACTGGTATGAATGAACCGGAAGAGTTTCCACGCTTTTCCGCATTTTGGCTAGGCCCCGCAGAACAGAAAGGCGAAAGCTTGTCTGTTTGGGCATTACTTGATGGACCTTCTATTACCGGAGCCTATCGTTTCGGGTTATCCAAAGATAACAAAGAAGCTAAAGGACATATCACTTCGGTTACCGCTCATCTATACATGCGAGCGGACGTTGAACGATTAGGCATCGCACCGTTAACCAGTATGTATTGGTATTCAGAAAAAGATAAAACAATTGCTAAAGACTGGCGTCCAGAAATTCACGACAGTGACGGACTCGCAATTCACACGGGAGCAGGCCAATACATTTGGCGTCCACTTAATAACCCTCAGTCGGTATCGACCAATAGTTTTATGGATGATAATCCAAAAGGCTTTGGTTTAATTCAAAGAGATCGTAATTTCAATAACTATCAAGACGATGGCGTATTCTATAATAAGCGTTCATCTGCTTGGATTAAACCGATTGGGGATTGGGGAAAAGGTGCTGTGCAATTAATCGAAATTCCAACAAAAGATGAAACGTTCGATAATATCGTTGCTTATTGGGTACCCGAAAAACCAGCCTTAAAAGGCGATGAGTTTACCTTTTCTTATGATATTGAATGGCGTCCACTTGATCCAAAATCAAAAGAGTTAGCTCATGTCGTGGATACTCGACAAGGTCTTGGAGGAATTCCAGGCCAACCTATACCAGAGGGTGTGAATAAAATGGTCATCGATTTTGATGGACGGATATTGAAAGGCCTTGATCGTGAAAGTGGTATAAAGCCTATTATTGAAGCAAGCAACGGAAAAATCGTAGAGCCAATTGGAGTCTATCCGATCGTCGGAAAAAACCAATGGAGATTAACCTTTGACTACAAGCAAGTTAACAAAAATCCTGTGAGTATACGTGCTTATTTAATCGATAAAAAAGATAAAGCAATAACCGAAACATGGGTAAGTGATGCAAGTGTCAATATTAAATAAGCGTGAATGTATGGTGGGTCGTTAATATCTATAAACTGTAACGACTCATCACGCTTTCTCTACCTTTTAGCTATGTAGTATCAGATGTTAAAAGGTCGTTGTTACTATACTGGCTCGTCAATTTCTGTATCGCTATTGGATACACCTTACTATTTAAGGCAATAAAATAATGAGAAAGATAGTACGTAATAGACATAAGGTAATTGTAGGAAATATTTAGATTCAAATAATAAGTGTAAATAATTAATTTAAAATGACAGATAGTGGAATATTAATTGCTACATTACTGAGCATATTGGTGTGATATTCAGACTAGATTTGTTCAACTAAGTTTTTGAGGTCACTTTAAACAGAGCCGTTGAATCGAATGCTAAAGTAGAACCTAAAAGATAATAGGTAGTGTTAAAAAATTAATAGGGAGAGAAAGATGCAAAAGGTAAATAAAGTCAGGGTATTGGTCGCAGATGATAGTAAACCCAGTAAAATGTTGACGATTATTCTCTTACAAAGCTTAGGTTGTGAGGTAACAGGAGCGGACGATGGACTTGAAGCTTTGGAGGTAACTAGTCAACAACCATTTGACCTTATTTTTTTAGATGAAAATATGCCCGGCCTACAGGGCAGTGAAGTAGCGGAACAATTATGTATTCTTGAAGGTGATGGGATAAATAAGAGTACGCCTAAAATATCGTTAACAGGGCTTGCTACTGAAGAAGCTATTAATAACCTATACAAAAAGGGTATTACCCATCATATTGAAAAGCCTGTCACCAAAGCAATTTTAGAGATTTTTTTAAAATCTTGGTGTGAAGGTTCTAAAATTTAGTTTTAAAGATTGGCTAGACTAATTCCTTAATACTATTTGATAGCTGTTTAACAAGTCTTTTTAAACCCGTTTACATCAGATTCATTCTTCTTATTAGCCATTCCACAGCACTTATTTAAATAACTATTTACAAATATTGAATCCAAAAGTGCGTAGACATGTTCACTTTGCATACTGAAATGACTTGCAAATTGAGAATTGTTATTAGTATTTTGATTCGCATTTTGCGAATCAAAGTAAACAACGATTAACCACTTGTTAATACATTTTAATTTAATCTTTTATATTCAGATGATTAGTCGGTCTTTTTTGGTGTTTTAACATCTTGGTCTGTGGATTGCAGTATTGGTATTAGTAGTAATCTATCCAACGTAATACAGGAATCAAAAGTTATGAATACACCAGAGAGTCAAGGCTCTGCCCTCAAAAGCGAGTGTGTTAATGCATCATCAGTCTTAGATAATTTAACGAACATCATTGATAGTGCGATGAAAAACCAATATTTCTCGATGGTGTATCAACCGCTTTTTTCTATGCAAAATAGTAAGTTAATTGGATTTGAAGCATTGATTCGTTGTCATTGTCCTCAATTTGGCAATATCTCTCCCGATAAGCTAATCCCGCATGCGGAAGAGAGCGGCCAAATTATCGAGCTAGGTGAGTGGATAATTCAACAGGTGCTACTAGATTTGAAGCGTTTTCTTCAGTATGGCTTAAAAGATATTGTTATTTCGATTAATGTTTCCGCCGTACAGATTGCGAATACCGATATTTTTAATCAAATAATGACCTTAGTGGAAAGATTAGATATTCCAACACGTTGTATCAAATTGGAATTGACTGAAACCGCATTAATTCAAAACCCTAAAGTGATTGCGAAAGTGTTTGATGCCTTTCAGAAAGAAGGGGTACAAATCTGGGTTGATGATTTTGGAACCGGCTTTGCTTCTTTAAGTTTACTTCGAGAATTTAAAGTGAATGGTTTGAAAATAGACAAAAGTTTTGTAGATGGCATTGCAACTTGCAACGATGACTTTACTTTATGCAGTGCGATAGTTGCAATGGCTCAACGTTTAGGTATGCATATTGTTGCCGAAGGGATTGAAGATGAAGTGCAATTACAAATACTCAATCAACTAGGTTGTGATACTGCGCAGGGATATTTGTTGGGACGACCAGCTACTTTTGAGGATAACCTAAAACGTTGGAGATGATTGTTAGTTGTTAACAAGCGATATAGTTAATTAAATTTTGTTTTAGTTGAGCTAATACAAGGTAGTTGTTGAAAAACGGTACTATAGTTCTTTTATATTTATAACGTATTGGATAATAAGCAAGAAAACGTAATTGGTGATTAAAGTATGAATAGTTTAATTGATGAAAGTGTTATTCAAAACATGAAAGATGATTTAGGGAAAGATACCTGCCATAAATTAATCGGTTTATTTATTGAAGAGACAAGACTGTTATTGGTTGATTTAGAGCATGCATTCGAAGTAATGGATTTAGCAGTCATTGAAAATGCAACTCATATTCTTAAAAACTCTGCGATGCTTTATGGTGCAACCTCTGTTGCAATAAACGCTAAAGAAATAAATGATAGATTGTGTTCACCGCGAAAGATTATTAACAATACTGACAAGCAGTTATTAGCATTAATTCGAACCACATTAAAAGCGTATAACAGCAAATATAATAATGCTGTTTAGTAAGGGACTTATATGCCAACAACATCAAAGAAAACATTAGTTTATATTGTAGAAGATAGCTTATCTAGCGGTGCTTTATACAGTTCTCAACTTGAAAAAGCGGGTTATGAAACCAAGCATTTTGTTGATGGCTATTCTGCACTCGCTGCGATAAAAGAAATAATGCCTAGCGTTATTATTCAAGATGTTTGTTTGCCTGATATTAGTGGATTAAATGTTCTGCAGTTTGTTAATCGTCAAAAGTCCCCTGCACGTGTCATTATTATTACTTCAAATAGTTCTATCGACGTCGCTGTTGATGCCATGCGATTAGGAGGCTTTGATTTTATTGAAAAACCTTTTTCTCGTGAAAGGATGATAACGTCGGTTCAAGATGCTGTTAAACAAATTAATTTAGAAAGTATTGAATCTAAAAAAGTAAAAACTGAAGTATTGTCGGTACCAGAGATCTCATTTATTGGTGAGTCCTTGGCAATGAAAACCGTATTCCGTTTACTTGATAGCGCATTACGCAGTAAAGCGAGTGTGTTTGTGACGGGTGAAAGTGGCACGGGTAAAGAAGTTTGTGCACAATATTTACATAGTTTTAGTGCGAGAAAAGAGGCGCCTTTAATTGCGATAAATTGTGCTGCTATACCTGGGGAATTATTTGAGTCAGAATTCTTCGGACACATGAAAGGGTCTTTTAGTGGAGCCGTTGCCGACAGAAAAGGGGCGGTAGAAGCAGCTAACGGTGGCACGTTGTTTTTAGATGAAATCTGCGAAATGGATTTAAATTTACAAGCTAAATTATTACGTTTTTTGCAAACAGGTACTTTTACACGAGTGGGTAGCACGAACGTCATTCAAAGTGATGTGAGGGTGGTGTGTGCAACAAATCGACATCCTGCTGCTGAAGTTGGAGAAGGTCGTTTTAGAGAAGACTTATATTACAGATTAAATGTTATTCCGATTCAGTTACCGCCTTTGCGTGAACGCGGTGATGATATTTTATTATTAGCTAATTCAATTTTAACCGATAAAAATCAAGAAAATGAAAAAGGGTTTGGTCAGTTTTCATCGGATGTGCAGTCAATGTTTATGAAATATGATTGGCCTGGGAACATTCGAGAATTACAAAATATCATTGAGAATATGGTGGTGATACATTCAGGTGATGAAATTACGCTTGATATGTTACCGGAAAACTTTGCTCAAAGCGGCCTAAATATTACTTTTCAGAATACCTTTAGCCATCATAGAGTAAATAACCATTCAAATAACCATTCAAATAGCCATTCAAATTACAATTCAAATAGCCATTTAAATAATGACGCTCATACAGAGGAGGGAGATCATCGGTATGAGATTAAGGATATTATTCCTATGTGGTTAGTAGAAAAAAATGCAATAGAAAAAGCAATTGAAATTTGTGACGGTAACATTCCTCTTGCTGCCGCTCATTTAGGAGTCAGTGCTTCAACTATTTACCGGAAAATAAAAAGCTGGTAACAAGAAGCAGCGCATTATTATTCTGATTTAATAAACCAACCGTTTTTTTACTGTTGGTTTTTTAGTTTTTAGTCAAAGAGATATTTTGTTATTTTCTAAAGCATTGTAGTTGTTATTTCGATGGTTATTACGAGTGTTATTACGAATTTAGTTATGAGAATTTAGCCTCTTTGCAATAGTATATTTTCTTATCAATTGTAAAGTGATTTGCAAAATAATTCGCATAATGCAAATTATATTAAAACAGTCATTATCTATGATAAATTCAATGATTTAGATTTTACATAAATTAACTATATATCAATATCTTATATTGATTTTTATCGGTTTAGATTATTTGGAATAGCAATTGCTGTATTTAAGTATTGATAACTAAGTAAAGGCAAGCTAATGAAAATATTATTTCAATTCTTAATCGCTATTTATATTTTTTTTACGGTTAATATTGTCAATGCAAATATTGTATTAAATAATACTCAAGACAAAGCGCAGGTTAAGACTTTAGTCTTTGGCGTGGTACCGCAGCAATCAGCAACTAAGTTAGCAACAATCTGGATCCCTTTACTACAATTTGTAAGTGAAAAATCGGGCGTAAACCTGAAATTCGCAACCGCCCCTGATATTCCTACTTTTGAAAGACGGCTTGCAAACGGGGATTATGATATTGCCTATATGAACCCCTATCACTATGTCGTGCTTAACAAAGAAGTCGGATTTAAAGCCTTAGTGCATGAAAAAGATAAAAGAATTAAAGGGGTTATTGTTGCCAATAAAAATAGCGTGATTGATAAGCTAGAAGACTTGTCAGAAGAAACTATAGCTTTCCCTGCCCCTGCTTCTTTTGCTGCGACGCTCATTCCTAAAGCCAATTTAATTAAAAAAGACATTAATTTTAATTATCAATATGTTAATTCTCATGATGCAGTCTATCGTAATATTGCAGAAGGTCGTTTTGTTGCTGGTGGAGGGATTATACGTACGTTCAATGCATTGCCTGAAAGCGTTCGAAATGAATTAAAAATTATTTGGACATCTGATAATTATACGCCGCATGCCATTGCCACTTATCCAAGTGTTAATGAAGCAACTAGACAAAAGTTAGTAGCTGCATTTCTCGCAGTTGAAAATGCTGAACATCGTGTTGAATTACTTGCTCCATTAGCAATGAAAGGTTTTGTTAAAGCGAATTGTGATGATTGGGATGATGTCCGTGATTTAAATATTAACTTTTTACTCGGTCAGCAATAGCTGTAAACGTAACTTTACAAGGACGCGATGTATGTCATTTCGATTAAAAACTATGTTAATGATAGGGCTAACAGAAGCGTTGTTTTTACTTTTGTTACTCTGGCAAGCATTGGCTTATATTGAACGTTCTGGTGAAGAAGCCTTATATAGCAGAGCGAATGAAACATCACACTTGTTTAGTTTATTGGTTAAGGGATCAGTAATCTCATCGGATATTGCCTCACTCGATGAGATAACTCAGCAGATTGTTAAATTAAAAGATATTCAATATATTCGTGTCATTGATAATATAGGGATACTTGCCGAAGCTGGCGATACAAGTAGTTTAGAGAATGGTTTTGTTGAGGATACTAAAATGCATCAAGTTGATGGTGGCATTTTTGATACTCAAGACATCGTATCGGTGGCTGGTGTTGAGTTCGCTAAAGTACAAGTGGGGTTGTCCGTTAACTCTTTATTATTGTTTGTGGCAGATGCGCGCTATCGTTTAATCATTATTGCATTAGCTGAATTATTTATTGTTGCTTTAGTGTCTCTAATATTGAGCAGATATTTAACGAAAGGGCTTCTTACTTTACAAAAAGTAGCACTTGCCGTGACAAAAGGAGATATGAGCTCTAGAGCAAAAATCATCTCAAAAGATGAACTCGGTGTGACGGCTAATGCCTTTAATGTGATGTTAGATAAAATTAATTCGGACCAGAAAAAATTAAATGAAAATGCAATTCATCTCACTCAAGCTAAGCAAATAGCAGAAGAAGCTTCCCAAGCTAAATCCCGTTTCTTATCTCAAATGAGCCACGAAATACGTTCACCTATGAATGCTGTTTTAGGTGCCGTTAATTTAGTCGCCGAGAAGATCAAAGAGCCCCCTGAGTATATCCGCTTGTTGAATACAGCAAAAACTAGCGGTAATGCGTTATTGGGTGTTGTTAATGACATCCTCGATTTTTCTAAAATTGAGGCGGGCCATATGGAACTGAAATATAGTGAGGTAGATCTAGCCGCTTTAGTGGAAGATGTGCTAGATAGCGTTGAAGCAAAAACCACTAAAAATCAGTTAACATTATTGGGTGATGTCTCACCAGGTGCCATTGGACGTGTTGTTACGGATGCAATTCACTTTCGTCAAATACTTAATATTCTTGTTGATAATGCCTGTAAATTCACCGATGAAGGCGTAGTGATGGTTTCACTTAATCGTGTTAAGTCAGAAACAGGTGATGAGGTATTACATGTTATCGTAAAAGATTCAGGTATTGGGATCAAAGATAGTGCGTTAACCACGATTTTCGATGAATTTGAACAGGTGGACTCAACATTGGAGGCAAGGTCTAGTGGTACAGGGCTTGGCCTTAATATAGCGCGAGGTCTTATTAATTTAATGAACGGAACTATTGGTGTTAGTAGTGTGATTGGTGAAGGAAGCGAGTTTTATTTTACGCTTCCAATGATGTTTGTAGACCAAGCTGAATTTAAAATGCCAGTATTTGAAGGACCAATGGTGCTTGTTTCTAATAATCAAAGTATGCGTTCTATTTTTACTGAAAAAATGGCCTATATGAATGTAGAATTTTTTGGGTTTGATGATATTAATGCATTACGAGAAAAAATGGAGGAGCGTTTTGTAAGTCACTCCGCTATTTGGTTAATAGATGACAATGTGTTGAATGATGAAGAAAAGACTAATAATGATTGGATAAATGCGCTTGATATTAATATTAATTGCATTAGTAGTTTAGGAAAAGATCTACCTTCAGCGTATAAAAATGCTAACAGAATCCACAGACCAATATTTTGTCATGATATTTGCTACCTGAATGCTATCAATAAAACCAAAGCATCAGCAGAAAAAAACAAAGATAACCGCCAAGACAAAGATCAAAACAGTCATCAAAACAATTATCAAAACAATCATCAACATAACCGTCAAAGTAATCAGCAAAATACTCATAGCAGTCATATTTTATTAGTTGATGATATAGAAGCTAATCGTTTTATTGGGGGAGAAACCTTAAAAAATCGTGGCTATGAAGTGTTTTTTGCTTGTGATGGTGTTGAAGCACTCGAAATAGTAGAAAAACAACATTTTGATGTTATTTTAATGGATGTGCGCATGCCGAGAATGAACGGTATTGATGCTGTAATATCTTTAAAAGCAGGCCATAGTATTAATCGAGATACCCCTATTATTGCCATGACCGCGAATGCTGAAGTATCAGAAAGGGAAAGGTGTAAAGTGGCAGGAATGGACGATTTCATTGCTAAACCTTTCGATACTCAGGTGCTCGTTGAGTGTATTAATCGCTGTATATATAATACCAAAGTAAAGCGTAAATCGACTACGAATAACTCCATTGCTACTGAGGGTCATGCCATTAACAACAAGCATGCTGGACAAGGCTTAACAGAAACAGATTTGTTATCAAAAAATACACTTGATCAGCTAACAGAAGATACGTCACCTGAAGCAGTGTTAACGTTAATTGGCTTTTTTCTAGATGATATTGCACAGCGTACTCAATTGATTGCACAATCACTTATTGATGAAGATATTGAAGGGCTTAGCGAACATGCTCATGCTTTAAAAAGTTCAGCTGGGTCGTTAGGTGCTGATGCCATGTTTTCTTTTTGTAAAGCCTTAGAGCAGGCTAGCTTAGCGAAAGACCTTCCTAAAGCAAATACTCTTTGTAAGGAATTAAATTATATTACTGAACGTACTGTAACGGTTTATACGAATTTTAGAGAGAATCAAATGGCAGGTGTTTAATTGATTCTTCGATTCTCATAATAAATTATCAGATAAAAGAAATTGACGCCATTACATTGGGAAATATGAAATATCTTTCAGGTAGTTAACTGCCTTGTACTGTCTTTTAAAAGGGCTCTGCAGTCCATTTAGTCAGTATTCCTTGATTAAGATAGTATTTCGGTTATGACCTTATTAAGCATATTGCTTATTGAAGTGGCATCACTCGTTCATTTTATAATAAACGAAAGTTAGGTTAGGTTAGCTCAAATTAATGAAGTTGAGAGGTTCAAAACTTATTTAGCTCGAAAGTTATTTTTATGTCAGGAGTCAATCTCATCGCGTTAATGGCCCAGTTTAGTCACTCTGCTTAATCACGTAATATAATGTTAATTTATGTATTGTGATTGTGATTGTGATTGCTAAGTAAAGTCTTCAGCGGCATCAATAGCACTTCTTGCTTCAATTGTGGTGCACCCGGTTTTTGACATTAATTGATTAAGTGTCATTGATGGGTTGGCTTTTATGAGTAACTCTAAATTAAAAATCTGTTTAGGTAAGGCTTTATCAATCGCTTCTGCAATCCATAATGTCTTCTTCTGTCGTAATTTATCGCTTATCTCAACCAGTTGATCTTGGTTGCCTAGTAACTGCCAGTTTTTCGAACGGCGTATTCGCTTTAAACTACACCCGTGTTGTATTGTCAGTTGTATGATTGTTGTTTTACAATCAATACGATGTAGGAAGTTATTTAACTTAATTGACAGCACAACAGCGGTGTCTTTTTTCATTATCTCTTCCATCAGTTGTTATCATCTAATCGGTCATATTATCTGTTGTAATGGCCTTTGACGAACAAAAATTAGTAGCCAAATCACGCCAAGTAACGGAATTAATCTTCAAAACCTCTCCATTTACGCCTTAAACTAAGCCATTTTCCTGGGTAAAGCTTAGATGACTTATTTGATGTAATTGGTATAAAGCCTGCTAACTTTTTAATTAATTCTTAAATTCAATTTTTAAAAAAAGGTGGGTGAATTAACATTTTTTTGGTGGATGGCACAGAAAAGGTTAACGTCATCCATTAGCTCATGGTTGTCGATGAAAACTGTGTGCTACAGTAAGTATCAGAGGCAATTTGTGTATTAAAGATGACAATTTATTATCTTCATCCTCATCCATAAGCGAATCTATTTAATCAAGCTCAATCAACCCTAAACGAGTCATTGATCACTCGTGTAGGATTATCATCAAATTTTAATGCTTATTGCATATGTTGTTTTTGACGTTGTAATAATTTACTTGGTTTAGTGGTGTCTTTTTTCTGAGCGGAATGAAGGTTTAGTGTATTAAACACACTTTTTAATCCTGAAGCCGTATAGTCGCGCTCCAACTGTGGCAATACGACTTCATGTTGGTCAGGAAACAAAGCAACCACCGATTGTGAGATTAACTCATATAAACGTTTAAGGTTAATTTTATGAGTTTGTCCTGTTTCATCAAATATCCAGTTAGAAATAGCCATAAAGTTATCAAAAGGTTTATCAGCGAGTAGAAAATCTAGAGTATGTTTAAAGCGGCCTGAATTACCTATCATATCCCAGTAGCGTGCAAAACGATTAACGAGTTGCATGGTCGCAAAATCGACACGGTCGGTACTTAAAATATTAAACGGCGGTAACGGATTAAAGCGTAAATCAAAATTCTCAGTGTGCCTAATAATAGGGCTACCTTTAAGACGTTTTAAGATACCCATTTGAATTTCATGTGGTTTACATGCATATAGTTGATCAAAGCTATCTTTAAAAGAGTCGAAGGTTTCACCTGGTAGTCCAAAAATCAAATCAGCATGAATATGTGCTGTTGTATTTTCTTTCAGCCAGATTAAATTATCTTTAGATTTTTTGTTATTTTGTTTGCGACTAATATTAGTTTGAACCTGTTGATCAAAGGTTTGAATACCAATTTCAAACTGCAATGTATTCTCAGGAAACAGCGCTAACATCTCTTTTAGTTTTCTAGGCAGGTGATCTGGGACAACTTCAAAATGCAGATACAAGTCATCGGTCATTCTATCTAAGAAAAACTGCATAATTTGCAGTGAAGTATTAATGTCTAAGTTAAAGGTTCTATCAATAAACTTAAAGTTACGAGCGCCACGTTCATACAGTGTGAGCATTTGCTTTAAGAACACGGTTAACTCGTAAGGATTGGATTTAGTGTCTAACGAAGATAGACAAAATTCACATTTGAAAGGGCAGCCTCGAGATGCTTCAACATAGAGTAAACGATTCTTTAAATCTTCATCGGTATAATACTGATAAGGCATTTCAAGATCTTTTAAATCAACGGGTTTTGATTTCATGATCTTAGTGTCTGGTGCGTTATTGCTCAGCAGATCTCTACAAAGTTCATAGAAGCTAATATCCGCTTCACCTGTTAATACATAATCTGCCGTTTGAACAATGAGTTGTTCTTCTGATTCATAACTTACTTCAGGCCCGCCGAGTACTATTGTAACTTCTGGGGCAATAACTTTTAGTAGGCTAACTACATTAGTTGTTTCAACAATATTCCAAATATAAACACCAAAACCTACTACCGATGGCTTGGCCGCTAGTATTTGTTCAACAATATCTAATGGACGAGTATGAATAACAAATTCTTTAACTTCACAATTATCTTGTAACTCTTTTAAGTTCGCATACAAGTAACGCAGCCCTAAACTAGAGTGAATATATTTAGAGTTAAGCGTTGAAAGTACGATGCTAGAGGAAGTTAATCCTTCAATAACAGGTGCTTTTTCTTCACTGTTACCGGTACGCATAATTGTGAGTGCATTATCGAATTGTTGTATAGCCATTAAAGTTCTTAAATCTCGGGGGAATATATGCGCGACATAATACAGTAATCGTTTATGCTATTCAGTGTCTATTTTACATAAAGGAAATGCTGGCACTTAGTTTTTACATTTAACCTTCGCTTTATAACGATAAGAGCATAAATAAAGTCATTTTTAAAAATGTTAGCACAATGTTTTTCAATCATCTTCTAAAACGCTAATACTCTGAAAATATTACAGTATTCCCTTGAACATTTTTCATGCCTAATGACCTGAATGACTTCCCAATTAAATTATCTGAAATATTAGCCTTATAGACCTTTCCCCTTGGTATGAAAGGGGGGAGGCTATAAATATCACTAACTTTATTTTTCTGGCACAGACCCTGCAATGTTAAATATGCAAGTTAAGTGGAAAGTTTTTATCCACAATTAATATTTTCATAATTAACTACAACATGAGGAATATTTATGAGCGAAGTCATTACAGGTCTATTTGAAAAATCTACTTATGCAAGTAACGCTATTTTTAAGTTAGAGAGTTCGGGTATTCGAGACTCTTATATCAGTATTGTAGCGAACGACTCATACTCTAAAGAAGATTTTGCAGTTGACGAAGGTAACAAAGCTGCTGAAGGAGGCATTATAGGTGCAACCTCTACTGGCGTGTTAGCTGCTGTTGTTGCAGGATTCACTACTGTAGGTGCTGTTGCAACAGGTGGCACAGGATTACTGGTGGCAGGTCCGTTAGTCGCTGCATTAGCCGCTGGTGGCGCAGGTGCGGCTGCAGGTGGGACGGTAGGTGCAATTATTGGTGCTTTCATTCCTGAACACGAAATTAAATTCTATGAAGATGCGATTGAAAAAGGTTCTATCTTGATCGGTGTGAAATACACAAGTAACAATAAAGATGAGATTAAGAGAATTCTTGAACTAGCGGGCGCAGACAATGTGTCGACTGCTTAACCGCTTTATTAGCCTTGCTTAATAATTATAAATGACAGTTAACGCTGTCATTTATATCCAGAAGAACATATTTTACATTATCGCATTTAAAACTATTTAGTTGCCTAGTCGTTTTTAGCATTCATACTTAAACTTTAAGTGTCTGAGTCTTAGCACTTTTAGCCTTAAGTGCCTTTAGCTTTAAGCAATAAGAGATTAGGCTGCGACATATTAATAAGTCACCATTAAAGTAGTGGTGACTTAAATTAAAAGAACGATAAACATGAAGTCAAAAGCAGTAGTAACCGCTTAAAAAGGAGCAAAGTAATGGATATATTACGTATTATACTTTCAATATTATTACCACCCGTTGGTGTTTTTTTACAGGTCGGTTTAACGACTCATTTTTTCCTTAATATTGTATTAACGTTACTGGGTTACATACCGGGACTTATTCATGCTATATGGATCATCGCTAGACGCTAGTTAATGATTAACATATTCAAATGGCTATTGTCGGACTGAGATGGCCATCGCAAATACGTTAGAGGATATTTGTTAAAGAATATGCTTAAGACTAAAGCTCCGATTAAGATTGTATTTCTGGGTCGGAGGCTTATGTTTCCTACTATAAAAGATAGAAGTGACTTCTATCTTTTATTCGTTTAAAGCTGCCGATTCATTAGTTCATTGGCTTTAGGCACTATTTTTGAAAAAACGGATTTATCTCATTCAAATACTATTGTTTTTTATACCTTCGATTACCTATCTATCTTCAGATAAATAAACTTAATTTGTTTATTACATACCTATTCTTAATGTAGCTAAAAAACCTTTTAACAAATGTTAGAACCGCTCCACAAATTCATCGAACCGATTACTTTAATCAATATTTTATTGATCTAACACTATTCATGTTGAATTCAGTTTATCAATAATAGCCTTAAACGGATGATTATTGAGGAAGCTTAAATGCATAAGTATTTGAAGTATATATTGCCAATAGCCATACCCTTATTCATTCTCTATTTACCCTTATCTGCTTTTCCATTTGAAGGAATGACCATTGTTCAAAAGCGTATTGCCGCTATTTTTGTGTTTGCCACACTGAGTTGGATATTAGAGCCCATCCCTATCTATGCCACATCTGTTGCTATTATTTCTCTTGAATTGTTTTTAGTGTCCGATAAAGCGATTGTATTTTTTCGTGGTTCAGAGGGAACGGCGCAATATGGTGTTGTGATAAATCACGTTGATATTATGGCTACGTTCGCTAGCCCAATTATTATGCTATTTTTAGGTGGATTCTTTTTAGCGATTGCCGCTACAAAATTTCGTTTAGATGTTAATTTAGCAAGGGTACTACTTCGTCCCTTTGGAAATAACCCTCGTTACGTGATGTTCGGGTTGATGTTAATAACGGGAATGTTTTCGATGTTTATGTCAAATACTGCGACGACTGCCATGATGTTATCTATTTTAGCGCCAGTTATTGCTGTATTTAGCCCTAAAGATCCTGGTCGTATTGCTTTTGCGTTATGTATTCCTCTTGCTGCTAATATCGGCGGGATAGGTACGCCTATTGGTACGCCACCAAATGCGATTGCCTTAAAGTATTTACAGGGCGTCGATAGCATTACCTTTGGTGAATGGATGGCGTTTGGTGTTCCATTTGCAGTGTTAATGATGATTTTTGCATGGGGCGTTATTAATAAACTGTTTCCTGCTAATCAACAGAAAATTGAATTAGATATTCAAGGCGAGTTTTTAAAAACACCGAAAGCATTATTAGTTTATGTCATATTTGTTGTGACTATTCTCTTGTGGCTGATGGGCTCTGTTCATGGAATGAATTCTTATACGGTAGCTATGATTCCAGTGACTGTTTTTTTAATGACGGGGATCATTACTAAAGACGATTTAAAGAAAATTTCATGGGATGTACTGTGGCTAGTCTCTGGTGGTATTGCACTGGGTTTAGCATTAGATAAAAGTGGTTTAGCTGAGCTGATTGTTTACAGTATTCCTTTTGATTCATTTTCGCCTTATGCGGTGTTAATAGGCGCGACGTTTATGAGTTGGTTAATGGCTAATTTTATGTCTAATACGGCAACAGCAAACTTGTTATTACCTATGATGGCAGCATTAGGAGTATCAATGGAGTCTCTTGCGCCATTGGGTGGCGAAGTTGCGTTGATATTAGTGGTTACCTTTGCCTCTTCACTGGGGATGGCTTTGCCTATTAGTACGCCACCTAATGCTTTAGCACATGCTACTGGCCACATAAAAACCAATGATATGGCTAAGGTTGGTATTATTGTCGGGTTCTCAGGTGTATTGCTCAGCTTTGTTGTTGTTTGGGTGTTAAATTTTTTAGGCCGAATTTAGCACTGATATCTACTTTATACGTAAAGGGTAAATTATGGATAAATTACATCTTGTTTGTGTCGATGAAGATAGTGAAGTGACATTTAAACTTTTACATGATCTCGCACCATTGATTGAATGTTTAACCTTTTCTCAATGTCATTCAGCAGATGAAGCGTTAACTAAGTTAGATAGTATCGATAGACAAGGGGACTTAGTGGCGATATTAGTATCGGGGCTCACTGAATGCGCTGATACATCAATACAATTGTTAGACGTCATAGCAGAAGATACTCGGTTTGATCATACCAAAAGAATACTAATTACTAATGACACCTCTAAAGAAGTGTTAATTAATGCGATTAATGTTGCGCATATTAATCGTTTTTACGAATCGAATTGGGATGCTGATATTTTATTGAAACAAGTGAGAATATTGCTGACAAAATATATTTTTGCTAAAGGACTCGATTATGAGCAATACCAAGCTCAGCTTGATACTGAAACAATATTAAAGCGGATGCGAAAACGGCTTTGACCTATTTAAAGCTGATGTTGGGTTAACCGATTGCTTGTCACTTTATAAAGTCTAGAACTCAAGTAGTCATGAGGCTGGTAATGAGTGGTTATTTATCATTGCTCCAATATATAACAACTTGCTGTTTTCCCCATTCTCGTGCTTTTTGAACATCTTTGCCCATGTAAATATCGATCTTATTTTTCCAGCGTTTGTTCATTTTATCCAATACTCGGAATGTCCCCTCGAAGCCTTTAATCCGGACTTCTTGTCGATGAGAGAGCCCAAGTTTAATTAGATCTCTCGATACCGCAATAGACTTCATACCTGGCTTGAGTATATCTCCCCACGCTGCTTGATTGGGAGTCGAGTCAGTCTCTCCTCTTGTTGAAGTATAAGCACTGGCCGTAACTGTTAATGACTGTTCTGCTATAGCCAAGCCCATAAATGAAATAAGGGACAATACAATCACGACATGCAGGCTAGGTTTCATTATCAATATTCCTTTATGTTTTATTTGTTTATTAATTACAAATCGTTACTGATAAACCTAGTATTTAAATTGACTTGTTGCAAGTACGTCACCGTTTTGGTTTTGAAGTTCAACTTTCCACTGGCCGTGCATGTTTGACTGAATAAACTTACTAGAGTGACTTCTCCAACGGTTACCTATCACGCCTATGCGTACTTTCGCAATATTTTCATTATTCAAACTCCATTGATAATAGAGCGTGGTATTTTTTGAATCATCAACTTGAGAGAATGCATAGATTGTTGCAATGTTATTATCAAAAACAATGTCGTTGATAGTACCTACTGGTTCATTCGCTATTACATTTTGAGCAATTATAAAACGAGTAACAGCTTCTGAGAGTATTTCTGTTTTAACCTGAGTGAACGGCATCATTGAGTTATTAGTTTCTGTTTCAGGTACATTAGCTGCCACAGTGTTTAAGGCTGCTGATGTATTATCTGTAATAGCTGATGTGATCTTTGAAAGCTCACTTTCTTTTGTATTAACAGGTATCGTATCGACATTGATATTTTCAATCGTTGCATCTTCTAATCGAGCTTGTGCTGGTGGTACTTCTGTCTCGTTGGCTATGTGGGGTGTTGCTGCTGGAATAGCATTTTCTATTGCAGGTGGTTGAGAAGTGTTTGATGTTGAATCAGCATTGCTGGTTTGAGCCATTGCTGTGTGATTATCATCAGTATTATCTTGAGATAAATAAGAAGATCCATAATAAATAGTGCTGCCGATGGCAATAAACACTAATAGAGAACACCCAATTATTCTCCCCCAGCGGTATTGGTACTTTTTTTCATCCTCAGTGAGACTATTTTGTTGTGGTTTAAAATTAACACGGATAGTAAATTTTTCCGATTCCTTCATGTTTTTGATCTCACTGAGGTTTTGTCGAATAGTATGGTATTGGATTATTAATATAAATAATAATTCAGATGTTTTCTTAGGTTACATTCTCCTAATGTGATTATTATTTTACTTATTTAGTACATATTTACTACTTTTCTAAGTCTAAATCGTTAAATAGGTTAATGTTATTTTTATTGAAGGTTAATCTGACATTTAAAATGTGGCGATAGCTTAATGATAGAATAGGCAAAATTGGAAAGAGGAAACACATTAACATTGAGTTGTTGTACGGATAAGTGCACTGAAAAAACGTATGTTAATGTGTGGTTAGAATGGATTATAAGTGACTGTTTACCTTGCTTTTTAAAGCATTTTTTCGAAAGTACAATAATTGATTGTTAGCAGGCATTACGTGATCTTTTATTAGACTAAGATTTGCTGAGCTAGCCAACATTAAAATGTCTTCAATGTTACGAATGCCGCTGTCTTTATCTCTTTCTTTTAGCCACAAATCAAAACTTTCATTGCTGTCGCTAGTATATTTTCCTTTATATTTAAAAGGGCCATAAATACAAACGTGAGCGCTATCAGTTAAATTTTTTGCAATACCTTCAAAGAATTTAATCACTAATGGCCAACTTATTATATGTAATGTATTCGCAGTAAACAGTGCATCTATTGGTAATGCTTGGTTTGGAATGGGCCAATCTTCATTTAAATCGACGACGATAGGCTTTTCAACATTCACTAAATTACTTTCATCTAACCATTCATTAATGCCATTATGATTGATGAGTAAATCACTAGTCTGCCAAGTCAAGTGTGCTAAATGTTGAGCAAAGAAAACCGCGTGTTGTCCTGTCCCTGAACCAATTTCTAATACATGTTTATTAGACGCGAATAGAGACGTTAACAGTGTGAGGATAGGTTGTTTGTTATTGTCAGATGCTTGGGAAAAAGGTTTATTAGTCATTTTTAATCTAATTTTTTGAAGGGTAAGAATTCACGACATTGTGCTTGGTAGATTAGCATATGGCTTTGCTCTTGTTGACAAAAATCTTTGATCGCATCTTTAAAGCTAGGATGCATTATCCAATGATAAGAGTAAGTGAGGATAGGTTCAAAACCTCTTTGAATTTTATGTTCACCCTGAGTACCTGGATTAAAGCTTGTTAGGTTATTTTCAATACAAAACTCTATTCCTTGATAATAACAAAGTTCAAAATGTAAATTATTATAGTATTCAGTACACCCCCAATAACGCCCGTATAGCTGGGAGTCATCATAAAAAAATAATGCACAGGCAATATCTTCTTGGCCATTATCTGCGATCATTAATAATATATTACCTGTCATTTTACTGACTATTTCTTGAAAAAACGTGGCATTTAAATGAGGCTGGTGGCCTCGTTTTAAATAGGTTAATTGATAGGTTAAATAAAAGAAATCTAAGTCTTTCTGTGTGATTTGATGACTTAGCAATCGTCGAATGTTAATGCCTTGTTGAGCCACAGATAGTCTTTCTTTACGTGTACTTCTTCTTTTACGTGATGTGAAAGTATTAAGGAAGTCATCGAAGTTTTTATAATGACGATTAAACCAATGAAATTGTACGGTATTTCGCTGATAAACATCTTCAGGTAATGTTGTTTTAATCTGATCGCAATACAATAAATGCCAACTGTTAATTTGTTCTTGTTCGCAATATTGTATGAGCGGTTCAAACACATCACATAAGTCTAGATCTGGTGATAATAATTTATCACTATTGACAGGAGTAAAAGGAATCGTCGCCACCAATTTTGGGTAATAATCAATGTTGTATCTTTTAAATGCATCTGCCCAATCCCAATCAAAAACATACTCACCCCATGAGTGACTTTTTAAATACATTGGCATAATTGCTAGGACATCATCCTCTGCTTTTGCGACTAAGTGATGGGGCTGCCATCCTTGCTGAGAACTAACGGATTGACTATTCTCAAGTGCCTTAAAAAAATCATAGTGAAGAAAAGGGCAGGTTGAGTTGTTTAACTTGTTCCAATCATTCTCATTGATATTTTCAATAGCATTAACGAAGTGAATGTTTATGTGGGTGGTCAATTGAAACTCCCTAATTGCGCTCTGCTAAAGCTCATTGTTAATAAGTAATGTGACTGTGACTTTAAAACTGTTTGTATTGATTGGCTAGCATACCGCGATAAGAATAGAAGTTAGATAAAATTTTACCCTTATATCGACGTTAGTACGTTTTTGAACGCTAATCGGTATCTAAATGAATATTGTAGCGTGCAGCGTGATCTGCTTGAGTTTTATATTCGTATTTAAACTTTATTGAGGTTAAAAAAGTATCAATCTAAAAATTTTTTAGTTGAATTAAAGTGATCAATTTAAGGCTAATGTTAATGAAATATGCAAAGCAAAATATAGTGAACGTTTTATTGGTAATCACTTTTACGACAATAAGCACCGGAGGCGCAATGGCGGCAGAAGAAGCTAAATATGAAGTTATTCATCAAGAAAACGATTTTCAAGTACGACATTATCAACCTCATATTGTTGCTGAGACCCTCGTAGATAGTGAATTTGAAGAGGCAGGAATTGAAGCATTTCAACGTTTGTTTAAATATATTTCTGGTAATAATACTGCTAAACAAAACATCGATATGACGGCATCAGTTAGCCAAGAAACCGGAGGCGAAAAAATCGATATGACATCACCAGTCGGGCAGCAAAGTATTAACGATCGTTGGGCTGTTAGTTTTATGATGCCTGCGTCTTCATCTTATAAGACGCTTCCCGAACCTAATGATAGTCAGGTTGTATTAAAACAAGTACCTGAACGGTTTATCGCTTCTATTGAATACTCTGGTTTTTGGAGTGAAGAATTATATAAAGAGAATAAAAGTGAATTACAAACCTGGATAAGTAAAAAGGGTTACCAAGTCATAGGTGAACCTATTTGGGCTCGTTATAATGACCCATTTACGCTTTGGTTCTTAAGACGCAATGAGATTCTTATTCCTATTGAAGCCCCTTAAATTAGCCAGCGATAATCTGCGCTAATAAATTGAAACATATAATGAAAATCGATGTGTTGCTTAATAAGCTAAGTAGTAATACATCGATTTATAACAACTTGCTTTATTAAAAATAACTTTTGATAACTTACTATTCCCAATATCATACTGCTCGCTATATCCCTTATTTATGAAACCTGTCGTTAAAATAAGCTAATTATTCATTGAATATAAGGTACTTAAATTAAGTGCTTTTGCTCTTCAGACTGCTTAATGTGGAATATGATATCTGTAGAGACAATATAAGTGATATAATGATCAGTCACTTATGACTTAAATGAATAAAGTTAATTGGTTTTGCTATCATTTAAATTAATATTTTAAAGTAATGTTTTTAAAGTAATGATCAATGCTATAGACAGGCTTTGTCAAATACGAAAAAACATAAGTGTTCGCTGTATGTTATTAAATCAAAGCAGGTTAGATTTACATGAGTAATAAAATATATCATCACCCCGTGCAGATCTATTATGAAGATACAGATCATTCAGGTGTGGTTTATCATCCTAATTTTTTAAAATATTTTGAACGTGCGCGTGAACATGTGATTGATAGTCAATTGTTAAATCGGTTATGGACTGAGCAAGGGATCGGCTTTGCTGTTTATAAGGCTAATATGATCTTTCAAGAAGGGGTCGAGTTTGCCGAAGTATGTGATATTCGCACCAGTCTTATCATTGAAGGTAAATATAAAACATTATGGCGACAAGAAGTCTGGCGTCCTAATGCGACTCGACCAGCAGTGATTGGGGATATCGAAATGGTCTGTTTAGATAAAGATAAACAGCTGCAACCGATCCCCAATGAAATTTTAGCGTTGTTGATATAGCTTTATAGATAAATTATTAATTAATAGAGCGACGTTATTACTTAGTTGACGGATTAAGTACTTAGTTGATGCATTAAGTGCTCAGTTTATTGATTAAGTACTTAGTTGACATCATTATCCATATTCAGCTAATTAACCTCAACTCTGCTTAACCAAATAGAAAGTCCATTTAAAATAATTGGGTTATAATTTTTTATTATACAATACTGCTAGTTGTGCGTAGAGCAAGGCAAATTATTGAAGTCATAACGGGTTATTGGGCAATAATTTAATGTAGAAAGTCACTTAAATAGCGGTGTTGTATTGCTTTTGATATTCGGAACTGAGGTTAATTACTATTATGCAATGTTACGTTTCTCTCAAACTTGTGATAATTACTATTTCAAACTTGCAGAAATGTTATTTTTAAGTCATTTTGGTACTTTAAAAAAGGGATAATTATGATTTTTGCACAAAATGAACAGCGCTCATTTCATCGAATGGAAATTAATTTACCTATTGAGATAATCAAAGGTGAAAAAACCTATCATGGTGTTTGTAGTGATTTAAGCAGTACAGGCATGCGAATCTCGCTTCAAACAACTGAGTTAAATGAAGGCGATGAGGTGACTATTCACCTTAGTACTGAAGATAAGCGTTTCCCACCATTAAATGCAACGGCTAAGTTGTTGCGTGTTATTAAATCTGAAGATGGTAACCTTTCTGCTGCCGTTGAGTTTATAGATTTAGAGTAGGGTTTATTGTTTTTATATGATAGTTTTTTTGTTGAAGCTGTCTTTTTAAATATTTATTAGATGGCTAGCATCAAAATATTGAATAGTTTGTTTTTGTTGACTGGCTCGGCATATCGCTAATGATTGTTCATTAAACATTGTCTGGTGACACTGCCAAGATGAATTTTCATCTAACGTGTAATGGTGATTAAAATTGACCTTAATGTTATTCGAAAGGCGATTATTAAGATCAAAGTAAAAGCTATCTAACCCTAAACCGATTCCAATCCCCGTTGCCTTTACAAAGGCTTCTTTCAATGTCCATACTTCAAAAAAACGTTGCTGCTTTTCTTTACCCTGTAAATAACAAAGAGCTTCATGTTCTTGTTTTGCAAAATAACGTCGACTAATTGGTTCAATACTGATCTTTCGTGTTGGGCTTTCTATATCACAACCAATTTCATCGTTAACACAAATGGCCATGATAATGAGTTCATTGTTATGACTTAGGTTAAAGCGTAGATTATTTATATTATTAACTAACGCAGGTTTACCGTGTTGACTACGTATAAATTTTAAGGATTTGGGATCGGTATTAGTATATTTGGATAATATTAAGCGACATAGTGATCGAGAAACTGTCGCGGTATGTTGTGCCGCTTTGTTCTTATACTGTTGAAGCTTAAGTGTCTCTTCATCACTTAGCAAAGCGCATAATGATACCATTGCTTCAGTTGATAATCGATGAGGCTCAATAAACCATATATCAATATGATTTATTTTTAAGGAGTGTAAAGAAGAGGGAATGAGAGTCAATTAAATACCAGCTACAAAAATGAAAGACATAAAAGCAAAAAAGATAGCTAAGCTATCTTTTTTAATCAATGTTAGGGCAGAATAAAACGATTATTTAGTTGATTCTGGGCGTCTAAAAGCATTGATTTGTTTATTCACTTCACGACGTTCTTTTGATAATTCAGCACCAGTAATGATGTGATCGTCAACACGATCTTCATAGTCAGATTGCATGTTTTTGATGATATTAACAATATCTGCATGACTCATATTAGGTGTGATGTATTCAGATAAATTTGTTAATAGATCTACACGTTTACGGTTATCACGGATTTTTTTCTCGTTATCAATGATTTCACGCTTTAGTTTATTTTTACGGCGAGTGTTTTTTACCAATTCAAGAACAGTACTCATTTATCACACCTTTTTATTTATACACTTAATGATTATTCAAATAGTAACAAATAATATTATTCGTTTAATTAAATCAATAAATTGCTGATTTATACTTAGAGTTCAATTATACGCTGCATATTCATTTACGAAACCGATTTTTTAAAAAAATGTTAGATAAATAACTTATTGTTGGACTTTTATGATGCTTTTGTAAAAGATGGTAATGTCATAAAAGCGTAATAACTTACTGTTTATATAAAAACTCCACTGCAACATCATACTCAGAGGAATTATTCATGACAGATATAGCACGTAAATTTTATATACTAGATACCAATGTTTTATTACATGAACCCTTAGCTTTATATTCCTTTCAAGAACACAACGTTGTCATTCCTATGACAGTATTAGAAGAATTAGACAGAATTAAAGATCGGCAAAAAGATGTTAGCCGGGACGCTCGTGTAGCGATTCGGAGCTTAGAGCAACTTTTTCAAGATGCGACGACAGAGCAAATTAGCCAAGGAGTAGAGATAGACCACAAAGGTGTTCAGCTAGGCGGTGTTATTTCTATTTTTGCTGACCATCATGCTTCGTTTGTGCAGGAGTCTTTTAGTGAGGACGAGCCCGATAATCGTATTATCAACGCTGCATTATATCTACAGAAAAGCAAAGCTCCTGCTAAAGTTGTTTTAGTGACTAAAGACATTAATATGCGCCTCAAAGCCAAAGGAGCGGGACTTAAATTTGTAGAAGATTATAGAACCGATCAAGTCATTGGTGATGTTGATTTATTAAGTAAAGGTTATCAAAAAGTAGAAGGACTATTTTGGGATAATATCAAAGAATGTGAAACCTTTAATCGTGGTGAAGATACTTACCATCAATTAAAATCAGACAAAATACATAACCCGTATACGAATCAATATGTGGTCGATGAAAAAAACGATTTTGTTGGAAAAATCACTGACCACTTTAAAGATGAAGTTGAGTTATTAGACATCGGTTATGATCGTTTAATGAATCAGCAGGCTTGGGGCATTACACCAAAGAATATATATCAAGGTATGGCAATTAATGCATTATTAGATCCCAAAGTAGATTTAGTTATTCTAACGGGGCCGGCAGGTTGCGGAAAAACCTTGCTAGCGGTAGCCGCTGCACTTGAATTAGTGATTGAAAATAAACAATACGATAAGATTATTGTGACACGTAATACACCTGATATTGCCGAGAATATTGGTTTTTTACCTGGAACGGAAGAAGAAAAAATGATGCCTTGGTTAGCATCGGTCACCGATACATTAGAAGTGCTGCATAAAAACGATAATTGCAGCACCAGCTCTGTTAATTACATTATGGATAAAGCTAATATCCAATTTAAATCTGTCAATTTCATGCGTGGTCGGAGTATCCAAAATAGCTTTGTCTTGCTCGATGAGTGTCAAAACTTAACCGCGTCGCAATTGAAAACAATTATTACACGATGTGGGGAGGGCACTAAAATAGTCTGTTCAGGGAACCTTGCTCAAATTGATAGTAACTATCTTACACCTGTCACATCCGGGTTAACTTATATCGTAGAGCGATTTAAAGATTTCGAAGGCAGTGCTAATATATTTCTGAATGGTGTGATGAGAAGCCGTTTAGCTGAGTTTGCTGAGGAGCATCTTTAATAGAAATTTAACGATAAATTATTCATGCAGTATTATTATAGAGCAGAAATGTGAATATCAGTGTTAATAAATAGAATTATAAGTCTTATTCATAAATTGTAGTTGGTAGGAAATGAATAATACCGCCTAACCTATTTAAAATGCATAGTCGGGCATCACATGGTTAAAAATAATATTTAATCATGTGATGCTTACTTTAAATAAAGATTAAACTTTTGGCTTTTTACGATAAAATCCCAAACCAGCCAAACTTAGCCCAAATAAAAGTATTGATGTTGGTTCTGGTACATTAACAACTGCTCCTCCACCATCCGCGCCATTGGTATTAATATTATTTTGAGATAAAAAGGTACCGACTCCAGTGGTTGTATCCAAAGAAAGAGTGGCACCGGAGTAAGTAAACCCATACAAAGTATTATTAAGGTAATTCAATCCATATACAGAAGAGTACCCAGTTGAACCAATCAATGTACCACTACCATCTGCCGTGCTCAATGACCAAAGGCTATCACCATTTACGCCAGTTGAAGATGACAGGTAAAGATTACCTAAATCATCAAAAGAAATATCACCAGAAGAATAATAAGATCCTGTTCCTATTAAAGAGGCACTGCCAGTAGTTGTATTGATTGAATATAACCCATTACCACCACTGCCGTACAATGTCCCATCACTGGCAAATGTTAAACCATTTACACTCGCGCCCACACTTCCGATTAGAGTCGTGGATGCCGTCGTTTGGTTGATGGAATAAAGCTGGTTACCACTTGTTACACCATATAATATATTTGAAGTACTTAGTGCAATATCATACATGACTCCAGAATTACCAATTAAAGTTGAATTATTAGTGACAACATCATAATCATATAGGTCACCATTAGATGCGCCAATAAAGGTCGCATGAACTGTGCTTACTGATAAAATCATTGCACCGCTTATTGCATAAATTATAGGTTTCATTTTATATCCTTATGTTGAGTTCTATTAATTAAAAAAACTTAACTGCTGTTTTCGATTAAATATTAAGCATAAAATATTCCAATTAAATAAAGCACATAAAAATCAACCAACTGTCAACTTAAAATAAAGTCAAATGGGTTGTACAATCCAAAATGCAGTCTAAATAAAAATATGTGTAAAATATATCGACAAAAGATCATTGTTAATAAGTAAGTTTAATGCCTTGATCTCACTCTTGTTTTATACGAGGAATAAATGTCAGTTATATAATGAATGGAGGGATTATTATAAAAAAGAATGGATGTGAGTTTCGTCAATATCTATAAAATAGTTTATTTATTAATACAATAGATAAAAAAGGTGAATTAATGAACGATGAAAATGGACACCATTTGATTAATTTTAAATAGTTATATTGATATGTCTGGGAATCATTTTCTTAGGAAAAATTATAATTTTTAGTTCAAAGTATATTACGTGAAAGGAAAGATGAAACAGAGGCTTTACTCTAAATTACATGATTAATAACCTCATTATTAATGATGAGGTTATATATGATTAAAAGCAATATTGAGTAACGACTAATCAAAAGTTAAAGGAACGATCGATGGTCAGCCACCGATTAAATTTTTATATTCAATTATATCTTTAATTATTGGCGTTAAATTTTTCTCTTTCTAATTTTTTAGCTGCTTTTATCATATTATTTTTGTATTTTAATTCTTTCACTTTAATTTTGTTGTTTTTATCACGGCTGTTTTTAATCAGATCATTATCTAATTGATGCTGTTGAGATTTTGCTAATTTGTCATAAAGAACAACATTGACAGAAGCTGCTAAGTTCATGCAACCAATGGTTGGAATGTAAACTACTGCATCAGCTTTGTTGATCACTTGTTGTTTGATCGTGCCGTCTTCCGGACCGAATAAATACATCGCATTTTCAGGGTGTTCAAAATTAGGTAATGGAATGGCACCTTCAATTAAGTCAACACAGACTAACTTCATACCCGGTTCTAATGCCGTTAATAAATCATCGTAATGTACTAATGGGACTATTTCGTGGACTTTTTGAGTATCTGCGGCTAAACGGACTGCGCGATTAAATCTATCGCCAGAATAAACAACTTTTTGAGCATCATAACAACCTGCTGCACGCATCGCGCCACCAACGTTAGATGAGCTTTTAGGATTAGTAAGGGCGATCATAGTACGTATTGTTGAGTGAGACTCAGATTTATTTTCTGACGATATATTTTCTGACATAGTAATTTGGCACAATAATTAAGAAGTAGAGGAATTGAAATAAATTATAAGTGCATTCGTTTTTAACTTTCAGTTCTTAATTTTTAATAAGAATAAGGTAAGTAAAAAAAGCCAACACACTTTTAATCTGTAATAGTTTAACTGATCCCTGTAAGGGATAGTCAGTTATAATGCTTCGATTTGACCAAGCGCTTCAGTAAATTCTGATAAACCTAATTCAAGATCATCTTCATCGCCAACCCAGTTCAGGCCGACAATTACATCATCTTCAACTAAATCTTCTAACCAAAACTCAAACCAATCAGCTAAAGCGATAGGAGCTGGCGTATAATCTTCCCATTCTTCGATACAGTGTGTTTTTGCTAACGCTTCAGATGACCATAAAGGCATTACTTCAGTTTCTTCATAGCTCATTGAATCCATTACAACCCAATCACCACTTGCTTTATCTTGTAGTGCCCATAAAACTTGACTTTCTTTAACGTCATCTTGGAATTTTTCTAATGCAGCAATATTCTGAGTCATGGTGCTTCTCTCTTATTATGGAGTGGTAAAACTAAAAACGCTTAGTATACGGGTTAAGGCGATAATTGATAGTGAGAAATAAGGATGTTTTGATGCAATGAGTTGATAGTCAGCTTTTTTAAACTCTGTCATAATTGCGCCGACTCAAAAGGAAAAAACATGGAATTATTACAATTAGAATATTACGGAAAAACGCTTAGACTTGAAGCATCAATGGCTGGTTGGCAGCAACTGTATTGGGGAGAACAAATTGTTTCTCAGATTACAGCAAGTGAATTTGCTCAAGGCAACAAAAGTCATGAATTTGAATTACTTCAACAAGCTGCAAATGAACTTCCTTTAACGCCTGATGGGGAGCAATCAGAAAGCGTGGCTATAAAATGCCAATTAAATGTAGATCTGGTATGGCAGCCATTTTCACTTAATTATTCTTTTTATGAAAATGGGCAATTAATAAAAGAAGACTCACGAAATGAAAAAGATATCGAACAACAAACGCCTATAAAAGTGGCGTCAGAGCCTAAAAAAATAAGTCTTCTTGGATTAGGCTCATTAGCACTAAAGCTATTTAAAAGCGCCAAAATCATTAAAGTGGTATTAGCTGGTGCAAGTGTTGCTGCTTACAGCTGGTTTTTCTCGTTTCAATTTGCTGCTGCATTAATCGCTTGTTTGGTTTTTCACGAATATGGGCACATTCGTGCTATGAAATATTTTGGTATGAAAACTAAGGGCATTTATTTAATTCCCTTTGTTGGTGGGCTCGCGGTATCCGATGAAAAAATTAACACCCGTTGGCAAGATGTGGTGATTTCGATTATGGGGCCGACGTTTGGACTCATCATGTCATTAGTGTGTTTAATCATTTATTGGTTAACGGGGAGTGAGTTTTTTGCTGGCCTAGCGACATTTAATGCATTACTTAACTTATTTAATCTTTTGCCTATTTTACCGCTTGATGGTGGACATATATTAAAAAGTATTAGTTTTTCTATGAACAGTAAAATTGGCTTATTAGGTTGTGTGTTAGGTGCTGCTGCAGGTGTTTTTATTAGCTATGTATTAGGCTTAGCATTATTAGGGTTTTTACTATTAATAGGCAGTGTTGAAATAGTATTTGAATGGCGAGCACGTTTTAATAGTCATTTATTACCCTTAGATCGCTATGGGCAATTGTTTTCAACCGCTTGGTATTTATTAACAGTAGGGGCATTAATTGGTATTATTTTTTACTTTGCAAAATCAGGTGACCAATTACTTTCACTGCCTTTAATTATATTAGGCAGCTAATTTAGCCGTGAAAATTTTATTAACACAAACGGTACTTAACATAATTTACTTAACATAATTTCAAAGCAACTGATGATTCACTTTAAGAGTAATAAATGACATAAAATATTACTCGTTGATACCAATGCTTTTTTGAAGTAAATTAACGCTAAATTTTTTACAACTTTTATACCTTTTTACGGTCGTAGAAAGGGTTTTGTCATTAAGCTAGTCTTTATTGGTTTAGTTTTTATAGTTTAAGGTGTTGATTAAATCGTTTTTTCTGTAATGATTTAACGTTTAAAAATTAACGCTTATATTCAATGACATAATTAATTACGCTTATAACTATTTTCTATATTCTATCTGAATTTGTTACTGATATTTTTCAGAGAACACTGCATAATACGTTTAAATTATATATATCCTGTGACTTTGTAAGGAAACACATGAACAATAAAAGACTAACTCACCTTAAGGCACTTGAGGCTGAATCAATTCAAATAATGCGTGAAGTAGCCGCTGAATTTGATAACCCAGTAATGCTGTACTCAATTGGTAAAGATTCGTCAGTGTTATTACATCTTGCTCGTAAAGCCTTTTACCCAGGTAAAATTCCTTTCCCATTACTTCATGTTGATACCGACTGGAAATTCAAAGAAATGATTGAATTCCGTGATAATTTATCGAAGAAGTATGACTTCGATTTATTAGTTCATAAAAACCCTGAAGGTATTGCAATGGGTATGGGACCGTTTACACATGGTTCAGCTAAGCATACTGATGTAATGAAAACACAAGGTTTGAAACAAGCACTAGACCATTACGGTTTTGATGCTGCATTTGGTGGCGCACGTCGTGACGAAGAGAAATCTCGTGCTAAAGAACGTGTTTATTCATTCCGTGATAAAAAGCATCGCTGGGATCCTAAAAATCAACGCCCTGAATTATGGAACATTTATAACTCAAAAGTAGACCGTGGCGAAAGTATTCGTGTATTCCCACTATCTAACTGGACTGAGCTTGATATCTGGCAGTACATTTATCAAGAAGATATCGAAATGGTGCCACTATACTTCTCTGCACCACGTCCTGTTGTTGAACGTGATGGTTCATTAATCATGGTTGATGATGAGCGTATGCCACTTGAAGAAGGTGAAGTTCCGCAGATGAAAAATGTACGTTTCCGTACATTAGGCTGTTACCCATTAACAGGTGCGATTGAGTCTGAAGCGAAGACACTACCTGAAATTATTCAAGAGATGTTGTTAACAACAACATCTGAACGTCAAGGCCGTGTAATCGATAACGATTCTGCTGGTTCGATGGAAAAGAAAAAAATGGAAGGTTACTTTTAGGCCAACGCTTAAAAAACCCAGTCCTATAAAGAGTTAAGGAAAAAAAATGACTAACGATACAAATCTAATCGCATCGGATATCGAAGAATATTTACGTGTACACGAAAACAAAGACATGATGCGTTTTATCACTTGTGGCAGTGTAGATGACGGTAAATCAACGTTAATTGGACGTTTATTATTTGATAGTAAAATGATCTTTGAAGATCACATGGCTGCTATCGAAAAAGATTCTAAAAAATTCAACACCACAGACGAAACTTTTGACTTAGCATTGTTAGTGGATGGTTTACAGTCAGAACGTGAGCAGGGCATTACAATCGATGTTGCTTACCGTTACTTTGCAACTGAGCAACGTAAATTTATCATTGCTGACACCCCTGGACATGAGCAATACACACGCAACATGGCAACAGGTGCTTCAACATGTGATTTAGCGATTATCTTGATTGATGCGCGTCATGGTGTACAAGTTCAAACTCGTCGTCACTCTTACATTTGTTCTTTGTTGGGTATTAAGCATGTTGTTATTGCGATCAACAAAATGGATGCAGTAGATTACGATCAAGAAGTTTATAAGAAAATTAAAGCGGATTACCGTGAGTTTGCTAAACAATTAAACATTGCTGATGTTCGTTTTGTGCCAATTTCTGCGCTTAAAGGTGATAATGTAGTAAACCAAAGTGAAAATATGCCTTGGTACCCTGGTTCACCATTGTTACGTTTACTAAACACAGTTGAAATCAGCAGCAATGCAATTGATCAATTCCGTTTAGGCGTTCAATACGTAAACCGTCCAAACTTAGATTTCCGTGGTTTTGCAGGGACTGTTGCCTCTGGTGAAATTCGTGTTGGCGATACTATTGAAGCATTACCTTCTGGTAAGCAAAGTAAAGTGAAAGAGATTGTTACTTTTGACGGCAACTTAGAAGTTGCTTATCAAGGTATGGCCATCACACTAACACTTGAAGATGAAATTGATATCAGCCGTGGTGATATGATTGTTCGTCCGCATGAAAAACCACAATCAACTAAAAACTTTGAAGCTGATGTTGTTTGGATGGATGAAACTGCACTAAACGTTGACCGTGAATACATCATCAAAGTTGGTAGTAATACGACGGTTGGTGCTGCTACTTCTATTAACTATCAAACAGATGTTAATACAATTCAACAAAAGCCAGCGACTCAATTAGCACTAAATGAAATTGGTAGTTGTAACTTTGAAGTCGCAAAAGAAGTTCAGTTTGATGCATATTCAGATAACAGAGCAACAGGCGCGTTCATTATTATTGACCGTTTAACTAATGGTACTGTTGGTGCGGGCATGATTAAACGTCCACTTGAAGCAACTTCAGGCCCTAAATCAGCTTACAGTGAATTTGAAGTTGAATTTAATGCATTAGTTCGCAAACATTTCCCTCATTGGGAAGCAAAAAATATCCTAAAAGGATAATTGCTAAATAGTGTTCGGTTGCTAGTGTTAGGCTAGCAACTGAATGCTCTTAACTGATGGCCTATTCATGACTCTTCATTCCTATTTTGTTCTCGCAGTTTTTATCTTCACTATCATCGGTTTAATTAAATTCCAAGAGCGTCCAAGTGTTGTCTTTGGCGTTGCATTAATGACTTTATTCTCCACACAAATGGTGACAACAGACCAAGTAATTAAAAGTCTCTCCAATCAAGGACTATTAACATTAATTTTGTTAATGCTTTGCTCTATTGCCCTTGAAAAAACCCGTTTATTACGTTTAGTTGCCATGAAGGTGATTAAACCAAGTTATAATTCCACATGGTTACGATTATTTGGTTTCACTGTTTTCTCTTCTGCTTTTTTAAATAACACGGCGGTTGTATCAACCATGTTAGCGCCAATTCGTAATAACCCTAATCACTCGGCAAGTAAGTTATTAATTCCATTATCTTATGCGGCAATTTTAGGGGGCACATTAACGCTAGTAGGTACCTCGACTAACCTGATTGTTAATAGCTTAGTACTCGATGCAAACTTACCCTCATTAGGCTTTTTTGACTTTACTCTAGTAGGGTTGTTTTTAGTGGGAACTTGTGGCCTTACGTTATATCTTTGTCGTTCATTATTACCTGATATTGATATGAAACTAACCGATGCACCTTCTTATTTCATTGAAGCAAAGGTTAACTTAGATTCAAGTTTAGTGGGTAAAAGTATCGATCAAAATGGTTTACGTCATTTACAGTCTCTTTTTTTAGTGGAGATAATGCGCGGTGACTTACAACTCACGGCGATCACTCCCAATGAAGTCATTCAAGCGAATGATAAACTGATCTTCAGTGGTGATATATCGAAAGTTAGCCAGTTGCGTTTATTTGACGGTTTGTCTATTTTTGCTGAAAACAGTGGCTTACCATTAGGTAATTTACGAGAAGTAGTGGTACGACCTGAAAGTGTTTTAAATGGTAATACATTAAAATCAGTGGGATTTCGTTCTTTGTTTGATGCTGCTGTTGTCGCTATTAAACGAGACGGTGAAAAAGTATCAGGAAAAATTGGTAAACTAAAAATTAAACCTGGTGATTTTTTGGTGTTGGCGGTGGGCGAAGATTTTAAATCTCGCCGTAACATACGTAAAAACTTTATATTATTGTCGGATGTCGAGCTAGATTCGCGTTTATCAGGTAAAAAAGAACTATTAGCTATCTTTGGTTTTTTTGCTGCTATTGCACTGGCTGCACTCGGTATTATTCCTTTGTTTAAAGCCGTCTTACTATTACTTGGGGTTTTGCTTCTTAGTGGTTGTTTAACCAGTAGTGAATTGGTTCGACGTTTTCCAACGGATATTTGGGTGATCATATCGGCTGCTATTGTCTTGTCTTATGCGCTACAAAATAGCGGCGTTATAGACAGTTTCACACAAGTTATGAGTAATCATTCGAACTCATTTAGTCCATTACTCGCGTTAATTGCAGTATATGCGGTCACCTTATTGTTGACCGAATTAGTCACTAATAATGCGGCTGCAGCCTTGATATTCCCAATCGCTTATGGCCTTGCAGTAAGTATTGATGCTAATCCAACAGCTTTTATTATGGCCGTCGCATTTGGTGCGAGTGCTAGTTTTATCAGTCCTTATGGTTACCAAACCAATTTGATGGTATTCAATGCAGGACAGTATAAATTAAATGATTTTATTAAAATTGGTGTGCCTGTTAGCTTGGTTTATAGCGTGACATGTATTATCGCCATTGTTTTTGTATTTGGCCTATAGACAAAAAAAGTTTATTAATTAAATAAGAAGTTAGGCTTTATTGAGGCCACTGACTTCTGTAATTAGAGAGAAATATTATGAATAACCCGTATATAGAAAAAGATGTTGATGGTGAAAAATCATCTGATGTTGTATGGCATCAAGCGAGCGTTTCACATCAAGACCATTGTCAATTAAACGGCCATAAAGCGGCAGTATTATGGTTTACAGGCTTGAGTGGTTCAGGTAAATCTACGGTCGCTAATGCGGTTGATTTAATGTTATTTCAACATCAAGCTAAAACTTATGTGCTAGATGGCGATAATGTGCGTCACGGTTTAAACGGAGACTTAGGTTTTTCAGATAAAGACAGAATTGAAAATATTCGCCGAGTAGGTGAAGTGTCAAAACTATTTGCTGATGCTGGTTTATTAGTCTCTACTGCTTTTATTTCTCCTTTTGTAGCAGATCGTGAAATGGTGCGTTCTCAACTAGCAGAAGGGCAGTTTATTGAAGTATTTATTGATACGCCGTTAGCTGTGTGTGAATCACGAGATCCAAAAGGTTTGTACAAAAAAGCGCGCGCTGGTGAGATTAAAAACTTTACGGGGATTGATAGTGCTTATGAAAAACCAGTTAATCCTGAAATACATGTAGAAACAGATCAGAAGTCAATTGAAGCTTGCGCACAACAAGTTATCGATTATTTAAAAGCGAACCAATACTTGTAAGCTTTATAAACATGTTAATTATTGTTTATGAGTAATGGAAAAGGGTTACATCAATCAAAGTAACCCTTTTTAATGTTTAGCATAAAGTATAAGGTAATTTAAGATTAACAATCTGACATCTATTGATGTGATGATGCTAATCAGGTTTCTGGCAAATAATCTGTGCAATCGCACGATCTGGATTTTCTTTAATACCTTCAAAATAGAATAAAATATCCCATTCTTTAAAAACAGTTTTTAACTCACCAAGTTCCAGTAAAAAATCGGCTCTATTGGGACGGCCAAACTGTCTATTTTCAATGGTAAACGTTTCGTAAATTACAATACCACCGGGTTTAATTGCTTGTTTAATACTGTCAAATAAAGGACGGTGTAAATATCTGAATACAAGAATACCTTGCAACTGCATTTGCGCTAATTTTTGTGCGTCTAGACTTGATTCAGACTCAAAATCTGCTTGCCAAAGTGCTGAGTTATCAATATTAAAATCTTTATGTAAAGTGGATAAGTGTTGCTGTTGAAGGTCGGCAAATACTAGCTCAATATTTTGGGCTTTTAATAATAAGCCATTTTGACCTCTACCGCAGGCCAAGTCTAAAACGACGCCTTTATCCGGTTCAAATAAGGATAAGTTATCTTTTAATAATTGTGCTGCAGACATTATTGAAGTGCCTCAATTAAATCACGTACGTTTTTAAGTGGAATGATTTTTTGATCGCCTTTCACAAATTGTTGCATTGAAGCGTGGTAAGCGACAGAAGGAATAAAGATCTGTTTTTTTCCATGACTTAACGCTTCACGAACTCGAGGAACAATTTGTGGTATCTGACGCAGTTCTCCGGTTAAGGCTAACTCACCAATAAACACAGCATCACTCGGTAACGGTTTTGAATTAATTGAGCTGAGTAAAGCTGCAGTTACTGCCATGTCGGTCGATGTTTCAGAGTCAGCCATTTTTAAACCGCCCACTAAACTGATATTTATATCGTAATAAGTAGGAATTCCACCGTGTTTTTTGAGTACAGCAGTAATTAAAGATAAGCGACTGTATGAGACACCAATACAGTTTCTAATTGATTTTTCACCTTCAACTTCCGTCGCTAAAGCTTGTATTTCAATTAATAGATTACGGGCACCATCTTTAATCACAGAGATAGCTGAGCCTTCAAAGTGTTCTTCACTACCCGACAAAAATAAGCGACTTGGATTATCAACAGAGCGCATGCCTTTTTCGGTCATTTGAAAAATACCCACTTGCTCAGTATCACCGAAACGGTTTTTGTCGGCACGTAAAATTCGTACAGAAGCATCATTCACTTCAATGTGAATTGCCGTATCAATAATATGTTTGAGTGTTTGTGGTCCCGCCATTTGTGAGTTCTTATTCACTTGCCCTACCAAGATAAGTGTAATGCCGTGTTGCTTACATAAACGGTTTAATATTTTTGCACAAGTTTTAACTTGCGTGACACCACCTGCAGATCCATCGACGGAATTAGATTCAAAAGCTTGAATGGAATCGGCAATTAAAAACTTCACTTTATTTTCGATACATTGATTAACAATGTCTTCAATGCTGTCAGTATCTGATAATAAAAAATTATCTTCATTAAAATGTAGGTTTAACCTTTCAATGCCACGTTTAGCCCACTGACTTAAACTTTCTTCTGCCGTGACATATAAAGTGGACATGGTTTGTGACATGACGGAAGCCACTTTAGTGAGTAGGGTGGTTTTACCTGAGCCCGGGTCGCCACTAATTAATACCACTGAGCCCAATGTAATGCCATCACCCAATACCCGGTCTAATTCACTTAAGCCAGTTGAGACACGTTGTGCATTTTCTACTTGTACCGTTGAAATTCGTTGCACGCCATTAGTCGTGACACCGGCATAACCACCGACCTGATTTCGATTAATAGCGGCATTAACTGATTTAGTGGTACTCGATGCTTCGCGAAATTCAGTGATCGTATTCCAAGCTTTACATTCGCCACATTGCCCTTGCCATTTAGTATAATCAGCACCACAGTCACTGCATACGTAGGAAATTTTTGTTTTTGCTTTTGCCATGAATTTTTCCGTATTATCAAATCAGACTTAATGTCTTAATGTCTTAATGTCTTAATGTCTTAATATCTTAGAGTCTCAATCGTCTTAAGTGTTTTTTTAGACTTGTTTTTTGCACACCGTACTTTTATATATTTTAATTATTTATTCATCTAACACTAACTGTTGATTAAATAACGTTATCGCTTGATTGGACTTTGAATAGTCATAACCATGCGAAGTAAGATGTCTTAATGCTTTGGTTTTTTGTTTTTGATCTTCAATCACTACTTTGAATTTCTTAGAAAGCAACAAACAAGCTTCATCGAGATCGTTAAACGTGGGTGTTGGAAAACCTTCATTATGTGATTCGATGGCTAATGCAATAATATCGAAACTATGCCCTTTAGCTTGTAGAAACCCCATCGCTTTCTGTTTTAAATGTTGCGTTACAATGGCTTCTCGATATTTATTACTTAATAATTGCTGAGCAGCATCGATGTAATTGAATTCATTGTCATCAAATGTTTGTTTAATTAACAGTTCGCCAATACCTTTTAATTTTAAATCTTGTTTTATACGCGTTGCGCCATACCCTTTATTTTGTGAGCCACGAATAAAAGATTCCGTAAAACGTTGATCATCTAGATAATTATAATCTAAACATTCATTGATAACGGTCTCTATCCACGCTTGATTATCGGTTTTACGCTGAAGCTTTTTTAATAGCTCTGCTTGGCTATGGTCTCGACGTGATAAATGCCAAAAAGCACTTCGACGAACCCCATCAATATCCTTTGCAATCTTAATTGGCTTATTCGCAAACATAATTGACTCACTTAAGTGTGTTTATATACAGTATAACGTTATATTAAATATTATTACAGGTATCTTGTGATAATTGAGCTGGTAGGTGTGATTAAAAGAGTTGTATTGTGTGATTATCACCCTATAATATGCGCCCCCATATTGGTATAACGAGATAGTTAACTAGGTTAGCTATAAGCTATCACTAAAAATTTGGGACACATAATAAGCGGGTTCCCTCACCCCGTTGTTACATTAAAAAGTGGCAGTAAAAGCCACAATAAAAAGGTCAAAATATGTTATCACTTTCAAACACGCAAATTCGCCGTGCGCTTACGCTATTGGTTGGGTTTCACATCATTATCGTTTGTGCTAGTAACTATCTAGTACAATTGCCATTTACTTTATTTGGCTGGCACACTACATGGGGTGCTTTTAGTTTCCCTTTTGTTTACCTTGCAACGGATTTGACGGTCAGAATCTTCGGACAGAAGAATGCTCGACGCATCATCTTTAAAGCCATGTTGCCTGCATTAGTTGTTTCTTATGTCATTGGGGTGTTATTTCACCAAGGAATATTCCAAGGGATGGATTCATTAGCTAACTATAATAGTTTTGTGTTACGCATTGCTGCTGCAAGTTTTGCGGCGTATTTATTTGGGCAGTTACTTGATATTAAAGTATTTGCAAATTTACGCCTGACTAAATCTTGGTGGATTGCACCAACAGCATCCACTTTATTAGGTAACTTACTGGATACCTTAATCTTCTTCTCTTTAGCTTTTTACGCATCGACAGATGAGTTCATGGCGGCTAATTGGCCTGAAATTGCGATGGTAGATTACGGTTTTAAATTGTTAGTGAGCCTGTGTTTATTTTTACCGGCATATGGCGTGTTATTAAAAGTGTTGGAAAAACGTATTATCAAATTACCTGACCCAGTTTCTTTAGCTTAGAAGCCATATTTATAAGCTATATTTAAAAACAATACTTAGAAACAATATGTTAGATGGAATAGTTTCTAAAAACACCTAACAAAAAATAATTTTTTATTAAAATAATCAGCCAATAAAAAGTTCAAAGGGAGAGCTTCTTATTGGCTGTTTTAGTTTTAATCCCTTAATAAATAATCTTTTCTTAATAACCTAATCATCTACTTATATCGATTATTGATCATTCATTATAATCTTATTGTTTTTAGATTCAGATAATAAGTGATTAATTCTAATCTTGTCTTTTAGAAAATAGAATATAATTTATATGGATGAACTGCTAATATCATTAACCGTTCATGTCTTATTAGAAGTGTATTACTAACGGGAAACTAAGTTTATTTCGAATAAACTTGTTGTAACGATGACCATTCAATATCTTCCCAACTATCAGGGTTTGGCCATTGTTCAGGGGAAGCCGTTAAATCAAGATATTCAACCTTAGTGACTGGATCGCCTTCAAATACATTATCAACAACAATTTTTGAATTTGGAGCGGTACAAATAGTTAAATCAGTTTTCATCTTTAATAATAACTTAGGGTCAACCTTGTCATTCTGACTTTCATAATCATAAATAACTCTAATATTTTTTTGTTTAGAAACAGGGTGCTTCAATAACAAAAAATATAACAAACCACCGTGTTTTGGCTCTTTAAAACATTTTACTGATTTTACTTTATAACGTTCAGCCTGAATTTTTTGTGCCGCTAAATCAGCCTTAACATAGGTATAACCGCTTTCAGAGGTTGATAACCACTTTCTCGTTGAGTTAATAGCAAATAATCCAGCAACAATAATGGCTATAGGGAATATAACCGTTGAGTAATCACTACTAACACCAATATCGATAGAGGCAAAGGTTGTCAATATTAAGCTACTGAGGAACCAAAGAATACAAAATCCAAACAATGAAAATACCCAAAATACAGCAGTATTGAGTGCCGCTTTAAGGTAGCGCTTTTTAGGGGCTGGTAACGTCCCCAATACGTGAGCCAAAAAGAGATGTTCTATTTCAGTCATATCACGTAAGAGATCAGTGCTTATATCGTTGTTATTTTGCTTGTTATTCTTTTTGTTATTCTTTTTGTTAGTCTCGTTCATATAGCGCTATCCACAATGATCTTGAGCGAACTTATTTTTCTTTCTTTTCTTTGTCTTTAGTTTCGTCTCTTACAAATTTTATGTCTGAAAAACCCATGCGTTCAAATTCATTTGCACGGTAGTTTTTCATGATACCTTGACCACGTGAACTCATCTCAAGTTGCTTTTCCATCGCCCAAAATGATGTTAAGTCAACATCTTCTGCTGCGGCTACCGCTTCAAAAATATCAAAGTGTTGGCTGAATGAAAATGCGATAGTTTTTTTAGTGCCTTGATAAAAATAAGTTACTTGGCGTGCCATAAAAATTGTCTCTATAAATAAAAAAAAAGATTTTAACACAGCTTTAAGTGTTGCTATAACATCCTTTTAAATTTAATCAAAGATACCCCTATAATAAGGATTCCGTTGTTATATACAGTAAAATAAAACAGTCATTAGTGTGTATTTATTAGGGTGAAGTTTATTTCGTTATTATTAAAGTCTTTGTTTTGGGTATTTTGAGTCATTTAATAGGCTAAAGTGTTATAAAACTCTGATAATAAGCACTGTAATACGCATTTTAGTCGTTTTACCTTGGGTTGTTTTAGGTTGTTGATATAATATTCAGCAACAACTTAATCATTTATTGAATTTTGAGCTTAGTCGCTATTCATCAATCAATTACTTAAATATAAAGGCTTTAATATGTCGCTTAATCTTTCTCATAACAATTTAATGTCTTTAGCTGACCATTCATTTAAAAAATATGCGTCCAATACATTTGTGTGCAATGTAGGTGAAGAAGGGCTTACTTATCAAGAAGCACAGCAAAAAGTCATTCAATTGCAAGCCATGTTTAAAGATTTAGGACTAAAGCAAGGTGATAAAATTGCAATATGCAGTGAAAATATGCCACATTGGGGGATCGTTTATTTAGCGATCACTGCGATGGGCGCTATCGCGGTTCCTATTTTGCCAGATTTTCATACTAATGAAATTCATCACATAATTAAACACTCTGAAGTGAAAGCTGTTTTTGTTTCTCAAAAATTGAGTGCTAAATTAAATGAAGATGATTTTAGTTCGAGCTTATCTTATGTGTTCTCACTAGAAACATTTGATTTAATTGAAGATAAAACACCTAAACACTCAGAATTTTTCGTTAAAGGCGTTCAAACTATTGCGCAAATGAAAGACAAAGCAATACAGTTTGCACAACAAAAGAAATTGTTGAAAATGAGTGAGATAGACAATACCTTGACCATTAATCCAAACGATCTAGCTGTGATTATTTATACGTCAGGGACAACCGGTCAATCAAAAGGCGTGATGCTAAGTCATTACAACTTAATGGCGCAACTTTACCAAGCGAATACATTGACAGATATACATGATCAAGATCGCTTCCTTTCTATATTACCTTTAGCACATACCTTTGAATGTTCAGTTGGTTTCTTAGTGCCTTTTTCAAATGGTGGATCGATACATTACATTAACCGTGTACCTTCCCCAAAAATCATCTTAGCGGCAATGCAAACCGTTAAACCTACTTGTATGTTAAGTGTGCCGCTGGTGATTGAGAAAATTTATAAAAACAAAATATTAGTTGAGTTTAATAAAAATAAACTGATTAAATATCTGTACAACAATGTCAGCTTTGCACGTAAAAAGCTTAATAAAATAGCCGGTCAAAAACTAATGGAAAGTTTTGGTGGTGAAATGAAATTCTTTGGTATTGGTGGCGCTAAATTATCAAGCTACGTTGAACAGTTCTTATTAGAAGCTAACTTTCCTTATGCGATTGGTTACGGATTAACGGAAACCGCGCCTATTATTGCTGGTGCTGTCCCTGGAAATACGCGTTTAGGCACAACAGGCATATTTGTACCTGATATGGAATATCGATTCATTAAACAAAATGAAGAAGATAAAGAGGGCGAGTTACACGTTCGAGGTCCTAACGTGATGTTAGGTTATTACAAAGAAGATGAGCGTACAAAAGAAGTATTAGACGAAGATGGGTGGTTTAATACTGGTGATTTAGGTTATGCGGATGAAATGGGAATTTTAACCATTAGTGGCCGTACTAAAAATGTCATCATCAGCTCTAGTGGTGAAAATATTTATCCAGAGTCGATAGAAAATGTGATCAATCGTCATCCTTTAGTGATTGATTCAATGGTCTATGAGCTAGAGAAAAAACTCGTTGCTAAAATTTATATCGATTATGACCTGTTTGATGAGCAACATAATCTTAAAACAGAAACCGATGCTGACTTACACAAAGAGATCTTGGTGTTGTTAGAAGACATTAAAAATGAATCAAATGGACTTTTATCTTCATTCTCTAAGCTGAACTCAGTGGTGGAACAAACAGAACCTTTTATCAAAACACCAACAAAGAAGATCAAACGTTATATGCACATGTAACTCGTTTAGTTCATCGAATACGCCTAGTTTAGTCATGCTGATTAAGCTGGGTGATTTATAGGTTATTTCATTTGCTGCTCTGTTGATCGCTCTTCCTTAAATTAAAAATGAGGAAGTTGATCACATATTATTCAACCTCTTTAAGCCCCACGCTTTAATTGCACTTTATGCTGATTCAAATCAAAGTTGCTAAGGCTCTCATTAAATACATTGTCACTACGTAGTTAGTACGCGGTGACGGTATAGCGACTACCTACACTTCATTAATAAATGTTAATACTCAATGTAGTTAAGGAGCTAAGAATGGAATTTTTCGCTATGTTATTGGACGATCCTATCGTGGCGGCAGGTGTCGCTGTGATTGTTAGTACAACTTGTATCATCGGTTATATCGCTTACTATTTTATTAAAAATGTCATCAATTCTAAACCTCGTTAGTTTTATCGAATAATTTAATGCTTGTTTCGTTGAAGTGTAATAATGATTTGAGCGATTTTATCGGTCATTGATAGCAGTTTAATTTGACTGATCAATTTGAAGAGCCTATCGATGGCAGGTTAATTTGACTGGCCAATTTGAAGAGCTTATCGATGGCAGGTTATTTTGACTGACCAATTTGAAGAGCTTATCGATGATAGGTTAATTTGACTGAATAATTTGAAGAGGTTAGTGATGGTAGCTTCTTTGGATTAGTCAATTTAAACAGGTTATTAATAAAGCCTGTCTTCATTACTCACTATAGGAGTAATGTTCTTAGCGATGTTGATCAACGGAAAGCTAAAAATAGAGATCACAAGTAACCGTTTTAACCTTTAATAAAGTGTATAGTTTCTACTTTATACGTGTATTTTACGGCTATTAACTTCTTCTAAATCATTGTCAGCGACAACCACTTTCGCAGCTTAACCGCACTAATAGGTATCAGTGAATAATAGTTATTAGTTAAAATACAGGTATAATTATGCAAAGTAATATTGTCTAAAAAAGAGATTTAAATCATGGCTAAAACCGCATCAGCACTTCATATCCTAGTAAAACATCAAGATAAAGCAGAAGATATTATTGCTCAATTAAAAAAGGGCGCTAAGTTTCAAACGTTAGCAAAAAAGTATTCAACTTGTCCGTCAGGTAAAAAAGGAGGGGATTTAGGTGAGTTTAAAAAAGGACAAATGGTACCTGCGTTTGACAAGGTCTGCTTTAATGCTGAGTTAATCACTCCACACTTAGTAAAAACCAAACACGGTTGGCATGTTGTTAAAATTTTATATAGAACTTAATCAGAATCTCATCATCATTTGCCTTGAGTCGTTATAGTTAAGTTATGCTCTTCGACTTTTTACGGGCTTCAATCTCTATATTTTTATATCCTTTGTTAAAACAAACTGGCATATTCAAATATTTCATAATTCCTCTAATCATAAAGAAGTAATTGCATTATAAAATGATGTTATTCATTTATTTTTTAAGATATCTATTTGTTTTATGGTTATTTTTTTGATTTTAATGTTTCTGAGTGTCACAATCAGTTTATTAAAGATGGATCTTAATTCCGATGAAAAATGATGGCTTATTAATTACAAAATAACAATAACAATAACAATAAAAGTAATATTAAACCATTGACCTCAACACCTAGCTAATGAGTGCCTCATTAAAATGAATAACCATGATATTTTAGGGACAAATGACTCTTGGTCAAATAAAGCAATCAGAAAACAATTTAAATTGTTATCGCTTAAAATACACCCAGATAAATCTGGTTCGAGTGAATTATTTAAAATTGTACATATTGCTTATAAAAAAGTAATGAATGGAGGTGGCAATGAACATTTTGTTTATTTACCTTCAGAAGAAACGGTAGTTGATGAGACGTCTCAAGATCCCGAATCATTAAAGATCCAAATACTGCAATTGATTGAAGAAGTTCGAATTAAAACCGATTGCTTAGATGAAGCCCATGCGCAAATTCATAAACTGACCGCAGATTCAGACGTGTCTAAAATCGCAGGCCAGCTAAAGTTAGCTTTGAGTGCCTTATTTATTATGCTCGTTGGTGGTTCATTCTTATTAATGTCAAATTGGAATAATCCTGAGCAATCAATCACGCCATCGGCTCGCTTCTTTCTTAGTTCTATGCCAAAAACGTTACCTGAAATACCAAAAATGTTGTTGAAATCCAAAAAACGGGATTGGAGTACTGTTCCTGGTTACTCTAAAGAAGGGGATTTTGGCGATTTTATTCTTATCACTGAGTTAGGTATTCCTACCTTGATGTTTAAAATTGATCAAACATTATATAACAGCGAACAAAAAGCAAAGTTAAGAAATGAAAAACACGGTTCTTGTGAAGCGGCATTGGGGATTAATGACTATCAAAAAGTGGGATTAATAAACCCATTTGCAAGGGCAACCATTGACTCTGATTTTGTATTCTCCATTTGGTTATTTGACAGTGTTGATCTGGAAATATTTAAAGACTTCAAAACACTCACATTAATTTGTGATGACTTGATTTACAGTGCAGAGTTGAAATTAAAAAAATAAGCGCTAATGGCCAGTTAGCTTGATCAATAATGAACGTACTAAAGCATTCAGGTACATTATTTATAGTGATCGACATGCACAATATTTTAGCTTAATAGGAAGCGTAAATACTATTGTATCTACCTTTCCTATTTCTTCTTCACCATATAATTAACTTAAAGCGGAATTAAGCTAACTATATAGCGGTTATAGCGTTTTATGTGCCAGTTAACCTGTTCTGAAGCTTTCATCTTATTCAAAAGATAGGGAGTGATAATCAACACTCATTAGTTAAACTGCTTTCCATTTAAACAAATACTAGTCGGTTAATTGCATACTTTTTTAGCTTCGAACTTAAGGTTGTAGGCTTTAACCCCAATAATGCTGCGGCACCATCTTCACCGTAAATTTTGCCATTACAATCCTTTAGAGCTTGCTCTAAATTATGTTTTTCTAATTGTTTATGCTGTACAGCACTGATCACATTCGTATTAAGATGTCGGCTAACCGTTCGGCTTTCTATCGTTGTTTCTCTGCCCAAAAAATCAAAGCTTAATTTATTACTTTTAGACAAAATAACCTGGCGCTCGATAATATTCTCAAGTTCTCGAATATTACCTGGCCATGCATAATCTTGTAAGTATTGCATTTGTGATAAGGGGACTTTAGGTGTTGATTGGTTTAGCTGTAAACAAATCTTATCGATGAAGTGTTTCACTAATAATGGTACATCATCTATACGCTCTCTTAATGGAGGGGAGTGAATAGGGAATACATTTAATCTAAAATACAGATCTTCTCTAAATTTATTTTTTTCTACTAACTTTTTTAAGTCTCTGTTGGTGGCTGCAATGACTCTTACATCAACATGACGTGTTTTCGATTCTCCTACACGTTCAAACTGCTGCTCTTGTAATACTCGTAATAATTTACCTTGCAGTTGTAGCGGTATTTCTCCTACTTCATCTAAGAAAATCGTGGCGCCATCTGCTAATTCAAAACGACCGACGCGGTCGGTAATAGCCCCAGAAAAAGCGCCTTTAACGTGTCCAAAAAATTCACTTTCAAACAGCTCTGATGGAATAGCCGCACAATTTACACGAATGAGAGGTCTTACTTTACGTTGGCTGGCTTCATGGATGGATCGCGCGATGAGTTCTTTACCTGTGCCTGATTCTCCAATAATTAAAACATTGGCATTCGTAGGAGCCACCAGTTCCATTTGATTCATCATATGTTTAATTTTAATGCTTTTTCCGATCATGTATTGATGGTTAAAATCTGCGTTTATTTCTTCGAGTAGATAAGCATTTTCCATTTCTAAGCGTTGTTTTAAAGCATCAACTTCCTTCAGTGCGGTTAATAGCTTATCTTGAGTTCGCTTACGTTCGGTGATATCTCGAAAGATAACCACTGCTCCTATTAAAGAACCATCTTCCGTGAGTGGAGTACTAGTGTACTCTACTGGAATAGGTTTATTTTTTTTAGACCAAAAGACTTCGTTATCCACACTGTGTACCGCACCGTCACTAAAGGCTTCATAAATAGGGCAGGTATGGACTTCATAGTGACTGCCATTAAGATGCGAATGGTGAATAATGTCATGTATCTTCTTGCCCATTAATTCGGATTTAGTCCAACCCAGAATTTTTTCTGCAGCTGCATTCACAAAAGTGGTTTGTCCTTTCGAGTCAACACCATAAATGCCATCGCCTACCGCGGTTAAGAGGAGTTGATTTTGTCGCTCTATTTGTTCGAAAATAGTTTCATCTTTATTCCAATGAAAAAATCCAGACTGATAATTAGATTCAATAATTGCATTAAAGTGACGTTTAAAAGTGGTATGGTTCTCTTCGCAGCTGAGTAGCAGGTTATTATTTAGCTGAACGGCATTGATACCCAAGCACAACGTTTTATAGCCTACTTCAATACTCAAATTATTTGTCCATGCACTCCCTTCAACAAACACTTGTTGTGTGAATAAATGTAACTGCTCTATGCAGTGTGGGAACAATTGAGTTGCCTTTTTGCTGAGTAACTCCTTCTCACTTTCATTAAACATTTTTTCTGTTAATTGGTTGACTGCTAACACGTGGTTATTAATGGGATCAATTAATAGCATGGCTGTTGGTGCGTTTAAAAACAATTGATTCGACATATAAGTACAACCTTCTTATTAGATTCAAAATTAATAGCTTATGAAGAGCAACTATTAAGCCAAATCAACGAAATATCGTTTCTACTACAACTATAAATCGTTGTTCAACGTTTTTTCGTGGTTGTGTGTTCCATAGAGTATTTAAAAATTTACCATAAAAACAATAAGTTAATACTTTTTTGTTGATTGGCATAGTTCATGCAATTACTTAAGCGATTCGTTCATATAAATAAACAATGGATTGATGAGAAGGGTTATCAGCAGTGTTGGTATCAAGATTCCAGATGAATATAGTTAATTATTTCGCACTGTTATCGTGCACTTTGATGTTATTACAGTGCAATTGACGCTATTTGTTATGCCAGAGTTTTAGACAAAATATCATTATTTCAAATAAAACAGTAAGGAAACAAGAATGAAAAAAATTGATGTTACAGAAGCCATCTTTGCAATTAAAAAAGACAGAGAGCTAACGTGGGAAGCTATTTCTGATGCGATAGGTATGTCTATTGTATGGACGACCTCTGCTTGCTTAGGTATGAACAGTTTTACCGAAGAAACTGCTGATAAATTGATTAAATACTTAGACTTACCGATAGATAGCAAAGCGACTTTGCTTGAGAATCCAACCAAAGAATGGGACAAAGCCGTACCACAAGATCCACTTATTTACCGTCTATATGAAGTGGTAGGTGTTTATGGCGATACGTTAAAGGAAGTTATTCAAGAAAAATTTGGTGATGGCATCATGAGTGCGATCGATTTCACCATGGATGTAGATAAACAAGAAGATCCAAAAGGCGATCGAGTGATTGTGACGCTTAATGGAAAATTTTTGCCTTATAAAGCTTGGTAAAAAGTTTAAAAATATCAGTAATAAAAAGTACGCAAGGATTGTTCCTCAACAAGTATGTTGAATCAAAATGGTAAATGATTTGTTAATACTCTTAATATAAATGCTTACCACACATTAAAAGTGAGAAAATTATGTCTTATTTAGAACCCTCTGAATTTGTTACAAAAATGGTTGATACTGGTGAATCAAAAGTCTTCATGTCAACGAAGGATACGTTAATACGCGCATTTATGGCTGGTGCGATATTAGGGTTAGCGGCAGTGTTTGCGATTACTGTTGCTACAAAAACAGGGAGTCCAATATTAGGGGCTTGTTTATTCCCTGTTGGTTTCATTATGTTGTATCTAATGAAGTTTGATTTATTAACCGGTGTATTTACTTTAGTACCGTTAGCATTACTTGATAAACGCTCGGGTGTCACTCTATCAGGTGTTATGCGTAACTGGGGATTAGTGTTTATTGGTAACTTCGCTGGTGCAATGACCACTGCGTTCTTTATGTCATTTATTTTAACTTATGGTTATTCAGCGGATGGTGGTGTTATCGCGGCTAAAGTGAGCAGCATAGGTGAATCTCGTACTTTAGGTTATCAAGAACACGGTGTAGGTGGTTGGTTTACTATTTTTATTCGTGGCATGTTATGTAACTGGATGGTGTCAATGGGCGTTGTTGGTGCATTAATTTCTACATCAGCAGGTAGCAAAATGGCGGCAATGTGGATGCCTGTTATGTTGTTCTTTTACATGGGTTTTGAGCATTCAATTGTGAATATGTTTTTATTCCCATTCTCAATGATCATGGGGGGGGATTTCACTGTTTATGATTACTTATTATGGAATGAAATCCCAACGGTATTAGGTAATTTAGCTGGTGGTTTATTATTAGTTGGCTTACCGCTTTATTACACGCACGTTAAAACATCAGCCGCGCGTAAAGTGTTGAACCGTGTTTAATCTTATTTCTTTATAGAGTCTATTTATTACAAAATGGTACATTTAAGAGGAATGTAGAAGTTAAAAATAGTTAAAATCTGTAACTATAAACGGCTTCATGATTAACTTCATGAGGCCGTTTTTATTTGTACTAGGTAACAAATATTAAAGGATGGATTTATCTTTTAATATGAAGTCTCTAGCATTAAGTTAATTAAAGGTATCGGTAGATTGTATAGGGCATGATACCTGTGTATATTAGACTTACTTTTTATTTTAGTGAATGTATTCTATTGACCGTCAAGCAACATAAAAACGCAACCACCACTCCAGAAATTAGAGCTTTTATTCGCGCTTCTGAATTGCCGACGGCAGTATTAGCACGCCTTTTAAAGATATCTGAATCTACTGTGCGTAAATGGCGCCAACGTGAAACGCTTGAAGATGCCTCTCATATTCCAAAACACTCTAAAACAACACTTACCTTGCAACAACAATACGTGGTGGTGCAATTACGTACCCATTTGATGCTTTCTCTCGATGAGTTGTTAAAAGTGTGTCGTCAATTTATTAATGAAAACACTTCTCGTGCAGGACTACAGCGCTGTTTGAAACGACATGGTGTTTCTAAACTAGCCGATATTGACCCTGCTGGTGAGTTACTTGAGCTTGAACAACAGGTAAGCGTTGCGATTCAAGATAATACTTCCGATAAGGTAATGAATTCAGTGGTTAATCCACAAGCCATGTTAGATGTGCTAAATCAATTACGCCTTGAAGAAGTTAATAAAGAACAAAACAGTGAGCTTGCTAACCATGCGCGAACAGCAAAAACACGTAATTTAACCTGTTCTGATGTCGTGCAAGTGAGTGTAACAACGTTGCCTGAGCTTGATAAAAAGTCAGACATAAAGTCAGAAAAAAATACTAAACAACATCGTTTATTAATTGCGAATGACCCTGATAGTCAATGGGTTTATGTGGATTTATATCAAGACGATGAAGCTGATGCTGCAAGACGTTATATGAAACATGTTTTAAAGCACGCACCGTTCCATATTCGTCGCTTATTAGCGGCAAATTATAATGAATTTTTAAGCAGATTTCATTTGTTGAGTGAACAGTAAAACTCAACAAATTAATAGTAATGCCATTGGAGAAAATAATGTCAAAAAAGCAAACCACCAACACAGCGTCAGATAAGCGTATTAATTCTCGCTTACAAGAAACGCCGATTGCAATTGTTGGTATGGCTTCGGTTTTTGCAGAGAGTAAAAACCTTGGACAATTTTGGGACACCATCGTTAACTCTGTTAATGGCATTCAAGATGTGCCTGAAGACCGTTGGGCGATCGATGACTATTATTCAGCTGATAAAAAAGCAGCGGACAAAAGTTACTGTAAACGTGGTGGCTTTTTACCTGAAATTGACTTTGACCCAATGGAGTTTGGCTTACCGCCGAACATATTAGAATTAACCGATATTACGCAGTTAATGGCATTAGTGGTTGCGCGTGATGTATTAGCAGATGCGGGTGTCAGTGAAGAAAGTAGCTTTGACCGCGATAGAATGGGCATTACATTAGGTGTTGGCGGCGGTCAAAAGCAAGGCGGACAACTAATGTCTCGCTTGCAAGGCCCTGTATTAGAAAAAGTATTAAAAGCCTCTGGCTTAAATGCTGAAGATACCAACATCATTGTTGATAAATTTAAAAGTGCTTATATCCCGTGGGAAGAGAATTCATTCCCTGGCATGTTAGGGAATGTCATTGCAGGGCGTATTGCTAATCGTTTTAATTTGGGTGGCACTAACTGTGTTGTTGATGCGGCGTGCGCAGGTTCTTTAGCGGCGATTAAAATGGCGGTGTCAGATCTGTTAGAATATCGTTCAGATATGATGTTATCAGGCGGAATCTGTTGTGATAACTCGCCTTTCATGTACATGTCATTCTCTAAAACCCCTGCATTTACTGATGGCGATTGTATTCGTCCTTTTGATGACAAATCAAATGGGATGATGATCGGTGAAGGCGTGGGAATGATTGCATTAAAACGTTTAGAAGATGCTGAACGTGATGGCGACCGTATTTACTCAGTGATTAAAGGTATTGGTAGTTCCTCTGATGGTAAATTTAAATCTATTTATGCACCACGCCCAGAAGGACAATTAAAAGCCTTAAAACGTGCTTATCAAGATGCTGGTTTTGACCCAAAAACGTGTGGGTTAATCGAAGCACATGGCACAGGCACTAAAGCGGGTGATGCTGCTGAGTTCAGAGGATTAGAATTACTATTTAGCGAGAATAATGATCAAAAACAGCATGTTGCATTAGGCTCTGTTAAATCACAAGTTGGCCATACTAAAGCCGCGGCAGGGACAGCTGGTTTAATCAAAGCTGCATTGGCATTACACCATAAAGTGCTACCTGCGACGATTAACGTTGATAAACCTAATGAAAACCTAGACATTGAAAATACGCCTTTGTATATCAATTCTGAAACACGCCCTTGGATGCCTCGTGCTGATGGTATAAAACGTCAAGCAGGCATTAGTTCATTTGGTTTTGGTGGTACTAACTTCCATTTAGTGTTGGAAGAATACGCACCAACTCAACAGGGCGCTTATCGTTTAAACGACGTTGCACAGTCATTTTTAATCGCTGCGAAGAGTAAAGCTGATTTAATTAACCTCATTGATGCTGAATTAAAGGCAATCAATGTTGATGTTGAACTGCAACCTTATGCGTTTAATCAGTTAGTTGTTTCTTATTCAGTTAACAAAATCAAAGAAGATCATGCTCGCTGTGGCTTTGTAGCAAACAATGCAACACAAGCTAAACAAATGCTCGAACAAATTCTTAAACAATTAAATACTGAACTGAGTAAAGAGTGGTCAACGCCAACGGGTATTTACTATCGTGAACAGGGTTTAAAAACAGCGGGCAAAGTCGTGGCTTTATTCTCAGGGCAAGGTTCACAATATCTCAATATGGGACGAGAATTAGTTTGTCATTTCCCAAGCATGATGGCCAGTCAGGTTTCAATTGATCAACAATTCCATCTAGCAGGGCAACAAAACCTATCTAATATTGTTTATCCTATTCCAGTGTTTGACGCGGAAAAAAGATCTCAGCAAGAACTCGATTTGCGCTTAACCCAATATGCGCAACCGGCTATTGGTAGTTTCTCTGTTGGTTTATTCAATACTTTTAAGCAAGCAGGTTTTAAAGCTGATTTCATGGCCGGTCATAGCTTTGGTGAATTAACCGCATTATGGGCAGCAGAGGTTATTTCAGAAACCGATTACATGGCATTAGCGATGGCACGTGGTCAAGCAATGTCGTCACCTGAAGACAGTGATTTTGATGCTGGGACCATGGCGGCGGTCATTGGTAATGTCGCTGACATTGAACTGCAAATTTCAACGATTAAAGATGTCAGTATTGCCAACTATAATGCGAGTAATCAAGCCGTGATCGCGGGTAGCAGCGAAGCAATAGCGACAGCGACTGCACAGTTAACTGACAATGGTTTTAAGGTCATAGCATTACCGGTTTCTGCTGCATTCCACACACCCTTGGTTGCACATGCTCAACAACCATTTGCTAAAGCAATTGATTCGGTCACGTTTAACAAGCCTAAGGTTGCTGTTTATGCCAATGCGACAGGTGAAGCACACAGTGACGATCAAGCGACGATTAAAGCATCACTAAAAGAGCATATTTTACAGTCAGTACAATTTAGTAAAGAAATTAATAACTTATACGATGCTGGTGGCCGCATTTTTGTAGAGTTTGGTCCTAAAAATGTGCTAACTCGATTGGTCGATAATATTTTAGAAGATAAAGCAGACGTGTTTACCATTGCAATTAATGGCAATGCCAAACAAAGTGCTGATGTACAGTTACGACAAGCCGCTATTCAATTGGCTGTGTTAGGTGTGGAAATGGATAATATTGACCCATACTCTGCGATTGCTCGTCCAACAGTTGCGCCTAAAAAATCACCTTTAGCAATGAAATTGTCAGGCGCTTCTTACGTTAGCCCTAAAACTAAAAAAGTATTTGAAGATGGTTTAACTGATAACTGGAAAATCTCTAATACACAACCAACTACACCAATAGTAAAAGAAGTCATTAAAGAAGTTATTGTTGAAAAGGTCGTTGAAAAAGTAGTTGAGAAAATCGTTTATGTTGATGCTCAAGGTCAGCAATTAGTAAATCAACCATCGTCAACTCAAGGTTCATCTATTCAAGCTTCATCTATTAAAGGAAGCGCAGCTGCTAATAACAATCAGCAATTAGCTTCTACTATAGAAAATAGTGTCGATCAGTTTGTTAAGCATCAATCTGAATTACTAGCAGTACACCAAGCTTATTTAGAAGGGCCAAATCAATATGCTGATACTTTTAAAAGTGTATTAGCGGCACAAGCGGGTCAACAAACATTACCAGAAGGATTAGATAGAACGTTAGCGATGTACCATGATTTCCAAACGGAAACGTTGCGTGTACATGAAACGTATCTGAATAATCAAACTGACAATATGCAGCAAATGTTGAATACGGTATCAAATACTCAGCGCAATGAGCTTAGTACGAGTGATGTCGCTTCGAATAATGTGGTTGCAAATAAAGCACCTTCGAATGTCACCGAAAAATTAAATACGGCTCAGCAAGTTACTTCAAAAAGTACACCACAAACTGCGCCTGTTAATACCTTAAATTTACAACAGCAATTGCAAGCTACACATCAGACCATCCAATCAGTTCAAGCCAAACCCTCAATTGATATTGAGCCAATTAATAAAATTAACGATGAAGTGGTGTCATTAAGTGGCAAAGAAATCGATTTAACTCAAGCTATTGAAAGCAAAATGTTATCGGTAGTCGCTGATAAAACAGGCTATCCAACAGAAATGTTAGAACTGAGCATGGATATGGAAGCGGATCTAGGTATCGACTCTATTAAACGTGTTGAAATTCTAGGGGCGGTACAAGATGACATTGCAAACTTACCCGAGTTAGATGCCGAGCAGTTGTCGCAAATGCGTACTTTGGCTGAAATCGTCACTTATATGAATTCAGTGATGAGATCTGTTGTGTCTGGTTCTACTAACGCTGCATCACCAATTGTTAGCTCAACGTCGCCTATCGATGTACAAGCAATCGACATTAACGTTATTGAAAGCACTATGCTATCGGTAGTGGCTGATAAAACAGGTTACCCAACAGAAATGTTGGAATTGAGCATGGATATGGAAGCGGATTTAGGTATCGACTCTATCAAACGTGTTGAAATTCTAGGTGCAGTACAAGATGAAATAGCCGACTTACCCGAGTTAGATGCTGAGCAATTATCACAAATGCGCACCTTAGCTGAAATTGTCACTTATATGAATTCAGTGATGGGATCTGTTGTGTCTGATTCTGCTAACGCTGCATCACCAGTTGCTAGTTCAACGTCGTCTCTCGATGCACAAGCAATCGACATTAATGTTATTGAAAAGACCATGTTATCGATTGTAGCTGATAAAACAGGTTACCCAACAGAAATGTTGGAATTGAGCATGGATATGGAAGCGGATTTAGGTATCGACTCTATCAAACGTGTTGAGATTCTAGGGGCGGTGCAAGATGAAATCACTGACTTACCCGAGTTAGATGCTGAGCAATTGTCACAAATGCGTACTTTGGCTGAAATTGTCACTTATATGAACTCTGTGATGGGAACTGTTGTGTCTGGTTCTGTTAATTATGCTAAAACCAACACAGCATCATCAGTTACAAGTTCAAGTGCATCTATCGATGCACAAGCAATCGACATTAACGTGATTGAAAAGATCATGTTATCGGTTGTAGCTGATAAAACAGGTTACCCAACAGAAATGCTAGAACTAAGCATGGATATGGAAGCGGACTTAGGTATCGACTCTATTAAACGTGTTGAGATCCTAGGGGCGGTGCAAGATGAAATTGCAGACTTACCAGAATTAGATGCTGAACAATTGTCACAAATGCGTACCTTAACTGAAATCGTCACTTATATGAACTCAGTGATGGGAACTGTTGTGTCTGGTTCTACTAATTATGCTAAAACCAACACAGCATCACCAGTTGCTAGTTCAACATCGCCTATCGATGTACAACCAATCGACATTAACGTGATTGAAAGCACCATGTTATCGGTGGTAGCTGATAAAACAGGTTACCCAACAGAAATGTTAGAATTGAGCATGGATATGGAAGCGGACTTAGGTATCGACTCTATTAAACGTGTTGAGATCCTAGGGGCGGTGCAAGATGAAATTGCAGACTTACCAGAGTTAGATGCTGAACAATTGTCACAAATGCGTACCTTAGCTGAAATCGTCACTTATATGAATTCAGTGATGGGCTCTGTTGCATCTGGTTCTGCTAATTATGCTAAAACCAACACAGCATCACCAGTTGCTAGTTCAACGTCGTCTCTCGATGCACAACCAATCGACATTAACGTGATTGAAAAGACCATGTTATCGGTTGTAGCTGATAAGACAGGTTACCCAACAGAAATGTTGGAATTGAGCATGGATATGGAAGCGGATCTTGGCATTGACTCTATCAAACGTGTTGAGATACTAGGGGCGGTGCAAGATGAAATTACTGACTTACCCGAGTTAGATGCTGAGCAGTTATCACAAATGCGTACCTTAGCTGAAATTGTTACTTATATGAATTCAGTGATGGGCTCTTCAACATCGAACTCTATTATTCCTGATGAGGCTATGACTTCTTCGTCATTAACTACAAGTTCGAATCATGTTGTCGATACTCAAGTAATCGACATTAACGTGATTGAAAAGACCATGTTATCGGTAGTCGCTGATAAAACAGGTTACCCAACAGAAATGTTGGAATTGAGCATGGATATGGAGGCGGACTTAGGTATCGACTCTATTAAACGTGTTGAGATCCTAGGGGCGGTGCAAGATGAAATCACCGACTTACCAGAGTTAGACGCTGAACAGCTATCACAAATGCGTACTTTGGATGAAATCATTTGTTATATGCAATCAGTGCAAACCGGTCCAATAGTGAATTCTCATGCTTCATTGAATGTTGCGAACGAACAAACACCTTCTAAGCCAATGCCAGAAAAGTCGATTGTGTTAGAACCTGCACCAAGTGCAACGGTGGAAATAAAAAAGCTTGCTGCACTTGAGTGTATTAACTCAAGTGTTGAAAATAAACATCTGCTATTAGTTAACGATGGTTTAGATAGTGGTGTGGTTACAGCGAATGAATTATCAACATTGGGTTGGATTGTTACAGTATTAACGCCGAGTTGGATAAAAAGTAAAATCACTAAAGTGTTTAATGAATCAATTTTACAAGTGACTTTATCTGAGTTAACAGAGCAAACATTAAACCAGGTATTACAAACGCAAGTACAATGGCAGTCAGTTATTTATCTACATCCTAAAACGGCTGTAGAAGGTATTACCTTTGAGAGTTGCCATAAGAAAGGCTTACAGTTGGCTTTCTTATTGGCTAAGCTCACTAAGCTTAATCAAAATGCTAATGAAAAAAATAATGGTGACCGTTCATCATTTTTAGTGTTAACACGTCAAGGTGGAGATTTTGCTACTCAAAATATTGATAAAAAAGCAGATCTTGTACAAGGTGGCTTATCTGGATTAGTAAAAACGTTAACCCATGAATGGGATAATGTGTTTTGCCGTATTGTAGATATTCCTACTAAATACAATGCTAATAAAGTGGCGAAAATTGTTGTTGGTGAATTAAATGATAAGCAACGTTTACCAGTTGAAGTAGGTTTCAATACTGAAGGGCGCTTATCTTTAGTCGCAAAAGAAACCGATAGTTATCAATTAGAAAGTGGACATCAATTAGACCAAGATGCCGTTTTTCTGGTTAGTGGCGGCGCAAAAGGGGTGACAGCGCATTGTGTTATCGAAATTGCTAAACAGTATCAATGTAAATTTATTTTATTAGGTCGTTCTCATTATCAAGCGCAAGAAGATGATTGGTCACTAAGTAGCGCCACTGAAGGTGACTTAAAGAAAGCAGCAATGCAACACTTAATGAATAGTGGTGAAAAGCCAAGCCCTAAATTAATTAAACAGATGATTGGCCCTGTATTAGCTAATCGAGAGATCACACAAACATTACAAGCAATTGAAACATTAGGTGGTATTGCTGAATACGTTTCTGCGGATGTATGTGACAAAGAAAAGCTTCAACAGGCTATTAATCCTATTTGTGATTTATGGGGGCCAATTACTGGTGTTATACATGGTGCAGGGGTGTTAGCTGATAAATTCATTGAGCAAAAAACATTAGCGGAATTTGACCAAGTTTATAATACTAAAATCGAAGGATTGAATGCCTTACTCGCTTGTTGTGAGTTAGATAATCTTAAGCATCTGGTGTTATTTTCATCTGCTGCGGGTTTTTATGGCAATCCTGGTCAGTCAGATTATGCCATTGCCAATGAAATTCTTAATAAAGCAGCTTACCGATTTAAGGCGTTATACCCAGCATCACAGGTATTAAGTTTTAATTGGGGTCCTTGGGATGGTGGCATGGTAACACCGGAACTTAAACGTATGTTTGATGAACGTGGTGTTTACATTATTCCTGTACAATCTGGTGCAAGCTTATTAGTCAGTGAATTAGCGGCTAAACATAATCGTTGCGTGCAGATTGTTGTAGGAACGGATATGTCAGGTACTGACAGCGAAAGTTCTGTCGAACACAACCTTGTCGATCATAACCTTGTTGATCAAAGCGCTGAACATGAGAACGTAGTTGATAAATCAAGTCATCAGCAGATTAAAACCTTTAATCATTTAGATAATGTTTTGTTAGCAGATCATAAAATCGATGGCCAGCAAGTTTTACCAACGGTTTGTGCTATTGCTTGGTTGAAATCAACCTGTGAGAGCTTATATCCAGAATATCAGTATCAAGGTATTGAAGACTTTAAACTGTTTAAAGGTATTGTTTTTGACGGCACACAGGCTGGCGAATATGTTATTGATACTAAGATCCTCGATCATAAAGTGCTTAACAGCAAAAATATCAAAGACTCTGACAATACGTTAAGTATTGAAGTGACGGTGGGGAGTGAAAATAAACAAGGTAAACCTGTTTTCCATTATAAAAGCACGGTCAATCTTGCTAAACCATTAGTTGAAAATACACCATTAGCGTATCAAGGTATTTTGCCTAAACTTGTTAAAAAGCAATCTTCACAAGCAGCATCATTATACGTTGATGGCAGTTTATTTCATGGTCCGAGCCTACAAGGTATTAAACATATTCATCAATTAGATGATTCAGGCTTATTACTGGAATGTGTTATTGATAAATCAGTTACTCAAGCTAAGGGTGAGTTTTTACTTGAAGAAACCAATGTTTTTGCCAATGACTTGGTTTATCAAGCGATGTTGGTATGGACAAGTAAGCAGATGGGATCAGGTAGTTTACCTACCAGTACTGCTGCTTGGCAGGTGTTTCGTGAAGTAAAAGTGGACGAATTTTTCTTTATAAAACTCAATATCATTAAAACAACCGGACAAAGTGTATTTGCTGACCTGTTATTGATTGATCAAAATAATAACATCATCAGCAAAATAACTGCTGCAGAAGTCACATGCAGTGCAAGTTTAAGTGAGTTATTTAAGGCTAGCGCTTAACCATGCTAGCAGTGATTGGTTTGGAAGTAAGTTTTGCATCAGTCAAAGGGATTGATGCATTCGATTACCATCTTTATAGCAATAAGCCGATCGCACTTATAAAGCAAGATGATCTTGGACTTGTTATTGATGATGCTAATTTACTGCTTGAACGTTTATTAAATACCAATCACTTAGCCGCTTCAGACGTTGAACTTATTTTATTAAACGCACCTTCAAATGATATTATCAATAGGATCGAGGTTGGCTTTGCTAATACGGCTAATGCACTGTCATTGAATGATGCTTTATTAACGGCCTATCAGCGAAGTGAAAATAATAAACGTGCTGTTGTTATCTTATCTCTTAATCAATTACAACGGGATGGTGTTGCTGCTGTTTTAGTGTGTGCTAAATCGTTACTAACAGATGTCAGAATGATTGAACCATTGGTAACGAAAGTTGAAGAACGAGCTCAATTTCTTCAGCAGCTGAGTTTATGCCATGTTTATGCAGAAATTAATGCCGCTTCATCTCGTGTTATTGCTAACAAATCAAATGTTATCTCTGACCATATTCAAGCTTTTATAACTGACAATCAGTTACACCCGGAGCAAATTGAATCGTTATTAACAACGTCACCTTTAGCTACTCAAGCATCAGGTACTCAATCAGGAAGTCATCAACAGGCTAAAGCAAGTGAAGAACATCGTCACCAATGCTTACTTGCTTATGAAAGTGTTAATGCGTCCAATGATAAAGAAGCTAATAAAGTAGTTAATGAACAAAGCGTTACTGTACTCGATGAAAAATCAAAACCAACATTACTCACCAACGTTGATTGTATTGAAAACACGTCAGGTGATTTTAGTGCAATGATCTCTTTAGTTTCATCTATCTTGTGTTTAGATCAGTATTATCGTTTAGGCTCTAAACAAAGTTTAATCGAAGAAGATAATGCATTAATCAATGCACGTTGGAAAGCATCTGGCTTTTATTGCTTAGCGGATTCGACTAGTTATTTATTTTCTAAAGCCAAGCCATTTAAAAACCAATTATCTAAAAGCGTGTTATCTGAAAAGACGACTAAACGTTATATGGCGATGAGTCACCTTGAAGACTCATCACATCAATTAATATTGCTTTCAAAAAGTCATAATGCTTTAAAACAAAGTGTCAGTGCTGAAAGTACTTCATCTAAACAACCCATTAATAATGGTTTTCTCGCACAACAAGCTATGAAGCCAGTTATTTTTAGTGCTCAAAGCATTGAACAGTTAATCGACAAATTAAATGAAGTGCTGTTATCTGATGATCTACTCTCTGAAGATCTGTTATATGAAAAGACGAACGAAGGTCAGTCTTCAAAGCAGTATAATGAACATGAAAAATTAGCGCGATTTAAACAATTTGCAGCGCGTCAATATTCCCAGCATTTATATCAACATCGATCACCTTCAGAAACCAGTGAAATTGAATCAGATGATTATGCTGACAGTTACTGTGTCGTGCTGTTAGCTTGTTCATTTTCAACATTAAAACAACAACTGCAGTTAGCGCTATCTGGTATCCCAAGTTCACTAGACAGTAATAAACCATGGAAAACACCAGCGGGTAGTTATTTCAGTGGTCAGCTTATTCGTCGAGCTGAAAACAAGCAACCGCTGAGTTTTGTTTATCCAGGCGTTGGTGCGTTATATGTCAATATGGGAAAAGACTTATTACGTTTGTTTCCTGAAGCCTATCAAGCATTATTAAAGATCAGCGATGATTTAGCTTTTAGTCTGCAAGATCAATTAATCACGCCACGTTTATTAAGTAAGCCTGATTATAGTAAATCGATTGAGCTTGAAAAATTATTGCGTTCTGAACTCGCTAATATCGCAGAAGCAGGTGTCAGTTACGCTTGTTTACTCACCACGATATGGCAACAACAATTACAAGTAAAGGCAACCTGTGCTGCAGGTTATAGCATGGGGGAGGTAAGTATGTTTGCTGCGCTTGATTGTTGGGCAAACCCTCAGGAAATGAGCCAAAGATTACGTGCCAGTCATATTTTTGCTGAACAACTTTCAGGTTCATTAAAGCGTTTGAAAAGTGCCTGGGGAGTTGCAGCTCCTATTTCTGCTAAAGATAATGATCATGACATTGGTAATGTTAGTGATAGTACGGCTAACAACAAACTACTCTGGGAGTCTTATCATCTTAAGGCAAGCGTCGAGCAGGTTAAATCCCTTATTACGTTATTCCCACGTGTTTATATTACCATTGTTAATACGGATGACAGTCTTGTGATTGCAGGTGATCCTGCACAATGTCTTAAATTAGCTGAACAACTGAAAGTACGTGCCATTGCTTTAAATGTCCCTAATATCATTCATTGTGATTTGGCTAAAAGCGAATATGAGAATATGAAAAATCTCTATTCATTACCGGTTAAACATAAAATATCAACTCAGTTGTATTCAAGTTCTTGTTATTTACCTGTGCCTCACACCGAAAAAGCAATTGCAGTCAGTATTAGTAAATGTTTAACAGAGCCCGTTGATTTTCCTCGTTTAATAAACAGCATGGCCAAAGCAGGTGAAACCGTCTTCATAGAAATGGGCGCAGGCAAATCCTTAAGCACATGGATTGAGCGTATTCTAAAAAATAATCAGCAAGTTAAGCCTGTTACTTGTTTATCCGTTAATCAGAAAAATTTAGATGACTACAGCGCTATATTAAAAACCATCGCGCCGTTAATTAGCCTTGGTTACCCAGTTAATTGCCAGTCCTTTTTTAGTGGTTCGTTAATCCGTCCTATTAAGAAACTGACTGCTTCAGTTTTAGTATCATAGAGAGTATTTATGGAAAACATCGCCGTTATAGGTATCGCTAATTTATTTCCTGGTTCAAGTGCACCAGAAGAGTTTTGGCAGCAGTTATTACAACAGCAAGATAACCGAACACCTATCACTGAAGCGGAGTTAGGGGTTAAACCTGAACAATATTTAGGTAAGAAGGGCGAAAGCGATAAATATTATTGTCTGTATGGTGGTTATATCCGTGACTTTAAGTTCGATGCTGCTGAATATCTATCAGATAAAGGTCCTACGAACATTAATGCGCAAGACTTAAATCAACTCGATGATTTACATCAATGGTCTTTATATGTGACAAAACGTGCTCTTCAAGATGCTGGATATTGGCAAAGTGAACGATTAAAAGAGTGTGGCTTAATTTTGGGGAATTTATCTTTTCCTACTAAGCAATCTAATCATTTGTTTATGGGTTTGTATCGCGATGTGGTTGAGCTTGCTCTACAACAAACGGTGCATAAAAACATATTATTAAACGCTTATGCTGAAGCAAAACAAGTTTCAGCAGAAAATGCATTGGTGGCCGGTTACCCCGCAGCTTTATTGACGCAAGTTAATGGATTAGGCGCTAACTACTTTGCGTTAGATGCTGCCTGTGCTTCTTCATGCTATAGCGTTAAATTAGCGTGTGATTATTTACAAACAGGTAAAGCAGATATGATGTTAGCAGGTGCGGTGTCTGCTGCTGATTCATTGTTTGTTAATATGGGCTTTTCTATCTTCCAAGCATTTCCTGAAAACAATCGACATGCCCCTTTTGATAAAGACTCTCAAGGTTTATTTGCCGGACAGGGGGCAGGCATGATGCTGCTTAAGCGACATAGTGATGCCATTAAAGATGGTGACAAAATTTATGCTGTTATTAAAGGGGGCGCTTTAACCAATGATGGTAAAGGGGAGTTTGTACTTAGCCCTAATAGCAAAGGACAGATATTAGCTTATCAAGAAGCCTATAAAGATGCTCAGATAAACCCATTACATGTTGATTATATTGAATGTCATGCCACAGGCACCCCAAAAGGTGACAAAGTAGAGTTAAGCTCTATGGAGCAATATTTTAGTCAATATGACCATAAACCTTTGTTGGGCTCAGCAAAATCAAACCTGGGTCATTTATTAACGGCGGCAGGTATGCCAGCCATGACTAAAGCTATCTATGCGTTAAACAATAAAATGATTCCAGCCACTATCAATGTTGATAATGCAATCTCTACACAACAAGCTTATTTCTCTGCGGCACAAATTCCGACAACTACAATTAAGTGGCCTGACAATACGCATAAACCAACTGCAGGGGTGAGTGTCTTTGGCTTTGGTGGTAGTAATGCACACCTAGTTTTACAAGCGGGCGACACACCAAATACAAGTAATGACAAACCATTAAATCAAGTCGATGGCCTTGCCATTATTGGGATGGATTGTCATTTTGGTTCGATAGACAACTTACTTGATTACCAGCATTTATTAACGACTAATCAAAATGCCTTTAAAGCGTTACCTAAACAACGATGGCAGGGAATAGAGCAACAAAAGTCAGTATTAAATAAAGTCGGCTTGTCTAACGCACCATTAGGTAATTATGTAAGCGACTTTGAGATTGATTTTTTACGCTTTAAAATTCCACCAAATGATCAAGATAGTTTAATTCCTCAACAATTATTAATGATGAAAGTGGCTGATAATGCGCTTAAAGATGCACAGATAACACCAGGAACTAATGTTGCTGTGTTAGTGGCAATGGGATTAGAGCTAGACTTACATCAATATCGGGGAAGAGTTAATTTACACAGCCAAATCCAACAAAGTTTGCTTGATCAAGGTATTGAACTTAACGAGCAACAATTAGCTGAGCTGATTAATATAAGCAAACAAAGTATTAATGATCCTGCTCAGTTAAACCAATATACGAGTTTTATTGGCAACATTATGGCCTCTAGAATTTCCGCATTATGGGACTTTAGTGGCCCAGCTTTCACTGTATCAAGCGAAGAAAACTCAGTTTATAAATGTGTTGATATAGCGGATAATTTATTCAAAACTACTGATGTAGAAGCAGTGGTGATTGCAAGTGTTGATCTTGCAGGTAGTGTTGAAAATATCAGTTTAAGACAACGCTTTAATCCTGTTTCTGAAAATGCATCCGTGGCTGCAATACCTTCGCAGCAAACTCAATGGCTAGTGGGTGAAGGCGCTGGTGCTATTGTTGTGAAGGCTAACAATAAAGCTAAGCAAATTAAGCAAACTAAGCAAGTAATGGCGAATGATAAGGTTTACGCTAATATCGACGCTTGTTTGTTTACTACTAATAACACCTCTGTCTATAGCAATGAAACAGCGAATGATCAACTGATTACACGTACATTAAAACAAGCGGGCATCACATCTGAACAAGTCACGCAAGTTGAAGCTTTTGCAGTGGGTAGTCAAGGTCAATTAGACAATGAATATTCAACATTATCAAAGCATTATACAAACGCGGCTATTGTTTCATCTAAACAAACTGCAGGACATTGTTATAACGCATCTGGCATGGTGAGTTTAATCGCCAGCGTATTAGCCGTTAAAAATACACCATCACCTAATTTCGTGGCGATTAACGGTTTAGGCATGGATAACAGCATTGCTCATCTTATTCTTTCTAATAGTAATGCGACTAAACCGATCATTGAAAAAATACAAGTGACCACCAAACCGAGTTTAATTAAAAAAGTAACGTTAGGTGGGAAATCAATATTTGATGCCATTTGTAAAGAACAAAACAATCCGTTGATGATACAAATCCAACACAAATTTAATGATAAGTTTAACAATCAGCTAGGCAAGGAACTCGATGCAAACACAAAACCTAATGTTAATATTGCTAATGTTGATCCTATGACTGAAAAAATGCAAAGAAAAGCGACTGAAAACATGCCAAGAAAATCACAATTATCTTCTGTTGCAGAGACGACTGAAAATGAGACAAGCAAGTTAAATCAAACAGAATCAACATCTGAAAATACAGTATTCACTAATGTTAGCCAAACCATTAAGCAGCAGAGCCAAACTCATCAAGCTTTTTTACGTGCGCGCTTTATGGCAGAAAAACAGATTGCTAGTTTAATTAAACTACAAGCACAAGTTTCAGTTGGTGACCTTGTGAGTCATTTAAAAGAATCAGATATCGGTTCTCAATTTTTACAGCCTCATTCACTACAAAGCCAACCTTTAAAACATCAATCAACAAAGTCTGCTAAGCCATTAGGCGCAATTGCTATTCAAGGGCAGAGTGGTTATCAATACCCTGATTTGCAGTTAATAGAACATTACAACAAACCAACAAAAGTAGTGTTTGATACAGCCCAACTTATTGAGTTTGCTGAAGGGGATATTGGGAAAGTATTTGGTGATGAATATCGAGTGATTGATACTTATAAACGCCGGGTTCGTTTACCAACCACAGATTATTTATTAGTCAGCCGCGTTACTGAACTTGATGCAACCACTCATCAATATAAAAAAGCATCAATGTTTACCGAATATGATATTCCATTGGATGCGCCATTTTTAATTGATGGGCAAATTCCATGGTCAGTGTCGGTTGAGTCTGGGCAGTGTGACTTAATGCTGATCTCTTATATTGGCATCGACTTTCAAAACAAAGGCGAGCGTGTTTATCGATTATTAGATTGTGAACTCACTTTCTTAGAAGAAATGGCCTTTGGCGGGCAAACGCTTCGCTATGAAATTCATATCGATTCTTACGCTAAAAATGGCGAGCAATTGTTGTTTTTCTTCCATTACGATTGTTATGTTGGTGATAAAAAAGTACTGATCATGCGTAATGGCTGCGCAGGTTTCTTTACAGATGAAGAATTAGCTGACGGGAAAGGCGTGATCAGCACTGCAATCGATAAAGCGCAACTAGATGCGGCTAAAAAATCAGTATTTACACCGTTAATTCACAATACAAAAACACATTATAACTACCAAGATATGTTGAAACTCGTACAGGGTGACATCAAAGGGTGCTTTGGTGATGCCTACGATCAACAAGGTCGCAATCCATCATTGAAATTCTCATCTGAAAAATTCTTAATGATTGAACGCATTACTAAGATTGATAGAAATGGCGGTCATTGGGGATTAGGTTTATTAGAAGGTCAAAAAGAATTAGCGCCAGATCACTGGTATTTCCCATGTCATTTTAAAGATGATCAAGTGATGGCCGGTTCACTCATGTCAGAAGGTTGTGGGCAAATGGCCATGTTCTTTATGTTGTGGTTAGGCATGAATGGACAGGTTAATAATGCACGTTTTCAACCTATGCCGGGAGAAGCGCAAACCGTTCGTTGTCGAGGCCAAGTGAGACCGCAAACCAATACACTAACTTACCGTATGGAAGTGACTGATATTGGGTTGTCACCGCGTCCTTTCATTAAAGCTAATATTGATATTATTCTTGATGGCAAGGTGGTTGTTGATTTTAAAAATCTCTGTATGGAAATTAAAGAGCAAGATCAGAACAGCCCATTCCCAGTGGAATTACCCACGAACGTTGTGTTGGCTCACCAAACTGCAGAAAGTAATCACTCTCAAGGTTCACTATCTCAGGGTAATTTACTTAACGGCCCTATAGAGTCGTCACTTAGCGATGGATCGTTGGGTTTAGACACATTAGATGAACGTGGTATTAATCCTTTTGTACATGTTGACCGACCTTTGATGCGCGTTGAGTCTGATTTGACGGCTGCCACTAACAAAGGTGTCGTGCCTATAAAGCATTTTCAAGCGCCATTAATGCAAGGACAAAATAGAACTCCCGACAGTGTTCCGTTTACACCGTGGCATCTCTTTGAATTTGCGACCGGTAATATTAGCCATTGTTTTGGACCTGACTTTGATGTTTATCAAGGTCGAACACCTCCAAGAACGCCTTGTGGTGACTTACAGGTAGTAACACAAGTTATTGATGTGCAAGGAGAGCGTATGGACTTTAAAACGCCTTCTAGCTGTGTTGCTGAGTATGTTGTCCCTGAAGATGCTTGGTACTTTACTAAAAATACTCATCAAGATTGGATGCCTTATTCATTATTAATGGAAATTGCATTACAACCGAATGGTTTTATATCCGCTTACATGGGCACCACATTAAAATACCCAGATAAAGACCTGTATTTCCGTAATTTAGATGGCTACGGTGAATTAGTTAAACACATTGATTTACGTGGTAAAACCATTGTCAATAAATCAGTCTTATTATCAACAAGTATGGCGGGTGGGGCGATCATTCAAAGCTTTAGTTTTGATTTGAGTGTTGACGGTGAAACTATTTATCGTGGTGGTGCTGTATTTGGTTACTTTAGTGCCGATTCCTTAACTAACCAACTTGGCATCGATAACGGTAAAGTCACTTTACCTTGGTTTGTTAATCATAAAACGCCATCATCAGACATCAAACAAATTGATTTAACGAATACGCAACTAAACTTGTTTAAAGATGATCAGGTAAAGCCACATTATAGACTGGCTGGTGGACAATTAAACTTTGTTGATACCGTGAGTATTGTAGAAGGCGGTGGTGACCATAAGCTCGCTTATATTTATGGTGAACGTACCATTGATGCGAGTGATTGGTTCTTCCGTTATCACTTCCATCAAGATCCGGTTATGCCGGGTTCATTAGGGGTTGAGGCTATCATTGAGCTACTACAATGTTATGCTTTGACAAATGATCTAGGCAAACAATTTAAGAACCCTCGTTTTACAACGTCTAATACAAAAGTGGCGTGGAAATACCGTGGACAAATTACACCTTTAAATAAACAGATGAGTTTAGATATTCATCTTACAGAAATTATGACAACTGACTCAGAGGTTCGCTTAGTAGGGGACGCAAACTTATCGAAAGATGGTTTACGTATTTACCAAGTGAAAGATATTGTCCTGAGTATTGTTGAAGCTTAAAGAGAAAAATAATGACGCAAGCAGTGAATAAAAACCCCTTAATCAGCATTAATAAAGCAAATGTAGATTGGAACTGGTCTGTTAACGAAGCGAATTTAAAAAAAGATGCCGTCAGTGTAAAGAAAGCATTATTAGCGATAGATAAACCACTCTATTTTGCTAAATGTCAAGATGATATCGCGGTATGTCATGAGCTCGTGAAAAACAATAATGATGCACAAAATGATACACAAAGCTCAGTCATCGGTTTTGCACAAGCGATTAAAGCGGAAGAATTAGGCAGTGAGGCGTTTAAAAAGGCACACGGTGTAAAATACGCTTACCATGGTGGTGCAATGGCAAATGGCATTGCTTCTGTTGAATTAGTGATTGCCTTAGGGCAAGCGGGTTTTTTGTGTTCATTTGGTGCTGCAGGGTTAATTCCTGATGTCATTGAAGACTCTATTAAACGTATTCAAGCAGCATTGCCTAATGGACCTTTTGCGGTGAATTTAATTCATGCTCCAAGTGAAGAAGCATTAGAATCAGGCGCCGTAGAACGTTTTTTAAAATTAGGCGTTAACACTGTTGAAGCATCGGCTTTTTTAGCATTGACTGAACATATTGTACATTACCGTGTTGCAGGGCTGTCACAAAATGCAGACGGTAGCATTAATATCAATAACAAAGTCATTGCCAAAATATCGCGTACTGAAGTGGCCGAAAGATTCATGTCACCTGCACCACAAAAGTTCCTTGATAAGTTATTAGCGGCAGGAAAAATAACCGCATTACAAGCTCAGCTCGCGTTAAAAGTGCCGATGGCGGATGATATTACAGCAGAAGCTGACTCTGGTGGCCACACGGATAATCGTCCGTTTCTAACATTATTACCCACTATTATTAAACAACGAGATCAAATTCAAGCTGAGCATAACTACGTGGTACCACTGCGTGTTGGTGCGGGCGGCGGTATTGGAACTCCTGAATCTGCACTTGCTGCTTACAATATGGGAGCCGCTTATATTGTATTAGGTTCAGTGAACCAAGCTTGTGTAGAAGCAGGAGCCTCAGAACATACTAGAAAATTATTAGCGAATGTTGAAATGGCAGATGTAACGATGGCGCCTGCTGCTGATATGTTTGAGATGGGGGTTAAATTACAAGTGGTAAAACGTGGTTCTATGTTTGCTATGCGAGCGAATAAGCTTTATGAGTTATATAGTAATTATGCCAGTATCGAGGACATTCCAGCGCTTGAACGTGAAAAGATAGAAAAACAAATTTTCCGTCAAAATTTAGATCAGGTTTGGGAAATAACCAAAGCGTTTTTCCATGAACGAGATTCAGCAATGTTAGCAAGGGCAATTAACGATCCTAAACGTAAAATGGCGTTAATATTCCGTTGGTATTTAGGGCTATCATCTCGTTGGTCAAACATTGGCGAAAAAGGCCGTGAAATGGATTATCAAATCTGGGCAGGCCCGAGTCTAGGTGCGTTTAATAGTTGGGTAAAAGCCTCTTATTTAGCCGATTATGAGCAACGTAAAGCCGTTGATATCGCTTTACATCTGTTAACGGGGGCTGCATATTTAGCACGAATAAACCAGCTAAATTATCAAGGTGTATCAGTGCATAGTAGCCTGTTAAATTATCAACCTGAACATGCGTTTGTAACACAATAAAGTACGATTTCATTATTAATAAGGTATTCAATGACCGTTAAAAAACAAAATAATCCATTATATGGTTTAAAGCTTGAAGTGTTACTCACTGAAATTTCTGATCACTATACCTGGCCTGGTTTAAGTGAGGCACTGTGTATTGATCGCTTTAATTTTCATACGGGGATGAAATCAACGTCTAAGTTCTTACGTAATAACCAATGGGCACGTGAAAAAGTAGAAGTATTTTATTTATATGAGTTTAAAGCGTACCCATATCCAGAACCAAAGCTGTTAGCTAAACCACCACGAGATCGCAACATTCCAGAAGATCAATTACCTGGTGAACCTAAACCTATTACAGACGCAATGATCGATCGTGTTGATATCGCCTGTAAATATCGTGTTTATGACAAAGTCAGTACGATTAAAGAAGAGCCAGCTTATGACCCGAGTAATCCTTGGGGTATAAAATAAGACGCTTAGGGGGCATTTAAGCTCCCTGCATTAATGATTATAATCGTGTTATAAACACGATTGAATAGACGCTACAAATAGGAATAAAAATGTTTGCTTGGGAAATTAAGTTTTTTTCAGAATTGTCAGCTCAACGGCTATATCAAATATTAAAACTACGACAAGATGTGTTTGTGTTAGAGCAAACTTGTTTGTATCCAGATCTAGATAACCTAGATCAAAAAGTAATACATGTTTCATTAATATCAGAAGAAGACGATGATTTAGTGGCTTATTGTCGAATTATACCTGCTGATTTAGTGTCTCCAGACGTGGCTATTGGACGAGTTGTGGTGGCCGAAGGTGCACGTAGCCAAGGGTTAGCTAAAAAATTAATGATAAAAGCCATTGAATTTACCAACGAAGAAATGCAAGCGCCTGCTATCAAGGTTTCTGCTCAATCTCATTTACAAGCATTCTATCAATCACTTGGTTTTGCTATAACGTCTGAACCCTATGATGAAGATGGTATTGAACATATCGATATGAAACTAACTATTTTAAGTTAACACCCAAGCAAATTACGCTTATTTCATATCGCCTGATATAATAAGCTTTCAACATAAATGATTTACCGATTTATCCTTAGGAATACAAATAAAAATGTCTGTTGAATTACAACAAAACAACCCACTTCATGGTTTAAAAACTGAAACTTTATTGACTGAGTTAGTCGAACATTATGGTTGGAAAATTTTATTTGCTGCAACGCGCTTCAAGTGTTTTGACATTAATCCAACTATAAAAGGTAGTTTAAAGTTTTTGCAAAAAACAGAGTGGGCTCGCTTAAAGTTAGAGAGTTTTTATTTATACCGCTTTAAACGTATGCCCAAGCCAAACGAAGTCGAGTTTCACTTAGACCCTAGAGAACGTGGTTTTGAGCATGGTATTGTACCGTTATCTCCAATGAAGTTAACGATTGAGTCGATTGAATTGTCTCAAGCTAAAGCGGCTTCAGCGTTCCAAGAGCGCGAAAATGATAAACGCCAAAGTCGTCATCGTCATTCTGAACAGCGCGGCGGTCAAGCCAGTAAGCATCCAATGCGAGATAATAAAGTAAAAACGAGTAAGTCAGATAAAGAAGAGCCTAAATACGATCCAAGTAATCCGTGGAATACTTAGTATTAATGGATTATTTCTTATCGTTGACTCAGTTTGGTTATATTAATTAAAGTTACTATGTTAGTGGTAATTATAAAAATATTCCGGTAATAGGGTAATAGTAAGCTAAGTAAATTTTTAAAAAGGGAGTGCTAATTATTAATTAGTACTCCCTTTTTTGTATCGCTTTTCTTATCCGTATTTGAAGTTAGCTATCGTTCTAATTATTATGTTCTTACCAAGTAATACTTGCGCTTAAATTATAACGGCGATCGGTTTCAGTGGAATGTAATGAGTTAACGCCTTCTTCATAGGTAGTGAAACCAATTCTGAATATAGTTGCAGTGTAAGTGAAACCTGCAGTATAAGCGCCTTGATAGACTCCTGTTGCTAGGTCTAATGCTGACCATTTATTCTCAAATAATCGAGCGGATATACCAATGCGAAGTCTATCTTCAACATCATTACTTTCAGTCGATGAAGCAAAGCGACCATTGGATGAATCATAATATCTTGTTTTACTTGCATTTAAAGCATCTACATAATCGATAGCAATGATCGTGTGTTTAGAAAAAAATAACTCAGGTTGAATAGAAGCACCAAAGTTAACCGTCATAGGTTGTGAACCATAATGATCGTTAAAATCTAATTCACCGATATTAAGTATACTCATTCCAAAAGAAGGTTTCATATTTCTATTTAGCTGATAAATAAAACCTAAATCTGCACTCACCGCGACACCATCATTTTGTAAGTCGTTTTCAATCTTTCCGGTTATATCGTCTTCAAATATTAATTCTGCGGCAGTTAATACACCTTCATAAGATTGTTGCGTGATGGCCTTTAAACCAAAGCCTATTGAAAGTTCTCCTGCTCTTGAAGGTTTAAAAGTATAAGTGAGCGCACTCGTTAAACCACTATAAGTTCTAGCTTGTATTTCAACTTCATCAGCATAGGGGGTAAGGTTAGCATCAAGTGCAGTTAATAAACCAAGTGACCAAGCATATTGACCACTATTTTGGGTCATTGAACTATAATTTGAGGCATCAACATGTATGGACTTTCCTGAGTAGTTAGCAATTGTTTTAGCAACTTCAAAACGGTCATCTGTATCTATAGCATCATTTAAATCACTAATAAACGGAGCTGTATCCTTTCCGCCACTTGCTTGAATAGTAAATAATTCAATAATTAAATCATCGTTCTTGCTTACTTTTGCAATGCCAGCAGGGTTTGAGAAGAGGGAACTACTATAACCTCCTACTGAAATATTTGTGCCACCCATGGCCATAATACGTTGATCTTTATATAAATAATTAAGTTCTGATGCCTGTATTGAAATGGCGGGTAAAGCAGATAATATAGCAATTTTAAACAGTGAATTTTTATTCAATGTCATAACAAAACATCCTTGTTTTAGCTAAATAATGTCGGAATATTACTTATAACTATATAGTAAATATCACATAAAAAGCAAAATAACGAAAATACATGTTCTTTTAGGTTATTTTGTCTGTTGTTTTATTTCTATAGGTAAACAAAGATGCACTAGCGTAATTAGTTTTTTCTTTTTAGCATTAAAATTTGTTTTATTAACTTAGATTTCTCAAGTTTCGCTAGCTCGGTAACTTGTAAGTCTGACTTAATTAATGACTCAATTTCAGCATCGTCATTGATTGTTTGTGTTTTTTGAAGCGCATTGGTAAGTTGTTGTTGAAGACGTTCATTTTCAAGTTTACATTGTGTAAGTTGTTGTTGTAACTTCTGATCGTTCCCACTGTTTATTTTTCCTGCAAAGATCAATGCTTCTAATGTTTGATTTAGAGGTGCTTGTTTTGCTACTTTCTTAAGTTGCTCACCCGCTTTTATAGAAAGATTGAAGGTATATAATTTTTTTCCGTTATCACTATCACGTGATTTTTTACTACGCCAAGCTTTAAACATTTTATTACGTAGTTCTCTGCCTTCGGCTGTTGTCTCTAGTAATTGGCAGAGTTGTGTAAATTTATCTTCAGTGATCTGATTCAGACTTAAGTCAACACCATTGGTCAATGTTACCAGTAAGTCACTTTTAGGCATCAAATAGTTTTTTACCCAATGACTATTGGTGTCATTCCATTGGAAGCTAGCAGGGGTCTCAACAGTGACCATGTGAATCTCCTTGTATCATTATTATTTACTACGTTTACAAAGTTAAAATATAGAGTCAAAGCTTAATAAATTATAAGTATTAATAACAGGATATTTATAAATTACTAAAAAAACCGTATCACTAAGTGGTGGAGTTAAATGTCATCGTTATTTATGTCACTTTTTTCATAAAAGTGACATAAATATCTTTGATAACTATGGATTATTTAGTTTCGTTGTTTATCAACCACATTTTAAACTGCTTTTTTTGTTCGAGATCAGCTGCTTTATATTGTTCAATTAAACTATTCATTGTTATTTTTTTCACTGAGTTTGAGGTGACTTGGAGGTTGTTTTCTTGGTTATAATCGTTAACTAATCCTTCAATATCAGCATAAGGAACAAAACCTTCACCTTTTAGCTGTTCAGCACCTTCAACTTTATATTGTTTTTTTTCATTTTCTACAAACCAGTCAAGCCCAATATTAATTTTTTGAGTCGCTTGCGAATAGCTATATAGCTTATTAGTGGTGATTTCTGTTGTTCCATCAACGTCAACAGACATAATATAAGGTCTACTTTCTAGCAAACGTTCATCTCTGAAGTTATGAGAATATCTAACCACGATTTGTTGTTGTCCATCTGCGATTTTAAGTGTGTCATCTCCAAAAAATGAACCTTTAACTTTTGCACCATTAACAGCAAGCACTTCGATATTATTACTTGTTACTATTTCACCAGAAAAAGCAAAAGGGCTGATTGCTAATGTTAAAAATAATCCTGCAAATTTCATGTGTTTTCCTAATCAAAATGTTTAATCAAAATAAATCGTATAAATAACATCAATATGACAGATCATTAAGCGCTTTGGTATATCAAGATGTGATCTATCACGATAAAATTAAAATAATCTTTAATGTCAGTATAAAGATTGATCGTTATCATCTCGAATTACTCAATATACGGTAGCTTGCCAAGCAATATTAGTTCCGCAGTATTCAATTAAATTTCTTTAAGCTATTAAAATGATTGATGCACTTACTGTATGAATTCAAGTAATTTTTTAAAATTATAAAAGTAAATTAAAAATAAGGACTACGTGTGGTTAACATTAAGAAAAGTTTATTCTCTAACATTGGTGCTCAAGTTGTTATCGCTATGGTGATAGGGACGGTTGTCGGTGTTTATATGGGGCCCAGTGCCGATATATTTGCACCTCTTGGTGCTATTTCATTCATCTGATTAAAATGTTAGTGATCCCCCTTGTTGCGGTTGCCATTATTACCGGAGCCGCTAACTTAGGTGATAGCCCAGCGGCAGGAAAAATAGGACTTAGTACTTTTGCTTTCTTTATGCTGACATCAGCTGCTGCTGTTGCCCTCGCAATCGGTTTAGGTGAGTTATTTAAACCGGGTGTTGGTATCGATTTAAGTAGTATGCATTCGATGTTTTCAAATGAATATGCAGATAAGGGGGATGTGCCAGGCTTCTTTGCTACTGTATTAGGGATGATTCCAACTAATATTTTTCAATCGCTTAATAATGCGAATATTCTACAAATTTTAGTTTTTTGTTTATTTTTAGGGATTGCATTATCTAAAGTAGATCGTAATAAATCGGCACCATTAATGTCTGCGCTATCTGGCTTAGTTGATGCGTTTGTATGGATGATTAATGTGGTGATGCGCATTGCGCCTATTGGTGTATTTGGTTTGATGGCTGAAGCTGTTGGTACCTTTGGGTTTGATGTGTTGACTATGGTCATGAAGCTCTTCATTGTTTATGTTATTGCAATTTTGATTTTTGGTTTTGGCTTTTATCCTTTATTGATCAAACTGTTTTCTAATGTCCCTGTTCGTCGATTCTTATCCGCTATGAAGCGTCCTCAAGTTGTTGCACTTTCTACTGCGTCTTGTATGGCTACTTTACCGGTAACCATGGACACGGTTGAAAAAGAGTTAAATGTTAATAATTCAACCGCGTCTTTTGTATTGCCTCTTGGTGCGACAATTAATATGAGTGGCAATGCTATTTACTATGGTTTAGTAGCTGTATTTTTTGCTCAAGTATTTAATGTTGATTTAAGTTTTGCTGCTTATGCTGCGATTATTTTTACAGCGACAATAGGTGCGATTGGACAAGCTGGTGTACCTGGACCTTCGTTCTTAGTGGTAGCTGTATTATTAGCCGCAGGTATTCCGATTGAAGGCCTACCACTTTTATTTGCTTTAGATAGGATTTTTGACATGATCCGAACGGCGCTTAATATTACTGGCGATGCGGCTTGTGCGGTTATTGTTGATGGTTTAAACCCTCATACTGACGAAAATAATAGCCAAGTAGTTAAAAATAACATTTAATCAATCATCATTAATTTCAGCATCAAAGATTATTGTTTTGATGTTGAAGTTATCCTCACTCCGTCCATTGCTCCTATGTATGAAGATAATAAAATAGACGTGATGATGTGATTTGTAGCCGTGTTGTTTAGGTTGTATCGTTCAGCTGATACTGTTTTGATGCCAATTTTCTGGGACATATCACGTAACAATATTTAGATATCTAATACTAGATGGCCATTTTGATTTAGTGTTGATACTGATTGCTTTTATTGATGACGACAAATTAAATCCCGTTAATAAGTCATACAATTCAGCTTTGTTCGCAATAACCTGAGAGTATTTTCGATTCTAATTGTAATGATTTAAATAAATGTGAAATGCTTGTTTTATCTGAAAGGGGACTTACTTTAACCTTTATCTTCAAATCTACAAATTCAGAAGTCTATAGTGCGATATCAGCCCCTATATCTCATCAAGCATTGTTAACTAATTATATCACTGATTATCTTTGAACTTACTTTAGGGTAAATTATTCATTTTTTTACTATGTACAGCTTAAGGTAAACCGTAATTTATAATAGCTTGTAGTTTTAGTGAATCATTTTTCTGTGATGAATATGAAACGTATAATCGATTCAATTATGATACTAATGACATAAGGTGAAGATAAAAAAATACCAAACATTAGTTTGGTATTTTATATAGTGAGATAGATATCTACTGAATCATTAAATCTAATTAATCTTCAGGATTGTCTTGTATCATTTTTTCAGCGGCTTTTACCATATCAGCACTACCACACATGAAGGGTACACGTTGATGTAGTTCAGTTGGATCAATTTCCATAATACGCTTAGCACCTGTGCTTGCGATACCACCTGATTGTTCAGCTAAGAATGCAATAGGATTACATTCATATAATAAACGTAGTTTACCTTCAGGCGCTTGGGCAGTCGAAGGGTACATAAATATGCCTCCCTTCAATAAGTTACGGTGGAAATCTGCGACTAATGAGCCGATGTAACGAGATGTATAAGGACGGTTATCTTCAGGAACAATTTCTTGACAGAATTTAATGTATTTTTTAACGCCCAATGGGAATTTTAAATAATTACCTTCATTAATCGAGTAACAATTACCTGATGTTGGCTGTCTCATATTTTCATGTGATAAATAGAAAACACCTAAAGAAGGGTCACATGTAAATCCATGAACACCATTACCTGTAGTATAAACAAGCATTGTTGAAGAACCGTAGATAACATAACCTGCAGCAACTTGTTTAATACCAGGTTGTAGAAAGTCTTCTAATACAACAGGTGTGCCGACAGGGCTTATACGTCTATATATTGAGAATATAGTACCGACTGAAACATTTACATCGATGTTAGAAGAACCATCAAGTGGATCCATTAATACAACATATTTACTATTGACGCCTCGATCACTGTCAAAGCTAACAAAATCATCTTCTTCTTCTGACGCAACACCACAAACTTCTCCACGCGCTTCAAGTGCTGCTTTGAATTTGTCATTTGCATATAAATCTAATTTTTGTTGTGTTTCACCTTGAATATTTTCAACACCGGTTGAACCAATAATATTGGCAATACCTGCTTTATTAATTTCACGGTTAACAATTTTAGAAGCTAAACGAATAGCCCCTAATAAACCTGTTAATTCCCCGCTAGCTTCTGGGAAATCATGCTGTTTTTCAATTATGTACTCGCCTAAAGTGATCATATTTTCTCCAATAAGTGTTGGAATTTATTATAATGGAAATAATAAAAGTTGCTTGTCAAAAGGTGTGAGCTAGTTCTGATTAATTGATTTATCAAGCCTATTGTATTACAAATAAATAATTGATGTTTCTATGTTATATATATCCATTACCAATCAAGATTCATTATTTAGTCGTTAACACGGACATCAGAACAAGGCATGAGGCAACCACATTCTTTGTTATTAAGGCTCAATTTCACCCGTTAGCGCTTTATCTTTATACCTTGAAGGCTGATGGATATAACATCGATTATGTCTTTTTACCTTACTAGTAATAACGATCAGATCACAGGAACATTAGGATTAATTTAGTTTTAATGGGAAGAGAACGTTGTTATTCAGTTTTTTTGTTTATAAATTAAACGATATTTTGTGGTGAGATGAGCACCTTAGTTACCTTTCCTTAATAACTAAGGGCAGGTAACTAAAGTGATTTTTCGAAGACAGTTAATTTAACGAATACAGCTAAAGGGCTTACCTTGCTTTTCTCGCTTTGTTTTTTGCTTTACGTACAACAGAAGGTTTACTTTCTGACTTACGTTTTTCGATTAATTGGTTGCGTTCTTGTGTTGCTTTATAACGACTCTTTTTGAAGGTCTTCCCATCTTGTTGTACTTCCGTTGCACTATCAAATTCATACCCCGGGTAAACAATACGATCGAACTTTCTACCGATCAATGATTCAATATTATCTAAAAATTGCTCATCTTTAGGGCTTACTAATGAAATAGCATGTCCACTTTTCCCTGCACGACCCGTTCGGCCAATACGATGAACATAATCTTCAGCTAAAAACGGTAAGTGGAAATTGACAACATGTGGTAAATCTGGAATGTCTAATCCACGAGCCGCAACATCAGTCGCAACTAATACACGGACACTACCTTCAGTAAATTGTTGAATCGCTTTATTTCGTGCACCTTGAGTTTTATCACCATGACAAAGCGCTGCTTTAATACCATCTAACTTTAATTCTTGTGCGAGTAAGTTAGCGCTTTCTTTCGTACCTGCAAAAACTAAGACTTGTTTCCAGTTTTTGACACCAATCAATTCAGATAATAATTCACGTTTACGGACTTCACTCACCCAGTACACTTGTTGCTTAACTTTACCTGAGGTTGAATTCTGCTTAGAGGTTTCAATATTTTTAGGTGTATGTAATAACTTATTCGCAAGTGTTTTTACTTTATTTGAAAAAGTTGCTGAAAACATTAATGTTTGATGCTTTTGTTTAATGATGTCAGTAATTTGTTGAATATCAGTTAAAAAGCCCATATCTAGCATACGGTCTGCTTCGTCTAGCACTAAATGCTTGATGTGTGCTAAATCAACTTGTCTTGCATTGACATGTTCAATTAATCGTCCTGGTGTTGCGATTAAAATGTCGACGCCTTGTTTTAGCATTATCGTTTGAGGAGATACGTTTGCACCGCCTGTAACAACACCTGATGTTAAAGGTAGAAACTGACTATATTGTTCAACGTTTTTTGCAACTTGCAATGCAAGTTCTCGCGTCGGAGTCAGAATAAGTACTTTAATGGTACGAGAACGACCAATATTGTCAGGTTGATTTTTAGCTAAGATATCCAACAAAGGTAAAGTAAATGCTGCTGTTTTACCTGTTCCAGTTTGTGCGCTTGCCAATACGTCGTGGCCTGCTTTAATAATTGGAATTGCTTGTTGTTGGATTGGGGTTAGTTTTGAATAACCACATGCTTTAACTGCTTTTAATAGATTTGCAGATAAACCTGCTGCATCAACACTCATAATCACACCCTAATTTGTACGCTATAAAATAATCGCGCAGTATAACAAACTCTGTTTTGTAATGTATTAAAAACATGAAGTGAATGTTGTTAAGTTTATATTTGCCATTAGCAATGATATTTAATGATTAAATATCATAAATACGTTTAATTTCATGTGAATAGACTACATTGATTATTCGAGTTTAGGATAGATAATTGGTACATATGTGCTATTTTTTATTTACAATACAAACCATTACTGAATATGATGACTGCCAGTGAATATTCTTAATCTTATTTTGGAAAATATTATGTCTAATACCTTACGCTCTATTTTAGCGGCTACGTTTTATGAAAAAGTACAAAACAAACAAAGTTTTGTACTAAATGTGCTGGCCAGTTGGTGTTCTGATTGCACTGAGCAACAAGTTAATATTCAAGCATTTTTCAATCTTATGGCAGAAAATCAATTAGAAGTACTACAATTAACGGCTCAAAAAGAGAAGGGTATTTATATTGATGCAGACCATCAAACATTGATTGAAGCGCTAGGTGGACACGGATATCCTCGTACTGTTTTAGTGTTGAATGGGAAAGTCGTCAGCAGTGACCATGTAGAAGTTATTTCAGAGAGTGACTTAACGAAACTCGCAGAGACTTTTGGAAACTTGTTATAAACGATTTTCTTTATTGTATTTTTACTCTACTGTATTTTTATTAATTTCAGTATTTACATATATACTTTATCCTCATTCTCATCTGGCTGTTGCAGTCGCACTGATGATTTAACAAAACATTTCAAGGATCAAAATGTTAGCAACTAATGCTTTTCCAGAAAATAGAAAAATGACCGTAATATTTAGAATTGAACCCGGATCTTTAGGCCCTGAAGGAATGGAGCATGTTGTTGAATTTTGTCAATTTGCGCAAACACAATTACAAGCTTGCTCGGTCGAATATCTAACATGGTTTATTGAGCCTCGTTTTGATAAAACCTTAGGGGAAATGAATTTCCAACTCAATAATAAAGCATTAACCCAAGACCAAGCAGAAAAATATCTGACAGTACTGGGTGAAAGTTATGCCCACTTTGAAGATGAGCTTGAAAATAATTTAGAAGCAATGATTGATCAGTATTTTGGGCGTTAGCGCATCAATACTAACAATTTCACAGTAGATGAATAAGCCATTCAATAAAGAAAAATGGCTTAAGTATTTAATGTTTTCCCTATTAACCTTATCAGCTATTTATTAGCACTATTCTTTATCTGCTGGAAATACCACGCCTGTCTGTTTACGTACTTCATTAATGATTTGAGCGGTCAATAATGAACGTTGTTCAAAAATAGGGCTTATTTTTGCCTGCGTAATTTGCTTAACAAATGCAAGACTTTCATAGGACATACTATTGTCTGATTGAGGTTGTGTTAAATCAACTTCAGTATCAGACGGGAGAGAATGATTTTGGTGAATTATTTGTTCGCATTGACCGACATGTTTTATCAATAATGAACCTGCTTCACCTTGAATTTCACTATATTGGTTTGACGCTGATATTTTAGAATGATCAATCGTCACACAAAAGTCGCCATAATCTAATAGTACGCTACCACAACCATCAACGCCTGAATCTAATAAAATAGCTTGTGCTTTAACAGCAATTGGTTTACCAAAGAGTGCGGTGGTTAAAGCAACACAATAATAACCAATATCCATGATCGAACCGTTAGAAAAAGTAGGGTCAAAAGTATTCGGTTTTTTGCCCTCTAAATAAGCAGGGTATCGAGATGAATACTGACAATAATGGATGTGTGCTTTCCGAATTTTCCCTAACTTAGGCAGCGCATCTTGAATAACAGTAAAATTAGGTAAATGAGCGGTCATATAAGCTTCAAAGAAAATAACCTTGTTTTCTTTGGCTATTTTATACAGGTCTAGCGCTTCTTGGTAAGTTGAGCTTAATGGTTTTTCGCAAATAACATGCTTACCATTCTCTAACATGTGTTTGCTTTGTTGATAATGAAGAGAGTTAGGGCTTGCTATATAAACCGCATCTATATTGGTTGAAGTCGCAAGTTGTTGTAAATCATCGAAAGTCTCAATAATAGTGTCAGCGATAGAAAATTTTTCTGCGAACGTTTGTGCTCTAGTTAACCCTCGTGAATAAACAGCGCTCAATTGCATCACCTGTTTATAGCCTTGCGGGGGATTGAGTGTGCCTTGAATAAATTTTTCTGTGATCCAATTAGTACCAATGACAGCGAATTTGATCATCAACAACTCCAATACTTATATTCAGGAATAGCTTTAATATATTTTCAACTTTAAGCTTTGAAAACAGAATTTTAGCTTTAAATTTAGCCATAAATTAACTAAATCATCAGGTTATTAACCTTAACAATAAAATCGCATCGAACAAAGTAACAAAGTGTGATAAATATAATGGCTAATTATCTGAATATATAAAGAATAATAATATGCCATCATCTACAGCCCAACTCGTACGGCAAGATCATTATAAATTGAACTTTTTAATAAAGTAGCGATCAGATCATTTTATACTGATAATCATAAGCTTT